>QKFD01000103.1 GCA_003251535.1 Chromatiales bacterium | reverse complement strand
AGGGTCAGATTGCCTCGCCCCCACCCCTCGCCCCACCCGTCCGTGGGGCGAGGGGTGGGGCGAGGGGGCTACTTGGCCTCCCCTAGCGCCTGTTCGATATCGGCCAGGATGTCATCGATGTGTTCGATACCGATGGAGAGACGCACCATATCCGCCGAGACCCCGGCGCTCTTCAGCTCCTCATCATTGAGCTGCCGGTGGGTGGTGGTGGCCGGGTGGCAGGCGAGGGATTTGGCATCACCGATGTTGACCAGGCGCACGACGAGCTTGAGGGCGTCGATGAACTTGGCGCCCGCCTCCCGTCCCCCTTTGATGCCAAAGGAGAGGATGCCGGAGGCGTTGCCGTTGTGCATATATTTCTGCACCAGCGGATAGTCGGGCGAGTCCGGCAGACCGCCGTAGTTGACCCAGCTCACCTGCGGATGTGCCTTGAGGTATTTGGCCACCGCCAGGGTGTTCTCACCATGCCGATCCATGCGTAGCGCCAGGGTCTCGATCCCCTGGAGGATCAGGAAGGCGTTGAACGGCGCCAGGGCGGCACCCATGTTGCGCAGCGGCACCACCCGGCAGCGGCCGATGAAGGCGGCGGCCCCAAATGCCTCGGTGTAGACCACGCCATGGTAAGAGGGGTCGGGGCTATTGAGCAGCGGAAAGCGATCGGCATGGGCCTTCCAATCAAACTTCCCGGAGTCCACCACCACCCCGGCGAGGGTGGTGCCGTGGCCGCCCATATATTTGGTGAGGGCGTGGACCACGATGTCGGCACCGTGCTCAAACGGCCGACAGAGGTAGGGGCTCGGTACGGTGTTGTCCACCACCAACGGCACCCCTTTGGCGTGGGCGATCTCCGCCAGCCGGCCGATATCCACCACATTGCCGGCGGGGTTGCCGATGGACTCGCAGAACAGCAGCTTGGTGCGCTCATCGATCAGCGCCGCCAGGGCGTCAAAATCGTCATGAGCCGCAAAGCGCGCCTGGATCCCCTGGCGCGGCAGGGTGTGGGCAAACAGGTTGTAGGTACCGCCGTAGAGCCGGCTGGTGGTAACGATGTTGTCACCGACCTCGGCCAAGGTCTGCACGGTATAGGTGATGGCCGCCATACCCGAGGCGAGCGCCAGGGCGCCGATCCCCCCCTCCAACGCCGCCACCCGCTGCTCCAGCACGGCGTTGGTTGGGTTCATGATGCGGGTGTAGATATTGCCTGGGACCTTCAGGTCAAACAGGTCTGCCCCGTGTTGGGTGTCGTCGAAGGCGTAAGAGGTGGTCTGGTAGAGCGGTACGGCCACCGCCTTGGTGGTGGGATCGGGCGAGTAACCGGCATGGATGGCCAGGGTCTCAAGTTTCAAAGTGGTATCCCCTCAGATGGTTCTATTGTCATTGGCGTTGCGTGGGTGCAACGCCCTACTTCAGTTCACATGGGCAGCGGCTTGCCATCGATCAGGGCGAGCCAACCGCGGGCGATGCGGTAGATGAACCAGATCACCACGATCGGAATAATGGCGTAACCCACCAGCAAGAGCGTCGTCACCCCCGCGACTAAACTCCAGAGCAGCGTCCACCAGAAGGTGCGGATCTGCCAACGGTAGTGGGACTCTAGCCAGGTGCCCCGGGCGTCCGACCGTTTGATATAACCGATGATGAGCGCCACTAATAGGGTGATCCCAAACAGGAAGGAGCCCGCCTGAAGGAGATAGCACAGCAGCGCAATCTGCTTGAGGCGCTCGGTATCGGCGCGTTGAAGATAGCTTGAATTCACTGGTGATTCCTTCACAGCCGCAGAATGGCGCCAGGCGGCCGCCCCCGCCTCCAGCGCCAGATAGACACCAAAAGCTGCCGACGGCCATCGGCATCGGGCAAAATTACCACACCCATCTCCCCGAGTTCACTGACCCCCGTGCCCTTCGACCTCGCCCCCATCCTCGACTGGATCTCCGCCCATCCCCACTGGGCTGGGCTGGTGGTGTTTTGCATCGCAGCGGCGGAGTCGCTGGCGGTTGTAGGGCTCTTCCTCCCCGGGGCGGTGCTGATGTTCGGCATCGGCGCACTGGTGGGGAGCGGCGCCCTCCCCGTGACCCCCGTGCTGCTATGGGCCGCCGCCGGGGCGGTGGTGGGAGATGGGGTGAGCTTCTGGCTCGGCTGGCACTTCCGGGAGCGGTTACTGGCCATCTGGCCCTTCACCGCCTACCCCTCTTTGGTCCAGCGCTCCACCGACTTCTTCCATCGCCATGGCGGCAAGGGGGTACTGTTTGGCCGTTTTATCGGCCCCATCCGCCCCGTCATCCCAGCGGTGGCGGGAATGCTGGGCATGGCCCCCAGCCGCTTCCTCGCCGTCAATGTCATCTCGGGCCTGCTCTGGGCGCCGGTCTATGTCATCCCCGGCGCGGTGTTTGCCGCCTCCCTCGGCCTCGCCGCCGAAGTGGCCACCCGCCTCGCCTTCCTCGCCGGGCTCCTGTTACTACTCATCGTCCTGGCGGTGTGGGCGGTCCGCCGCGGTTTCGAGCTACTCCACCCACGGGCCCACGGCATCATTGTGCGGGTGTTGGCCTGGAGCCGCCTGCACCCGCTGTTGGGACGCCTACCCGCGGCACTGCTCGACCCGGAGCACCCGGAGACCCGCGGCCTGACCCTGCTGGCACTCCTACTCATCCTGGCCGCCGCCCTGTTCCTGACACTCCTGGAGAATGTGGCGGGGGGTGGCCTACTCCACAACTACGACGCCTTCATCTACTTCTCCCTGGAGGGGCTGCGCAGTCCGGTGGCGGATCGCGCCCTGGTACTCCTCCACCTCCTCGGTCGCCCGCCGGTCCTGGGGGCCCTGGTTGTCAATGTCACCCTCTGGCTCGCCTGGCGCCGCCGCTGGCGAGCCGCGGCCCACTGGGTAGGGGCGGTCGGCTTCGCCTTGGCGCTCACCTGGCTACTCCAACTCACTGGCCTGGGGGAGCGTCCGGCCCCGCTGTTAGCCGGTGCCAGTGATCGCTTCCCCAGCGGCACCGCCATGGGGGCCATGCTGGTCTATGGCTTTCTCGGTGTACTCATCGCCCGCGAGCTGCGCCCCACCCGGCGTTGGCTGATCTACGCCAGCATCGCCGCCCTGATCACCGCCATCGGTTTTGCCAAGGTCTACCTCGGGATCGCCTGGTTCTCCGATGTGGTGGGGGGGCTCGCCCTCGGCTTTACCTGGGTGGCGCTGCTCGGGATCGCCTACCGCCGCCATGCCGTGGCGCCGCTCTCGGCCCTGACCCTGGGGGGTGTCGCCCTGGCGACCCAACTACTGGCCGGCGGCTGGCAGTTTGCCAGCCACTTCCAGGCAGATCTGGCGCGCTACCAGCCGCAACGGGAGACCACCCAGATGGCGGCCCAGGCGTGGTGGAACGGTGGTTATAACGGCCTACCCAACTACCGCCGGGATCTACGGGATGACTACCGGCAGCCGCTCACCCTCCAATATGCCGGGCCGCTGGAGCCGCTGGTGCAGCACCTGCTCCAACACGGCTGGCAGAGGAGTACGGAGTTGACCGCCACCAGTTGGCTCCACTGGCTGGCCAATGATGAAACCATGGCTAAGCTGCCGGTACTCCCGCAGGTCCATGATGGTCGCCACGAGCAGCTGGCGCTGCTCTATCCCATCGCCGGGGAGCAGGGGGCCGCCTACATCCTGCGGCTGTGGCGCGCCGATCTCCAGCTGATGCCACAGGCGGCCCCGCTGTGGGTCGGGAGTGTGAGCCGACTGGAGGTAAAACAGCCGTGGGGCCTCGCCTCTATCCCCCTCACGGCGGGTGAGTACGCTAGTGGGATCCGGCTCCTGCGCCAGACCCTCGCCGGCTTCGGTCAGGTGGCACCGCGGGCCCGCGCCTGCTGTCCGCTGCTACTGGTCACCAGCGACAAATTCGCCGGTCTCCAGTAGGGCCGCGATCCGCTCCAGCCGCTGCACCGCATCATCCAGCATCAGAAAGTGCTGTTTGTGCTCCAGTGGGATGGGTAGCAGCTCGGCCAACCGGCTACCGACCCAGCAGGCGTCATCGAAGTGGCGTGCCAGGTGGATATAGGGGTGATCGAGCTGATCGATCACCGTCCGCAACCGCTCCACCAGCGGCGTAAACCGCTCTGGCACGGGGGTCGCTTGGGGTTGGTTGGCGCTGAGAAACTCCACCTCGCCCATTAACAGCTGATTGGGGCGCACCTCTGTGCGCAGGATGCGGAAGATCCGCTCCCCCATCACCGTCACCCCTAGCAGGCCGTCATCCCGCCGGTGCCAGTAGCTGATGGTGCCGTAGGTGCCGATATCGTAGGGTTGTGCCGCCTTCCCTACCTCCTCGCCATCCCGAATGAGACAGACCCCAAAACCGCTCTCCTGCTTCAGACACTCGCTCACCATATCCAGATAGCGGGTCTCGAAGATGCGCAGGGCCAATGGTCCACCGGGAAACAGCACGGCATGGAGCGGAAAAATGGGGATAAGTGAGGTCTCGCCGGAGTGCTGCACGCTAACCTCCATAGCCGTCGCCCCAACGGGCGGTCAATGTATGCGGGATATCTAAGTGATCGAGGATGCGGGCAACGATGAAGTCGATCAAGTCCCCGATCCCCTCAGGGCGGTGGTAGAAACCGGGAGCCGCCGGCAGGATCACCGCCCCCAACCGCGCCAACGTCAACATATGCTCTAGGTGGATGGCGGAGAGCGGCGTCTCCCGCGGCACCAGGATCAGCTGGCGCCGCTCCTTCAGTACCACATCGGCGGCCCGCTCAATGAGATTATCGCTCGCCCCCAAGGCCACCGCGGAGAGGGTGCCGGTGGAGCAGGGGACGATCACCATCGCCCCCGGACCACTCGACCCACTGGCCACCGGCGCCATCCACTGGCGCGGGCCAAACACCCGCAGCTGCCCCGGGGCGGCGGCAAACCGCTCCGTTAGCAGCTCCGCCACCGCCTCGGGGCGGGTGGGGAGCTGGAGATCGGTCTCCGTGGCCATCACCACCTGCGCCGCAGCGGAGATCATCAGCTGGATCGGCCGGCCGGCGGTCACTAGGCACTCCAGTAGCCGCAGGGCGTAAGGGGCGCCGGAGGCGCCGGTGATGGCAATGGCGATGGTGTCGCGCTGCATCGGTCAGGTCCCGGCCCAGTGGCAGGTCCGACGACCCACCAGCAACGCCGCTCGCCCGCCATAACCGTTACGCTTCACTGGGCGAGCGCCTGGAGTAACCGCTGGTGGATACCACCGAAGGCGCCGTTGCTCATCACTAAGATGGCGTCCCCCGGCCGGGCCTGGGCAGTGATGGCCTCAAGCAGTGAGTCTAGTTCACGGTGGATCTCACCGCGCTCCCCCAGCCCCGCCGCCAGTCCTGCGGTATCCCAGGGGAGATTGGCAGGGGCGTAGAGGAAGGCGCGATCAGCCGCCACCAGGGCCGGCGCCAGCTGGTCGCGGTGGACCCCCATACGCATGGTGTTGGAGCGCGGCTCCACCACCGCCAGGATCCGCCCCTCCCCTACCCGCCCCCGCAGGGCGGCTAGGGTCACCTCAATGGCGGTGGGGTGGTGGGCAAAGTCGTCATAGACGGTGATCCCGCGCACCTCACCACGCACCTCCAGCCGCCGCTTCACCCCCCCAAACTCTGCCAATGCCGCGCAGGCGTGGCCCACCGGGACCCCGGCGTGACGCGCCGCTGCGATGGCCGCCAAGGCGTTGGCGACATTGTGGGCACCGAGCTGCGACCACTCCACCGTCCCCTGATAGTGCCCCTGGAAGTGGACCTCAAAGCAGCTACCGGCATCATCAACGTTGCACGCGCACCAACCCTCGGCCTCTCCCACCCGCTCCACTGGGGTCCAACAGCCCATGGCCATGACCCGATCCAGGGCCGGCTCCGCGGCCCCGCGGATGATGAGCCCCTGACCCGGTATTGTGCGAACGAAGTGGTGGAACTGCCGCTCGATAGCCGCCAGATCAGGAAAAATATCCGCGTGATCAAACTCAAGGTTGTTGAGCACGGCGGTCCGGGGATGGTAATGGACAAACTTGGAGCGCTTGTCGAAGAAGGCGGTGTCGTACTCATCCGCCTCCACCACAAAAAAGGGCGACTCACCCAGCCGTGCCGAGTGGCCGAAGTTACGCGGCACCCCGCCGATGAGAAAACCCGGCCGCATCCCGGCATATTCCAGGATCCAGGCCAGCATGGCCGAGGTGGAGGTCTTGCCGTGGGTGCCGGCCACAGCCAACACCCAACGCCCTGGCAGCAGCTCATCCGCCAGCCACTGCGCCCCGGAGGTGTAGCGCATCCCGCGGTCCAACACCGCCTCCACGGCGGGATTACCTCGGCTCAGCGCGTTGCCGATGACCACCACATCGGCCTCCGGCGGCACACCCGCGGCGCTATAGCCCTCCTGCAAGGTGATCCCCGCCGCCTGTAGTTGATCGCTCATCGGCGGGTAGACGTTGGCGTCCTGGCCACTCACCTCATGGCCTAGGGCGCGGGCCAGCTGCGCCACGCCGCCCATGAAGGTTCCGCAGATTCCGAGGATATGGAGGTGCACGTTGGGGTCTCCGAGGGAAGGGGGAGTCAGCCCGCCGGGGGCATTGCCGCCACCGCGAGCATATAGGAGAGCAGCGTGTAGCTCAGGGCGATGGGTACCGTCTGGACCATGGCGAGATCGAGGGCGTGGCGCAGGATGTGGGCGGTGATCACCACCGACCAGACCAGTAACCCGAGCACCAACAGCGCCTTCAGCACCTGCGGCTCGCCATGGGCGGCACTCCACAACTGGATCGGCAGTGAGATAAGGCCAAGCAGTAGATCGGTACCCGCCAGGGCGCTGAGGGTCTGCGCCAAGCGCTCCAGGTGCCGGCACCAGAGCAGCAGGGCGTGGGTGACCGAGACCATCAGCAGGGTCATGAGCGCAGCGTGGACTAAGGCATAGGGCGCCGGCTCATCCAGTGCGCCCAAGAGGTAGCCGAATAGGGCGTGGCTGGCCAGCAGTAGCACCAACAGCAGCCGTGACGGTGGCAGCCGCTGCGGACCGGCGCGCAGCAGCGCGATTTGCAGATAGAGCGAGAGTAGCTGTCCCATGGGCGGATTCGGGCTCGGGCGCCATTCCCCCACTTCGCTCCCCCCAGCCTCGCCAGAGGTGGAGATCCATGGGCAGCGCGAGAAGGGTCATCAGTCAATACAGCGGGCGCATCATATCGCCAATCGCCCCCCTCTCGCACCGGAAAGTGTATCCCGGCGGTGGCTTGTCCCCCTTTGGGAATCGTGCGAACTTCTACAGCGGAGCGGGTGGAGCGGCCAACCACTAGCCGGCGCGGTGGCCATTGCCGATATACTCCCGTCCCCTCGCCCTCCCCTGCGTGCCCCTTCACAGGCGCCACGCGGCACGGCACCACCAGAGAGAGACCATGCAAGAGAGCTATATCGACACCGCCGAAGGGCTGCAACGGATCTGTGAGCAGCTGCGCCGCAGCCGCTTTGTCACCCTGGATACTGAATTTGTGCGCGAACGCTCCTACTACCCGCGCCTCTGCCTGATCCAGTTGGCCGACGAGCAGCAGACGGCGGTGATCGACCCCATCGCCATCACCGATCTCACACCGCTCCGTGCGCTGTTGATGGATCCGGCGGTGACCAAGGTGCTCCACTCTGCGCGCCAGGATCTGGAGATCTTTTACCACCTGTTTGGCGAGCTACCCACCCCACTATGGGATACCCAGATCGCCGCCACCCTGCTGGGCCACGGCGATCAGGTGGGTTACGGCGCATTGGTGAAGGAGCTACTCGGCATCGAGCTGGACAAGAGCCACTCGCGTACCGACTGGGAGCAGCGGCCACTGGACACCGCCCAACTGCGCTACGCCGCCGACGACGTGATCCATCTAGTGGCGGTCTATCAGCGCCTGCTGGCCGAGCTGGAGCGGCGCGGCCGCAGCAGCTGGCTGGCGGAGGATTTTGCCGCCCTCACCCAGCCGCAGCTCTACCACACCGACCCCGAGGAGGCGTGGGAGCGCATCAAGGGGCGCCAGAAACTGCGCGGTGTGCAGCTGGCCGCCCTCCAACTGCTGGCCGCTTGGCGCGAGCAGCGGGCACAAGAGGACGATCTACCGCGCCGCTGGGTGGCCTCGGACGAGGTGCTATTGGATGTGGCCCGCATCCTCCCGGAGAGTACCGATAAACTCGCCCGCATCCGCGGCCTCCCCAAGCCGGTGGCAGAGCGCCACGGCAAGGCGTTGCTGGCGCTGGTGGCAGAGGCACGCGCCCTACCAAAACAGGCCTGGCCAAGACTGGAGCAGGGGGAGCGGCTCACCCTGGAGCAGGAGGCGATCGCCGATGCCATGATGGCCATTGTCCGCCTGCGGGGGGCCGAACAGCAGGTGAGCCCCAGCGCCATCGCCACCCGCCGGGAGCTGGAGGCGCTGTTATTGGGGGGCCGAGAGATCGCCCTACTCCACGGCTGGCGCGGGGCGCTGGTGGGAGAGCAGCTCCAGCGCCTAGTGGCGGGAGAGGTGGCGCTGCGGGTACGGCAGGGACAGCTGGAGCTGATGCCGGTGGCCGATCCGACGGCCTAGCCCGGACCCCAACCGGGCACACCACTCAATCGGCAAAGAGCGGTAAGGCGGAGCGGAGCTGGGCCACCGTCGCCTCCCCCTCCCCGCGCGGGTAGGGGATGCGGGTGCCGAAGCCCCAGGGGGAGGCGGGCCAGGCGACATCATGGTGGCGCCGGACGATGAGGTGCCAATGGAGCTGCGATACCTGATTGCCGAGGGCCCCGCAGTTGATCTTGTCCCCCTCAAACAGATCCAGCAGCAGGGGGGCGATGGTGCTCGACTCGGCAATCAGCTGCCCCTGGGTCTCCGCCGGTAGGTCATGCAGTTCAAGGGCGCCGGCCAAGCGCGGCACCAAGATCAGCCACGGGAAGCGGCGATCGTCCAACAGCCGCAGCTCACACAGCCGCATATGGCCCACAGCGAAGGTGTCACGGGCGAGGGTCGGATGGAGCCGGTAGGGGTTCATAGCCACAACAGATTAGAGACGGGCGGGAGATTCTACGCCATTCCTATGACCGTCGCAGGCGGGCCCAGCGGGTCACCGCTCAGAATAGATCGAGCTGGGGGGAGTTGTTGGGCGGCTGGAACCGGCCGCAATCGAGCGTCGGGATACCGGGGAAGGCGAGGCGCCGCAGGGCGACACTGAAGCGGCGCTGTAACAGCTCCGCCAGTACCCCACTGCCCCGTAGCCGCTGCCCAAAACGGCTGTCGTAGCTCTTACCCCCTCGACTCGCCCGCAATAGGGCCATCACCTTGGCGGCCCGCAGCGGTTGGTGCTGCGCCAGCCACTCCTCAAACAGCCCCTCCACCTCATAGGGTAGCCGCAACAGCGCATAGTCCGCGGCCCACGCGCCGGCCTGCCGCGCCGCCGCCAAGATCGCCTCCAGCTCATGATCGGTCAGACCGGGGATCACCGGCGCCACCATCACGCGGGTCGGGATCCCTGCCGCCGTGAGGCGGGCGATGGTGGTCAGCCGCCGCTGCGGGGCGGCGGCCCGCGGCTCCAGGCTGCGGGCAATGGCCCGATCAAGGGTGGTGAGGGAGATGGCCACCTCCACCAACCGCTCGCGGGCCAGCGGGGCCAGCAGATCGATATCGCGCTCGACCAGGCTCGATTTGGTGATCAGGGAGAAGGGGTGGCGGCTCTCCGCCAACAGCTCAATGACGGCCCGAGTGGTGCCATACCGCCGCTCAATGGGCTGATAGGCATCGGTATTGACGCCGATGGCGATGGGTTCGCAGCGGTAGTGGCGGCCAGCCAGCGCCGCCCGCAGCAGCTCCGGCGCCGCCGGTTTATGGAACAACCGGCTCTCGAAGTCGAGACCGGGAGAGAGATCGAGCCAGGCGTGGCTAGGGCGGGCATAGCAGTAGATACAGCCATGTTCACAGCCACGATAGGGGTTAAGCGAGCGGTTAAAGGGGAGATCGGGCGAGTCGTTCTCGCTGATGATGGTCCGGCTGCGGTCCACCATCACCTCGGTGGCGATGGCCACCGGCGCCTCCTCGGGCGTCCAACCATCATCGAACGACTCCCGCTGCACACTGGCATAGCGGGGATCGGGGCGACTGCCGGTGCCGCGTCCGCGGGGGGGCTGCCGTGGATCAGTCACGGCGCCCCGCGGGTAACTGCACTCTGGACAGCGCTCGACTCACGGCCGGATGTAGCTATACCCCTGCTCCTGGAGCTTGACGATGTGGGCCACCCCACCCGGTACCACCGTCACCCCATCGGCCAGTACCGGGCGCTTACCGCTCTTCTTCTCCGCGTTTTTGATGGTGTTCTCACAGGCGGAGAAGACCACATTCTGCTGCACCATGCTCTCCACCCGCGCCCGCAGCGGGCTCCCCGCGGTCATCAGACTGAGGCCCGGGCCGTAGGCGACCACCTCCACCGCGATATCGTCCATGCCGAAGGCATCTTGCAGATTACGGGCGTTGTTCAAGGCGAGGGTCTGGGTCTCTTCATCGGCACTGCTCACCTGGATGATCACCTTGTGTTTCGGCTCCAAGCTATCGGCGAGGGCGAGCATTGGTCCCATACCCAAGGTGATAGCGACGGCAAGTAGGAGAGCGGAGATACGGTTCATGGTAGCGCCTCTGGTCGTTGTAATCTGACCCCAGTATGGGATGACACCGCAACGACCACCATTAGGGAGATCCAGACATAGCAAGGCCGGCATAACGCCGGCCCCATTTGCTACTCCCCTAGTGGGGATGGCGGTCACCCTACGCCGTGGCTCAACGCCCCTTCTTGCGCGCAGTGGTGGCGGCCTTCGGTTTGGCCTTGGCGGTAGTTGCCGCCTTCTTCGTGGCCGCTTTTGGCTGGGCCTGGGCAGTAGCCGCCTTCTTTGTCGCCGCCTTTGGTTGCGCCTTGGCAGTGGTGGCCTTCTTGGTGGCCGCCTTCGGTTGCGCCTGGGCGGTGGTGGCCCTCTTGGTGGTCGCCGCCTTCGGTTGCGCCTTGGCGGTGGCGGCCTTCTTGGTGGCCGCCTTCGGCTGGGCCTGGGCGACAGCGGCCTTCTTGGTGGTCGCCTGCGGTTGCGCCTTAGCGGTAGTGGCCTTCTTGGTGGCCGCCTGCGGTTGCGCCTTAGCGGCGGTAGCCGTCTTAGCAGCGGCCTTCGGCTGCGCCTTGGCGGTAGTGGCCTTCTTGGTGGCCGCCTTCGGTTGGGCCTTAGCGGCGGCGGTAGCTGTCTTAGCAGCGGCCTTCGGCTGCGCCTTGGTGGTAGTGGCCTTCTTGGTGGCTGCCTTCGGTTGCGCCTGGGTGGTAGCAGCCTTCTTGGCGGCCGCCTTGGGCTGCGCTTTGGCGGCGGTAGCCGTCTTAGCAGCGGCCTTCGGCTGCGCCTTGGTGGTAGTGGCCTTCTTCGTCGCCACCGTCGGTTGGGCCTGGGCGGTAGCGGCCTTTTTGGCGGCTGCCTTGGGCTGGGCCTTGGTCGCTACGGCCTGTTTGGCAGCAGCCTTCGGCTGGGCCTGGGCGGCAGCCTGCTTGGCCGCTGCCTTCGGTTCTGCCTTAGCGGTCGCAGCACGCTTGACCGCCGCCTTTGGCTGGGCCTTGGTGGTAGCGGCCTGCGGCGGCGCCTTGGCCGCAGGGGCCACGGCTTGGGCCTTAGCGGTGGCCGCCCTCTTGGGGGTCGCCTTTGGCTGGGCTTTCGGCTGGGCCTTGGCAGCAGCCTTGGGTTGGACCTTGGCGGTAACGGCCGGTTGGGCTGCCACTTCAGTGGGCGCCTCCGCCGCCTCTCCCGTATGGGTCGCTGCCACCCGCTTCGGCGCAGTCGCCTGACGCTTGCCGCTCCCCCTGGGTGCGGTTACCGCCTGCTCGCTGCTCGCCACAGGGGGTTGTTCGGCCGGGACGGACTCCGCCGGCTGGACCTTGGGGGTCGCTGGGGTGGCCCGTCGGCGGGGGCGATGGGGACGAGGTGCCGGCGCAGAGGCCGGGATGGACTCGGGCCCGCTGTCAGCGGGCGGTGCAACCGGTGGCGTCTCGGGAGTGGCGACCTCCGCCTCGGGGGTAGTGGTAGCCACCTCGACCACAGCCGCCTCCGCGGGAGGCGACACCACAGGGGTCGGCTCCGCCACCGCCACTGGCGGTGGGGCCACCTCTGCGGGTGGCGCCGTGGTAACCGCGGCGCTGGCCGGCGGCGCCCCCAACAACTCGCTCAACTCAGCGAAGATCTCGCCGATCTCACGCTGCCCGTCCAGTCGCCGCAGCTTCTCCTGCCGGCGGAAGTATTCGATGAGGGGGATGGTCTGGGCGTCGTAGACCCGCAGCCGATTGCTGATGGTCTCTTCGTTATCGTCGGCCCGGTGGCGCAGATTGCCGCCGCAGAGATCGCACTGCTCCTCCAGCTTGGGCGGCGAGGTGTAGATGTTGTAGGTCTGGCCACAAGATTCACAGGTGCGCCGTCCCGTCAAGCGCTCCAGCAACACCTCGAACTCCACGTCGATGAGGATGGCCGCCTCCACGGGCATCGCCACCTCCTCCAGCATCCGATCCAGCGCCTCAGCCTGGGGGATGTTGCGCGGAAAGCCGTCAAGGATGAAGCCACCTGCGGCATCGGGCTGGGCCAGCCGCTCCCGGATGATGCCGACGACGATATCGTCACTGACCAGCTGCCCCGCCTCCATCGCTGCCTTGGCCTGCTGCCCTAGCGGGGTCTCAGCCCGCACCGCGGCGCGAAGAAGATCACCGGTAGAGATCTGAGGGATGCCATAGCGTTCAACCAGCAGTTTCGCCTGGGTGCCTTTGCCGGACCCAGGTGCCCCCAACAGTACAATTCTCATTCACTCTCTCCCGGTGCGATCCGCTCAAAGTTCTTCTGGGTGGGGAAGCGGCGCGACTAAAGTTTTTTCCATACTGGCATATGGAGATTGCATTGCCTTATAAGGCAGCGTCCGTTTAAGCTAATCCGACTCAATGTTCAAGTCAACGCGACGCACTTGCGCCCATGGGCGCCGCTTAGCAACCATCCCTTTTCGCCTTCCGCGATCGATTTGGGGGCCCCCTAAATGAGCTCCATCCCGGACTACAACGACAACGAGTTGTGGATTGTCCGCAATACGCTGCGGGAGCGCTATCGGCAGCCGGTCGAGCCCGATCTGGCCGAGGCCGAGCTGCGTCTAAACCCGCTCTCCTCCGAGCTCAGTAGCTGTCCCACGCTCGTCTGGCAAGACCCCGAGCGCGGGGCGAATCTCGTCATATTCAAGGTTGGGGAGCGCCGCTATCGCTGCACGTTCTTCTATAGTGTGCGCGAACAGTACGGCACTGGCATCGATGAATATGACGACCTCACCGAGTGCACGGTGACGCTCTTGCAGGTCCATGCCGACTACGAGGCCAAGAGGGCCGCTAAGCAGGAGCCGTAACCGCTAATACCACAACAACAGCGCATCGCACCAGGGAGACACCCAAAGCATGGCCAAGAAGAATGCGTTTTACGCCCAGTCCGGCGGCGTCACTGCCGTCATCAACGCATCCGCCTGCGGCGTCATCGAGACGGCCCGCAAGCACAAAGATAAGATTGGCAAGGTCTATGCCGGCCGCAACGGCATCATCGGAGCCCTTACCGAAGACCTGATCGACACCAGCAAAGAGTCCGCCAAGGCGATTGCCCAGCTCCGCTACACCCCCGCTGGGGCATTCGGCTCCTGCCGCTACAAGATGAAGAGCCTGGAGCAGAATCGCCGTGAATATGAGCGGCTGATCGAGGTGTTCGAGGCCCACAACATCGGCTACTTCTTCTACAACGGTGGCGGCGACTCGGCCGACACCTGCCTCAAGGTCTCACAGCTGGCCGACTCCATGGGCTACCCCATCCAGGCCATCCATGTCCCCAAGACGGTGGACAACGACCTCCCCATCACCGACAACTGCCCCGGCTTCGGCTCTGTGGCCAAGTACATCGCCACCTCCGTGCGCGAGGCGTCGTTTGATGTCGCCTCCATGGCCAAGACCTCCACCAAGGTGTTCATCATCGAGGTGATGGGACGTCATGCCGGCTGGATTGCCGCCGCTGGCGCCCTCGCCTCCGACGAGGATACCGAGATCCCGGTGGTGGTGCTGTTCCCGGAGGTACCGTTCGACCGCGCCAAATTCATGGAGGCGGTGGATGAGAAAGTGAAGAAGTTCGGCTACGTTTCCGTAGTGGTTTCCGAAGGGGTGAAGGGCAAGGACGGCAAGTTCCTCTCTGATCAGGGGCTACGCGACGCCTTCGGCCACGCCCAGCTGGGTGGTTCCGCGCCGGTGGTGGCCAACATGATCAAAGAGGATCTGGGTCTCAAGTACCACTGGGCGGTAGCAGACTACCTCCAGCGCGCCGCCCGCCACCTGGCCTCCAAGACCGACGTCGATCAGGCCTATGCCATGGGCAAGGCGGCGGTGGAGCTGGCAGTGGCCGGCAAGAACTCGGTGATGCCAACCATCGTCCGCAAGTCTGACAAGCCCTATAAGTGGGTTGTGGGCGAGGCGCCGCTCAACAAGGTGGCCAACGTGGAGAAGATGATGCCCAAGGGCTTCATCTCGCGGGATGGCTTCGGCATCACGCCGAAGTGCCGCACCTACCTCCAGCCGCTCATCGTGGGCGAGGATCCGCCGCCGTACAAGAATGGGCTGCCGCAGTATGTGCGGCTCAAGAATGTTGGCGTTCCGAAGAAGCTCGCCGACTTCGAGCTGAAATAATCGTTCTGTAAGAAGGGGAGCACGGCTCCCCTTCTTTTTATCCGGGGCCCGGCGCCGTCTTACCGGGTCGCAGCCGCGCGGGAGGCTTGACCCAACTCTGAGCCGAGAATCTTCCCACGCTCCCTTTTAGGCCAACAAAAACCAAGGGGTAAAAGTCAATGAGTGTTGTAGGTCTTGTCTTTGCGCTGGCGTGCGCGTTCGCAGCCATCATCTATGGCTGGGTATCTCGTTCATGGATTCTGAACCTCCCCTCCGGCAACGACCGAATGCGAGAGATCGCCGGGGCGGTGCAGGAGGGGGCCAAGGCCTACCTCAATCGACAGTACTCCACCATCGCCGTGGTCGGGGCGGTGCTGTTCGTGTTGATGGGCATCTTCCTAGAGTGGTCTACCGCCATCGGCTTTGCCATCGGCGCCCTGCTCTCCGGGGCGGCCGGCTTCATCGGCATGAACATCTCCGTCGCTGCCAATGTACGTACTGCCCAGGCGGCGAATGACGGGATGGATGCCGCCATGCAGGTGGCCTTCCGCGGCGGCGCCATCACCGGCCTGCTGGTGGTGGGGCTCGGGCTGCTGGGGGTGGCAGGCTACTACGCCCTGCTCATCTGGATGGGCTTCTCTCAGGAGCACGCCCTGGAGGCGATGGTTGGCCTCGGCTTTGGCGGCTCCCTCATCTCCATCTTCGCCCGACTGGGCGGCGGCATCTTCACCAAGGGGGCCGATGTCGGTGCCGACCTGGTGGGTAAAGTAGAGGCCGGTATCCCCGAGGACGACCCGCGCAACCCGGCGGTCATCGCCGACAACGTGGGCGACAACGTGGGCGACTGCGCCGGCATGGCGGCCGACCTGTTCGAGACCTATGCCGTCACCATCATCGCTACCATGCTGTTGGGCGGCCTGCTGCTCTCCGGCGCGGGCGCTGCCAACGCCGTTATCTACCCGCTGGTGCTGGGCGGCGTCTCCATCATCGCCTCAGTCATCGGCACCTACTTCGTCAAGGTGCAGCCGGGTAAGAAGATCATGACCGCCCTCTATCGTGGCGTCATCGTCTCCGGTGTCCTGGCCGCAGTGGCCTTCTACCCCGTTACCGTCTGGCTAATGAGCGATAACGGCAGCTACTCTATCCTCCAGCTCTACGCCTCCGCCTTCATCGGTCTGCTGCTCACCGCCGCCATGGTGGTCATCACCGAGTACTATACCGCCACCGAGTTTAAGCCGGTGCGCCACATCGCCGAGGCCTCCACCACCGGCCACGGTACCAACATCATCGCCGGCCTCGGCGTCTCCATGAAGGCCACCGCGCTGCCGGTGCTGGCGGTCTGCGCCTCCATCTGGTCGGCCTACGAACTGGCGGGGCTGTATGGCATCGCCATCGCTGCCACCTCCATGCTCTCCATGGCCGGCATCATCGTCGCCCTCGACGCCTACGGCCCCATCACCGACAACGCCGGTGGCATCGCCGAGATGGCCGGACTGGACGAGAAGATCCGTAGCATCACCGACCCGCTGGATGCGGTGGGTAACACCACCAAGGCGGTCACCAAGGGCTACGCCATCGGCTCCGCCGGCCTCGCCGCCCTGGTGCTGTTTGCCGACTACACCCACGCCCTGGAGCGCCATCTGGGCTCCGCCTTGGAGTTCAGCCTCTCCGATCCCAAGGTGATCATCGGCCTGTTCATCGGTGGCTTGGTGCCCTACCTGTTTGGCTCCATGGCGATGGAGGCGGTAGGTCGCGCTGCCGGTGGCATTGTCAACGAGGTGCGCCGCCAGTTCCGCGAGATGCCGGGCATCATGGACTACACCCAGAAGCCCGATTACTCCCGCGCCGTGGATATGCTGACCCGCTCCGCCATCCATGAGATGGTGGTGCCCTCCCTCCTGCCGGTGCTGGTGCCGGTACTGGTGGGTTGGCTGCTGGGTCCGGTCGCCCTGGGTGGCCTGCTGCTTGGCACCATCGTCACCGGCCTGTTCGTCGCCATCTCCATGACCACCGGCGGCGGCGCCTGGGACAACGCCAAGAAGTACATCGAGGATGGCCACTTTGGCGGCAAGGGCTCCGAGGCCCACAAGGCGGCGGTCACCGGCGACACCGTGGGCGACCCGTACAAGGACACCGCCGGCCCGGCCATCAACCCGCTCATCAAGATCATCAACATCGTAGCGCTGCTGATCGTGCCGCTGCTCCACTGATGACTTGTCACCCTGTGGCGGGCTCGGTTACCCTAACCCGCCCATAGACAGAGGCCGGCCTGCGCCGGCCTCTTTTCGTTCAGGGACCCGCCATAGGGCAAGCCTGCCCTTCCAGCAGATTCTTGTAAGCTCTCGGAGACATCAGCCATGAACCTCGACCGTGTGACCTCGGGGCACGACGTCCCCCACGACATCAATGTCATCATCGAGATCCCCGCCCACAGTGATCCGGTGAAATATGAGGTGGATAAAGAGACCGGCGCCATGTTCGTCGATCGCTTCATGAACACCGCCATGCACTACCCCTGCAACTACGGCTACATCCCCCACACCCTCTCTGAGGATGGCGACCCGGTGGATGTGCTAGTGGTCACCCCCATCCCCCTCATCTCTGGTTCTGTCATCCGCTGCCGGCCAGTGGGAATGCTGAAGATGACCGACGAGGCGGGGGCCGATGCCAAGCTGCTGGCAGTGCCGGTGGACAAGCTGTGCAAGATGTATTCAAAGGTGCAGTCGCCGGAGGACCTACCGGAGATGCTCACCGCCCAGATCGCCCACTTCTTTGCCCACTACAAGGACCTGGAGCCGGGCAAATGGGTCAAGGTGGATGGCTGGACCGGGATAGAGGAGGCCAAACAGGAGATCCTCAACAGCATCGAGCGCTACAAAACAGCGCCGGAGAAGCCCTGCTTCTAAGCCGACCGAGGCGACCCCGCCGCGCTCACTCCTCTCCCTGACGAGCGCGGCGGCGGAGGGCCGACTGGTGGGCCATCACATGACGCACCAACGCCTCCCGCTCCGGTTCGGAGATGACGGAAAACTCGGCGCCGATACGGTATTGCCCCGCCTGCTCTTCCCGGCAGTAGACCACCTCCGCATAGGGGTGGACGCAGACAAAACTCGGATAGAGGATGATGCGCAGATCGAGGTGACTGCCGGTAGTGACGGGGCCATCGCTGAGAAAGGCGAGCCCACCGGCACTGATATTCACCTCGGCATTTGGCCCCTCCCCTTCGGCAAAGTTGGCCCCCTCGATGAGTCGCCCCATGAGATCGAGCTTCTTATCCAGCAGGGTGAGATAGTGGGCCACCTCTGGCTGACTCTTGCGGATGGAGGCCAGCAGGGCCGCGGCCTGCGAGGAGATGGAGTGGAACTGGGCCACCAGCGAACAGGGATCGGCCCGCTCTGATTCGGGGCGGGCGAGGATGGCCCCATACTCGGCGGGGGACAGCAGACGCCAGCTGAGGCGCACCTGGTCATCGATGCGAAAATACTGCCTCCGCTCCAACTCCTCCATACACCACCACCTCGCGCAACCTCATGGGCGGTGCCGCACGCCCAGCCGAAACCAAGGCCACCCCCTCCCCTCTCTGCCGCCAGCTATTTGCGGAAAAACCAGAGCACCAGCGACAGCAGCAGGCTGAGGAGGAGGGAGGTGGTCACAGGAAAATAGAATCGAAAACTCCCCCACTCCAGGGCGATATCGCCCGGCAGCCGACCGAGACCGATGCGGGAAAGCCAGGGCCGCGCCAACCCCACCAGGGCGATGATGACACCGAGGGTGATGAGGCCCTTGAACATGGCGATCAGAACAGCGTCTTCACACCGTTAGGGGAGCCGACCAACACCACATCGGCGGGACGGCGGGCAAACAGACCATTGGTGACGACACCGGTTAGATGGTTGATCCGCTCCTCCAGCTGGACCGGCTCCATGATGCGCAGATTGTGTACATCCAGGATGATGTTGCCGTTGTCGGTGACAAACCCCTCGCGGTAGACCGGCTCGCCCCCCAGGGCCACCAGCTCCCGCGCCACCAGTCCGCGCGCCATCGGGACCACCTCCACCGGCAGCGGGAAGCGGCCCAGCAGATCCACCACCTTGCTCTCATCGACGATGCAGACAAACTTGCGGCTCGAAGCCGCTACGATCTTCTCCCGCGTCAGGGCGCCGCCACCGCCCTTGATCAGGTGTCCATGGTGGTTGGTCTCATCGGCCCCATCCACGTAGAGCCCCAAGGTCCCCACCTCATTGAGATCAAACACGGGGATCCCATGGCCCTTGAGCCGCTCGGCACTGGCCACTGAGCTGGCCACCGTACCCTCAATGCGGTGCTTGATATCGGCCAATAGATCGATAAAAAAGTTGGCTGTAGAGCCGGTGCCGATACCGATCACCTCGCCATCGGGCACATAGTCGAGGGCGGCCCGGGCTACCGCCTTCTTCATCTCATCCTGGTTCATCGCGTTCTCCGCTTCTATTTGTTCTCTTATCTGTGCAAACCCCAACCGACGCCGCAGCGCCGCGAACAGGGAAGTATACGCCATGGTCCCCTCTCACCCGTAGGGGCCGCCCCACTAAGCGTGGTATCGTAGCGGCCATGCTCGAACAGTATGCCAAAATGATCCTACGCGCCCGCGTCTACGACCTGGCGCGCGAAACCCCTATGGACCCCGCCCGTACCTTGAGCCGCAAGCTCGGCAACGAGGTACTGCTGAAGCGCGAAGATCTCCAGCCGGTCTTCTCCTTCAAGCTGCGCGGCGCCTGCAACAAGATGGTCAACCTCCCACGGGAGGCGCGGGAGCGCGGCGTCATCGCCGCCTCCGCCGGCAACCACGCCCAGGGGGTGGCCCTCTCGGCCCGCCACCTGGGGCTCGATGCCCTCATTGTCATGCCCGAGACGACGCCCCCCATCAAGGTGGATGCGGTGCGCGCCCTCGGGGCCGGGATCGCCCTCCACGGCAACACCTATGATGACGCCCTCCAGCGCGCCTTCGAACTGGCGCAGCAGCAGGGCCGCACCTTCATCCACCCCTACGACGACCCTGAAGTGATCGCCGGCCAGGGCACTGTAGCGATGGAGATCCTCCACACCCACGCCACGGATCTGCACGCCATCTTTGTCCCGGTGGGCGGCGGTGGTCTCATCGCGGGTGTGGCGGCCTATACCAAGTACCTCTGCCCGGAGATCAAGGTGATCGGCGTCGAGCCGGATGACGCCCCCACCCTGCACGCCGCCCTGGCTGCCCAACAGCGAGTGGTGCTGGACCAGGTGGGGATCTTCGTCGATGGTGTAGCAGTCAAACAGATCGGCGAGGAGCCGTTCCGCATCGCCCGGGAGTATGTCGATGAGGTGATCCTGGTCTCCACCGATGAGGTGTGCGCCGCCATCAAGGATATCTTCGACGACACCCGCTCCATCGCCGAGCCGGCCGGCGCCTTGGCAGTCGCGGGGTTAAAGCGCTATGTGGCCCGCGAGCAGCTGAGCGGCAAGCGGCTGGTGGCCATCGAGAGCGGGGCCAACATCAACTTTGATCGGCTGCGCCACGTCGCCGAACGGGCCGCCTTGGGGGAGCAGCGTGAAGCGCTGTTCGCCGTCACCATCCCCGAGCGCCCCGGCGCCTTTCGGGCCTTCTGCGAGACCCTGGGGACCCGCGCCATCACCGAGTTTAACTACCGCTACTCCGATGACCATGAGGCCCACGTCTTCGTCGGCGTACAGGTGGGTCGGCGTGACGAACGGGGTCAGGTGCGCGAGCTACTGGAACATGCCGGTTACGGGGTGGTGGACCTTACCGACAACGAGATGGCCAAGCTCCATGTCCGCTATATGGTGGGGGGGCGCGCCAGCGTGGCGGGCGAGCGGCTACTGCGTTTCGAGTTCCCGGAGCGACCGGGCGCCCTGCTCCAGTTTCTCAACCGCATTGGCGGCAAGTGGAATATCTCCATGTTCCACTACCGCAACCATGGGGCCGACTACGGCCGGGTTCTGGCGGGGATCCAGGTCCCGCCCGGGGATGAGTACAGCTTCCGCCGCTTCCTCGACCAGCTCGACTACCCCAGCTGCGAGGAGACGGGCAATCCCTCCTTCAATCTGTTCCTACGCTGAACCTCTCCTCGATCTCTCCTGCGCCTAACAATATCGGGCGCTCGGTGGCGGGATGCTACTCCAGTGCTAAGATGATGGACCACTCCTCAGCGGAGACTGGCATCACCGAGAGGCGGCTCCCCTTCTGGAGCAGCGCCATCCCCTCCAACCCGGCGACCTGACGCAGCTCGTCGAGGGGGATGAGTCGCCGGAACTGACGGACAAAGCGCACATCCACCAGATACCAGCGCGGGTTGTTCGGATCGCTCTTGGGATCAAAATACTTGGAGGCGGGGTCGAAGGCGGTGGGATCGGGATAACCGGTCCGCACGATCTCGGCGATACCGGCAATGCCCGGCGGCTTGGCGTTGGAGTGGTAGAACAGCACCCCATCGCCCTCTGCCATTTCGTCACGCATCATGTTACGAGCCTGATAGTTTCGTACCCCATCCCACGGCTCGGTCTGCTGCGGACGGTTTGCCAAGTCCTCAATGCTAAAGACATCTGGCTCAGATTTCATCAACCAATAGGCCATAAGAATAGAGTGCTCACTGTTCAGAAAAATTCTGTCCCGGTTCTCTTGCCAAGGCCAATGGGCTCAGCATAATAGGGACATCGTGTAGGGTTATTCCCTCTTCTTTTCACCACCCGAGGAAGGCTCATCTTTATGAAACACCGCAAGCCCGATGGCATGGCCCTTCTGGCCATCTTCATCGCGGTCGGGGTGCTCGTCTCCGGCTGGACCCAGGCAGTAATGAGCGACGCCCAAGCGGCGCCCCAAACAAAAGAAGAGACCGCCCAACGGGCCACACCGCCTCCCACCCCTCCCCCACCCATCACCTGAATCTTGGTCCACGCGGACCGCGTTCGGTGATCACCCCCGCCAAGGGCACATCCCACGCCGCGGCGGGCAGCTGTGCTACCTCCTGAAACGCGAATGCCACGCCCACCAAATGGGGGCGCTGCCATGTCGTCTGCTGGTGTAGGTAGGCAAGGGTGCGATCATAGAACCCACCCCCCATGCCGAGCCGGTTTCCTTGATTATCGAAGGCGACCAGCGGGGCCAGCACGAGATCGAGCGCCCACGGTGCCACCGCCAAGCGGAAGGGAATGCGGGGCTCCGGGATCCCAAAACGGTTGGGCAGCAAGGCCGTCTCGGAGCGGTAGCGGGCAAAACGGAGACGGTTGTGGGGACCGGGCGCAAGCAGCGGCAGATAACACTGCTTGCCCATGGCCCAAGCGCGCTGTAGCAGGGGGGTGAGATCGGGCTCACCATCGTTGGGGAGGAACAGGGCGATACGGCGCGCGCGCAGGAACAGGGCGCTACGGGCAACGGCTAGAGAGAGTTCCGCCGAGAGCCGGCGGTGCTCGTGGGGGGGGATCCCCCGCCGCTGGGCGCGCAAGGCTCTACGCAGCGCAGCCCGATCAGGGGGATCCTGGAAATAGGAAGAGACGCCCTCCGCCTGTACCGTCGACACCATTGTTCTTGAACCTAAGGCTCAAGTGGGATCGGAGACCGCTGCATTAGGCTTTCCGTCTCGCGGACCTGCACACAGCAGCAGTGATTCGACCCCAAGGGTAAAATTTACGGCTCAAGAAAATACCCGGTGTACTAACGAGCACCGCAGGGGGCGTCTCAAAGCTATTCTACAACTTTGGCGCCGATCCCTCACCCTCCTCCAACACCGCATCGATCTTCTCCTGCAGCATTTTGAGGCGGGCGCGCAGATCGCGCTCCTGTTCTGTCTCCAGATCGCGGCACTGGATCAACTCGTGGGCAATATTGAGCGCCGCCATCACCGCCACGCGGTCCGCCCCGATCACCCGCCCGGTGGAGCGGATCTCGCGCATCTTGCGATCCAGTAGCCGAGCCGAGGCGGTAAGCCGCTCCCGCTCCCCCTCTGGACAGCCGATGAGGTACTCCTTGTCCAGAATGGTGACAGCAACCTGGGTGGTATCGACCATCAATCTTGCTCCATCGCCTTCAGCCGCGTAATCATCGCCTCCACCCGGCTGCGCGCCAGTTCATTCTTCTCAACGAGCCGAGCCCGCTCAGCCCGTAAGTCGCTTAGGGAGTCGCGCAGACTGCTGTTCTCCGCCTTGAGGCGGTTCACGGCACGCAGAAGCTCATCTACACGGGCTTCAATCGCCTTCAGTTCGGAGTGGCCGACAGATTCCATGGAGGGTGGCGTATTGGAAGGGGTGACAAGGGCGATAGCAACGAGTGGCGCCCAATATAGAGCCCCCCTGGCGCTGCGGTCAATGTAGCCGATGCGCCTAAGCCGTATACTCTCAAAGAGATGGCGCTCGTAACCCTTGCTGGGACAGGTGTTCACGTGCGAAAAAAACAGCCCTCTATTGCCAGCGAGGTCCCCTCCCCTATGTCCACCAACCGCCAAGCCCTCGCCCACCTCAACACCGCCCTGGAGCGGCTCCAGTTGGAGATGGAGGCCCCCGAGGTCCACGGCACGCTCACTGGCCTCATCTGCGCAGCGGGCGATCTAGACGAGCGCAGCTGCGTCAATCGGCTACGGCCTACGGTTGAGTCCGGCGATATCCTGGCCAACGAGGCGCGCCAGCTGCTGGAGAAGCTATGTGCCGAGACGCGCCATCAGCTCAAAGAGGAGGAGTTTAACTTTCGCCTGCTGTTGCCAGACGATGAGGCCCCCGTTGAAGAGCGCATTGGCAGCCTTGGGGTCTGGGTCCAGGGCTTTCTCATGGGACTCAGCCTCGGCGGCGTCACCGATCTCACCCGGCTCCCGGGCGATAGCGGTGAGGCGGTGCGAGACCTAACCGAGATTGCGGCGATAGAGAACTATGAACTAGCGGGAGGCGAGGAGGATGAGGAGTCCTATGCCGAACTGGTGGAATATGTGCGCACTTCGGTCTTCATCGCCCACGAGGAGTTGCATCCTAAACCCCCAGCCTCCACTACTTTGCATTGAGGAAGGGACCCCAGCGTTGAGCGCCAAAGACGGCATCCGATCCACTGCGCACCCTGAGCCTGCCGCCCGCCACCATGAACCTGACTGACTTCTCCCGCCGCCGCCGCCGCCTGATGCAAACCATGGGGAGCGGCAGCATCGCCATCCTGCCCACCGCCCAGGAGCGGATCCGCAACCGCGATGTCGAGTACTCCTACCGGCCCGACAGCGACTTCTACTACCTGACCGGCTTCCCTGAACCGGAGGCGGTGGCGGTGCTGGTCCCCCACCGCAAGCAGGGGGAGTACATCCTGTTCTGCCGCGAACGGGATCCGGAGATGGAGACCTGGCACGGCCGCCGCGCCGGACTCGACGGCGCCCGCGAGGCATTCGGCGCCGACGACGCCTTCCCCATCGCCGATATCGACGAGATCCTGCCCGGTCTGATGGAGGGCAAGGAGCGGGTCTACTACACCATGGGGGTCAATCCAGAGTTTGATGGCCAGGTGATGGGCTGGCTCAACACCCTGCGTCGCAAGGTCCGCTCGGGCGCCCAGACCCCGGGGGAGTTTGTCGCCCTCGACCATGTGCTGCATGACATGCGCCTCATCAAGAGCCGCGCCGAACTCGCCGCCATGCGCACCGCAGCGGAGATCAGCGCCCAGGCCCATGTGCGCGCCATGAGCAGCTGCCAACCGGGGATGAGTGAACTCCAGATTGAGGCGGAGCTACTGCACGAGTTCATGCGCCACGGCTCCCACTACCCCGCCTACAGCTCCATCGTGGCCGGCGGTGCCAACGCCTGCATCCTCCACTATCGGGAGAACAGTGACCTGCTCAACGACGGCGACCTGCTACTCATCGACGCCGGCTGCGAGTTCGACTACTACGCCTCCGATATCACCCGCACCTTCCCCGTCAATGGCCGCTTCTCCGCCGAGCAGCGCGCCCTCTACGAACTGGTGCTGGAGGCCAACTACGCCGCCATTGAGCAGGTCCACCCCAACAACCACTGGAACGACCCCCACGAGGCGGCGGTCAAGGTGATCACCCGCGGCCTGGTGAAACTGGGGCTGCTGGAGGGGCGGGTCCCCAAGCTCATCAAGGACAACGCCTATCGCCAGTTCTTCATGCACCGCACTGGCCACTGGCTGGGGATGGATGTCCATGACGTCGGCGACTACAAGATCGGCGACCAGTGGCGGCAACTGGAGCCGGGGATGACGCTCACCATTGAACCGGGGATCTACATCGCCCCCGGCACCAAGGCGGTGGCGCGCAAGTGGTGGGGGATCGGCATCCGCATCGAGGATGATGTGGCGGTCACCCGCGACGGCCATGAGGTCATGACCCACGGCGTCCCCAAGGAGCCGGCGGAGATCGAGGCCCTGATGGCGTAAGCTAGGCCCCACGGAACCCTCCCAACAACGAGAACGATCATGGCTCCGGAGTACGACATCATCATCGTGGGCGGTGGCCTGGCGGGGTTGAGCCTCGCCTACGCCCTGAAAGGGCTACCACTCTCGGTAGCGGTGGTCGAGGCGGTACCGCCCGGCGACCCCAACCAGCCCAGCTTTGACGCCCGCGCCCTCGCCCTCGCCTACGGCTCGCGCCGCATCTTTGAAGGGATGGGGCTGTGGTCGGCCATCGAACGCGAGGGGGCAACCCCGATCCAGCGGATCCATATCTCCGAACGCGGTAGCTTCGGCGCCACCCGCCTGACCGCTGCCGAAGAGGGGGTCCCGGCCCTCGGCTATGTGGCGGAGAGCCGCGCCCTCGGGGTGGTACTGGCCGAGGCGCAACAGGGCCTCCCGGATTGCCGTCTGATCGCCCCGGCCTGGGTCAAGGCGGTCGCCCCGGATGACAGCGGCGTGACCGTCACCGTGGAGAGCAACGACCTCGAACTCGACCTGCGCGGTCGCCTACTGGTGGCCGCTGATGGTGGCCGCTCGCGGGTGCGCGAGCTGATGCAGGCCCGCAGCTTCCGCGCCGGCTACCGCCAGACCGCCGTCATCGCCACCGTCACCACCGATCGCCCCCACCAGTTCACCGCATACGAGCGCTTCACCGAGAGCGGTCCCACCGCCCTGCTCCCCTGTGAGCGCGCCGGCGAGGCGACCGGCCGGCGCTGGTCGCTGGTCTGGACCGTGCGCAATGGCGACGATGCCGAGCTGCTGGATCTACCGGACGCCACCTTCCTCCAGCGGCTAGGCGAGCGCTTTGGCCGGCGAGCAGGCCGGTTCGAGAGCGTCACCGGCCGCCACGCCTACCCGCTTGGTCTCGAATATGTGCGCGATGTGGTGCTGCCGCGGGTGGCCCTGGTAGGCAACGCCGCCCACGCCATCCACCCGGTGGCGGGGCAGGGCTTCAATCTGGGACTACGGGACGTGGCGGCCCTGGCAGAGGTACTCGCGGAGGCGGTCCACAGCGGCGCCGATATCGGCGCCCCGGAGACGCTGCACCGTTACAGCGCCTGGCGCCGCCCTGACTACCTGCGGGTGATGGGCTTCACCGACACCCTGGCGCGGGCCTTCGTCACCCCCCTGCCCGGCCTGGCCACCGTCCGCCACCTGGGCCTCACCCTGCTCGACGCCCTACCCGCCGCCAAGCACCTGTTGGCACGCCAGTCGATGGGGCTCACCGGGCGCCTGCCGCGACTCGCCTGCGGGATCCCCCTGATCGATGGTTAACCCGCGCCCCAACCGCGCCCCATCCCCGGTACAGAGAAGCCTCCATGGAAAAGTTTGATCTCATCATCATCGGCGGCGGCATGGTGGGGGCCACCCTCGCCTGCGCCCTGGGTAACACCCCCCTCTCCATCGCCGTGGTAGAACCGGCAGCCCCCGAGCCCCACTGGGACCCCGCGGAGTATGACATCCGGGTCTCCGCCATCACCCGCGCCACCCAGCGGGTCTTTGAGCGGGTGGGGGCATGGGAGGGGAT
This sequence comes from Chromatiales bacterium, assembly GCA_003251535.1. Lineage (GTDB taxonomy): Bacteria > Pseudomonadota > Gammaproteobacteria > Thiohalomonadales > Thiohalomonadaceae > SZUA-493. The sequence continues at coordinate 95,181 of QKFD01000103.1, read as the reverse complement.
GGTGGCGCGTCGCGTCTGTCCTTACCGGCGCATGGAGGTGTGGGATGGGGATGGCCCCGGTGCCATCCGCTTTGACTGCACTGAGCTGGGGGAGCCGGACCTAGGCCATATCATCGAGAACCGGGTGATCCTGGCGGCCCTCCTGGAGCAGATGGCCCGCTACGACAACATCCAATACCTCTGTCCCGCCGTCGCCAGCACCCTGCGGGCCGATGAGGGAGGGGTAGAGTTGACCCTGGCGGATGGCAGTCGGCTCGCCGCGGCGCTGCTGGTGGGGGCCGACGGCAGCGCCTCCTGGGTCCGGGAACAGGCCGGCATCACCACCAGCGGCTGGCCCTACCACCAGACAGCGGTGGTCTGCACCGTGCGTACCGCCCTCCACCACAACCACGTCGCCTACCAGCGCTTCCTCCCCAATGGCCCCCTCGCCTTCCTCCCACTGCCGGAGGGGTTAAGCTCCATCGTCTGGTCCACCACTCCGGAGCAGGCCGAGGGGCTACTCGCCCTACCGGAAGATGAGTTCCTGGCAGCGCTCTATCGCGCCTTCGGCGACCCCCTCGGGGCGATGGAGTCGGTGGGTCCCCGCGGCGGCTTTCCGCTCCGCCTCCAGCACGCCGACGACTATGTACGGCCCGGCATCGCCCTCATCGGCAACGCCGCCCACACCATCCACCCCTTGGCGGGGCAGGGACTCAACATCGGCGTGCTGGATGCCACCGCCCTGGCGGAGGTGGTGCTGACGGCCCGGCGCGAACGGCGAGGGCTCGGTTCATTGCGGGTACTGCGACGTTATGAGCGCTGGCGCAAGGGGGACAACGTGGCCACCATGCTGGCGATGGATGGCTTCAAGCGGCTGTTCGGCAACACCCTGCCGCCGGTACGCTGGATGCGGGCACTCGGCCTCAATCTGGCGGATCGATCGGGTCCTGCCAAGCGGCTGATGGTACGGCGGGCCATGGGCCTAAGTGGCGATCTCCCGCCGCTGGCGCGCAGCGGCCGGGGTTGAAGGGTCAGCGCGGCCAGGTGAAGACAAACACCGCCCCCCGCGGTGCGTTGCCCTCCACCCACACCTCACCGCCGTAGCGCGTCACCAACTTCTTCACCAAGGCGAGGCCGATGCCGGTGTGCTCGGTCTCGTCTCGCCGCCGCAGGGTGGTGAACATCTTGAACACCTGGGGCCGCAGCTCTAGCGGGATCCCCGGACCGTCGTCGGCCACCTCCAGACGCCACCACTCGCCCGCCGCCTGCGCCCGGATCACCACCCGGCCACGCCCCAGGTCGTGGTGGCGCACGGCGTTGCCGATGAGGTTCTGGAACAGCTGGATGAGGTGGAGCGGATCGGCCTCCAGCTCTGGCAGCGGCGGCTCCAGCTCCACCACAAAAGAGGGGGGGAGATCGAGGCTGGCCAACACCTCCCGCAGCAGTGGCTCCAACGCCACCGGTCCGGGATCGGCCGGGGTGTGGTAGCCGAGGCGGGCGTAGGCGAGTAGGCCGTTGATCAGGTTATCCATGCGCACCACCCGCGCCCGCAGCAGCCGCAACCGCTCGCGGTTGTCGGGGTCGAGCCCCTGCGACAGCTCCTCCAACAGCCAGTCGGCCAGCTGCGACACCGCCCGCAGCGGGGCCTTGAGGTCGTGGGAGGCGGCGTAGGCAAACTCCTCCAGATCGGTATTGGCCCGCTCCAGCTCCCGATTCTTGCGCAGCAGCGCCCGCTCCGTCTCCACCCGCTCAGTCACATCGAGGAAGGCGGCCACCGCCCCGCGCACTGCGCCCAGCTCATCCAGCAGTGGCACTGCATTGCCGGCCACAAAGCGGAGATGGCCATCGGCCCGCCGCAGCTCCAGCTGCTCAAAGGCCAGCGGCACCGCGGTGGCCACCACCCGCTCCAGCGGCGCCGCCTCCGGGCGCTGCGGTCGATTGCGATCAAGCACCCCATACGATGGGAGCGGACGCCCCCCATTCACAGAGGCCGCGATCTCCTCCAGACCGAGCAGCTCATGGCCGGCGCGATTGCTCTCGATGAGCCGGCAGTCGGGCTCGCGGGCGATAAAGATGGCCACCGGCGCCCCCTCCAAAATGGCCGCCAGCTCCGCCGCCCGCTGTCGCTCACGCTGTTCACTCTCCCGCAGCGCCTCCTCCGCCCGGCGCCGGGCGGAGATATCGATAAAGGCGGCCACCGCCCCCCGCGGTCGGCCTGCGCTATCTAGTAGCGGCACGGCACTCCCAGAGAGGATAAGGCGCTGGCCATCCTGCCGCGCCATCTCCAGCTCCTGTGGCCCCACCCACTCACCGCGGGCGGCACGCTGGATGGGCAGGCCGGTGGGGATGAGCTGATCACCATTGCACTCGCAGTGCAGGGCGTTCATGGCGTCGGCCGCCGGCAGCTCGGCCGAGGGGAGACCCAGCAGCCGCTGGGCAAAGGAGTTGCAGGTGAGCTGCCGGCACTCGCCGTCGCTGGTGATAAAGACCGCCGCCGGCAGCGCCTGGAGCACCGCCGCCAACTCAGCGGCCCGCGCCCGGGCCGTTGCCTCGCTCTCCGCCAGCGCCCGCTCCGCCAGTTTGGCGCGGGTGATATCGACAAAGGCGGCCACCGCCCCTCGCGGCTCACCATGGTGCAGCAGCGGGACCGCCCCACCGGAGATGAAACGCACCTCGCCATCGGCCAGATGCAGCTCCAGCTCCTGCTGCGGTCCCCACTCCCCCCGGGCGGCGCGGTGTAGCGGCAGGTCGTTACTGGCCACCGGCTCGCCGTTGATAAAGATATGGGAGGGCAGCGCCCGCCCCTCCTGCGAGCGCTTGGAGAGGTTACCCCCCAGGGGCACCTGGAGCAGGCGGTGCGCCTCTAGGCTACCGGAGACCACCGCGGCATCACGGTCATGGGCGATGAGGACGATGGCCGGCAGCGCCTTCAGCAGCAGCTCCAGCTCCTCGGCCCGTGCCCGCTCCCGGGTCTCACTCGCCGCCAACGCCTGCTCCGCCCGCTTGCGGGCGGTGATATCGACAAAGGCACCGATGGCCCCGCGCGGCGCGCCCGTCTCATCCAGCAGCGGCACCGCGTTGCCGGAGAGGTAGCGGACCTCGCCATCGGTGAAGCGGATCTCCTCCTCGAAGCCCCGCAACACCTCACCGCGGGCCGCCCGCTGTACCGGCAGCTCAGCGGTGGCTAGGCGGCGACCACCGCTCCACACCTCAAAGCCGGTGGGCCGCTCCACCGACGGGGCAGAGAGAGAGATGTTGCTACCCGCCCGCACCCGCAGGACCTCATAGGCCGCCCGGCTGCCCAAGATGGTGCGACAGTGGGGGTCCTCGGCGATCCAGATGGGGGTGGGGATCGCCTCAAAGATGGCCGCCAGCTCCGCCGCCCGCGCCCGCTCCCGCGCCTCACTCGCCCGCAGCGCCTCCTCCATCCGGCGCCGCTCGGTGATATCGACAAACAGGGCGATCCCGCCGGTCACCTCACCCCACTCATCCAGTACCGGTACCGCCCGCCCATAGACATGGGAGATCCGGCCGTTGAGCCCCACCAGCTCCAACTCCTGCGGTGCAGTGGCGCACCCCTCCCGCGCCGCCACCAAGGCGGGGCGATCGGCCTGGGCTAGAGGTCGGCCGTTGAGGCGCATCTCCACCCCCACCGGGCAGGCCCCCTGGATAGAGAGCGTGCCCCCCTCCGCCGTGAGACCCAGCAACTCGGCACAGGCGGCATTGATGCTCATCTGGCCGCCCACCCGATCGTGGGCGATCTGCACCGGGATGGGCAGCGCGGCGAGCAGTGCCTCAATCTCCCGCGTCTTGTGCGCCAAGGCCCGCTCTGCCTCTCGCAGTCGGGTTACATCCACGCACATCAACACCCCGATGGTCTCCCGCCCCCGCGCCTCACAGACGGCGGCGGCGCTATAGAGCAGGTGGCGCCGGAACGACCGATCTTGGCGCTCCACCAGTAGCTCCACCCCCTCCACCGCCTCACCGCGTAGCGCCCGTTTAAGGGGCCACTCCGCCTCCGCCAACGGCGTACCCTCCCGGGTGTAGAGGGTGATCCCGGCATCGGGTCGCCAGGCCCGCGGCCCCGCTGGACCACCGATACCGTGCATTGCCAACGCCGCACTGTTCCACTCCAGTTGGCACTGATCGGCGTCGGTGAAGATGATGCCGGCGGGGCTATGTTCAAAGACCGCCTTGATCCGCGCCAACTCCCGCTGCAACGCCTCCTCGGCCAGTTTCTGCTCGGTGATGTCACGCAGGAAGTTGACCACATAGAGTGGGCGTCCCGCCCCATCGCTCACCAGGGCGCAGTTCAGCTCCGCCCACAGCACCTGACCGGTGCGGGTGAGGTAGCGCTTCTCCAGCGTGAGAGAGCGCTCGGCACCGGAGCTAATACGCTGGAAGCGGTCACGGGAGAGTTCGAGATCAGCGGGGTGGGTGAGTTGGGAGAAGTGGAATCCCAACAGCCCCTGTTCGCCATAACCGAGCCACTGGCAGGCGCGGGGCGAGGCCTGTTGGATATAACCATCCAGGGTGGTGTGGATGCGCATGATCGGCGCCCACGCCTCCGCCGCGGCCAGCGCCTGCGTCTCCGCCGACAGCTCAGGCGGGGCCACCAGGGCGCAGGCGAAGCCGCCACCGGCCACTGGGGCTAAGCGCACCCCCAGTGGCGGCCTCCCCGCCGGTTGGATCTGCCCGACGGCGATGCCGTTGCGCTTGGCCACGCTGGCGAGGGAGTCCCAAGCCGGCATCAACTCGGCGAAGGGGCGCCCCACCACCTCCCCGACCAGGCTCCGGGCCACGCCATTGGCGTCGAGGATGGTACCGTGGAGATCCAGTTGCAGCAGGGGGGCATCGACAACGGTCACCGCCGCCCGCAAGCGGGCCAGCTCCTGCTGTAGCCGGTCGAGATGCCCGCCCAGTTCTGGCAACGGGTCGAGGGGGTGGTCCATGGCAGTCGCCGCAAGGGGTGAAAGGGAACCCAATCTAGCGTATACAGCGAGCGCTGTCGTCTCTCGGCCCCTGTCACCGCCACCCCCCGGACCCAGACCGTTACCATAGGCCCTATGCCCGCCACCCGTACCTCGACTCCCCCCCGTCGCCGCTGGCGCCTGCTGTGGCGTCTGCTGCTCTTGGCGATCCTGCTGGATCTGCTCTGGCTGGCCCTCATCTGGCCAGACTGGGAGGGGCTGGCCGCGGGACCCCTGCCCAAATCGGCCTATATCCTCAACTATGAGCAGCAGCAGGCAGAGGACCCGGCCCTACCCCCGCTCGACTGGCGGCCGGTGCCCATTGATCGCATCGCCCCGGTGATGCTGAAAGCGGTGGTGGTGGCGGAGGATGCCCGTTTCTGGCAGCACCCAGGGGTCGATCTGGCCGCCCTGCGGGAGGCAATGAGGGCCAACTGGGAGGCCAAGCGTATGGCCTACGGCGCCAGCACCCTCTCCCAACAGACCGCCCGCAATCTCTTCCTCAGCCCGGCCCGCAACCCGCTGCGCAAGTGGCATGAGCTGGTCTTGACCCTGGCCATGGAGCAGCAGCTGGAGAAGCGCCGGATCCTCGAACTCTATCTCAACGCCGCCGAGCTAGGGCCCGGCCTATTTGGAGTGGAGGCGGCGGCCCGCCGCTACTTTGGCGTCAGTGCCGCCCGCCTCAACCGCTCCCAGGCGGTGGCACTGGCCGCGACCCTACCGAGCCCGGCGCGCCACAACCCCGCCACCGCCACAGCGCAGTTCCAGCGGCGGGTGAACAAGATCTCACGCCATCTGGCACTACGGCAGTGAACCCCGCTCGGCGGGGACCGGCTCGCTGGCGCACACCTCAATGAGTTGGGTATAAAACTCCGCCATGCGCTCTGCTAACGCCCCGGCACTCCACTCCTCGGCATAACGGCGGGCCGCAGCCGCCAGGGTGGCGCGCCGCTCGGGGTCCGCCAGGAGGGCGGAGGTCAAGGCAGCAAAGGGCTCCACCGCATCCTCCGCCACCGCCGCACCGGCACCATCGCGCACCACATCGCGGGTCCCCATCACCGCGGTGGAGACCACCGGCACCCCCAGCGCCATCGCCTCTAACAGCACCAAGCCTTGGGTCTCGGTGCGGGAGGCGAAGACAAAGAGGTCGCCAGCGCGGTAGCACTCCTGCAACTCGCCCGCCCGATCTAGGTAACCGACAAACAGCACACTCTCAGCCAAGCCGAGTGCCTGCGCCTGACGCTCCAGCGCCGGCCGGGCCGGCCCCTCCCCCGCCACCACCAACAGCACCGAGGGGTGCTGCTGCCGCACCCGGGCCGCCACCTCCAGGAGGAAACCGATGTTCTTTTCGTAGGCCACCCGACCGACGTAGAGCAGCACCGGCCGGTCGGGGGCGATCCCGTAGCGGGCGCGGAAGCGGGCGCCATCGCCAGCCTGGAACTGGTCCAGCTCGATACCGGTGGGGAGTACCGCGGCGCGGGTGGTCACCCCATAGCGGCGCAGCACCTCGCCCATGGCACTGGAGGGGACCACCACCGCATCGACGGCATTGCACTGGCTGCGGGTCACCCGCCGCGCCAGCCCGCGCAGCCACTCCCGCGGTAGCCAGGAGACGTAGCAGTAGAGGTACTCCTCGAAGAAGGTGTGGTAGGTCTCCACCGTCGGCAGCCCCAACCGCCGGGCCAGCCGCACCCCCAACCAGTGGGCGAGGAAGGGGGTCTGGATGTGGACCAGATCGTACTGTGCCGCCCGCAACTGCCCGGTGAGGGCCAGGAGCGGCCGGACCCCCATGATGCGATCCTCTGGATCGATAAAGAGGTAGCGCGAAGGGATGCGGAGGATCCCTGGCTCCGGCACGGCACCGGGGTAGTCGGGGGCGATCAACGTCACCTCGTGGCCGAGGCGGGTCAGCTCGCGGCGAAAAACGGAGATGGAGGTGGAGACCCCGTTCACGCGCGGGAAATAGACATCGGAGATCATCAAGATGCGCACGAGCCGGTCCTGTCGCCAAACGGATCAGGAGAGCGTAGCGGGCCAATATGACAGCCACTCGCACAGTGGCCGGACGCCCCATCGCTGCTTTACTTATGAGGGGTAACCGAGCGGAGGCAGCGATGTCGCAGATGGTCATCAAGGGAGTCACCCGCACCGGACGCCGATTCCGTCCCAGCGACTGGGCCGAGCGCCTCACCACTGCGGTCGGCTCGGTGGGGCTCGATCGGCGGGTGCGGTTCCACCCCAAGGTCCACATGGCCAACATTGGGGGGGTGAACTGTGTGGTGGTAGAGCAGGAGCTGGCCAGCAGTGAGCCACTGCTCTGGGGATTCCTGGTGAGCTTTGCCAAGGACAACGAACTGCTGGTGGAGGGGCTGGAGGAGCGCCCCCCACCGGGGTGACCGCCCCAGGGGGCGCGGGGGGCTAACCGTGCTCTGGCTCTGGCCAGTTTTTGATGTAACCCTTCAATAGCCGGTTCTCGAACTCTGCCCGCTCCAGCAGACTCCCCACCAGGTCGCCGATGGAGATCACCCCCACCAGCTGCGTCCCCTCCATCACCGGCAGATGGCGCACCCGCCGGCCGGTCTCGTTGTGCATCATCAGCTCCATCGCCTGCTCGATGCCCGCCTCCTGCTGACAGACCACCAGCTGCGAACTCATCACCTCAGCGACCGTCAGGCTGGCAAAGCGCTCCCGGAAGTGATCGATCGCCCCCATCACATCCCGCTCACTGACAATACCCAACAGCGGCCCCCCCACCTCCACCACCACCAGCGCCCCAATCCGGTGGCGCATCATGAGGGCCACCGCCTCAGTGAGCGGTTGCTGGGGACCGATGGCATGGTAGGCCGGGCTGCGGCCTTCAAGCAGGTTTCCGATCTTCATGGCGCCTCCCGCGACAGGGCTTCAAGAAAAATGTAACAGCTGACGCCGGAAGGGGAAGGGGCAAGGCGGTCTATCTCACCAATATCGCCCCACCGCACCGAGCGCTACGGTGATCAACCCCAGGCTGAGATTGGTGACCACAATGCGGCGAATCAGGTCTAGTGCACGCGCCGCCTCGGGCCACGCCTCCTGGGCCACAGCGCGGCGCAACCGACTGTAGAGCAAGAAATAGAGGGCGGCGAAGAGGGCCAACATCAGCAGACCCGTGGCGCTCATGGCGTGCAGGCTCCAGTGGAGTCCGGCAAAACCGCCATAACCAGCAAAGATGAGATAGAAGCCGCTGGCGGGCAGACCGAGGGCCGCCACCCATACCCAGGGGAAGAAGCGCTCAAACACCCCGCACCACAACCGCAGCCGCGCCGGCCCCTCCAGCAGGGCGAGGGCGGAGGGACGTAGGACAAAGTGGGCGAAGAACATGCCGCCTACCCAGATGACGGCAAGGAGCAGATGGAGTAGTAGGGCGGTGGCGCGTAGCTCAATCATGGAGAGGTCACTCCTGCGGAAGTGGGTTGGGGGAGAGCCGAGGAGCGGTTGCTGGCGTCGGCATGGCGGTGCAACCAGCCGCGCACCCGCTTCACCAGCAGGGGCGACTGATCACGAAACTGGTGGTCGGCCCCCTCTACCGCCAGCTGGCGGTAGAGGGGGGTCCCGGCTGGGGGGGCGTCGAGGGCGATGCCACGGGCGCCATAGGTGGGCGGCGCCGGTAGTAGTGAACGGGCCGCCAGGGCGGCCCGATGCTCGGCCGTAGCGGTCACCGCCGGTTGGTCGTCATCACCGAAGATATCCAATACCGGCAGCTTCACCAGGGCCAGCTGGGCGGCGCTATCGAGTCGCGGATCGTCACCGCTGCGACTCGGCAGCCCCACCAGCACCAACCCCTGCACCGCCCCGGGGTGATCGACGGCATAGGCGAGGGCGGCCACCGCCCCCAGGCCGTGCCCCACCAGTACCACCGGCTGGATCCCCCGCGAGGCCAGCTCTGACAAGGCCGCGGCAATGCGCTCTTGGGCACCATCCAGGAACTCGGTGGTGGTGGGCTGTGCCGGCACCGCCACCCAAGGCCCCGGTTGGTAGGGCGGCGGTGGAGGGGGCGGCGGCGTCTCTTCCGCCGTCGCCGCCTCATCCCCGTTGGCCTGTTCGGGGGGCTTCTCCTCCGCTGGCGGCGGCTCGGTGGGTGGTGCTTCAGCGGGTTTCTCCCCTGCCGCCGCCGGATCGGCCCCCGCCTCACCCTCCGCTGCTGGCGGGGGTGGTGGTGGGGGCTGCTCACGTGGCGGCGGCGGGCTGAAGGCGGCGGGTAGGGCCGGGGCGATGGTCGCCCAACCATAACGCGGCAGGCTACGCCGCAACGGCCCAATCACCCCCGGCCACTCTGGGTGGGCACCGAGATCGTGCAGCAGCACCACCCCACCCCGCACCACGGACCCCTCGACCGGCCGCAACAGAGCCGGGATAGGCTGCTCAGAGACCAGTAGATCGACCCGCTCACTGGCCTGGTCCGCCAAACCGGCGGCGATCCAGAGCGGTTCTGGCGGTGGGGGTGGCGGTGCTGGCGCCTCGGCAGGCGCCGCGGGGGGCGACTCACCACTCGCCGCCGGGTCTGTGGCGGGGGGCGCCCCCTCGGCCGGGGCGCTGGTCGCCGCCTCGGCGGCTGCCGGTGGCGGCACCTGGGCCCCCCCTGGTGCAGGCGACAGTAGCAGCGCCAGCGCCAAGCAGGGGGCCGCAGAGGCAGAGAGCAGTCGATAGATCATCAGGTTTTTGCCGGGTCGCCAGCGGCTCGGGAATCGTTTAGATTGTGCAGTCTTTCCCACCGGGGGGTCACCTCCCCGGCCATAAAATGCCCAGTGACGAAACAATAACGAGGTCCATCATGGCGGATTTCCAGATTGCCCCCTCCATCCTCTCGGCCGACTTTGCCCGCCTGGGTCAGGAGGTGGTAGATGTGCTGAACGCCGGCACCGATATCGTCCATTTCGATGTGATGGACAACCACTACGTCCCCAATCTCACCATCGGTCCCCTGGTGTGCGAGGCGCTGCGCAAGCATGGCGTCACCGCCCCCATCGATGTCCATCTGATGGTGAAGCCGGTGGACCGTATCATCCCTGACTTCGCCAAGGCGGGGGCCACCTATATCACCTTCCACCCAGAGGCCAGTGAGCATATCGACCGCTCCCTCGCCCTTATCCGCGAGAGCGGCTGCAAGTCGGGCCTGGTGTTCAACCCGGCCACCCCGCTCGACTATCTAAGATATGTCATGGACAAGGTGGACATGGTGCTGCTGATGTCGGTCAACCCCGGCTTCGGTGGCCAGAAGTTCATCCCCGCCACCCTCGACAAGCTGCGCGAGGCGCGCCGCATGATCGACGAGAGCGGCTATGACATCCGCCTGGAGATCGACGGCGGCGTGAAGGCCGACAATATCCGCGAGATCGCCGCCGCCGGGGCCGACACCTTCGTCGCCGGCTCCGCCATCTTCGGCGCCGCCAACGCCGCCGATCCCAATCGCTACGACTCCATCGTCAAGGCGATGCGCGACGAATTGGCCAAGGTCGGCCAGTAGGAGACCCCCCGTGGCCCTCGCCAAACCGCAGATGATCCTCCTCGACCTGGACGGGACGCTAGTGGATAGCGTCCCGGACCTTGCCTACTGCGTCGATGAGATGATGGCCCGCCTCGGCCTCGCCCCCCACGGCGAGGCGCGGGTGCGGACCTGGGTCGGCAACGGTGTGGAGCGGCTGGTGAAGCGGGCCCTCACCGGTGAGATGGAGGCGGAACCGGAGGGGGCGGCCTATGACCGCGCCCTCCCCATCTTCCTCGATCTCTATGCCGCCAACACCTCCCAGCGCTCGGCGCTCTTTCCCGGGGTGCGCGAGGGGCTGGAGGGGCTCCAGCAGGGCGGCTATACGCTGGCCTGTGTGACCAACAAGGCAGAGCGTTTCACCCTGCCGCTGTTGGCCGATCTCGACCTCAGCCGCTACTTCGAGCTGGTGGTCTCCGGCGATACCCTGCCCACCAAGAAGCCGGATCCAGCGCCACTGCTCCACGCCGCCAACCGCTTTGGCCTGCCCCCCACCAGCTGCCTGATGGTGGGTGATTCGGTCAATGACGTGAAGGCGGCGCGGGCCGCGGGTTTCGCTGTCGCCTGTGTCCCCTACGGTTATAATCACGGCCGCGATATCCGCGAAGCCGTACCCGATGCGGTGATCGAGACCCTGACCGAGTTGCCCGCTCTATTTACCTGATCCCTATGCTGCTCACCGACACGTTCAGCCCCTTCGGTTCCCGCTGCATCGAGCGATGGCGTCGCTAAGACGCCTATCGCTCTCCCCAACGCTGAACACCACCCCCTGTCAGGTGAGACCCATGACACCCGATCGCTTTGCTGCATACGCCCAAGAGGGCTACAACCGTATCCCCGTCAGCCGCGAGGTCCTGGCCGACCTCGACACCCCCCTCAGCACCTATCTGAAGCTGGCGGACGGCCCCTACTCCTACCTGTTTGAATCGGTCCAGGGGGGAGAGAAGTGGGGGCGCTACTCCATCATCGGCCTCCCCTGCCGCTCCCACCTCGCGGTACGGGGCTACAGCGTCGCCCTCTACACCGACGGCGAGCTGGTGGAGCAGCAGGAGGTGGCCGACCCCCTGGCCTATATCGAGGCGTTCCAGGCCCGCTATAAGGTGTTGGAGCGGGCCGACATGCCCCGCTTCACCGGCGGTCTCGTGGGCTACTTTGGCTACGACACGGTGCGCTATATCGAACCGCGCCTGGCCCAGTGCCCCAACCCCGATCCACTCGACGCCCCCGATATCCTGCTGATGATCTCCGACGAGGTGTTGGTGTTCGACAACCTCGCCGGCAAGCTCCATCTGGTGGTCCACGCCGACCCTAACCTCCCCGACACCCTCGCCGCCGCTGAACGCCGGCTCGATGAGCTGGAGCGGATGCTGCGCCGTGCCACCCCCTATGCCCCGCTCCGGGCCGGGCGCCAGGTGGGAGAGGAGGATTTCGTCTCCGGCTTCACCGAAGAGGGCTTCAAGGAGGCGGTGCGCCGCTCCAAGCGCTACATCATCGATGGCGACATCATGCAGGTGGTGCTCTCGCAGCGCCTCACCATCCCCTTTGATGCCCCGCCGCTCGACCTCTATCGGGCGCTACGCTCCCTCAACCCCTCCCCCTACATGTACCACCTGGATCTGGGTAGCTTCCATGTGGTGGGCTCCTCGCCGGAGATCCTGGTACGGCTGGAGGATGGCGAGGTGACCGTGCGCCCCATCGCCGGTACCCGGCCGCGCGGCAAGACCCCGGAGGAGGACCAGGCGCTGGAGCAGGAGCTGCTCGCCGACCCCAAAGAGCTGGCAGAACATCTGATGCTGATCGATCTGGGGCGCAATGACGTCGGGCGTATCGCCCAGATAGGGAGCGTCAAACTCACCGAGCAGCTGGTGATCGAGCGCTACTCCCACGTCATGCACATCGTCTCCAATGTGGTCGGCCGCCTCTCCCCCGGCCTCAGCGCCTTGGATGTCCTCAAGGCCACCTTCCCCGCCGGCACCGTCAGCGGCGCCCCCAAGATCCGGGCGATGGAGATCATCGACGAGCTGGAGCCGGTCAAGCGGGGGGTCTACTCCGGTGCCGTGGGCTACTTGGCTTGGAACGGCAATATGGACACCGCCATCGCCATCCGTACCGCCGTGTTGAAGGATGGCACCCTCTATATGCAGGCAGGCGCCGGTATCGTCTACGACTCCGTACCCGAGAGCGAGTGGGCCGAGACCATGAACAAGGGGCGGGCGGTATTCCGCGCCGCGGCCATGGCGGAAGCGGGGCTGGACGGCGCCCACCGCTAAGCGGGGGCGATCGCCGACCCTCGCGCGAGGGTCGGCGATGGGCCTCAGCCCCCTCTCCAGAGGGTGTGCCATAGGGTGCTGTTGCACCCTCCAGCGAACCTAGCGCCCCCAGATCCGGCGGACCCGAGTGGCCAGTGCGGTTTGAACCCAGCGCCACATTCCGTTAAGGTCCCTGCCCATGGTGATCGCAAGCTTCGTCGCCTGCCTGGCGATATTCCTCCTCATCGGCCTTGCCTCAATGCGGGTGAGCCGTAACGATAGTCGGGACTACCTGGTGGCCGGGCGCAACGTGCCACCGTGGCTGGTGGCCCTCTCGGCCGTGGCCACCAACAACTCCGGCTACATGTTCATCGGCCTCATCGGCTACACCTACACCACCGGGCTCGCCTCGATCTGGATGATGGTGGGGTGGATCTGCGGCGATCTATTCGCCTCACTCTTCATCCACCGCCAGGTGCGCGAAGTGACCGAGCGGGAGGATCTACACAGCTTTGGCGGCCTGGTCTCCCGCTGGCATGGCGGCGAGTACCGCACCCTGCGCCGCCTCACCGGCCTCATCACCCTCATCTTCCTCGGCGCCTACGCCGCCGCCCAGCTCTCCGCCGGCAGTAAGGCACTCTCGGTGCTGTTTGGTTGGGAACACTACAGCGGGGCGCTACTCGGGGCGCTGGTCGTCCTCGCCTACTCTGCCGCTGGCGGGATCCGCGCCTCCATCTGGACCGATGCCGCCCAGTCGTTGGTGATGATCCTGGCCATGCTGGTGCTGCTGTGGGCGGCGCTCGCCGCCAGCGGCGGGATCGGCAGCTTCTGGCAGCAACTGGGTCAGATCGATCCCGACTACCTCTCCCTCTTCCCCGGCTCGGTGGGAGAAGGGGCCTTGGGGGCGCTGCTCTTCATCGGCGGCTGGTTCTTCGCCGGTTATGGGGTGGTGGGCCAGCCCCACATCATGATCCGCTTCATGGCGATGACCGATCCGGGGGACATCACCCCCGTGCGCCACTGGTACTACAGCTGGTTTGCCCTCTTCTGGAGCACCGCCATCGGTGTCGGCCTCGCCGCCCGGCTACTCATCCCCGAGCAGGCCACCTTCGATGCCGAGTTGGCCCTCCCCACCCTGGCCCACCAGCTGCTACCGCCGGTCCTAGTGGGATTGGTACTGGCCGGCGTCTTCGCCGCCACCATCTCCACCGCCGACTCCCTCATCCTCAGCTGCTCCGCCGCCCTCACCCGCGACTTCCACCCGCGCGGCGGCCGCAGCCGCTTCATCATCACCAAACTCGGCACCGTGCTAGTCACCGCCGTCGCCCTGGCCATCGCCCTCTCCGGCAACCAGAGCGTCTACGACCTAGTGCTCGACTCCTGGGGTGTCCTCGCCTCCGCCTTCGCCCCCCTGCTCACCCTCTACGCCCTAGGCCAACGTCCATCTGAACGACTCGCCATCGCCATGGTGTTAGGCGGCGTGATCACCATGTACAGCTGGAGCCTCTACCTACCCGGCACCGTCTACGCCGTGCTCCCCGGCATCCTCTCCGGCTTCATCCTCTTCCTCCTAGGCCACACCCTCGGCAACATCCTCAAACCAAACCCCGAACAGACCGACTCCGGCCACCCATAGCGACCCACAGAGACCCACCGCACCAGCAAAGGCCGGTGGCGCCCTACGCCTGCGCCTCCTCAGTAGGTAATACGGTTGGCAGACACCAGCCCCTCCCCTTTGTGGCGCCCCCCTCTAACCGGACACCCACCCTAACTGCCCACCGCCTCCCCTAACCGGACACCCATCCTAACCGCCCGGCCCACTACTAACCGGACACCCATCCCGACCCACTGTGGACACCCATCCCATCGCCTCTGTAGCTACGGGGCCCAAACGACACTGGCCCGCCCCGTTTTTAGGGAGTGGAGGTGAGTCGATCCCCCCTGCACCCACGGACACGCCGCCCCCTTCCTAACCGGACACCCACCCTAACAGCCCACCGCCTCCCCTAACCGGACACCCATCCTAACCGCCCGGCCCACTACCGACCCACTGTGGACACCCATCCCATCGCCTCTGTAGCTACGGGGCTCAAACGACACTAACCCGCCCCGTTTTTAGGGGGTGGAGGGTGAGTCGATCCCCTCTGCACCGGCGACTCACGGTGGACACCCACCCCATCTCCTCTGTAGCTACGGGGCTCAAACGACACTAACCCGCCCCGTTTTTAGGGAGTGGAGGTCGCCCCCCTCTAACCGTACTCCCTAACCGGACACCCACCCTAACCGCCCGGCCCACTACTAACCGGACACCCATCCCGACCCACCGGGACCCACTGTGGACACCCATCCCATCGCCTCTGTAGCTACGGGGCCCAAACGACACTGGCCCGCCCCGTTTTTAGGGAGTGGAGGTGAGTCGATCCCCTCTGCACCTACGGATACGGCGCCCCCTTCTAACCGGACACCCACCCTAACAGCCCGCGGGATTGGCCCACTGGATTCACCAACTCACTGTGGACACCCATCCCATCGCCTCTGTGGCTACGGGGCTCAAACGATACTGGCCCGCCCCGTTTTTAGGGAGTGGAGTGTGAGTCGATCCCCACTTCACCCACGGACACGGTGGAGAAATCGGCCGGCCACCTTTATCCTTTGCCCCCGTCTCTTCCGCTTCGGAGTTCCGCCCATGTACGGATACCTCGCGCTGGTAGGCGCCGGGATGCTCTCCCTCACCCTTTCGAGCTGCGAGTTACTCTCCCGCTTCGACAGCGACTACGACCAGGCCGCAGAGTGGTCGGCGGATCGCGGTGGCCACGCCCTGCTGGTCTATGAAAAGGGTGATTTGGTGTACGAGGCCTATGACAACGGCTGGGACAAGGAGGAGGCCCACCGCCTCGCTGCGGGCACCACGGTGTTCACCTGCACCCTCGCCGCTGCCGCTGCCGAGGATGGTCTGCTACGCCTCAACGAATTGGCTGCTAACACCCTCACCGAGTGGAAGGGATCGGAGTCGCGCCCCGAGATCACGCTGGGCCAGCTACTCTCTCTCACCTCCGGTCTCGATGTTGGGGACTACGGCACCATCCCCTCCTATGCCAGCGCCATTGAAGCGGAGTCGCTGACCTCCCCCGGCGCCCGCTTCGACAACGGACCGGTACCTTTCCAGGTGTTTGGCGAGATCCTACGCCGCAAACTGGAGCCCACCGGAGAGAGCCTGCCGGACTACCTGGAGCGGCGCATCCTCGACCCCATCGGGCTCACCGTGGACCACTGGCTGGAGGATGAGGATGGCAACCGAGAGCTGGCCAGCGGCGCCTACCTCACCGCCCGCGCCTGGGGACGTCTCGGTTTGTTACTGGAGCAACAGGGGATGTGGCATAGCAGCGAGGTGATCAACGCCCAGTGGCTAGAGCCCTGTACCCAAGGCTCGGAGGTGGCGAACGACTATGGGCTCGGCCTCTGGCTGGTGGATGGCAGCGATGAGTTCGATAAGCAGATCCCGGACGATACCTATTACGCGGCCGGTGCTGGCGGTCAGCGGCTCTATATCATCCCCTCGAAAAACCTGGTGGTAGTGCGCTTCGGCGAGACCTCCAGCTGGAATGACAACCGTTTTCTGCTCATTCTGTTGGGCGAAGAGGAGCCGTAGCCCATTCCCAGCCGGAGGAGAGCCCATGAGCGACCCCGATCAGCAGCGCCCCAACCACGCCTCGCCCTACCCGGTCAGCCGCCTCTCACCACCGGTGGCACTGGTGGATCTGGCCCAGGAGGTGGCCGCTGCGGACCGCCTACTAAGTGGCGTGGCGGAAGGTAAGCTACGGCTCATCGCCGAGCAGATCCGTGCCCTCCAACAACAGGCACGCCAGGTGCTGGAGGAGACCCGCCAGCAGCAGGATCTGCACCACGTAGAGTGCAGTTTCAAACGGCTACCGGGCCACACCTACCACCTCTACCGCCGCCCCGATGGCAGCCGCTACTTCTCTATGCTGGCGCCGGCCGATTGGGGTGATCAGCCCCCCCACCCCTACCAAGGGGGCTGGCGCCTCGGCCACGATCTCAGCTGGCAACCAGCGGAGAGTGACAGCGCCGCCACTGACCCCATTCGCACTCTGCTCGCAGAGTTGGGCGCAGGTGTAGGCTAGAACAGCACGGAACAACGGGGTGCAGGCACCCTGCAACCGGCAATATCAGCGGACCGAAGGGGCTGCCAGGAACCGCACCCGCTCACCGCCATCTCAACTGCTAGGGCGTTACCACACGCCACCACTGGAGGGACCATGGACCGCTTTCTCTACGCCACCGCCCACGGCCAGGATCCGCTCGTCCTCGCCGAAGAGGTAGCCACCCAGCTGGGGATGCTGCCGCCGGAGGCGACCCTCGGCTTCCTCTACGCCTCTGACCAGCTGGCCGGCCAGCTGGAGCAGGTGGTCACCCGTCTATCGCACCTCTCGCCCCGGGTGGAGTGGGTCGGCACCCTAGGGATCGGCCTCTGTGCCAGTAACCTGGAGTTTTACGACCAGCCGGCGCTGGTGGTGATGGTGACCGACATCCCCCGCGATCACTACCGCCTCCTCCCTCTAGTGGAGTCGCCGGACCAGATCCCCGAGCACCTGCGCGCCTGGTGTGGTGAGCGCGGCTTCTGCTTCGGCCTGCTCCATGGCGATCCCACCAATCCCGCCGTACCCGAGGTGATCGAGACCCTAGCCGACACCACCACCGGCTTCATCAACGGCGGCCTCACCTCCTCCAACACCATGAACTGGCAACTGGCTGGAGCCGTGGCGCGGGGTGGGGTGTGCGGGGTGCTCTTTGGTCCTGAGGTGGCCATTGCCACCGACCACACCCAGGGGTGCAGCCCCATCGGCGACAAGCATGAGGTGACCGAGGCGCGGCGTAACATCCTGATGGAGCTGGATGGCCGCCGGGCCTTGGAGGTGATGAAGGAGGAGATCGGCGAGGTACTCTCGCGCGACCTCACCAAGATCGGTGGTTACATCTTCCTCGGCCTACCTATCCACGGCTCTGACACTGGCGACTACCTGGTGCGCAACCTGCTCGCCATCGATACCCAACAGGGCTACCTGGCCGTGGGGGAGTACCTCGACCAGCAGCCCCAAGTGATGTTCTGCCGCCGCGACGGCAACACCGCCCGGGAAGATATGGCGCGAATGCTCGGCCGCCTCCAGCAGCGGCTGGAGGGGCGCCCCATCCGTGGCGGGGTCTACATCTCCTGTCTCGGCCGCGGTCGCCACCAGTTCGGTGAAGATGCCGAGGAGCTGAAGGCCATTAGCGCGGTATTGGGGGAGTTTCCGCTAGTCGGCTTCTTCGCCAATGGCGAGCTTTACAACGGTCGCCTCTACGGCTACACCGGCGTCCTCACCCTGTTCCTATGACACCCCGGCGAGCACCCCTCCGCTACCCCACCGAGGCGGGCCGGTGATCCGGCTACTGCTGCTCTCCGACACCCATGGCCAGCTCGATCCGCGCATCGCCCGGCTGGCGGCGGAGGTGGAGATCTGCGTCCATGCCGGTGATATCGGTGACGCCTCGGTGCTGCGGGAGCTGGCGGTCTGCCCGCGGCTGGTGGCGGTGCGCGGTAACAACGACATCCCCCTCACCTGGCCCGCGGAGGAGCACCCGCTCCTGGAGCAGCTACCCAATGAGGCGCGGATCGAACTGCCCGGTGGGACGTTGGTGGTGCTCCATGGCCACCGCGTCAACCCCGCCACTGAGCGCCACCAACGGCTGCGCCACCACTTCCACGAGGCCCGCGCAGTGCTCTACGGCCACAGCCACCGCATGGTGACCGATACAGGCGGACTGCCCTGGATCCTCAACCCCGGCGCCGCCGGCCGCACCCGCACCTATGGCGGCCCCTGCTGCCTGTTGCTCAGTACCAGCGAACAGCGTTGGCAGGTGCAGGTGCGGCGTTTCCGGCTGTAACCCCCCTCAACGCCCGCCTATCACCAGGCCCCGATAGGAGAGCGCCTCCGTGAGGTGGGGGCGGGTGATCGCCTCAGAGGCGGCGAGATCGGCAATGGTCCGCGCCACCCGCAACACCCGCGTGAGACCGCGGGCGGAGAGGCCAAACTGCTCCATCGCCCGCTCCAACAGTGCCCGATCCGCCGCGCTCAGAGGACAGTCCCGCCCCAACTCCCGTTGCCCCAGCTCGCCATTGGCCCGGCCGGCGCGGGCCAACTGCCGCCCCCTAGCTGCCGCCACCCGTGCCCGCACCGCTGCGCTCCCCTCCCCCTCTGCCGTCGGCTCCAACAACACCCCCGTGGGGAGCGGCGGCACCTCCAGGTGGAGATCGATACGATCTAGCAGTGGACCCGAGAGTCGTCCCCGGTAGCGCACTACCTGATCTGGCGTACAGCGGCAGCGCCCGCCGGGGTCCCCCAAGTAGCCACAGGGGCAGGGGTTCATCGCTGCCACCAGTTGGAAGCGGGCGGGGAACTCCGCCCGCCGGGCGGCGCGGGCGATAATCACCCTTCCCGACTCCATCGGCTCCCGCAACACCTCCAGAACCCGCCGGTCGAACTCTGGCAACTCATCTAAAAAGAGCACCCCGCGATGGGCCAGAGAGACCTCCCCCGGCCGCGGCTGGCCACCGCCCCCCACCAAGGCAGCGGCCGAGGCGGTGTGGTGGGGGGCGCGAAATGGTCGCTGACCCCAGAGGCGGGGCTCAAAGCCGCCGTCGCTCACCGAGGCGACCGCCGCACTCTCCAGCGCCTCCTCCTCGGTCATCGGCGGCAGGATCCCAGGTAGGCGGCTCGCCAGCATGGTCTTGCCGGTACCGGGCGGCCCCGACAGCAAGAGGTTATGGCCCCCCGCTGCCGCCACCTCCAGCGCCCGCCGCGCCCGCGGCTGGCCTCGCACCTCGGCGAGATCGGGACCCGGTTCGGTGGGTGGGGGGAGCGGAAGCTCACCCAGCGGCAGCTGCTCCTGTCCCAGGAGGTGGGCACAGACCTCCAACAGGTGGGCCGCGGCAAACACCGCCAATCCCGCCGCCAGGGCCGCCTCGGCGGCATTGCCCAGCGGCACCACCAGCGCCCGCCCCGCCGCCCGGGCCGCCAACGCCACCGGCAACACCCCCCGCACCGGCCGCAGCCCCCCGCCCAGCGCCAACTCCCCCACAAACTCATAACCCGCCACCACCTCCGGCGGCAGCTGGCCAGAGGCGGCAAGGATCCCGAGCGCAATGGGGAGATCAAAGCGCCCCCCCTCCTTGGGCAGATCTGCCGGCGCAAGATTGATGGTGATGCGTGCCTGGGGGTAGTCAAAACGACCGTTGAGCAGGGCGCTCCGCACCCGATCCTTGCTCTCCTTCACGGCCGCCTCCGGCAGCCCGACAATAGAGAGGCTCGGCAGGGCGTAGCCGATATCCACCTCCACTGTCACCGGCGGGGCATCGACACCCGCCTGGGCCCGACTATGAACAATAGCGAGGGACACAAATTGATTTCATTTCCATATGAAGAGGAGACTTTGATTCTCTCCTAACCCCCCACCACCACACAACCCCCAATTGGGGTATCTTCCCTCCAAGCGCGCCCACCACCAGGAACCGGTTATGCCATACCTCGCCTTCCGCCTCGCCCTCTGGGGCCGTTACCTGGCCCTGGTCGCCATTCTCTTAGGCCTGGTATTACGACTCAGCAACGCCCGCATGGTCTTCCTTGGCATCGGTCTGCCCACCGAGGTGGGAGGCAGTTACGTCCCGTCGCCCTCGGCCCCCCTAGTGAGCACCCTGGGCTGGCTGGTACCGCTCCTCCTGGCCGCCACCCTGTGGGTGGAGGCACTACTCCACCCCACCCCCGTCGAGCGACTGCCCGCCCGCCTCTGGGAGGGGCCGCGCAGCCTCCCTGGTGCCCTACTACTCACCGGCGCCTGGTTCGCCCTCAGTGTCTGGTTCTGGGGCCGTTGGGTGTTGAACTAACGCATCCCCCCTCTCCTGATCCCCTAGCGCCTCACGCCCTCCCCGCGGCCAGTTGCCCGTTTGATAAGCCGAGCGCATAGCGCCGCTGCCCCAACCAAAACTGCCGGCGCCCGCCCAGGAATGGGGAGAGGTGACCGGTCTGTATGGCAAGTTTCCATTGCGCCGCAGCGGATCCTCTGCGATGTTGCAGCCTCCATCCCTGCTCAGGATCGCTATGCGACAGCTGACCGCCTTCGATTTCCACCACACCCTGGATCAGGTGGAGGGGGTGGCCCTGGTGATCTTTACTGCCACCGCCTGTGGCGCCTGCCGCCGGTTACGCTCAGTGTTGGAGGGGGCGCCAGCGCTCTTCTCCGATCTGCACCTGTTTGAGGTGGATGCCGGCCATGAGCCCGGCTTGGCGGCGGAGTTTGAGGTGTTCCACCTGCCAAGCCTCTATCTGTTTGTGGATGGCCACTATCATGCTCAACTCCACGCCGAGCCGGTGGCCACCCAGCTGCGCCAGGCGGCGGATCGGCTGCTCGCCGCCCCGGCCCAGGAGGCGCCATGAGCGATGCCAGGCTGGACGCCCGTTGGTGCCCCTCCCCCAACTGCGACCAACGTCCCCCTGGAAGTGAGATCGACCTCTTGGTGATCCACGGCATCAGCCTGCCCCCCGGCGAGTTTGGCGGTCCCTATATCGATCAGCTCTTCACCAACCGCCTGGATCCCGGGGCCCACCCCTACTTTGCGCCAATAGCGGACCTTCGGGTCTCGGCCCACCTGCTTATCCGTCGAGATGGTGAGCTGGTGCAGTATGTACCGCTCCAGCAGCGCGCCTGGCACGCCGGAGTCTCTAGCTTTGCCGGCCGCGAGCGGTGCAACGACTACGCCATCGGCATCGAGTTGGAGGGGAGCGATCACACCCCATATACCGACGCCCAGTACGGGCGCCTACAGCAGGTGATAGCGGCCATCCAGGCGCAATTTCCTGCCATTACCGCGGAGCGTATCGTCGGCCATAGTGATATCGCCCCAGGACGCAAGAGCGACCCCGGCCCCGCCTTCGATTGGCAACGCCTCCTGGCCGCCCTGAACGAAAAGTCAGCGCCCCTTTGACTTCATGTAGGTGAATCTCGAAGATAGCGAACATGGCGCTTATCACCCTCCTGACCGCTCTTTTTTTAGAACGCATCCTCGGCTCTCTCGAAGATCTCCGCCGCTACGACCGCTTCCAGGCGTCGGCCGACCGACTCTTCGCCCGTAGCCCCGGGGAGGCGGCGACACGTGCCGTCACCTCGCTGGCCCTCCTGCTCCTACCGCCGGTGGTCACGGTGGCCGCCCTGCAATATGGCTTGCGGCTGGTCTGGCCACCGTTCGAGATCTTGCTCGGGGTGATTGTGCTGCTCCACACCTTTGGTCGCCGCGATCTAGAGGCGGAGGTGGAGGCCTACCTGGACGCCTGGCAGCGGGGAGATGAGGAGTCGGCGGGTTGGTATGCCGGCGAGTTTCTGGGCGGTATCCCGCCGGAGGATGGCCGGGACCTCACCCGTGCCCTGATGGAGCAGATCCTGGTGGAGGTCCACGAACGGCTGCTGGCGGTGATCTTCTGGTTCCTGGTGTTAGGTCCAGCGGGGGCAGTGCTCTACCGGTTGATTGCGCTGCTGCACCAGCAGGCGGAGGGGCGCGCCCACCCCGCTGCGGAGTTAGCCGGTCACCTCCACACCCTGTTCGCCTGGCTACCGGTGCGCTTGGCGGCCCTCAGCTTCGCCCTGAGTGGCAGTTTCGTCGATGCCATCGCCGCCTGGCGCGACTACGCCAACCGCTGGTTCGACCACAATCGAGGCGTCTTGGTGGCCAGTGGGTTCGGCGCCCTGCGGATAAACCCACTGCCTCCACCCCAGCCGGCACCACTCTCCTGGCCGGAGGAGAACCAGAAGGTGGCCGATACCCTCTCTCTGGCGCGGCGTACCGTCTGGCTCGCCCTGGCCCTCCTTGCCCTGCTGACCCTGGGGGGCTGGACCAGCTGATCCCCCTTGGTTTGGCCCCAGCCCTGCGACGCCACCATGACCCATCGCCAGATCACCACTATCGATCTCATCCGCCACGGCCAGCCGGAGGGGGGGCGGCGCTACCGCGGTCAGATCGATGACCCACTCTCCAAGGTCGGTTGGGTGGAGATGCGGGAGGCGGTGGGGGACCACTGCCCCTGGGAGCTGGTGGTCACCTCCCCCTTAAGCCGCTGCGTCGCCTTTGCCGATGAGTTGGCCAGCCGTCACGACCTGCCGTTGATGGTAGAGCCCCGCTTCAAAGAGATCGGCTTCGGCGCTTGGGAGGGGATGACGCCGGAGGAGTTGACCCTTGACGACCCCCTGCGCCTGATGCGGTTCCAGCAGGCCCCCAGCGCCCACCTCCCCCCGGGCGCAGAGCCCATTGAGGCCTTTAGTGAACGGGTGGCCACCGCCTGGGCGGCCATCACCCGCCGCCACGCCGGTACCCATCTATTGATGGTGGTCCACGCCGGGGTGATCCGGATGGTGCTGCGGGAGGTGCTCACCCTCCCCCTTGATGCGGTGTTTCGCATCGAGGTCCCCTATGCCGCCCTCACTCGGGTGCGCATTGAGCAGCAGGGGGAGTACATCCTGCCCAAGCTGGTATTCCACGCCATTGAGTTTCTGGAGGGGCGCTATCTGCCCCCGCTCCCCCTGCCACGCGGCTAGAGCCCTAAGCCCACGGGCACTATCGCCCCACCGACATCTCGTCAATTCGGGGATCCCGCAGGTTCCTGAACCCTGGCTGGGGGCCTACCATTAGCCCCACTGGCCAAAGCGCCCCTTTGCGACGCCTATCTTCGAGGAGTTCCCGTGTTCCAGCGCAATCCTGTCTACCTCAAGGACTACACCCCACCCCCCTATCGCGCCGAAACGGTGCAGCTACGCTTTGAGCTGGATGAGCAGAATACCGAGGTAACGGCCACGGTTCGTTACCGCGCCGAGCAGCCGGGTGAGCCGCTGCACCTCGCCGGACAGGGGCTCACCCTGCTGGCCATCCACCTCGACGGCCGCCCCCTTGCACCGGCGGAGTACACCACCACCGAGGAGCAACTCACCCTCCACCAACCACCGGCGCAGTTTGAGCTAACCCTGGTGACCCGCATCCACCCCAAGGAGAATACCGCCTTGGCAGGGCTCTACCTCTCCGGTGGCAACTTCTGCACCCAGTGCGAGGCGGAGGGGTTTCGGCGCATCACCTACTACCCCGACCGGCCCGATGTCATGGCCCAGTTCACCACCACCCTGGTGGCGGAGCAGGCCCGTTACCCGGTGCTACTCGCCAACGGCAACTGCGTCGAACAGGGGACACTCCCTGACGGTCGCCACTTTGCCACCTGGCACGACCCCTTCCCCAAACCCAGCTATCTCTTCGCCCTTGTGGCGGGCGATCTCGCCTGCCAAGAGGGGCACTTCACCACCCGCTCCGGCCGCGAGGTGGTGTTGCGCATCTATGTGCGGGCCCACGATCTAGAGAAGTGCGACCACGCCATGGCCTCGCTCCAACGGGCGATGGCGTGGGATGAGGAGAGTTACGGCCGCGAGTATGACCTCGACATCTACATGATTGTCGCCGTCAGCGACTTCAACATGGGGGCGATGGAGAACAAGGGGCTCAATATCTTCAACTCCAGCTACGTCCTGGCCAGCCCCGCCACCGCTACCGATATCGATTTCGTCAATATCGAAGGGGTGATCGGTCACGAGTATTTCCACAACTGGTCCGGTAACCGCATCACCTGCCGCGACTGGTTCCAGCTCTCCCTCAAGGAGGGGTTCACCGTCTTCCGTGACGAGCAGTTCACCGCTGACATGAACTCCGCTGCGCTCAAACGCATCGAGGATGTACGGCTGCTGCGCACCCATCAGTTCCGGGAGGATGGTGGTCCCATGGCCCATCCAGTGCGCCCCGACAGCTATGTGGAGATCAACAACTTCTATACCCTTACCGTCTACAACAAGGGGGCTGAGGTGGTGCGTATGCTGCACACCCTCCTCGGCCCTGCCGGTTTCCGCCGCGGAACCGATCTCTATTTTGAGCGCTACGACGGTCAGGCGGTCACCACCGACGACTTTGTGCAGGCGTTGGAGGAGGCCAACGGGGTCGATCTCACCCAGTTCCGCCGCTGGTATAGCCAGGCCGGCACCCCCCAGATCCAGATCGAGCGTCAGTTCGATGCTGTCCACCACCGCTACACCCTAACGGTGCGTCAGAGCTGCCCTCCCACGCCGGGCCAGGCGGACAAACTCCCGTTCCACATCCCACTCAAAGTGGCCCTCATCGCCCCCAACGGCACGCCGCTGCCACTGCGCCTCCAGGGCGAGAGCGAGGCGGCAGGAGAGGAGCGGGTGTTGGAGATCCGTCGTGCGGAGGAGGTGTTCTGCTTTGAAGGGATTACAGAGGCGCCGGTACCGTCGCTCCTGCGCGGCTTCTCCGCCCCGGTCAAGCTGGAGCTGAGCCAGAGCGATACCGAGTTGGCCTTCCTCATGGCCCATGACAACGATGAGTTCAACCGCTGGGACGCCAGCCAGCAGCTCGCCCTTACGGTGATGTTGCGGCTGCTGGAGGTGCTGCATAACGAGGGCCAACCCTATCTGGACAGCGGCTTGGCCGACGCCTTCGGCCACACCCTGGCCAATGCGGCGCTGGACCCCGCCCTAGTGGCAGAGGCACTCAATCTGCCGGCGGAGGAGTATGTAGGCGAGTTCTGTCATGAGGTGGACCCCGGTGGCATCCACGTGGTGCGCCAATATCTGCGGCGAGAGCTGGCCCAGCGCCATCGCCCCCTGCTGCTGGCGCGCTATCAGGCGTTGACCGACGAGGGGCCGTATCGCATCGACGCCACCGCCATGGGCCGGCGGCGGCTGCGCAATCTCTGCCTCTCCTACCTGCTAGAGCTGGAGGAGGAGGAGGTGCAGACACTGGCGTTGGCGCAGTTTGAGGGGGCCCACAATATGACCGACGCCTTGGCGGCCCTCACCGCCCTGGTCCACACCGGCGCCCCCCAGCAGCAGGCGGCGCTGGAGCAGTTCTATCAGCGCTGGCACTCCGAGGCGCTGGTACTGGACAAGTGGTTCGCCCTTCAGGCCAGCTCGCCCCTACCGGGCGCCCTTGGCAGGGTGGAGGCGCTGCTGCACCATGCCGATTTCAATCTACGCAACCCCAACCGGGTCCGCTCCCTTGTCGGCACCTTTGCCATGCGCAATACCGCCCGTTTCCATGAGGCGGACGGTAGCGGCTACGCCTTCTTGACCGAGCGGGTGATGGAGCTGGATACCCTCAACCCCCAGATCGCCGCCCGTATGATCACCCCGCTCACCCAGTGGCGCCGTTACGACGCCGGACGGCGCGACAAGATGCGGGAGCAGCTGGAGCGGATCCTGGGCAAGAGTCCGCTCTCGCCGGATGTCTATGAGGTGGTATCCAAGAGCCTGGCGTAGGAGACGAGGCGGTGGCGCGGCGTGTGCGTCACCGCATCTCGTAGGCGTGGAATAGATAGCGGTTCTTCCCCGCCTTCTTTGCCTCGTACATGGCGAGATCGGCGGCGGTGATAAGCTCCTCCGGCTCCTCGCCGTCACGCGGGTAGAGGGCGATCCCCACGGAGGTGGTGATGGCCACCTGCTGCTCCCCTAGCAGATAGGGATCGGCCACCGCCTTGATCACCTTCTCTGCCACCCGGGCAGCCCCCTCGGCCGACTCCACCGCCAACACCAGGGTGAACTCGTCGCCACCGAAGCGGGCTACAGTGTCTGCCTCCCGCAGACAGCCGATGAGGCGCTTGGCCACCTGTTTGAGCAGATCATCGCCAGCGGCATGTCCTAGGCGGTCATTCACCGGCTTAAAACCGTCCAGATCGAGAAACATCACCGCCACCTGCCCCCGCTGGCGCCGCGCCTGGGCGATCCCCTGGCGCATCCGATCGCTGAAGGTCATCCGGTTGGGGAGATCGGTGAGGGCATCGAAGTGGGCGAGGTGGTAGAGCCGCTCCTCGTTCTCCTTCTCGCTGGTGATATCGGAGAAGATGCCGACGTAGTGGGTGGTGACCCCGGTCTCATCCTTCACTCCGGTGATGGAGAGCCACTCCGGGTAGACCTGACCATTCTTGCGCCGATTCCAGATCTCCCCCTGCCACGAGCCGGTGACGGAGAGCGCCTGCCACATCTGCTGGTAGAAGTCGCGGTCCTGACGTCCGGAGTAGAGCAGATTGGGGTTGTTGCCCACCGCCTCCTCGCGGCTATAGCCGGTCACCTCGCTGAAGGCGCGGTTGACGTTGAGGATGGTGCCGTTGGGCGCGGTGATCACCACCCCCTCATGGGCATTCTCGAACACCTTGGCGGTGAGTCGGCTGATGAGGCCAAGATTCTGCTTCAGCTCATTGCGCAGCCGATGCAGCAGCATCCGCAGCTGTTCGGAGAGGTCGTAGAACCGATCCAGCAGATCGACCACGATGACCTCCCCATCGGCCGCCGCCAACAGCAGCTCCTGGGCAACGGCATGGACCTGGATATGGACCTGCTGGATGGTGATGAAATCGGACATCTCCCGCAGCGTCTGGTAGTCCACCCCCTCATACCAGCGGCCAAAGTGGCAGCGGCGATGCGGCTGCGGCGAGAGGTCATCGGCAGAGCCCGGAATACGGCAGATGAGCGAGCGACTGACCCGCGTGACCCAGTTGGTATGGGAGTCAATGGCGTGATCAAGCTCAGTGGCGTAACGCTGGATCTCGGAGACGGTCAGCCGCTGAAACAGGCGTGGATCGATCATACCGGGCACCCCGTAGGCAGTTACGGCATCCATTGGGCGCAACGTCAGTGGCCCGCAACCAGCGCATCCAAGCGCCTCTCCAGCTCTTCCCAGCCAGCTGCCGGCAGCGTCCCGGCTGCCATCGCCTCCATCAGGCGAAAGGCAAGTTGACGGGTCTGCGGCTCCATCTCCTTAAGTTTGGTCAGCAGATAGGCATGACCCCCACGCTGGGGGCAGAGGGTCTTGAACAGCCCATAGAGCAGCAGCGACTGGCCAGATCGAGGCGCTGCGGCAATTCGCTCAATGAGGTCGGCAAAGGGGGGCTGATCAAGCATGGAGTCATTCTACAGGGCTCACGGCGAAAGGCACTACGGGCAGCCGGTGAGATCATCCCAATCTCCATTTTTATGCCCCCTACTCGTCCTGCCCCATGTTCAACCTCGCCCACCCGGATTATCCTCGCCAGCCATGGAAATCGCCTTTGCCGCCATCGCCGCTGCCCTGCTCGATCTCTGGTTCGGTGAACCGCGTCAAGCCCACCCGCTGAGCTACTTCGGCCGCCTGACTGAACGGGTGGCCACCCTCTTAGATCGGCCCGGGCGGCGCTATCTGCGTGGCAGCGGGGCGCTGTTGCTGCTGGTGGTGCCATTCGCTGCGCTGGTCGGGTGGTTGGCCACCCTACCCAGCATCGGTCCCCTCCTCGCCACCCTGATCCTCTTCCTGGGCCTCGGTACCACCGGCCTGCTGTTGCACGGTCGGCAGTTGGAGGCGGAGCTGAGCGCCGGCCAGCTGGAGGCGGCGCGGGCCCGACTGGCACTACTGGTGGACGATCCCCCGCCGGAACTAACCTGCGCCGCCCTCTCCCGGGCGGCGGTACGTGCCCTGTTGCGCCAGGCGGGTGAGGGGGTATTCGCCGTGTTGTTCTGGTTTCTCGTCGCCGGCCCTGGTGGGGTGGTGGCGCTGCGACTCAGCCAACAGCTGGCCGATCACTACGGCACCCGGGGGATCTTTGGTCTCCCGGCCCGCCATCTACTGCGCCTGCTCCAGTATCTACCGGAGCGCCTTGCCGCCCTCACCTACCTGATCTTGGGAGATAGCGTGAGCGGCTGGCGCCGCTGGCGGCGGCACGCGAATGGCGTTAGTGACCTAGCGGCGACGGTGGGGGTAGCGGCCCTGGGGGTCGAACAGGTGGCCCTGCCATTGGATGTCGGCCGCGCCGTGGGGGTGGTGCGCTACGGCCTATGGGGTTGGCTGGCGCTGATCCTGTTGGTCGCCCTGGCGGGTAAGTAGCCGTTCGTCCCATGTCCAAGCCCCACACTGCCACTGCACCGCCGGCCCCGGCCATCTCCATCTTGCTACCGGCCCACAACGCCGAGACCACCTTGGAGGAGACGCTGCACTCCATTCAGGGCCAGAGCTGGGAGGATTGGGAGTTAGTGGCAGTGGATGACGGCTCCAGCGACCGCACCGGCAGCCTGCTGGCCGACTATGCCGCCAATGATGGCCGCATCCGCCTGCTCCAGCCTGGGCGACAGGGGTTAGTGGGGGCGCTCAACTGCGGGTTGGCCTCTGCTCGCGGTGCGCTGGTGGCACGGATCGACGCCGATGACCTGATGCACCCCGAGCGGTTGGCCCGCCAGCAGCAGTTCATGCTCCAAAACCCGGCCTTGACCCTGGCCGGCTGCCAGGTGCGCATCTTTCCCGAGGAGCAGTTGGAGGCGGGGTTTCGTGAGTATGAGCGGTGGCAGAACCGCTGCCTATCGACGGAGGAGATCGCCACCGAACTCTATGTCGAGTCCCCCATCGCCCACCCCACCTTCCTCTTCCGCCGCCAGCCGGTGGTTGACCTCGGCGGTTATCGCAGCGGCCCCTTCCCAGAGGACTATGAGCTACTGTTGCGGCTCCACCACTCTGGCCATGCCATGGCCAAGCTAGCGGAGGTGTTGGTTGCTTGGCGTGACTCCCCCGGCCGCGCCACCCGCACCGATCCGCGCTATACCCGAGAGGCATTTAGTGCCTTGCGGGCGGCCTATCTCGCCTGCGATCCTCGCCTCCACCAGCAGCGCCCCCTGGCCATTTGTGGCGCAGGACGACGCACCCGGCGACGGGTCGACTATCTTATGGAGTATGGTTTTCGGCCATGCGCGTACATTGACATCGATCCACGGAAGATCGGCAACCGCATAGCAGGGGTACCGGTGGTTGCACCGGAGTGGCTTGACCGCTCGGAGCGCCCCTTCGTGCTGGGATATGTCACCAACCACGGGGCACGGGAGGTGATTGCAGACCAGCTCACCCAGTTTGGGTACCTGCGGGGGCGGGACTACCTGATGGTGGGTTAAGGGGCCCGATGGTACCAGAAACGGTGCCACTGTTGCCGATTCGCCACGAGCGTTGCAAAAATACCCTTATGGGCCTTGGCGGGCAACGTGAAGCCGGCTATAGTGGAGACCGCCCAACGCCATCGCATATTCGCGGGGCTGCCCCCCGAACTTAGCCAACAATTCTCTCGAACTAATAAAAGGAGTGTAACTATGTCCATCGGTTTCAAGGGTGTCTCCCTGGCTGGTGCGGCCCTCACCGCGGCGATGTTGGTGAGTGCCCCCGTTCAGGCCGGCTGGCTGACCGACTCTGCTGGTGCAGTCGTCACCAACTCAGTAGGTGAGTGCTGGCAGACCGGCTACGCCACCGACAAGGTATTCGACAAGTGCGGTGACAAGGTTGA
Organism: Chromatiales bacterium; assembly: GCA_003251535.1. Taxonomy (GTDB): domain Bacteria; phylum Pseudomonadota; class Gammaproteobacteria; order Thiohalomonadales; family Thiohalomonadaceae; genus SZUA-493. The sequence continues at coordinate 65,027 of QKFD01000103.1, read as the reverse complement.
GCCGCCTCCGGCAGAAGTGAAGCAGGCACCGCCTGTCGTTAAGGACAGTGATGGTGACGGCGTGCCGGACGACCAGGACAAGTGCCCGGGCACCCCGCGCGGCGCCAAGGTCGACAAGTACGGCTGTGAGCTGCTGGAACCCATCGTGCTGCAGGACGGTGAAGTCCACTTCGCCTTCGACAAGGCCATGCTGACCCCGAAGGCCAAAGAGGTGCTGGACGAGGTCGCTCGCAAGGCCAAGCCGCAGATGGAGCGCGTGAAGATGATCTACGTGACCGGTCACACCGACGCCACCGGTCCTGAGGCCTACAACCAGAAGCTCTCCGTTCGTCGTGCCGGCGCCGTTGCCGACTACATGAAGGAGACTGGCATCCCGAGTGACAAGGTGAAGGTCATCGGTAAGGGCGAGTCCATGCCGATCGCTACCAACAAGACCAAGGAAGGCCGCGCGAAGAACCGTCGCGTGGAGATCGAGTTTGAAACCATGCAGTAAGCTGCGGCCCTAGCGGCTGCCAAAAGGCCCGGCACCGAGAGGTGCCGGGCCTTTTTTGTAGTGGGCCTCACACATCAAACCCCTCCCACCCTATTCTCCCCTCAGCAGCGGGAACCAATCCGCCACGCCGCGCTCCTACTCCCCGGGTTGAAAGGTTTACACCCTATCGCCCCTTGCTTTTTCGGCCGGCTCTGCTGACAGTTCGCCCCACACCCCGGAACCCGAGCACCATCGACGGCACCACGGGCCCCTCAATCCACCATTACTGCCTCAGAAGCCGATGGCAGGGGTGAGGATCGCTCGCCCTGCCACCAGTGAGACCAATCCATGCCCCACGATAGCTCTACGCCCCCCCCTTCACGCGGTCTCTTCCGCCTGTTTGGTCTCATCGCACCAGTGGTTGTGCTACTAGCTGGCGCGGGGATCGCCGTAGCGCTACTTGGCTCAGGTACCGAGGCCAAGCGGACCCGGCCAGCGCAGTCGGCTCGCCTAGTCGAGGTGACCGAGGTCACCCCCACTAGCCATACCGCCTACGTCGAGGCGTGGGGAGTGGCCACCGCTGCGCAGCGCATCGACCTCACCTCTCAGGTGACAGGCGAGGTGCTCTCCCTCGGTAGCGGCCTAGAGCCAGGGGCCCAAGTGGCGGCAGGAGAGCCACTGCTCACCATCGATCCCGCCGATTTTGAGTTGGCCCTGCGCCAACGCCAGGCCGACCTGACCCGTGCCAAGGCGGAGTTGGCCCAGGAGTTGGGTCAAGGTGCGGTGGCCGAGCAGGAGTTCAAACTCTTCTCCGGCAGCGTCACCCCGGCGCAAAAACGCCTCATCCTCCGCGAACCGCAACTGGAGAGCGCCCGCGCCAGCGTCTCCTCAGCAGAGGCGGCCCTCGCCAAGGCGGAGTTGGATCTCCAACGCACCCGCATCAACGCCCCCTTTAATGCGGTGGTGCTGGAGAAGGGGATCGATATCGGCAGCCGGGTCGCCAGCTCCACGGTGGTCGCCACCCTGGCCGGTACGGATCGCTTCTGGGTAGAGCTGGCCGTGCCGGTGGCGGCCCTCGCCAAACTGGAGCTGCCCGGTGCCAAGGTCCATCTATTCCAGGAGCAGGTGTGGGGCACAGAGCGCTACCGGGAGGGCCAGGTGGTCCAGCTCAAAGGGGATCTGGACGAGAAGGGGCGCATGGCGCGTCTCCTGGTGGCCGTGGAGGATCCACTGGCGCTCCACCATCCAGACCAACCGCCACTACTGCTTGGGGCCTTCCTACGGGCCGAGATTGAGGGGCGACCGGTGGCCGATGCCCTGGCCTTGGAGCGCAGCTGGCTACGGGACGGCGATACCGTCTGGGTGATGACCACCGACCACCAGCTGGCGATTCGCCAGGCCGAACTGCTCCACCGCGGCCCAGAGCAGGTCTATGTCCGCCTACCCATCACCGCGGGCGAGCGGATCGTCACCAGTGACATCGCCATCGCCGCGGTCGGAATGCCGCTGCGCACCAAAGATGAGCCGGAGGCAGCGCCCCGCCAGGGTGAGGTGCGGCCATGAGGCGGCGGCGCGGCGCCATCGCCTGGATGGCAGACAATCGGGTCACCCCCAACCTATTGATGCTTGCCCTCCTCTTGGGGGGGCTCTTCATGACCACCCGCATCCAGCAGGAGGTGTTCCCAGACTTCGAGCTGGACAGAGTCACCGTCACCGTCTCCTACCCCGGCGCCACCCCAGAGGAGGTGGAGCAGGGGGTGGTATTAGCGGTAGAAGAGGCGGTGCGCACCCTGGATGGGGTCGATGAGGTGCAATCCACCGCCAGTGAAGGGAGCGCCACGGTGCAGGTGGAGCTACAGACCGATGCCGACCGACAGGCGGTGTGGCAAGAGGTGCAGCAGGCCGTGGCCCGCATCACCACCCTCCCTGAAGAGGCCGAGCGGCCAGAGGTGACCCTCTCCTCCCACCGGCGAGATGTCATGGACATCCAGGTCTACGGCCCAGTGGATGAGCTGTCGCTGTACCGCGCCGCCCAGCGGGTGCGAGATGGACTCTTGGACCAGCCCGGCATCACCCAAGTAGAGCTGGAGGGGACCCGAGATCTAGAGGTCCATATCGAGATCGCCGAGGCGGATCTACGTGCCTACGGCCTCACCCTGGGAGAGGTAGCTGAGCGGGTACGCGCCCGTTCGCTGGATCGGGCCGGCGGTAAGGTAGAGACCCGCGGCGGCGAGATCCTGCTGCGGGTCAAGGAGCGGCGCCAGTGGGCGGATGAGTTTGCCCAGTTACCGCTTGTCTACGGCGCTGGCGGGGTGCTGCTCCACCTTGGAGATATCGCCCAGGTGACCGAGGGGTTTGCCGATAGCCGCAATATCAACACCTTCAACGGCCAACCGGCCATTGGGGTGAGTGTCTACCGCGAGCCAGGCCAGACCCCCATCGGCATCTCCGGCGCGGTACGGGCGGCACTGCCAACCCTGGCCACCACCCTCCCGCCCCAGGTGCAGGTGACCATCCAGGAGGATGACTCCGAGGTCTATCGTGATCGCCTCACCCTGCTGCTCAAGAACGGCTTCTTCGGCCTGCTGCTGGTGCTCGTACTGCTCAGCCTATTCCTTGAGTTCAAGCTCGCCTTCTGGGTGACGGTGGGGATCCCCACCTCCTTCCTCGGAGCCCTACTGTTCCTGCCGAGCATGGGGGTCTCCATCAACATGATCTCCCTGTTCGCCTTCATCGTCGCCCTCGGTATCGTGGTGGACGACGCCATCATTGCCGGCGAGAACATCTACGAATATCGCCAGCGCGGGATGCCCTTTCTTGAGGCCGCCATCCGCGGGGCACAGGACATCGCCATCCCCATCGGCTTCGCCATCCTCACCAACCTGGTGGCCTTCATGCCGATGCTGTTCATCCCCGGCACCTTCGGCCAGATCTGGGCCACCATTCCGCTAGTGGTGGGGACGGTGTTCACCATCTCTTGGATAGAGGCGTTATTTATCCTACCCGCCCACCTCGGTCACCTGCGCGACCAGCGCACCACCCGCTGGGGTGAGGGGCTGCACCAGTTCCAACAGCGCTTCTCCTACGGCTTCTCCGCCTTTGTAGAGCGTTACTACCACCCCTTTCTGTCCGCCGCAGTCCGCCACCGCTACCTCACTGCCGCCAGTGCTGTCGCCATCCTGACCATAGTCGTGGCGATCCCGGTGAGCGGCCGGATGGGATTTATCTTGATGCCCAAAGTCGAGTCAGACCGGGCAGAGGCCAGCGCCACGGTACCCGTGGGGAGCCCAGAGAGCCACGTATTGGCGGTGCGTGACGCCCTGTTGGCCGCGGCAGAACGGGTGATCGCCAGCCACGGCGGTGACCAGCTCAGCAGCGGGGTATTGGCCCAGATCAGCGAAGATCGCATCTCCATCCGCGCCTACCTGCGCCCCCCCGGGATGCGCCCCATCACCACCGCCGAGATGACCCGCCTATGGCGGCAAGAGGCGGGGAACATCCCCGGCGTGGAGTCCATCAAGTTTGAATCGGACCGCGGCGGCCCCGGCAGTGGTGCCGCCATCACCGTGGAGCTACGCCACGCCGATGTCGCCATGCTCGATCGCGCCAGTAGCGAGCTGGCGGAGCGACTAGCGCAGTTTAGTAACGTCAAAGATGTGGATGATGGCTACACCCCCGGCAAGCGCCAGATCGACTTCCGCCTGACCACCGAGGCAACCAGCCTAGGGCTCACCGCCGCTGAGGTGGGCAACCAGATCCGCCACGCCTTCTACGGCGCCGAGGCGCTGCGCCAACTGCGGGGTGCCGACGAGGTGAAGGTGATCGCCCGCCTACCGGAGGCGGAGCGGCACACCCTCCACGGCCTGGAAGAGATGCTGATCCGCACCCCCGACGGCGGCTACGTCCCCCTCGCCCAGATCGCCGAGTTCGATAGCGGGCGCGCCTTCACCTCCATCTCCCGCCGCGAAGGGCGACGGACCGTTACCGTCACCGCCAATGTCGAACCCATCGACCAGACCTCCCGAGTACTGGCGGCCCTCACCGATGAGGTACTACCACAACTCAAGCAGGATCACCCCGGGCTGACCTACAGCTTTGAAGGGCGTCAGGCGAGTATGCGCGAGGCGGTGGAGAGCTTCTTTGTCAGCGTCAGCCTCTCGCTGGTGGTGATCTTTGCCCTGCTGGCAGTGCCATTTCGCAGCTATATCCAGCCGGCCATCGTCATGTCGGCCATCCCGTTCGGGGTGGTGGGGGCGATCCTCGGCCACCTGTTGATGGGCTACAACCTCAGTATGATCAGCGTCATGGGGATCATCGCCCTGGGAGGCGTGGTGGTAAACGACGCCCTGGTGATGATCGACTACGCCAACGCCCGCCGCAACGAAGGGATGAGCGCCTTTGATGCCGTCCTCGCCGCCGGAGTGCGCCGCTTCCGCCCCATCATGCTCACCACCCTCACCACCTTCGGTGGACTCGCGCCGATGATCTTCGAGACCTCGCGCCAAGCCCGCTTCATGATCCCCATGGCCATCTCCCTCGGCTACGGCATCCTCTTCGCTACGGCCATCACCCTAGTGTTGGTACCGAGCCTCTACGTCATCTTGGAGGACGTTAAGCGGCTGTTTGGCTCGGAGAGCGCGGAGGAGGGGAAATAGGGTATCCGTAGGGAGTCGCTGCCGTTGGCATTCAGCGTAGCAACTTAGTTTCCGCGCGGGTGAGATGTGGCCGGAGGTGTAGTGGTCAAGCAATTTCGGACACGCCGATAGGTTGTTCAGCAGCCCGCAGGTGCTCGTAGGCGCTGGGGGCCAAGTCACCAAGGGTCGAATGCAGGCGCACGCAGTTGTAGAACCCGACGATATTCTCAGCTTTGCGCGCAAGCTGCTGAGCGACAGTGAACTGCTCAAACCCATGCGAGACGCCTTGGATACCTTGCATCGTCACGCCGAGCGGGTCGTCCGCCGTGGATCTCAACCTACAACGCCCGCCTGGAAGGCTTGAATGGCCTCTTCCAGGCAGCCCGCACCAGGGCCCGTGATTACTGGAATACGGAGACCTTCATGACCATGATCTATCTCATCGCCGGCCCCACCGCCTCGATACTCAAATCCACTTGAAACGTCGAGGAATCGCCTTTTCGCCCCCGCCAAGGCCGCGTGGTCACGGAATTGGGCAGAATTTTTACGACCTCCCCCAATGCAATCATCCCGGCCAGCGCGCGGAAACGTCATACTCGAAAAGCGCCTTGTTGCAGTTACGCTTGCGTATGATCGTTGAGACAGTATTCTCGTATCCGAGCATCTGCATGGAGGCAGTCAGAATCGCCGGGGTATCGACCATATTCCCGAAGAAGCTGGAATTGCCGACGATGTAATGAAGCTCCGCGCCCGGCTCCAGTACGTTCGGCAGCGATGACAAGTGCAGGTGCATGTCGTAGAAATACTTGAGCACGTAGGTTGCCATGAGCTGGGCATTCTTGCCGTCGCTCTCCGCGATGCGTCCTACCGTATCAGTGAGAATTTCCGGGAGCGCCTTGCCATTCGGCCCCCACTCATTCAGACGACTTGTAGCGATACCCCACGTGCCGCCTATTGCCTTCCAATCCATCTCACCCGCTTCTCGGGCCTCTTCAAGAAACTTCATCCAGTACATGTACGGGCGAAGCTCTCTGATATAGCTGATCCGGTTCGGATAGGGAGGCGAGGTGACAACAAGGCCAAAGCGCTGCCCCATTTCCGGGATAGCGCGAGCGTCCAGCTCAACGACCTCCCCACGCCCCCGTAGCTGACCACTGCTAGATGCAAGCACGGCATCTAGTATAGTTAGATACAGATCTGTCACATGCTCGACTTCGTGGTGTGTCGTCTCCGACGAAAAAGACATGGACACATGATTGAAGGCGGCTGCGGATGTCTCAATTACCAGCCGACAGAAGGTCACCCACGCCAGGCCGTCCGCTCGGTCCTCCGCGGGCTCTCCAAATACCTCGACAAGCCCTGTCCGAAGCGCCGCTAGAACCTGGAGCGTACCGGCTGACCACCACCGCTCAATGTTGAACAGTGGCGGGGTCCAGTTGTCTTTCCTCATCAAGGCGGGGACCTGCCCGATAGCCCGTTGAGCACCGTCTTGCACGAAGGCCAAGTGCTCAGCCGAGTACGACCGGCACTTCACGTTGCCAAGCCAAATCAAGAACGGGTTAATGTCGAACGAAAGCGCAGAGTTGCCGTGCTCCGCCGCCGTAAGTGTCGTGGTCGCGGTCCCGGAGAACGGATCGAGCACGGCAACATCAGCGGGGAACCTGGCGATAACTTCCTTCACCAACTTCACAGAGTAGGCCGGTGTGAGCCGGAGCCAGCCGTGGCGTCCAAGCGACTTGTTGTACTTGAACGTGAGGTCTGAGCGTCGCTTTACGGAGTGGCGAGTGACTTCAAGCATTCAGCAAGGCTTCCAGCGTTTCGTGGACTTCTTTCTGGATCGCGGGCGAGTTGCGCTTGAAGAAGTCAGCAAGGTCGAAGCCCAATACATCCTTGCAGAAGCCGAACAGGGAGACGGTCGATCCGCCGTCCGTGCGACCGACCAAAATCCCGCCCCGGCTGTTTCGATAGCGAAGGACCAAGTCACCGTCAATCTGACCGGAGAAGATCGCAAACACAGGCATGTAGCCTTGTGCCCAAGCTACGGCGATATTGTCGATGTCACCGTTCTGCCGCTTGCTGTCCTTGCTCTTGTATCCCTGCCTCACCTCAAACACCGCGCCGTGGGCGGGCATCTCCGCACCGAGAATTCCGCGGTATTCGGCTACCCACTCGGTCACTCGTGCCTTCACCGCAGCATCCATGATGTCCTCGAATTGGAGGCGTCCATCGAGTGAGAGCGTCTTGTCCTTCCCGGCGCTCGTTTTGGTCTTGTAGGACCATGCAGCGCTGTTTCTATCCGTGTAGCCCGTGGCATCGATGATGACTTCACGAAAGAGGTTCTCGCACCCCTTGCCGATCTGCCGATATACAGAAGTCATCCCACCCGCGGCCTTGTGGGCTGCATACATCAGTTCGGAGTTCAGTCCGCACCACGCATAGAACGGATCAGCACCGTACAGATCAAGGAACTGCGGAAGGGAAACGCCTTCTTCTTTGTTTCCTTGTCCAAACTTCGGCTTGTACCGCTTGCAAACCTTCAGCGGGTCTAAAAACTTCTTCAACAACTCTTTCTCAGTCGCCACAGACGATCCTTTCTCACTCTTGATCTGAACACCATGCAGTGGGCAATCAGAGTTGCATAGTAAAAAGCCGCTTCGTGGGCGGCTCCTCATCATCTCATACCACTTTGAGGGTGGCATGCCCGCCTTCGTTCTTTCGCTTGGTACCCTGCTTCAGGCCCACCCTTCGAAGCTGATAGGACGATTCCCATAGTGCCCTGGTCGCTTACATCGTGAACAGTGGTAGTGGTGAAGAAGCGGCGGTGGATTTGAAGCAATGAAGGAGGGGGGACGGGCATCTCGTTGGATGCAATTGGCGCGTGTAGTTATCTTGTAACGAGTCGTGTCATTTCCTGCCACTGGCCCCACCCGCCGAGTCGTGCCCGCCCTGGGGGTTTGGACCCGTGGGGAATGGCAAAGGCCCCGTTTCCACGCGGGATGTAGTGGGTCAATACGGGATGCCGTGGGAACACGACAGGCCAGGAGGGGCCACATATCAGGAGGGTATGATGCCTCGGCAGATGCCCCCTTGGCGGCAGTGATGGCAATCCATCCAGCGCCAAGGGGGAATTTTTCGATCCGGCAGTAGCACTATGGTAGCACCGGAAAAAACCGCCTTCTGGCGGTATGGCATAACGTACTGATTTGAATGGTGGGCCCACTAGGACTTGAACCTAGGACCAAGGGATTATGAGTCCCCTGCTCTAACCAACTGAGCTATAGGCCCTGGGGAAACTAGAGACGCCGGCCGCGGGATTCGCGGCCGGCGCAGCGGGCTATTATGCCGGATTAATCGGTGTCGAGGAAACTGCGCAGGTGCTCGGAGCGGCTCGGGTGGCGCAGTTTGCGTAGCGCCTTGGCCTCGATCTGACGGATACGCTCGCGGGTCACGTCGAACTGCTTGCCGACCTCCTCCAGGGTGTGGTCGGTGGGCATATCGATACCGAAGCGCATCCGCAGCACCTTGGATTCGCGCGCCGTGAGCCCCTCCAGCACCTGCTGGGTCGCCTCCCGTAGCCCCTCAATGGTGGCGGCCTCGACCGGCGAGAGGATGCTCTGATCCTCGATGAAATCCCCCAGGTGGGAGTCTTCGTCGTCGCCGATGGGGGTCTCCATGGAGATGGGCTCCTTGGCGATCTTGAGCACCTTGCGCACCTTGTCTTCCGGCATATCCATGCGCTTGGCCAGCTCCTCGGGGGTCGCCTCGCGTCCCATCTCCTGGAGCATCTGCCGGCTGATGCGATTGAGTTTGTTGATGGTCTCAATCATATGCACCGGGATGCGGATGGTGCGTGCCTGGTCGGCGATGGAGCGGGTGATGGCCTGGCGGATCCACCAGGTGGCATAAGTGGAGAACTTATAGCCCCGGCGATATTCAAACTTGTCCACCGCTTTCATCAGACCGATGTTGCCCTCCTGGATCAGATCCAGGAACTGCAAGCCGCGGTTGGTGTATTTCTTGGCGATGGAGATGACCAGACGCAGGTTGGCCTCCACCATCTCCTTCTTGGCGCGCCGTGACTTGGCCTCACCGATGGAGACCCGGCGGTTGATATCTTTGATCTCGGAGATGGTCATGGTGCGCACCTTCTCCAGATCCACCAGCTTCGCCTGGGCCGTCCGGATATCGTCGGCCAGCTCTTTCAAGCCGTTGGCAAACGCCTTGCCACCCTTCAGGTGACGGGTGAGCCACTGGGCGTTGGTCTCGTTATCCGGGAAAGTAGTGATGAACTCTTTGCGCGGCATCTTCGCCCGGTTGACGCAGAGGTCCATGATGATCCGCTCATGCTCACGGATCTCATCCACCACCTTACGCAGGTTCTCCACCAGCCGATCAATCAGCTTGGGCGCCAGCTTGAACTCCATGAAGCAGGCGGTAAGCTCCTGGTTGAGCTTTTTGGTCTTGTCATGGCTACGCCCGTGCTTGGAGGCGTGCTCATTGAGCTTCTCATGCAGATCCCGCATGGCGGCGATGCGCGTGCGCACCTCTTCGAGGTCGGGACCGCTGGAGCCCCCCTCCTCGACGTCGCTATCGCCCCCTTCCTCGTCCTCCTCGTCAGAGGCGGCGGCTCCCAATGGGGCATCCTCCTCCTCATCCCCGGAGACCTCTTTCTCCTCCATCTCCTCGGCCGGGATATTGGGATCCACAAAGCCACCGACGAAGTCGGCCAGGCGCACGTCACCCTTCTCCACCAGCTCAAACTCATTGAGCAGTTCGGCGATGGTATCGGGGTTGGAGGCGAGCGCCTCCAGCATGGAGTTGAGCCCATCCTCAATGCGCTTGGCGATCTTGATCTCGCCTTCGCGGGTGAGCAGCTCCACCGCGCCCATCTCGCGCATATACATGCGCACCGGGTCGGTAGTACGGCCAAACTCCGCATCGACGGAGGCGAGGGCAGCAGCGGCCTCCTCGGCCACATCCTCATCGGGCGTCACCGGATCACCGGAGATGAGCAGACTGTCGACATCCGGCGCCTCCTCATGCACCGTGATGCCCATGTCGTTGATCATCCCGATGATATCTTCGATCTGTTCCGGATCTACGATGTCATCGGGCAGATGGTCGTTTACCTCGGCATAGGTCAGGTAGCCCTGTTCCTTACCGCGGGCAATCAGCATTTTAAGCTGCGACTGCTGGTCTTGATCCATCATCTCGGCGTCACTCAAGCGTTGTCGTTGGGTGGGGGTTCTGGCGGGTGGGGCCGCGAGAACCAGTCATCATACACTATAGTCAAGGGTTCGGAAGACGCGACATCAATAGAATAAAAAAATGAACCACTTTTTCAGCAAAGCTAACTCGGCCTTCCGCTTTTCACCGCAAGCAGTTGTTGAAACTCGATCTTCTCCTCTTTGGTCAGCTCCCTGAAGCGCGCCTGAAGCTCGGCAATGCGCTTTTGGCGGTACTGCTCCTCGATCCACTTCAGTGCCCCGCGTAGCTCCTCTACCAGATCGTCCCGCCCCGCCTCCAGTAGCCGATCCTGCTCCACCAAGGCGTAGAGGTGAGGCTCCTCAGGGGCGCCGCGCCAGCGTTCCAACAGCGCCGCGGTGGAGAGCTGCGGGTTCTCTGCCAACGCCTCGAAGATCCCCAGTAGCACCCGTCCACCCGGTAGCTCCAGCTGGGCCAAGGCCGGCGGAACTTCCACCTCCTGCGCCAGGGCCGGCTCCTGGAGTAGGAGCGCCACCGCTTTGCGTAGCGGCGAGGGGTTACTGGGCCCTCGCCGGCGCTGCTCCGCAGAGCGAGCGGGCCCCCCGAGCGTGGGCCGCCCGGGGTTGGGGGCCGGCCGGTCAAGCAGCCGGGTGAGCGCCTGGCCCGCTAGGCCGGTCAACTCTGCGAGGCGCTGCTCCATGAGTAAGCGTAGGGCACCGAGCGGCAGTTTGGACAGGTAAGGGCGCGCCAGCTCCACCAGGCGGGCCCGACCATCCAAGGTGGCGAGATCGGTCTGTTGAGAGAGCTGGTCAAACAGGTAGTCGGAGAGGGATCCCGCCTGCTGCACCAACTGCTCAAACTGCTCCGCCCCCGCTTGGCGCACGAGGCTATCGGGGTCCTCTCCCTCCGGTAGAAACAGGAACCGCAGCTGGCGCCCCTCCCGCATCAACGGCAAGGCACTCTCCAGGCCGCGCCAGGCGGCATCGCGGCCAGCCCGGTCACCATCAAAGCAGAAGACTAGCTCATCGGTGGTGCGAAATAGCTTCTCCACATGCTCCGGCGTCACCGCCGTACCGAGGGTAGCCACGGCGTAGCGGATCCCAAACTGGGCGAGGGCGACCACATCCATATAGCCCTCCACCACCAGCAGGCGGGATAACACCTTAGTGGCCTGCTTGGCCTCGTAGAGGCCATAGAGTTCACGCCCCTTGTGGAACAGCGGCGTCTCGGGGGAGTTGAGGTATTTGGGCTTCTCATCGCCCAACACCCGTCCCCCAAAACCGATCACCCGCCCCTGACTATCGCGGATGGGGAACATCACCCGGTCACGGAAGCGGTCGTAGCGACGCCCCTCCTCCGCCTCGATGGTGAGTCCGCACTCCAGCAGTAAGGCGTTACTCTCTGGGCTTCCCCCTAGGGTGGAGAGGAGGTGGTCCCAACCCGGTGGGGCGTAGCCAATGCCATAGAGGGAGACCACCTCGCCAGAGAGGCCACGCCCTTTAAGATAGGCAACCGCCCGCGGTGCGGCGGGGTGCTGTTTCAGACTGCGCCGGTAACTCTCCGCGGCCCGCCCCATTAGATCAAATAGTGGGCTGCGGGAGCGCACCTCCTCGGAACCCCCTTCGCGGGGGACCTTCAGCCCCTGCTGGCCAGCCAACAGCTCGACCGCTTCGATGAAGTCGAGGCGGTCATACTCCATGACGAAACTGATGGCAGTACCATGGGCGCCGCAGCCAAAGCAGTGGTAGAACTGCTTCTGCGGACTAACGGTAAACGAGGGGCTCTTCTCTTCGTGAAACGGGCAGCGAGCGGTGTAGTCGCGCCCCGCCTTCTTAAGCGGCACCCGCGCATCCACCACCTCGACGATATCGAGACGTGAGAGCAGTTCGTCGATGAACGCCTGCGGGATGCGGGCCATAGCCCACCTTCAGTCAGAGGATACGGAAGAGAACGACAACACTCCGCCGATCCTGGGGATCGGCGGAGCCGAGACATCAATAGCACACCCCACTGGCCATGAGCGGCCCTGAACAGAGACCCGTAACGGGGACCTGTTCAGTTGGAGAGGCGCGCCTTAATCTTACCGCTCACCACGCCCATATCGGCCCGTCCCTGCACCTTGGGCTTGACGGCGGCTACCACCTTACCCATGTCTGCTGGACTGCTGGCAGCCACCGCGGCAATGGCCTCAGTGATAAGGCTATCAAGCTCCTCATCGGCCAGCTGGGCGGGCAGATAGGCCTCAATCACGGCGATCTCTGCCTGCTCTTTGGCAACCAGATCATCCCGTCCACCCTTGGCGAACTGCTCCACAGAGTCGCGGCGCTGCTTCAACATCTTCTCCAGCACCGCCAACACCTGGCTGTCGTCGAGGGTGATGCGCGCATCTACCTCCCGCTGCTTGATAGCCGCGGTAATGAGGCGCAGAGTAGCGAGGCGCTCTTTCTCTTTAGCGCGCATCGCCTCCTTCACGTCGGCATCGATGCGCTGCTTGAGCGAGGTTTCCGTAGACATGGATGGGGTCGATCGCGTGAGCGTTCGGTAATCAGTACAGACGACGCAGGCGCGAGGTGTCGCGCATCCGCTTCTTCTGCTGGCGCTTCACTGCGGCAGCCAGCTTACGCTTGCGAACGGCGGTCGGCTTCTCATAATGCTGGCGGCGACGCACCTCGGACAGGACCCCTGCCTTCTCGCAGCTGCGCTTAAAGCGGCGAAGCGCTACGTCGAACGGCTCGTTCTCTCTCACGCGAACAGACGGCATATGAAGATGACTTCCTCTTGAATTAGGGGGATGGAGAAACGGCGAATGATAGCGATCGATGGCACAGATTGCAAAGACAAGTTGTATGACATTTCCCCACCACCCACAATAATGCCCCCTCGCCCGATCCCCCCACGGCCATGATCACCCTAGGCATCGAAACCTCCTGTGATGAAACCGGCGTCGCCCTCTACTGCTCCGAGCGCGGCCTGCTGGCCCACCTGGTCCACTCCCAAGTAGCCCTCCACGCCGAATATGGCGGGGTAGTGCCGGAGCTGGCCTCCCGTGACCATGTGCGCAAGTTGGTGCCGCTGCTGGAGGCCCTCCTGCAACAGGCTGGACTGAACACCGCGGCCGTTGATGGTGTTGCCTACACCGCCGGCCCCGGCTTGATTGGCGCGCTACTGGTAGGGGCCACCGTTGCCCGCGGCTTCGCCTGGGCGCGAGGCATCCCGGCGCTGGGGGTCCACCACATGGAGGCCCATCTGCTGGCTCCGCTACTGGAGGAGCGGGCACCGGCCTTCCCCTTTGTGGCGCTGCTGGTCTCTGGCGGCCACACCCAGCTGGTGGAGGTCACCGGGGTGGGTTGCTACCGGCTCCTGGGGGAGTCGCTGGATGATGCCGCTGGTGAGGCGTTCGACAAGACCGCCAAGCTCCTCGGCCTCGGCTATCCCGGTGGACCCGCCCTCTCCCACCTGGCCCTCAGCGGCGACCCGCAGCGCTTCCGCTTTCCCCGCCCCATGACCGATCGCCCAGGGCTCGACTTCAGCTTCTCCGGCCTCAAGACCTTTGCCCTGACGACCCTGCAACAGGAGGGGCTGGCGGCCCAGGCCGACATCGCCCGCGCCTTTGAGGAGGCGGTGGTGGAGACCATGGTGATCAAGTGCCGCCGCGCCCTACAGGCGAGTGGCCACCGCCGCCTAGTGATGGCCGGTGGAGTGAGTGCCAATCAACGTCTAAGGAGCCGGCTGGCGGAGGCGCTGGCGGAGATGGAGGCCGAGGTGTTCTACCCGCGACCGGAGTTCTGCACTGACAACGGCGCCATGATCGCCTACCTGGGTCACCTGCGGCTCGGCGCCGGCCAGCGGGATGCCGCCGGCAGCACCCCTCGTCCCCGCTGGCCGCTGGAGGAGCTGGTGCCACTGTGAGGCATCAGCTCGCCCCGTCAATCCCCCTCTTCGCTTGGGGTTTCCTCCGAGCGGTTGCCGCTGATCTTCCCCTCGCTGCCACTCAATAACTTCTGGATATTGCTGCGGTGCCGCCAGATGAGCAGGAGGCTCATGGCCACCGCCATCGCCAGTAGTGGCGGCTGGGGATCCAGCAGCCAGACATAGAGCGGCGCCAAGGCCGCCGCCACCAGGGCCGAGAGGGAGGAGATACGGAACACCTTGGCCATTAGCAGCCAAGTGGCTAGGGCGGCCACCGCCACCCACCAGGAGAGTCCTAACAGGACACCCAGCGCTGTCGCCACCCCTTTGCCCCCCTTGAAACTGAAGAAGATGGGGTAGAGATGGCCAAGGAAGGCGGCCAAGGCGACCGCCGCCAGTACCATCCCATCCGCCGTCACTAGGCGGGCCAGCAGGACAGGGATGAGTCCTTTGAGCAGATCGCCGGCCAAGGTAGCTGCCGCCGCCCGCTTGCCACCGATGCGCAAGACATTGGTGGCGCCGGGATTACCGGAGCCTTGGGTGCGCGGATCAGGCAGCTGGAGCAGCCGGCAGACGATGATGGCGGTGGAGACCGAGCCCATCAGATAGGCGACGATGATGAGGGTGAGATCAAGGGGCGTCATGACGGGCATCTATCCTGAAGGCCGGGGAGTGGCCCGACGCCACCAAGGGGCGCAGGGCGCATCCGATTCACGGCCGCTGAATCCGCGCATGGACCCCGAGCCAATACCAAGGTGGGTCCATTGCGACCTGAGATCGGCGAATTATACGCAGGCTTGGTGACCGACGGGCGAAACGCTATAGTGCGCTTCCCATGGATACCATCTATCTAAACGACCTCAAGATCGAAACCGTCATCGGCATCTTCGATTGGGAGCGCCGGGTCAAACAGACCGTCAGCCTCGATCTGGAGATGGCGGTGGATATCGCCCGAGCCGCGGCCAGTGACGACATCATCGACACCCTCGACTATAAATCGGTGGCCAAACGGCTCATCACCTTTGTCGGCGAGAGCCAGTTCCAGCTGGTAGAGACCCTCGCCGAGCATGTGGCCAGCATCATCCGCGAAGAGTTCGGCGTCCCCTGGGTGCGGGTGCGGGTCAACAAACGGGGGGCAGTCCGCTACGCCGGCGATGTAGGTGTGGTGATCGAGCGCGGCACCCGACCGGGTAGCTAGAGCAGACGATGGCACGCATCTACGTCGGCATCGGCAGCAATATCGAGCGCGAGCACTACATCCGTGCCGGGGTGGAAGCTCTGGCAGCGCAGTTTAGCCCCCTCACCCTCTCCACGGTCTATGAGAGCGAGGCGGTGGGATTTGCGGGCGAGAACTTCTACAACCTGGCGGCCGGCTTCGATAGTGAGCTGCCACTACAGGAGATCGCCCATCGGCTGCGCCAGATCGAGGCCGCCCACGGGCGGGTGCGCGGCACCGAGCGGTTTGCCGCCCGCACCCTGGACATCGACATCCTGCTCTACGATGACCTGGTGACCGACCAGCCTGTGCAACTCCCGCGGGAGGAGATCCTCCGCAACGCCTTTGTCTTAAGGCCGCTGGCGGAGATCGCCCCCCAACTCCAACACCCAGTGGCCAAACAGCCGTTGCAGGCGTTGTGGGGCGGCTTCAGCGCCGCTGGGCAAGCACTCTGGCCGGTACCGTTCGAGTTTTAATACCCGCCTAAGCCCGGCATCCCCTCTAGCTGCCCACCCCTCCAACTCGGCGGTTACGTGCGACAAGACGAGTGGTGAACGGGTGTTCTATCGACGGCCCAGTTGTCACTCTTGGCCCTCCTCAACCGCGCCGAAACTGCTGCCGATAGCGTGCTGGACTCAGGCTCGTCAAGCGCGCAAATAGGCGCCGAAAGGAGCTGGCATCCTCGTAACCCACCGCCGCGGCGATCTGCTCAACCCCCTGGCGGCTACTCTCCAACAGGAGTTTGGCCCGCTCTATCCGCAGCGCCTGGAGGTAGGCCAGAGGTGCCTTGCCGGTGGTGGCCACAAAGCGCCGGTGCAAGGTGCGGTAGCTGACGTGGAGTGTCGCTGCCAGACGATCGGTGGCGAGGGGGGCGGCAAGGTGGGCCTCCAACCAGGCGACGGCCTCATTGATCAGCGGATCGGCAAAGTGGCGCTGCAACGCCACAAAGGGCCGCTGTGACACCTTGGACTCGTCCACCAACATCACCGCCGCCACCTGGCGCGCCACGGCATGGCCCACCAGTCGGCGCAGCACATGCAGCGAGAGATCGGTATGGGCGGTCATCGCCCCCGCGGTGATCACCGGACCGGCATCCACCAACGCCTGCGCTGCATCTAGCTGCACCTGCGGATAGCGCTCGGCAAACGCCCCCTCCAACCACCAGGTGGTGGTGGCGCGCCGACCATCCAACAGGCCACTCTGCGCCAAGACAAAGGTCCCATAGCAGCTGGCCGCCACCAGATCCCCCTCCCCCAGCTCCGCCAGCCGCGCCAGCGTTGGCTGCCAGACCGTCTCCAACTGGGTGATGAGATCCGGCAGTGCCTCAGCAAAAAAGCCCGGCAGGATCACCGCCCCATAGCCGGCCAGCGATGGGGGTAGGCAGCGGGTTGTAATGCTGAGCCCTTCGGTCAAGGTGAGCGGCCCGCCACTCGCGGAGAGGAGTTCCACGGTCATGGCCTGGTCGGGGGCGATGCGGGCGGCGATACGAAACAGGTCCAGGGTCGCGGTCACACTGGAGGGGGTCGCGCCGGACTCCACGATGAGGGCGATGGCGGGCATGGCAGATCTCGCATGGGAATTGGCGATTCTGCCACTACAGCGCCGCCCGTCCCAAACCCCATCATGGCGCCTCCTTGCTAACGGAGTCCGACCATGAGAGCCCTACTGTTTGTCTTGCTGATGGGTCTGCTGGCCAGCACCCAAGCGGCCCAGCCGCCCGCTACGCTGTTTCAACTGGCGGGGGTAGCGTCCCCCACGGCCTCTTTGTCAGAGGCGGTGGTGGTGGTGATAGATGCCCAAGAGGAGTACCGCACTGGCGCCTTAGCGCTACCGGGGATTGAGCCGGCCGTTGCCGCTGGCGCCCAACTGCTGGCCCGGGCAAGGGCGGCCAAAACGCCCATTGTGCATGTGGTCCATCGCGGCATTAGCGGCGGTCTCTTTGATCCGGCCGGCCCCTACTATGCCATCCTTGCCCCCCTCAAACCGCAAGCGGGTGAACCCGTGGTGGAGAAGCAGCTGCCCGACGCCTTCGCCGGCACCCAGCTGGCCGAGATCCTGCGTGCCAGCGGCCGTAAGCAGCTCATTGTCATCGGCTTCATGACCCATATGTGTGTCAGCGCCACGGTCCACAGCGCCCTCAATTTTGGCTACTCCACCACGGTGGTGGCCAGCGCCACCGCCACCCGCCCCCTGCCCGACGGCAGCGGCGGGGAGGTGACAGCAGCGACACTACAGAGCGCCACGTTGGCGGGCTTGGCCGACCGCTTCGCCACGGTGGTGACGCAGGTGGCGCAGATCCCAGACTGAGACACCCTGCCCTCCTCGGATGCCCCCCTCCAGGGGGGCACCAGCCGCTATCGAGGAGGGCGGATATGGGAGGTTAAACCCCATGGCACTATCAGCAAAGCCCGCTCTCAACGGCCATCAAGGAGTCACGATGAACCCCCTATGGGTCCTACCCCTATTGTGGCTATGGAGCAGTCAGGCACTCGCCGTTGACAATGAGTGGCTCCAACCGCTACCGGCTGGCTATAACGCAAGCCAGATCCGAGCAATAGACTCCGAGCCATGCGAGATCCGCCACTCCGCTGCCCGTTTGGCCCTCCAGCTGCTCCATGCGGCCAGCGTCAAACGGCTCAACGACAGGGGGGCACAGCTGCTTGCCGGCCCCTGCTTCAAGGCGGAAAAGGGGAAAACTCCCTACCTGTTGCGGGCGGTGACGGTCGGCGGCGAGATCAGCGCCGCCTATTACGGTAACGACACCATCATCACCCTGAGCCCCGCCTTTGCCGAAGCGGTGCAGGCGCCGACTGGCCACCCCCAACATACGGAAGTGGTGAAATCGGCCATTGTGGTCAACCTACCAGAGGCCCCCGCTCGCGTTATCTCTACCCTGGCCCAACGCAAGTAGTTTGGGAGGGCGGTCATCCCACGATGGCTGGCGCCCATCGAGACGCGGGTGGGACATCGGTCCCACGGCATGGTCATGCCCATCCAACAGCTCAGGCTGGTTGCTGGTCACGCCACTCCCCATCGGCATAGAACCAATGTTCACCCCTGACAAATTGCTTCAGGTAGCGACAGTGGAAGTGGCAGCTGGAGGCGCTGCATGAACTCAAGAAAAGAGTCGGCACATTTTAACCAGCGTGTCGTCCGGTGGGCGTCATAGTGGAGATAGAGCACCGCCGGCTGGGCCATGTCCTGGCGGAAGTCCAGCAGGATAGGTGAGTCAGAGCCTATACCGAAGTCACCGATATCGATCGCCCTGTAGGGATCTATCTGCCGAAGCGCTACCGCTGGAGAGAGCCAAAAGGAGGGATGGCGATCCATCGCCTCAGCAACGCGCTGAAAGGGGGGTGGGAGAAAATAGATGCGTCGATCCTCCCGAGACACCCGCTGCACCTGCTCAGGAGCGACTAATCCCGCCCCATTTTGGTACTTGGCGTTGGCCTGCGTTGGCCACCAGCCGCTCTCGATCAGCCACACCAACTCCGACGGTAACATCAGTTTGCCTACCTGCATCGGCTCTCCCTAGACACCAATCCAGTCGCCATTTGCCCCATCCCCATCGCCGCGCCCAATGGCGCGAGACCCGGCCCCCTATTCCATTATCCCCGTGTGGAAGGACCACTCCCGCCACACCCCAACAGACCAAAGCGCGCCAGTACCAGCAGCAGCGTGGGCCAGAACAGGGTATTGACGATATCGTGCAGACTGGCCTGCCAGCGCCAGTGACCCAGAGAGGTGAGATCATCGTGCCGATCCACCAGCTCACCCAGCCCAGCCAGTGCCAACACCACGCACCATGGGAGTATGGAGGTGAGGCGATAGCGGGTGGAGGTGGCGATTAGCAGCTGCACGGCCAGGCCCGCGTAGATGTGTAACGCATCTTTGGAGAGGCCGCTCGCCGCCACGACGGCCAACTTGAGGCCCTGCACAAAGGAGGTAGCGCTCTCCATACAAATCTCCCAAACAGAGGGTCGTTAAGGGTCGCGGATGGGGATCGCCCAGAACCTGGGAGGGCACACCATGCGCTCAACACAGCCGCACGCCCCCCACCAAGGCCAACAGCAGTAGCAGATAGCCAAGATAGAGGTTGGCATCCCCCCGCTGCTCACCCACCACCACTAGCCAGCTCCCCACCCCCCAGACGATGACCGGCCCTGGCCACGCCTTGTGTTCAATCCCATGCAGCCAGTGGCGCGCAGTCACCTCAGTACTACCAGGGCACAGCAGCAGCACCCCGACTAGCAGGAGGGCGCTGATCAGCAAGATGGCGAGGTTACGCCGTTCCACTCCCCCGATCTCCAGAGTTGCAGGGCCCCTCACTCTCCCCCCTCGCTGGGCGGAGGGCAAGCCCCATCAACCCCGCCGCAGACGGCGCCGGATACGGGAGAGGGTCACGGGATTGATGCCGACGTAGGAGGCGAGGTGATAGTCGGGGATGCGGTGGAGGATGGGGCCGAGTTGGGTACAGGCGGCCTGCAAACGGGCCTCGGCGTCGTTCAGCAACAGCTCATACTCCCGCAGAAACTTCTCCTCCGCCAGGCGTTCGACGTAGGGCAGGGCGAACCGCTCCCACCGCCCCAGCGCCTGCAACTGGCGCTGAAACTCTGCAAAGGGGGCCACCCGGAGCCGACTCGGCTCTAGCGCGACGATGGTAAACAGGCTCGGCTCGCTGCGCGCCTTTGGTGCCATCGGCCAGGCCAGCTCCCCCTCGGCAAAGAACGCCTTGTTGTAGGCGCGGCCATCATCGGCGGTGTAGGCCAGCCGTAACAGCCCTTGCTCGATAAATAGCGCCCGCCCCCAGACGCTCCCCTCCGCCACCACCACCTCACCCTTGGCCAGGGAGCGGGGGACAAACAGCGCTAGCACTCGCTCCAGCGCTGCTGGCGGAGGGGATTCAGCGGGCCAGATCCGCTCGGTCAGCAGCTGCCTTAGCGCCACGCCCGCCTCGGCTTGAGCGGCGACCACGGCGCTAAGAGGCGGTCTGGGTCTGTTGGTGGAGATAGAAATAGTGCTGCGCCACGGCGTTGTGGATGGCCCCCAGATCGGCCTGGATCGCATCCAGCGCCTCTGCCAGCTCCACCTCCTCCAACACCTCCAGCGGCAGGGCGGTGAGCCGTGAACGCGCCTCGCGTACCGCATCCAGGGCGCTGGTGGCACTCGGCAACCGTAGCAGACACCCCTCTATCTCGGTGAGGCAGTGGTGCACGGTACGGGGGAAGAGCGGGTCCTTGAGCAGGTAGTGGACCACATCCCGGGTCCGCACGTGGACCCCGATGTGGCGCCGGTACATCTGATACGCCGAGAGGGCGTTCAAGGTCCCCATCCAGAGCCGTTCACGGGCGGTCACCGCCAACGCCGCCTCCTCCGGCAGGCACACGGCGGAGTTGGCGTCGATGATGCGGGTGGTCATATCGGCCCGCTCCAGATTGCGCCCCAGCTTGAGGAACTGGTAGGCCACATCCTGGCTCATGGAGCCCAACAGCAGGCCGATGATCGACTGCCGCCGCTCAATCACCCCATTGAGCACCTGGTAACGCAGACTGCGGCTCTGGGTGGCGTGGATGGCGTTGTCGCGGATGTAGAGGTAGAGGCCGTTGATGCGCTCCCAGATCTCCATCGGCAGCACCTCGCGGAAGGTGCGGCTGTTCTCGCGGGCGTAGCGGATGCTGGAGAGGAGGGAGCTGGGATTATCCTCATCACGGATCAGAAACCGCACCACACTCTCCTCATCCGCCTGGGGATAGTGCTCACTGAAGGGGGTATCGAGCCCCGCCACCTTGAGCAGCACATCCCAACCGAAGGAGGCGCCACGGGGGAGATCCAGGAGCACCTGGGTGGTGCTGTTGATGAGCCTGGCGGTGTTCTCGGCCCGCTCCAGATAGCGGGTCATCCAGTAGAGATTTTCGGCGACGCGCGAGAGCATCACATCACCTCCTCATCGACGATCCAGGTGTCTTTACTCCCGCCCCCCTGGGAGGAGTTGACCACCAGCGATCCCGCCCGCATGGCCACCCGGGTCAGGCCGCCGGTGGTGGCATAGAGCTGGTCTGACTGGAGCACAAATGGCCGCAGATCGAGGTGGCGTGGCTCCAGCCGATGGTCCACCAGGGTGGGGGCGGTGGAGATGGAGAGGGTGGGCTGGGCCATGTAGTTGCGCGGATTGGCGCGGATAAGCTCGGCAAACCGCGCCCGCTCCTCCGCGCTGGCGTAGGGGCCGATGAGCATCCCATAGCCGCCCGACTCATTGGCCGGTTTCACCACCAGCTCATCCAGGTGGGACAGCACATAGTCGCGCTCGTCATCGAACATGCACAGATAGCTCGGGACGTTGGGGATGATGGGCTCCTGATCGAGGTAGTAGCGGATGATCTTCGGCACAAAGGCGTAGACCACCTTATCGTCCGCCACCCCCGCCCCAGGGGCATTGGCGATGCCGACCTTGCCGGCGCGCCAGGCGCGCATCAGCCCTGGCACCCCGAGCACCGAGTCGGACCGGAACACCTCGGGATCGAGGAAGTCGTCATCGATGCGCCGATAGATGACATCCACCCGCTGTAGGCCCGAGATGGTCTTCATGTAGACACAGTCATCCTCCGCCACCACCAGGTCGCTCCCCTCCACCAGATCGGCCCCCATCTGCTGGGCGAGATAGCTGTGCTCGAAGTAGGCGGAGTTGAAGATACCAGGGGTGAGCACCGCGATCACCGGCCGCTCCAGGGGGCGCGGCGAGAGCGCCGCCAGGGTGTCGTAGAGCCGGGTGGGGTAGTCATCCACCGGGAGGATGGGGGTGGCCTGGAAAAGCTCCGGGAACAGCCGCTTCATCAGCTGGCGGTTCTCCAGCATGTAGGAGACCCCCGACGGCACCCGCAGGTTATCCTCCAACACATAGAGCGTCCCATCCCGATCACGCACCAAATCGGTGCCACAGACATGGGCCCAAACCTCAAAACGGGGCGTGATCCCCTGACACTGGGGGCGGAAATTGTGGGAGCCGGCCAGCACCTCGGCCGGAAAGACCCCATCACGGACGATCTTCTGGTCGTTGTAGAGGTCGTTGATAAAGAGGTTGAGGGCCGTCAGGCGCTGCTTGAGGCCAGCGTCAATACGGTCCCACTCGCGCCGCGACATCACCCGCGGGACAATATCGAACGGCCAAGCGCGGTCGATGTTGCCGGCATCGCTGTAGACGGTAAAGGTGATGCCCATCGTCATGATGGCCGCCTCCACCGCTGCGCGCCGCGCATCCAACTCGGCGATATCGAGCCCCCAAAGGTGCTCAAATAGCGCCCGTGCCGCCGGACGCGGGTTGCGATCAACGCCAATCAGCTCATCATAGGCGGTCTGGTGGTCGTAGTTATGCAGTTCAATGCGCATGTTTCTGACCTTATTTTCACGGGCCTTGGAGGAAAAACCGAAGCAAGAGCTAGGCCATTGACGCCATCCCCCACCCAGGGCGTCACCTACATAACCGTACAATCTGGACTGTTCAAGCGCAGATTCCAGGTTAAAATCCAAGCCCTTTCACCGCCCGAAGGCCCGCCATGACCTACTGCGTCGCCATCCATGTCAACGCAGGATTAGTGTTCTGTTCCGACTCCCGGACCAACGCCGGGATCGACAACGTGAGCACCTATTCGAAGATGCACACCTTCTCATGGCCGGGGGAGCGGTTCTTCGTGCTGTTGTCGGCCGGCAACCTGGCCACCACCCAGGCGGTGGTGAAGAAGCTCAGCAGCGATATCCCCAATGGCCTGGTCCCCAATCTGCAATCGGCGCGGACCATGCAAGAGGCGGCCGACTATGTGGGGATTATCAGCACCCAGGTACAGCGCCAACAGTCGGAGCGGGATACCGCCAACACCAACTTCGAGGCCACCTTCATCTTTGGCGGCCAGATCGCCGATGAGCCGCCGGGGATCTTCATGGTCTACCCCCAGGGCAACTATATCCACGAATCGAGCGAGCATCCGTTTCTCCAGATCGGCGAGATGAAGTACGGTAAGCCGATCCTCGACCGGGTCATCAAGCGCGATCTCGACCTGGAGCGGGCCGCCCGCTGCTGCCTGGTCTCCATGAACTCCACCATCCGCAGTAATGTCACCGTGGGGCCGCCGGTAGAGCTGCTCATCTATGAGCAGGACAGCCTCCAGGAGGGGCGCCGCTGCCTCTATGCCGAGGATAACCCGTTCGGCCGTGAACTAGCCGAGAAGTGGAATGAGGGGCTGATGCTGGCGCTGGAGAATCTGCCCCCCTTCCCGTGGGAGATCACCCCGGGCGCTGGTTGCGAGTAGCGTAGCCCCCCAGCCTGCGGCCATGGACGGCCAGCGTGCCCCGCCGTCCCCACCTCCCCAGGGCGCACACGCAGTGACCTCGGCGCAGAACTTGCTTTTGCTTCACCACCCCTCCACCAACGTCGGGCCCGAGATCCATGTCGATCCACGTCGCCATCCGCCACACCACCCGCTATCACTTCGATCGGCCAGTCACCCTAAGCCCCCACACCATCCGCCTGCGGCCGGCGGTCCACAGCCGCACACCCATCGTCTCCTATAGCCTCAAGGTGACGCCGGAGAAGCACTTCATCAATTGGCAGCAGGACCCCTTCGGCAACTACCTGGCGCGCCTGGTCTTCCCGGAGCGGACCCGCGAGCTGTCAGTGGCGGTGGAGGTGATCGCCGACATGACGGTGATCAACCCCTTCGACTTCTTCGTTGAGGAGCAGGCGGAGCGCTGGCCGTTCGACTACACCCCAGCCCTCAAGAAGGAGCTGGCCCCCTACCTGGAGGCAGAGCCGGCCGGCCCGTTACTGGCCGACTACCTCGCAGGTATCGTGCGTAGGCCGGTGGCCATCGTCGATTTTCTGGTGGAGCTAAACCACAACCTGCAACGGGCCATCGGCTACACCATCCGGCTAGAGCCGGGGGTACAGAGCTGCGAGGAGACCCTCCAGAGGGCGCTCGGCTCCTGCCGCGATAGCGGTTGGCTGCTGGTACAGATCCTGCGCCACCTGGGGCTGGCGGCCCGCTTCGTCTCTGGCTATCTGGTGCAGCTGGCCCCCGATGAGAAGTCCCTAGACGGCCCCTCCGGCCCCAGCCACGACTTCACCGATCTCCACGCCTGGGCCGAGGTCTACGTCCCCGGGGCCGGCTGGATCGGTCTCGATCCCACCTCGGGTCTGTTTGCCGGTGAGGGTCACATCCCCCTCGCCTGTACCCCCCACCCCTCCAGTGCCGCCCCCATCGACGGCTTCACCGACCGCTGTGAGGTCACCTTCGACTACAGCAACGAGGTGACCCGCTTCCGTGAAGATCCGCGGGTCACCAAGCCCTATAGCGAGGAGCAGTGGCAGCACATCCAGGCGCTCGGCCAGCGGGTGGATGAGCGCTTGCAGCAGATGGACGTGCGCCTCACCCAAGGGGGCGAACCCACCTTCGTCTCGGTGGATGATATGAACGCCGCCGAGTGGACCACCGCCGCCATCGGCAAGCACAAGCGTGATCGGGCCGAGGATCTGCTCCGCCGTCTGAAGGGTCGGCTCGCCTCCGGGGCGCTGATCCACACCGCCCAAGGCAAGTGGTACCCCGGCGAGCCGCTACCCCGCTGGGCGCTGGGACTCTTTTGGCGCAAGGATGGGGTGCCGGTATGGCGTGATGAGCAGTGGCTGGCAGAGGCCCACCGCGACTACGGCCACGCCCTGGCCGACGCCGAGCGCTTCGCCACTACCCTGGCCCGCCACCTCGGCCTGGAGGGGAGTGCCCCGCAGCCCGCCTACGAAGATGCCCTCTACCACCTGCTCCAAGAGGCGCAACTACCGGAGGGATTGGACCCCACCGGCGCCGCCCTCAACGACCCGCTGGAGCGGCGCAGCCTCGCCGCCAAACTCTCCCGCGGCCTCGATACCCCGGTGGGCTTTGTGCTCCCCCTCGCCTGGGACTGGGGCACCCAACGCTGGTATAGCCGCCGCTGGCAGTTCCGCCGCGAGCGGCTCTACCTGCTGCCAGGTGACTCCCCGCTAGGGCTGCGCCTCCCCCTCGACGCCCTCCCCTGGATGGCGGAAGACCTCCTGGAGCAGGAGACGGAGCAGGACCCCTTCGCCCCCCACCTGCCGCTGGCCGACTTCCATGGCGAAGTGGCGGCCCGCTACTCCCACCTGGAGCAGTGGCAAGAGGGGCATCCAGGGGTACAGCAGCAGCCACTCGCCGACCGCCGCCGCGACCCGGCAGAGGTACCCCGCACCGCCCTCTGCATGGAGGTACGGGGTGGCTGCCTGCACATCTTCCTGCCGCCGCTCTACCGCCTGGAACACGCCCTAGAGCTGATTGCCGCCATCGAGTGGAGTGCCGCCCGCCTCGCCCTGCCGGTGGCCGTGGAGGGCTACGCCCCACCCAACGACGGCCGCCTCATCAAGCTGTTGGTGACCCCCGATCCGGGGGTGATCGAGGTCAACGTCCACCCCGCCAGCCGGTGGCAGGAGCTGGAGGCGACCACCGTCACCCTCTACGAAGAGGCGCGCCTCGCCCGCCTCGGCACCGAAAAATTCATGCTCGACGGCCGCCACACCGGCACCGGCGGTGGCAACCACGTCACCCTTGGCGGTCCCACCCCCGCCGACAGCCCGTTCCTGCGCCGTCCCGATCTACTGGCCAGCCTGGTCACCTATTGGCAGCACCACCCCGCCCTCTCCTACCTCTTCTCCGGCCTCTTCGTCGGCCCCACCAGCCAGGCACCACGGGTGGACGAGGGGCGGGCCGAGGCGCTCTATGAGCTGGAGATCGCCTTCCGCCAGCTGCCACCGGGGGAGGTGCCCCAACCCTGGTTGGTGGACCGGCTGTTCCGCAATCTACTAGCGGACCTCACCGGCAACACCCACCGCTCCGAGTTCTGCATCGACAAGCTCTACTCCCCCGACTCCCCCGCCGGGCGGCAGGGACTGGTGGAGTTCCGCGCCTTTGAGATGCCGCCCCACGCCCGCATGAGCCTGGCGCAGATGCTGCTGATGCGCGCCCTGGTGGCCCGCTTCTGGGAGAACCCCTACCGCAAACCACTGGTGCGCTGGGGCACCGCCCTGCACGACCGCTGGATGCTGCCCCACTACCTCTGGAGCGATCTCCAGGAGGTGGTTGGCGAGCTGAATGCCGCCGGCTATCCGTTCCAAGCGGAGTGGTTTGAGCCGTTCCTGGAGTTCCGCTTCCCGCGCTACGGCACCCTCCAGTTGGGGGAGCTGACCCTAGAGCTGCGGGCCGCCATCGAGCCGTGGCTGGTGTTGGGCGAGGAGAGCACCAGTCAGGGCACCGCCCGCTTCGTTGACTCCTCCGTGGAGCGGCTACAGATCAAGCTGAGCGGCCTCACCGACAACCGCTATGTATTGGTCTGCAACGGCCGGCGGGTGCCGCTACGCGCCACCGCCTGCCATGGCGAGTATGTAGCCGGGGTGCGTTATCGCGCCTGGCAGCCCCCCTCGGCGCTCCACCCCACCATCGGGGTCCACTCGCCCCTGGTGTTTGATCTCATCGACACCTGGAATGGCCGCAGCATCGGCGGCTGCACCTACCACGTAATGCACCCGGGTGGCCGCAACTACGAGCACTTCCCGGTCAACGCCTACGAGGCGGAGTCCCGCCGCCACGCCCGCTACCAGAACTGGGGCCACACCCAAGGGGCCATCACCCCGCCGGCCTGGACCGCACCGCTGGATCGCTTCTACCCCCACGCCTCCCCCCCGGGGCCGATGGCGCCACCGCAGGAGGAGCCGAGCGGCGAGTACCCCTATACGCTGGATCTACGGCGCAGCTGAGGGGCGCCTCGCCGAGGGGTGGCGAGAAATTGGCACGGGGCGCCCCACAGGGGTGAATGGGCTGCTACTATCGTCCACCGTCCCGGTTTTCGAGAGGGAGTTCCGATGCCCCGGATGCAACCGCTCGGCACCTTCATGCGCCCCCTGCCGCGCAGCCTGCCCAGCTCGGCCAACCTGGCCGCCGCCGCAGCGCTCCTCGGTGGGGAGGAGGCGCTGCTGGTGGTCGATGAGCGCGGCACCGCCACCCTCCTGCTCACGGCGCGGGAGCTGACGGCCGCTCTGGCGCAGGGGCATGGCCCCACCACCGCCATCGCCAGCCTGGCCCTCCCGCCCTCCCCCCGGCTCTCCGCCCATACCACCGTCGCCCAGGTGCTCCCCCAACTCGGCCAGCGGCGGCTGCTCCTCACCGATAACACGGACCAACCCTGCGGCTGGTTGGACGAGACCAGCCTGCGCCAGGTGTTGGCCGGCACCCATCTGCTCCCTCCCTTTGGCGATCTGCTGGACCGTCTGCCCATCGCCATCGCCATCCACGCCCCAGATGGCAGCCTGATCTACAGCAACCGCGCCACCCGCGAACTCTTCCCGGCCCCCCTGGTTCCTGCCCACCCAAAGGGGCCGCCCCACGGCGAGCCGCCGACCTGGGGCAGCGACTGGCAGCTGCTGGACATGAATGGCACTCCACTGGCCCGTGCCGACCACCCCGTGCAGCAGGTCCTGCGCCATGGCTGGCCCATCACCGACACCCTGCTAGGGGTGCGCACCAGTGATGGCAACGAGCGTTGGGGCCTGTTGAGCGCCTTTCCAGAGCGGGATCAAGACGGCACCGTGAGCACCGTCACCAGCGCCTTCATGGATGTGAGCGAGCTGCGTGACGCCCAGCTGCGCCTGGCCCGCCTCAACCGGCTCTATACCGTCCTCAGCCGCACCAATAGCGCCATCGTCCGGTTGCGCTCGCCCCAGGCGCTCTATACGGAGATCTGCCACATCGCCGTAGAGGAGGGGGAGTTCCTCTTCTCCTGGGTGGGAATTTTTGAACCCACAAGGGGCGACGTGGTGCCGGTGGCCCACCATGGCCATGAGGCGGGCTACCTGGCGACCCTCCAAGAGATCGGGGTGTTCCACTTCAACGGCCCCACGGCCGCGGCCATCCGCGAGAATCGCTACTTCTCCAGTAGTGACATCGCCCGCGACCCACTGATGGCCCCCTGGCGGGCCGCGGCCCTCGAACGCGGCTACCGCTCCTCGGCGGCGGTGCCGATCCGTATCGCCGGTCACCCCATCGGCGCCCTGATGTTCTACGCCGCCACCCCCCACTACTTCCAGGCCGACATCATCGCCCTGCTGATGGAGTTGGCCGATGACGTCTCCTTCGCCCTCGATGTCCACGCCGCCGAACAGCAGCGCCAGCAGGCGGAGCGGGCCTTGACCGAGCTGAATACCGAGCTGGAGGAGCGGGTGCGCCAGCGCACCCGGCAGCTGGAGGCGACCAATCGGGAGTTGGAGAGCTTCAGCTACTCCGTCTCCCATGACCTGCGGGCGCCCCTGCGGGCCATCGATGGCTTCAGCGATCTGCTCCTGCGCGGCTACCGCGAACAGCTCGACGAGACCGGGCGCAACTATCTCGATCGCGTGCGGCGCAACGCCCATCGGATGCGCCAACTGATCGAGGACCTGCTCAAACTCTCGCGCCTCGGCCGGGGCCGGCTCAGCCGTAGCCGGGTGGACCTGAGCGCCCTCGCCCACCAGACCCTGGCAGAGCTGGCGCTCAACGACCCGGTGCGCACCGTGGAGTCACAGATCCTCGGGGGCCTGGTGGTAGAGGGGGATCGCGGCCTCCTCCAGGCGGTGATGGAGAACCTGCTCGCCAACGCCTGGAAGTTCACCCGCCCGAGCCAACCGGCCCGCATCGAGGTGGGCCTGGCCCCCTGTGAGCAGGGCGGGGCGCTCTTTATCCGCGATAACGGCGTCGGCTTTGATATGCACTACGCCACCAAACTATTCACCCCCTTCCAACGCCTCCACTGTGAACAGGAGTTCGAGGGCAACGGCATCGGCCTGGCCACCGTCATGCGCATTGTCCAGCGCCACGAGGGGGCGCTCTGGGCGGAGGCGCAGCCGGGCGCGGGGGCCACCTTCTATGTCCACCTACCCGGCCTCGCGGCAACCCCGGCTGGGCCGCCCACCCCACCGTTCACTGCCGCTCCACCCGATGCAGCTCCGCCTTGCGACTACCACTGAGATCCATGGCGGCAAAGGCGGCGTCGTGGGGGATCTCCAGTGCAAAGTGGCTCAACTCATCCAGCTGTAAGGTGGCCTCCGCGGTGGTGAGCGCCAACACATGGCCACCCCGCTGACGGGCGGCGTCCACAAAGTGGAAGTGGTAACCCGGCACATTGAGGCCGGCCATATAGGGCGGGGTATAAAACCCCACCAGAGATCCCGTCACCGCCCCCAACTCAAACACCGCCTGCCCCTTGACCGCCTCGGCGAGGGGGGGATAGGGCGGCTGCTGGGCCGGGACGCTGCGCACCGTCATCGCCTGGAAGGCGCCATCAAGGCGGAAGGCGAAGTAGGCATTGGGATTCCCCAACTGCCCATCCAACCACTGTTGTAGCTCCGTCAGCGATAGCCCCGCCGCCACCGGTAGGCGGCGATCCGCGGCAAACGGGGCCACCACCGCAAAGGGGGTGCGCTGCGCCGCGCTCACCTCGATCAACGCGCCATCACTGCGCGCCTGCCACACCGTGCCATCCACCACCACCATCTCGCCATCGAGTCCATTGAAGGTCCCCAACCCCAGATCGCCATGGCGCCGCAGTTCCCCCACCGTCAACTGGCCGTCATAGAGCCCGCTGAGCAGGGCGTTGATGGTGGCATATTGGTAGAGCGCCGCCTCTTCTGCGTGGGCGCAACCGAGAGAGAGCAGACCGGCAAACAGCCAGCAGGCCAAACGGGACATCACAGACCTCCAGAGATCCAGGAAACGGGAGGCCCTATTGTGCCAGGCGGCGCGCGCACCGACTGCCCCACCGGGCCTCACCCCTGCCAAAAACAAAGTAAATAGCCCCTGCAAAAGGTTATTAATAGTTTCTAATTTACTTTTTTCTTGCCCGTTTCTTGTACTTTCCTGAGCCCCTGTCTACGCTTTTTACCATTGAGGCCCGTCCCCCCTGTGGGCCGCGAAGGGGAGAGGGCACCCGGGATTTCAGGGCCCGGCGTGAGCCACGTCGGCGCATGGAAAGATTGGCTTCAAGGAGCGCATGTAGCGTGAAGCCCCATCTCATCATCAAGACCCACCAACCCCTGGCGCGGCGCGTG
Source organism: Chromatiales bacterium (assembly GCA_003251535.1). Taxonomy (GTDB): domain Bacteria; phylum Pseudomonadota; class Gammaproteobacteria; order Thiohalomonadales; family Thiohalomonadaceae; genus SZUA-493. Next base: position 34,467 of record QKFD01000103.1, on the reverse strand, counting down.
CCGATCCCATTTTGGGGCCGTTTCATCGCCGACAAAAGCCACACCCTAGAGTCCTTCACCCCAGCGGTAGACCGCGCCCTGGCCCGCGCGGGCGTGCGCATCTGGGTCACCCTGGAACACCACCCCGCTCAATCAGGCGGCTGGTCGCCGCTGGAGATCAGCACCGGCCTCAACCGCATCTATCGCCTCATCCTCCAGCGGGAGGTCGCCCTCCCGCCGCCGCTCATCGAGGCGATCCAGCAGCTCCCCGAGGTGGAGTATGTCCGCGCCATCGGCCTGGCGCAGAGCCCGTTGCCGGAGCTGCCCGAGGCGCAGGCGGTGCAACTCAGCAGCGACCGCTCGCGTGAGCTGATTGGCCTGCGGCAGGCGCGGCGGCTGTTTGGCGGGGGCGATCCACGCATCAAAGTGGCCGTACTCGATACCGGGGTTGATCTCGATCACCCGGAGGTGGCGGCACGCATCACCCACCGGGCCGACTTCGTTCAACTGGGGGCACTCGATAGCGCCCAATTCATCGGCGACAAGGAGGGCTACGACGAGGTGCCGGAGGATGAGGTGGGTCACGGTACCCACGTCTCCGGCATCATCGCCGCCGCCGGTCGCCAGATGCCGGAGGGGGTGGTGCCGGAGTGTTCACTGATGGCCGTGCGGGTGCTCGCCACCATGCGCTCCGGGGATCGAGTCGTCGGGGCCGGTCTGGTGGACAACATCAACGTGGGCATCAAATGGGCGGTGGATCAGGGGGCGGATGTGATCAACATGAGCCTGGGGGTACGCCACACCGCTGGCGGCCTCCCCCACCAGGAGGTGATCGCCTACGCCCTGGCCCGCGGGGTGACGGTGGTGGCCGCCAGCGGCAACGACGGCAGCGGTGAAAAATACTATCCGGGCGCCCTCCCCGGCGTCATCGCCGTCGGTGCCGCCAACGCCCAAGGGGAGGTAGCCGACTTCTCCTCCTACGGCGCACCGGTCTGGCTGGTGGCCCCCGGCACCGACATCTTCAGCGCCTACGCCCACGGCGGCTACGCGATGGCCTCGGGCACCTCGCAGGCCTCGCCATTTGTCACCGGCGCCGTTGCGCTGTTGAAGAGCCAGGCCCTCGCCCGCGGCGCACGCCTCAGCGACGCCCAGATCAAAACCATTTTGCTGCACACCTCCGACAAACTGGATCAGCGACTGCGCACCGCCCGCGGAGGTTATGGTCAACTCAATCTACTGGATGCCAGCCGAATGCTCGACTACCTGCTCGGGCAACGGCGCGCAGCTTGATACCTCGAACGCACAAGAGAACAACGCTATGAGCACCGTCTCTCTCTCTGCTGAGCCCATGGGACTACGCTTCATCCGTCCGGCGCTATTGAAAGAGGGGGCGTCTGCGGCCCTCCACCCCTACCCCGCTGCGGCACTCGATCTACTAGAGGCGCGGCTGGAGCGCGGCTTCGACTGGCCAACCGGCGAGAGCGCCGCGCCCGAGGCGGAGCTGGTGGCCGCCCTCAAGCTACCCATCTATAGCCACCTGGCCACCGTGCGCACCCTGCTGCGGGTGCTGGATCAAGGCTCGGAGAGTCGCCTCACCTTGGCGGAATATGCCGACCGCAAGGGGTACACCAAGCACTATTTCAACGTCAAACAGCTGCTGCGCAGCAACAGTAACGGCCTGGACTACAACCTCCGTCAGATCCTCGCCTACCCCAACATCGTTGACTACCTCATCACCCTGGCCATCGTCCTCGACGAACTGGATACCCCGGAGGGGATCTTCAGTTTCATCACCGCCAGCCGCGGCTCTTGGAAGCGGATCTACGACTTTGTGGTCGCCAAGTCGGTGTGGGATTGGAAGAAGGAGCGGCGCATCGATCTACCGAACAGCTCGGTGGATGATCAGATCGTCGCCCGGCTGCGCCAGAGCGTGGTATCGATGGAGCAGAACGCCTTCGCCGCCCGAGTCAACGCGCTATTCCGCGAATATGTCTACGACGCCGACAAGCTCGCCATCCTGGAGGCCGCGGAGAAGGAGTTGGGGGAGATCCCCGATGCCGACATCCCACCGCTGCTCGCCTACCTGAAGCAGTCCAAGATCCCCATCACCGCCGACAACGCGGCCTACTACGTCTCCATCGCCCTCACCCAGCTCAACAACGCCCAACCGAGTCGCAGCAGCGACCCCGATGGCGAGTTGACGGTGGAGGACTACTCCGTTGACTACTACGACGAGAACAGCACCTCCCTGGAGTTCGACCGCAGCAGCGTCGAGGCGGCGGCCATGCTCTTCTACACCATGGTGTGGGGTGATCAGATCGGCATCTTTGAGGTGATCGAGCGCATCATCGGCCAGACCTCCACGCAGTACCAGCTCTCCATCCGCCAGCAGCAGGTGGCGGAGGATCTCTCGCTCTACGCCCTGGATGAGCGGTTTGAAGACCTCCGGAGCGGCCGCACCTACCGGCGCATCCCACCGGCGGAGCGGCAGATGTTCTATCGACAGGTGTTTGGCGTGGGTCAGGCGCCGGTCACCGACGGCATGGCGGTCAACAGCGATTTTCCACGGCTCTGGGCGGTACTGATGACCGAGACCGCCCGCTACATCGCCAAGGTGGAGGAGAACGCCGGCATCGGCCTCGCCATCTCACCGCAGAAGGTCTACCAGGCGATCGAAGACCTCCAGTACAACCTCTCCAGCTTCTGCGCCGGCATGGCCAAGGTGACCGCACCGCGCATCTACCGCGAGATGGATTTTGTGGTCCGCCGGCTGCTGGACAGCAACGACATCAAAGCCCAGCTCTCGCGCCGCGGTAGCCCCTCCTTCTGGCGCGTCATCGAAACCGTGCGCGGCACCAGCGATCTCAACCCGCTACGCAACAAAGGGATCTACGGCCACAAGATCCTCTCCACCATCGCCCAGGCGACCCCGGCCCTGGTGGAGGATGCCACCGCCTTCGGCAACTTCATCTCCACCGTCGATGCCTACATCGTCGCCGAGAGCCAGTTGGGTGATCAGCCCGAGGCCGGCGGTGAGGTGGTGGACGAGGGTGGTTACGGCCACGGCCTGCCGCAGTTGCCGATGCCCCCGGGGATGCCGGTGGGGGGGCTGCCCAGCGGCTCAGGCGGTGGTTCAGAGGATTGGAATTTCTAACAGGAGTTGATGCCGCCGCGCCGCGGTGGCGAGTCTTGCGCCGCAGTAAGAGAGAGCCCCCATGTCGGATACCGAACTGCTTGCCCAACTCACCGACCAGGCGCGCCAGCTGGCCCGCAGCCAACTCGCTGGTAGCAACGCCTTCCGCGCCATGCCGATGGCAGAACAGAGCGACATCTACCGGCATGTGGTCAATGAACATCTCGACCGGCTATCGCAGCAGCACGGCCTCGCCTCCGCCATGGCCAAGAAGGGGCCGGGCAGCGGGATGGGCTTCGGCGGGTATGACCCCGGCTTCGATGGCAGTACCGAGGCCTTCAACGAACTGGTCGATTCCGTCGATTTCCCGAAGTTTGTCGCTGACCTGTTGAAGGCGGTATTCAACGCCAACCTGAAGGTGATGAAGGCGCAGACCGACGACTTCATCCGCCTGATGCGCGAGGCCACCAAGAGCACGGCCGATTTCGTCAAGAAGGTAAAGGATGACGACACCTTCGCCTATCTCGCCGAGACCCGGGGCAATCAGTTCAATGTCACCCTGGAGCAGCAGGCGGATGGCAGCCAGAAGATGGCGCTGACCAACCCCGAAGGCGAAAAGGTGGATATGGAGGACAACGAGGTCAAGGCGCGCATCATGGATGCGAAGATCGCCATGGCCAAGGAGCACCGCGCCGCCCTGCGCGAGGTGCTGCTGATGGGGGTGACCCGCCTGGTGGTGGAGAAAGGTGAGGTGGAGGCGGCGGTGGAGTTCCGCATCACCGCCAACCGCACCAGTACCCGCGCCCATCAGGGCCAGAACATCAACACCGTCAACGCCAACTTCAGCTATGACCCGCCCCTCGGCGGCATATTCGGCGGCCCGAGCGGCTCGGCCAGCATCAGCAACACCAACATCCAGATCAACACCTCCAACAAAGAGGCGAAGGATGAGCTGTTCGCCAAGTTGATGGGCCGGGTCAACATCAAGTTCAAAACCGACTATTTCAAGCTGGACAACTTCGCCAACATGTATGGCGACGGCGGCGTTGCGGCGCTGCAACCGGCAGGACAGGGAGGGGCCCCCGGCCAGCCGGCGGCCCCCACCCCAGGCGCCCGCTAACGTACCGCCCAGAGCGCAACCACCATGGCCCTGGCCTACCTGGCGGTAAGCAGCGACCTACCGCCGGCGGGAGATCACCAGTTTGTCGCGGACCTCGGCAGCAATGGGTTCTACGAATACGAAATCGGCACCCCGGATCCCCAACCACAGGGCCCCCCCTGGGGGTTGGCACGGCTCGCCAATGTGGTCCACCGCTCCGGCCTCCAGCCACGCCCGCGGGACAACCTATCGCCCCTCTCCGGGCGTTTTGCGCTACGGGTCCCCGCCCGCCTCTTCAGCCGGGAGGCGCACCACATCCAACTCACCAGCTATCGAGACCAGCGGCGCAGCGGCCCCGCCTACTCCCCCGTCATCACCATGCCGGCTGGGATCAGCGGAGGGGCGGTGCTGCGCGAACCCGGGCTGCTGGCGCTGGAGGACCCCTTCTCGCGCCTGGCGGTACCCGCAGCGGAGGCAATGGGCATGACCACGCCACTCCTACCTGCCCGGCGGCTGGCGTTCTCTTTCCAAGAGTCGCAGCTCAGTCGGCCGCTGTTCCTCGACCAACTGGTCTCGCTGCTGCGCGCCGCCGCCCCCACCCTGCTCGCCCAACTCCCGGGGCTCCTGGGTGGCATCGGCGCACCGCCGCCGCCGTCAGGCACCCCGGCGGCCAGCGGCACGAACGACCTGGCGCCACTGTTGGAACTCCTGGCCCACCTCGGGCGCTTGCAAGGGGCCAACGCCACCCCAGCGCCAGCGGCACCGGCACCGGCCCAAGCGCAGTCACGCCAGCCCAACCGCTACCGCGGCGCCACCGGCCCGCGGCTCGAATATGGCCACGCCATGACCGGCGCGCTGCTCAGTGGTCCGCTGCTGGCATCACTGCTGGGTCCCCTGCTCCAGCAGGCACCGCAGCTGTTGCAGATCCTGACTGACCGACCGCTCCAGTTCTTCACCACCCTGTTGCAGTCGCGGCTCGACAACCGGCTCCAGCAGCAGCAGAACCAGCAGCAGTTTGTCGCCAACCTGCTGGCAGAGGCCAACCGCAGCGCCCTCTTGCGGGAGCTGTTGGCCACCCTGCCGACCACCACCGCACCGCCGACCACCGCCCAGGGCTTCAGCCTAGCCGCTGGCCCGCCGCGGCCCGCCCCATCGGAGCGTTTCGGCCTTACCTTTGTGGCGGCCCCAGCCCTGCCATTGGGGGGTAAATCGAAGTGGGTCTATCAGCCCGATAGCGGCATCACCCTGGTCTGGCAGCTGCTTGATCGCCACGCCCAAGCCAACCTGCCACCCCTGCCGCGGGCCATCCTGGAGCTAGCGCTGATCGACCTGGAGAGCCAACAGACCCTACTGCGCCATAGCGAGCGACTCAGCCAACTCCAGCCCGGCGCCCCGCTCAAGATCACCCTCTCGGCCGACCAGCTGCGGGCGCTGCCGCGCCACCGCGATCTCAACGCCAGTGCCGTCCTGCGCTGGCCGGTGCGCGGCGGGAGCCGAGGGGTGCAGGTCGATCACCCCATCTACCTCGCCGACCATACCCTGCTGATGGCGGTCGATAGAGCGGGGGGGCGTGAACGCCCGCTCAATGACCCCCAACGCTACCGCGCCTTCTGGCACAAGTTGTACGAAGGGGGGGTGGCCCCCGGCAGTAGAGCGGTGCGCTGGGAACTGGATCTGCTCTGCCGCTACTACCTGCGTGCCACCTTTGAACAGCCCAGCAACGGCCGGGTCGATAGCCGCCTGGCGCTCGCAGCGCAGGAGCCGGACGACCGCACCCACAAGCTCCACGGTCGCCTCAAGAGTGGGATGGAGCTGAGCCTGGAGGAGCTGGCCAAACTGCTGCCACTGCTGTTTGACCAACCGCCGCTAGAGGCGGGCCTACTGGCGGCGCTCAAGAGCAGCGAGCTACGCCCCCTGCTGGATCTCCAAGCCACCACCCACCTCCGCTTCAGCGGCAAGCGCTCCCAGGTGGGGGTGATCTGGGTCTACCCAGAGGTGACCCTGGCGGAGATCCGGCTAGGTGATGTGACGGAGGTGGACCCCAACGGCCAGGTGCTCAGTACCCGCGAGCGGCGCGTGCCGTTCCCCCTGCCGTCGTCACTCCACTTTGTTGCACTGAAATCGGACTAGGGGACTCACCATGGCCGAATACGATCTGGGCAGCGCCTTCTCCGACGAGTGGGATGAGTCGGAACCCTCCGCCAACGACGGAACAGAGCCGCCCGACTTTCCCGGTTACCAACGGGTCACCGATGAGAAGGTGGCGCTGCTGCCGGTGCTGTTAACAGCGGTCCCCCGCAAGGAGGGGGCGTCATGAGCCAGTCCCATACCCCTCCCGATCCCGCCTTCGCCTTTCTGCGCGAGAACCTGCTCGCCTACACCGATGTGATCGGTCGCCTCAGTGATGAGGAGGCGGGGGTCAGCATGTGGGTGGAGGAGCTGGCGGTGGAGACCCCCATTGAGTTGTCGGTGCAGGTCCAGGCCGACGGCTCCCTGGCGCTGGGGGTAGCCCCGCCCATCTATGCAGTGGATGTGACGGTGGAGCCGGTCCTGCATCGACTGCGTTTTACCGCCGTGGCAGATGGACCCGCCCCAGCGCCGGCGCCCACCGAGGAGGTGGCCGCCGGGCCAGAGGCCACCGATCCCCAGCCGCCCCCCGCCCAACAGGCGGGGTGGTAACAGAGGGGGCGACGCCGTGACGGAGAACAGCGCCTGGAGCTTGGAGTCGTTCGTTGACTCGCTGGTGGTCGAGCTGGATAAGACCCGCGAGACCTTGGCGATCAAATCGATCAACAAACCGCTCACCTACACGGTGAAGGATATGGCGCTGGAGCTGCAAATCTTCCCCACCTTCGATGGTGACGATGTGCGCTTCAAGACCGCCCAACCGGGTGAGAGTGGCGCCTCCAAGATCTCCTTGCAGCTCGCCTCCATCACCGACCAACAGGTCCGCGCCACCAGTAAGGCACCGGCCCAAGAGAGCGATCTCAAACTCGACACCGTGGATGTGGATCCGGGCACCAAAAAGGAGCTGCGTCGCCTCGGTGTCACCTCGGTGGGCGATCTAGAGCAGATTGAACAGCGCGGCATCGATCTGAAACAGGCCACCGGCAACACCGGCCTCGATTACAAAAATCTCGCCAACCTCATTCGCAAGGCGCGGCGCAGTCGCACCCCGCCCCAGGTGACCAAGCTCTCCCTCAGCCGCAGCGCCGGGCAACCGGTGATCCTGGTGGAGGGCCACAACCTGGCCAGTGCCGGCTACGAGCCGGTGGCCTTGGTCAACAACCACCTTGGCGAGGTGGTGGAGTATGGCCCCAACCGCCTCACCATCCACCCCGCCCCCGGTACACCGCTGCACCTCTCCAACGACCTGATCCTCACCCTGGACCCCTATTGCATCGCCCGGGTCCAGATGCGCCACCCCGGCAGCGGGGAGTCCTCGCCATGAAAGCGGATCCACTGCATCAATATCGACAACTACTGCGCCGCTCCGCCCACAGTGCCCAGTGGCCCAAGCCGTGGGCGCCGGCACCGCAGCGCGCCATCCTCGCCGCCCGCGGCATGGGCGCGCCCAAGCGCACCGTCACCCTCATCAGCCACCCGTTCGATGATGGCACCCCGATCGCGGTACACCAGCAGCCCGCCGCCGCCACCCCGGAGTATGACCTCGGCACCGGGGCGCTGGTGGAGTATGAGGTCGCCGTTAGCGATCCCGAGCGGCTGGCCCAACCCCCGGCCAGCGCCCCCCTCTCCTGGTCACCCACAGCGGCCGTGGGCAGCCCGCCGCCCCCTGCCCAGCAGCGGCCCGTGACACCTGGACGGCCCGCCCCCACCGCGGCGCAGACCCCACCCCAACCCACCGCCTCTTGCCCACCGCCAGCGCCAGTGCCAGAGGTGCCTCAAGCGGAGGGGGGCGATGGCCAGGCATCCGCCCCGGCGCGCACCGCGAGTAGCGGTGACTTCACCGCCCGCCAGCTGCAAGGGCTGATCCGCGACGACGACCTGCTGGCCGACATCCAATCGATCCTCGGTGGCGCGGCGCCGACCGGTCCGGCGCCTCCCCCGGCGCCAGCCACACCGCCACCGGCCGCCGCCGTGCCGCAGCCCGCCCTCCCGGCCCCGGCGCCGCCGGCGCCAGCGGAGGGCAGCAACGAACACGAGATATTCGATCGCATTGCCCAGAACATGCGCTACGCCACCGCCTACGACCTAGGGGCGCTGGAGCTACAGCAGCGCTTCGACCAGTTTGATCGGCAGGCCCAGGAGGAGGGGCCGGCGTGACCCCCCCACGCCGTCCACCGCGGGCGAGCGGTCCGTCTGAGGCGAGGAGGTCCGCGGCCCCTGCGCCACCAGCGCCTCACGGGCATTCGCAGGAGGGGTCCCAGATTGCGGTCGCACACTGCGACAAGGAGCAACCATGAACCGTTTCATCGCCATCAATCGCCAGATGAGTGAACTGGATCGGCTGCGGGGCCGCAACGGTGGCCGTACCAGCGCGCTGAGCTTGACCGCCACCGCCACCGCCACCACCAGCCGCAGCGCCAGCTACTGGTCCCACCCCCTCTCCGCCGCCCAGCGGGCACTGGTGGTGCTGATCGAAAATGGGGGCGTCGATCTCGGCATCCCGGAGCTGGTGGAGCGGCTGCTCTCCGCCCTCCCCGGCGCCTCTCTCATCCCGCAGTCGATCAAAGATGAGCTGGTGCGGGGGATCCGCCAGGGGCTGCGCAGCGCCACCGACTCACTGCTAGAGGAGGCGGAGCTGGCGCTCAACCGCTACACCGGCGCCAAACCGGAGCACTATGGCGATGTGGTGATACTGCGCAACGGTAGCGCCCTCTTCAGCGAGCTGCGCGACACCCTGGTCCGACTGACCCAACAGCAGCGCATCATTGATCTCCTCGTCCTCACCCATGGGGGTCCCGATAGCATCGCCCTCGCCGGCGGCAGCCATATCAACGGCGCCCAGATCCGCTCCATCAAGGCCAGCAATGGCGGCCGACCGCTGCGGCTGCGCAGCGTCTACATGATGAACTGCCACGCCTCTACCCTGAACAGCGCCTGGCGCGATATCGGCGCGGCGGTGAGCGCCGGCTCCAAACGCAACAACTATCTACCCGAGCCCACCACCTTCTTCTTTTTCAGCCACTGGAAGGCGGGCCGCTCCTTCAACGACGCGGTGATCCAGGCCTATCGCGGCACCATCGAGGCGATGAACAGCATCATCCGCAACGCCGCCAACACCCTGACCCGTGACCCCCTCGGGATCGCCGGGAAGTTGGCCGAGTCGCTGGCGGATCTCGAACACCGCGGCTTTGTGCTCGACAGCGCCCCGGAGATCGCCGGCGATAGTGCCCTCACCATCCAATCCGACAGCATCGCCTTTGGTAGCTCCTTTGGCAGCGCCTACACCATCGTACCGGCGGCGCGCGGCCTCTCCGGTCCGCCCCGGGTGATGACCCACACCATCTCCCAGGCGGGGATCGACCTCATCAAGTCGTTCGAGGGCTTTCGCGCCAACCTCTATAACGACCCGGCGGGCCACTGCACCATCGGCTACGGCACCTTGGTCCACCGCGGTAACTGCAACGGCGCCGCCTCCGAGGGCCCCTATAGCAGCGGCGTCACCGAGGCCCGCGCCACGGAGCTACTGCTGGAGCGGGTCAATAACTTCCAGCGCGCCGTCAACGACTCGGTGACCGTCGAGCTGCAACCCCACCAGTACGACGCCCTGGTGAGCTTCGTCTACAACATCGGCACCGGCGCCTTCGCCTCCTCGACCCTGCTGCGCAAACTCAACGACGGCGACTACGCCGCCGTCCCGGTGGAGCTGCGCAAGTGGGTCAAGGCCGGCGGCAAGACGCTACCGGGGTTGGTCCGCCGCCGCGATACCGAGGCGCAGATGTTCGAGGGCAGCGCCCCGGCCAGTAGTCAGTCGCTCTATACCCGCGCCTTTCAGCAGCCACGCGGGATCCGCAACAACAACCCTGGCAATCTGCGCATCTCCAACCAGGCGTGGGAGGGGAAGGTAGCGACCAATACCGATGGCGAGTTTGAGCAGTTCAGCAGCTACGAGTACGGCGTCCGCGCCCTCATCCTGCTGCTGCGCAACTACCTGCGCGGTGATCGCAACACCCTCAGCAAGATCATCAGCGCCTACGCCCCGGCCAGCGACGGCAACCACACCAACAACTACATCACCTTCATGGTGGACCGCCTCAAGCAAGGGGGCCTCACGGTCGATGCCGACACCGAGTTGACCATCGATCGCACCACCCTGCGTCTGCTGGCCCAGGGGATCGCCCGCATGGAGAATGGTGAAGAGTGCATCACCGACGAACAGTTTGATGCCGGTTTTGCCCTGCTATCGGAGCAGGTGCGCAACACCATTGCCCAATCCCTGGGTTACCACGACTGGTATCGAGGCCTGGGGGAGGTGGCGGAGGAGAGTGAAGTAGGCGAGCGGGAGGATATCCCCTACACCGAAGGGATGGAGGTCACCCTCGCGGCCCACTGTCCCGTCAATCCGGCGGAGAGCTGCGCCTCCACCCACTTCAGCATGGCGGAGTTCAACTCCCGCGATGGGGTCGAGGTACCGCGTCAATTACGCGGTAATGTGCAGGCCCTCATGCACGAGTTGGAGGTGTTGCGCGGGGAGTTGGGCCAGCCCATCACCGTCATCTCCGGCTACCGCAGTCCCGCCCACAACAGTGCCGTGGGCGGGGTGCCACGCAGCCAACACCTGTGTGCCACCGCGGCCGACATCAAGGTGAAGGAGCACACCCCGCGCGAGGTCTACGACGCCATTGAACGGCTGATTAGCGCCGGCAGGATGCGCCAAGGGGGGCTCGGGATCTACAGCACCTTTGTCCACTACGATATCCGCGGCGGCCGCGCCCGCTGGTGATCCCAATCAGGCGGGGTGCTGGCGCCGCCAGCACCCCGTCGCCGATCGAGGCCGACCCAGTGGTTAAACCGCCTCGCCAGATGCCCGATAGCGCCAACCGCCAACGGCCAGCACCCCTAGACCGAGCAGCAGTTGCGCCCACTGGGAGAGGGTTGGGATGGTGGTCGGCGCCTCACCTACTTGGATCAACACATTGTCGAAGTAGTAGCCGTTGCCGCTATTCGCCGGGACAGCGGAACCACCGACATTGAACAGCAGGGTCTGCACCGGCACCCCCAGGGGATAGGATGAGGCCTGCGTTGCCGCAAAATAGGCCTCCCAGGTGGTGCCGGTATGGATGGGAGAGCCGTCGAGATAGAAGGTGACCACATCATTTGAGGGACCCTCCTGGAACAGGATCTCGAAGGCCACCTCGTGCCAATCGCTATAGCTCAGCCCGCTGGCGATGGTCTGCGCGCCGCCAAAGTCCCCCGCGGCATCGATGTCATAGGTGATGAGATCGATGCCGGCGCCGGTGTCCTCCAGCCCGACATAACTCATCCGACCACCAGCGCCGTTATCGGCACTGACCGAGATGAACAGGCCCGGCTGCGCGGCACCCGTTGCCGATTTGAACTGGAAGCTGGCGTAGAACCGCCGATGGCTGGCGGTGGTGCTGGCCTCTCCGGCAAATAGCTCCGGCGACCCCAGGACGGGGTTGCTGATCGTATCCCCGGGGAAGTTAGGGATCCCCGCGGGCCGCGGGGCAAAAGGGATGTCGTTGATATCGCCGCTGGTCACGGCGTTTGATAAGCGGAACACCACATTGCCTCCCGCCTCGGCCACCACTGTCTCATCGACCACGATATTGGGAGTGGTCATACCGATCCCCCACCCCCCTTGACCCGCGACACTGATCCCCGTGGCAAAGCCGGTAAAGTCAGTGCTACTCAGCGTCTGGATCGCGGCAGCGGCGGGCGGACTCGCAGCGGCCAGGAGCGCCGCCAGACCGTAGCCGAAGAGAGAGGGCAGTGGGATTGTTGAGAGGTTATTTTTCATGGTGTTAGTCACTCTTGTAGGTTCACCCGTGTTGTCTGCTGGGATGGTGGATCCCAGCCCCCAAAAAAAACACGTTCAACCGCGCGAGCTAAACCCCCAGGCGCTACATCGTGGGGCTCAACCCGCTGCCCCCTACCAGTGGAGGAGGCCGGAGTCATTAGTAGCCATCGCCCGCTACGGCCCGGCTAGATGGGCGGTACTGGAGAGAGGAGGTGGGCAGTGGGCCGGCTTACCACGGAGGCCAATGCAGCACCCCACGCGCCCCTAACCAGACCCCCAGGGCGCCGACCAATAGCAGCAGAAACAAGCGACTAAACCACCAGCGCGCCCCTCGCCGGGGGCGCCGCTCGGCACGAAACAGGTTCTTCTTACGCCAGCGCTCGCGGGCGCGATCCAGATCCTCGTCCACTCAGAGTTCCCCGCATCTTCCGCCGCTGCGCCCCTGCCACCACCGGGGCCTCAGCAACCGCTAGAGAGTATTTCCGATAGCCTCAGATATGCCTGATGTGAGGGCCGCCGCCGCGTCACCGTCGCCCGCTAGGGCCGCCCTCAGCACGATGTTGGGGCACTAGCATGGCGGAAGCGGACCGCCGGGGACAACCCCTTGGGTGGTACAATGGCGCCCCGTTTGCAGCCCCCCTTCGCTCCCGTGGCCGATCTCAACCCCGCCCAGAGTGCTGCCGTGCGCTACATCGATGGCCCGCTGCTGGTCCTGGCCGGCGCCGGCTCGGGTAAGACGCGGGTGATCACGCAGAAGATCGCCTATCTGGTGCGACAGTGCGGTATCCAACCCCACCAGATCGCCGCCGTCACCTTCACCAACAAGGCGGCGCGGGAGATGAAAGAGCGGACCGGCAAACTGCTGGAGGGGAGGCAGAGCCGCGGGCTCAAGGTCTCCACCTTTCACACCCTGGGGCTTGAGATCGTCCGCCGTGAACACCAGCGGCTCGCCTACAAGGCCAACTTCTCCATCTTCGACGCCCAGGATTGTGCCGCCCTACTGCGCGAGATCCTGCGCCGCGACGGCCACGACAGCGGCTTTGCCGAGCAGGCGCAGTGGCGCATCTCCCACTGGAAAAATAGCTTTGTCCTGCCCGATGAGGCGATGGCCGCCGCGCTGGCCGCGGGGGAGACCGCCGACATCGCCGCCAGCGCGCTCTACGCCGAGTATCAGCGCCACCTCAAGGCGTATAACGCCGTCGATTTCGATGACCTCATCATGCTGCCAGTGCTGCTGTTTGAGCAGCACGCCGAGGTGCTCTCCACCTGGCAGAACCGCGTCCGCTACCTCTTGGTGGATGAGTATCAGGACACCAACGCCACCCAATACCGCCTGGTGCAACTGCTGGTGGGGGTACGCGGGGCGCTGACGGTGGTGGGGGATGATGACCAGTCCATCTACGCCTGGCGGGGCGCCCGACCGGAGAACCTGGGCCAGTTACAGCAGGACTTTCCCAGGCTCAAGGTGATCAAACTGGAGCAGAACTACCGCTCCACCGGCTGCATCCTCAAGGCCGCCAACACCCTCATCGCCCAGAACCCCCACGTCTTCGACAAACGGCTCTGGAGCGCCCTCGGCTTTGGTGATCCCATCACCGTGTTGAACTGCCGCGACGAGGACCACGAGGCGGAGAAGGTCGTTGGCCACCTCATCCACCACCGCTTCCGCGAGCGCACCGAGTTCCGCGACTACGCCATCCTCTACCGCGGCAACCACCAGTCCCGCATCTTCGAGAAGGCGCTGCGCGAACAGCGCATCCCCTATCAACTCTCCGGCGGCAACTCCTTCTTCGCCAACGCCGAGGTGAAGGATGTGATGGCCTATCTGCGGGTGCTGGTCAATCCTGATGATGACGCCGCCTTCCTGCGGGTGGTCAACACCCCCAAGCGGGAGATCGGCCCCAGCTCCGTGGAGAAGCTGGCAGGCTACGCCTCTGGCCGCGGGATCAGCCTGTTTGCCGCCAGCTTTGAACTAGGCTTGGGACAGCACCTGAGTGATCGCCCCCTGGAGCGGTTACGCCGCTTCGCCCACTGGCTGGTGGAGATCGGCGACCGCGCCCGCCGCGGCGACCCCATCGCCGCGGTGCGCGATCTGGTCAAAGAGATCGACTACGCCAGCCACCTGGATGACATCAGCAACGACGCCCGCCAGGCGGAGCGGCGGTTGGAGAATGTGGAGGAGCTGATCACCTGGCTCGCCCGCATGGCGCAAAACGACGAAGCCCCGGAGAGCGATCTGGCGGCCCTGGTCAACAAGATCTCGCTCATGGATATCCTCGACCGCCAAAACGAACAGCAGGACCAGGACGCGATTCGCCTGATGACCCTCCATGCGGCCAAAGGTTTGGAGTTTCCCCATGTCTATCTAGTGGGGATGGAGGAGGAGCTGCTCCCCCACCGCACCTCGATCGAAGAGGGGACCATCGAAGAGGAGCGGCGCCTCGCCTATGTCGGGGTCACCCGCGCCCAGCGCACCCTCACCCTCAGCCTCGCCCAGCGCCGCCGCCGCGGCGGCGAGCGGGTGGTCTGCCGCCCGAGCCGCTTCCTAGAGGAGCTGCCAAGAGAGGACCTACGCTGGGAAGGGGTGGGCCACGAGCTACCCAAAGAGGAGCGTCAGGAGCGAGGCCGCGCCCACCTGGCCAATCTCAAGGGGATGCTGGGCCAATAATATTCAGCACGGGCAAGGAGGCCATCGATGCGGGTCGATCTAAAAATCCCCGCGGCGCGCCTGTGCAATCCCCCCGCCCCGAGGGCCACCATCGGGCCGCAAGAAAAAAGTAAATAAATTGTCCACTCCGCCGCGGTGCCGTCTTCCCTAGCGCCCCCGACTAACGGCCCGCTCTCCGCCTGCTCATAGCGCACACTGACCCGCCCCGCCGTGATCGGCCTCTGCCACCGCCGCTACCCGGCGGTCACTTTAACCTAGGAAAATCCCAGCAATATTGCAGCCCTAAGGGGACCCCGCCACCCGCCAGGACCCGACAGTAGATGAAATCTGCACGCCGCATGAAACCACCGGAGAACAGGCCGGCACATCGCTATATTCTAAAATAGCCCTGTGGGTCCACCCCGCCAGGATGGCAGTGCAAAAGCAGGATCTGCCGAGGCGCCGCAAGTAATGGAATATATAGGCGCATTGATATGACCCCATTTTTTCCGTTTGCCCATCATTTGACCACGTGTTAGCGTGCCGCCGAAATAATTAGAATGCTGCGCCCGGCGTGTGCGGACCTCTCTCGCCCGTTGGGTGCCACCGGGATTAAGGAGCGGGACGATGAAGAGCAGAGACGCCATCCCCATGGGCGAGCGCTTCATAGGAGCGCTCGGTTGATGAGGTCAACGGGAATAGTCCGCAGCGCCAGGCGTGGCCGGGATCCCCGCCCTCCCCACAGCGCGCCGCCCCGCGGCCCCACCACCCACCCCAGACCCACACCGCGGAGCCCCACTCCGGCCGGTGTCGCCCTATCCGCATCGCCCCCATTGACCCGCGCTGTAGCCAGCTCGATATACATTCCCCACCTATATCCGCTGGAGAGGTGTTCACCGACCATCCGCCGCCAGCCCCAGCTGCGCACCGACCTCGGAGAGCACCATGGATAGCCACCCCCTATCGCCCGCATTGGATACCGCCGCCATGACTAGCACAACGACCTCACCCATCGCCCCTGTCCTCCACTCGGTCACCTGCACCCAGGCGGGCGATAAACCCGCCTTTGCCCTCACCTGGACCTCCGAAAGCACGAGCCTCAGCGTGGTCATCAACGTGACCGATGCCCAGGGCAAGGCGGTGGCCGGTACCAGCCAGATCGGCAAGAACGGCGGCAGCTGGCAGGCATCGGCCATCCTGAGCGGGGATCAGCCTTACTACGTCCAGCTCTCGCTGGACCGCGCCGTGGGCATCGTCAGCGCCAAGGCGCTGCTGCTATTCGTGCCGGTCAGCGGTATCACCACCGCCTATGACGGCCAGCGTCTCACCCTCTCCTGGAAACCGCTGAGCGTGGTGCCGCAGGGGTTTGCGGTGCTGCTACAGACCGCGGCAGGCAACCAGACTGCGCTGGCAACGGTGGGCAACGGTATCGAGTTTGAGGTGGCGGCCGGCATTCGGGATGTGGCTGGCCCTTGGTCGGTGCTGGTCACCCCCCACGCCCCCCTCTCTAGCGGACCGCAGAGTGCAGCGGCGACGGTCTACACCGCCCGCCCCCTCATCCGCCAGGCACGGGTGATCGGCTCGACGGGGCCTGCCGCCGCCCTGACCCAACTACGGCTGGAGCTGGAGCTGGGCGCCACAACGCCGCAGAGCGCCAACGTCGTAGCGGCGGTGCGGCAAGGGGGGGAGGTGGTCGCCCTCTCGGCCCCGGTCCAGGTCATCTGGAGCGACAAGCTCGGTACCACCACGGCCAGCGTGACCGGCTACTTCAACCTCGGTCTGGTGTTCGAGGTCACCGCCGCCCTCTCCGCCGCCACCGCCGGGCAGGCGCTGGGCCCCGAGAGCAGTGGGGTACCGCTACTCCTCGCCCCACCCAGCGGGTTGCAGGCGTCGGTCCGGGTGGATGGCAGCCAGGTGTTGGTCACCACCACCATCGAGCCCGCCCCGGGGGTAGCCCAGCCCACTGGCAGCGTGATCGCCCTGAATGGCCCGGGTCTGCCCGCCACCACCGGCACCCTGGGCAACGGCTATAGCCAGACCACCACCATCGCCAACGCCACCATCGGTGGGAGCTATGTCGCCTACGCAGCGAGCGCCCAAGGCATGAGCCTCAGCCAGTGGGCCGGCGGCATCGGCAACGATCCCGGCAGCGCCGCCCCCAGCGGCACCGCCTACCCCATCATTACCACCACCCCCCAACTGAAGTGGGTCAAGGTGGTGGATGGCCTGGCCCGGATCAGCTGGGCGGCAGTGCCCGACAACGGGGTCATCGGCTACCTGGTGACCGCCATGGTCGAGGGGGCGGTGGTGGCCCAAGAGCTGTTCAGCGGCACGTTGGCGGTACTGGCGATCACCGACAACGGGGCGAGCTTCAGTGTCGCAGCGGTGGGCGCCAACTGCACTGGGCCGGAGTCGGCGGCGGTCACCGCCCTGACCGGGGTGGCGAGCGGCCTCCAGGCCAGCTACCCCGCGGCCGGGGGTAACTGCACCCTCAGCTGGACCCCCTACGAGGGCCGCGGGGCAAAGGCGAGCGGCTACAACCTGGAGATCTGGTCGGGCGAGGCGCTTCTGCACAGCGCCACCACCCCGGATCCCAGCTACCTCGTCCCCGCCGGGATACTGACCGACGCCGGCGGCTTCAGCTTCCGCGTCTCCGCCAATGCCGCAGACGGGGCAGTGGGGCTGCGTGGCCCCTGGACCGAGCAGGTACCGCTCCTCGCCGCCGCCCCCGCCACCCTCAGCGTGGCCTATGACGGCGCCACCCTCAGCGCCCACTGGGCGGCGGTCGTGGGGGCCACGGGCTATCGGCTGGTACTGCTGGAGGCGGGCCACGAGAGCAGTACCCCCTGGCTGGTCGCCGCCCCTGCCAGCAGCGTCGCCCTGCCGTTTGCCGCCAATAAGAGCTACAGCCTGTCGGTGCAGGCCGTCGGCCCCGGCGTCACCGGCCCGGCGGCCATCGCGGAGGTGTTCCAGGCGGGCCTCTACCCGCAGGCGGCGGGGCAGAACGTGCTGACCCTCATCCCCGCCACCCAGCCCAACATGGCGGCCCATGAACTGGTCATCGGCCTGCCGCAGATCTTCCTCACCCCGCCCGCTACCCTGCCGGCGGTGGCCCCCTTCAGCCTCGCCGCCGCCAGCGCCCCCTACAGCTGGCAGCTCACCATCGCCGGCCAGGCCGATGCGCTGCCCTGGAGCTTCTCCGACACCGCCCTGCGCACCGATCTACTCACCGCCTACAACGACTTCCTCAGCGCGCTGGAGAAGGCGACTGCCACCCCGGAGGGGATCCGCACGGTGCAGGCCGCCATCGCCCGCGCCATGCCGCAGACCTTCGCCGAGACCCTGTTCTACAGCTACCGCTTCGATCCGGCGTCGGGCTATGTCGATCTGCTGCCGGGGATGGCGCTGCGGGTGGAGTACGAGGGCTATGTCAGCCTGCCGGCGGGCACCGCCGACCAGCTCTACCTCAATGGTTACGTCACCAGCGCCGTCAGTCGCTACCCCATCGGCCGGGGCGCCAGCGGAGGCGCCAGCTTCCCCACCCTGGACGCCTTTGTCGGCCTGCTGACCGGACAGGGCGGCACCACGGTACCGCAGCCCCTGGTCTCCGGCCGCAAACAGGGCGGCGCGGGGGGGCTCATCGATAGCAGCACCAGCACCATGAGCCGGCCCTACCTGCGGCTGATCTATCCCCAGACCTTCCCGGCCGCCAACCAGCCTGGCTCTCCCATCCCGGAGCTGACGGCAATCCTCATCGCCGCCGACAAACTCAGCGCCCTGGAGGCGGCCACCAACGCCGCCCGGGCCGGCCAAGACGCCAGCCAGTACGCTGGGGTGATCTACTTCCGTGGCCGGGCGACAGCGGTGGCGGAGATCAGCGTGGCGCTGGATGGCACCCAGCAGTGGGTGGCGCTCGGCACCACCTTGGGTCAGCTGCTGGCGACCCAGGCGCAGGAGCCGGCCGCCACCGCCCTGCCCATCAGTGGGCTCCAGCTGCGACGCGGGATAGGTCCCGCCCCGGCGGGGCGCCCGGCGCTCTACAACGCCAGCGCGACGACACCACTCCGGGTCGATTGGGCGCCGGCCGCCAATAGCGGCCTCACCACCCTGCCGCTGCTGGGTGGTGACCGCATCACCTTGGGGAGCGGGACATGAGCGACCAGACCGAGCCGATATTCCAGCGGGCGGCGGCCGACCTCGATCTCTACTGGCTGCAAGGGGGGGAGCGGCGGGTCGGCTTCCGCGCCTCCGCTGGGGCCAACCTGGGCGATACCCCCAGCCTCAGCCAGGGCTGGACCGATGCCGGCGGGCTCTGGTTCTGGCTCGATAGCGCCCCCGCCGACGACGCCGCATTTGCCGCCGATCTCACCCTCTGGTTGCAGCGCCAACCGACCCTGAGCGGCCCGCGCCTGCTCTGGCTGGCCGGCGTCGCCGGGAATGCCTACGACTGGCGCGCCAGCAACATCGGCCTCGCCCGCAGCGGCACCACCACCAGCGTGAGCAACGGCTACAGCTTCAACGCCTCCGGCGTGGTGGTGATGGTGGCGCGCGGCGCCCAGGTCAGTCCGGGACAGGCGGCCGCGGACGGCCCGTGGCAGTTCAGTTTCCAGGGCGGTGGCCTCACCCTGTTCGCCGACGACAACAGCTTCAGTGCCATCGATGCCCGCTACGCCGTCACCTACGCCACCAGCCGCTGCGGCGCCCTGCGCTGGGACCTGGAGCTGCCCCATACCGACGGCAGCAACACCCTCGCCCAAATGGGGGTGAGCCTGCGCTACTTTGCCCCCGATATCGTCTCCCCCGGTGGGATCCGCACCCTACGGGTCACCCCGCTGCGGCAGAGCAGCGCCATCACCCTCTACTGCGCCTTCGATCCCCTCTTCCCGCTCGATCCGGTGCGCACCCGCTTCGCCCTGCTCCCCTTCGGCAGTGCCTCCACCCCCCCACCCCAATTCACCACCGGCTATGTCACCGCCCACGGTTATGGGGTCCAGCTCACCCCGCAGGCCACGGCCAGCGACACCCCGCCCGGCTTTGTGTTGGCACAGCAGCCCATGACCACCGGCGGCGAGGAGGGCAGTGCGACCCCTGTCCTCTTCTACCTGACCCCGGATGGCGACTTTCAACTCGCCACCGCCGGCAGTAGTGGCAGCGGCCTGGTCACCGCCCAGCCCACCACCCTCAAGCTGGCCGCGGCGCCCGTGGAGCGGCTGCTATGCGGCACCACCGGGCTCGAATATATCGGCCTGGCGGCGACCAGCGGCACCACCCTCAGCTTCCGCGCCGGCCACGCCGCCTATGTGCCACCCATCAGTACCGCCGAAACCACCGCAGCGGGGGGCGATGGCAGCAGCCAACCCTCCCTCAGTGCGCTCGGCACCACCGCCTGGAGCTGGATCACCAGCAGCGGCAACCCGCGCTACTACGCCCAGCCGGAGAACGCCCCTTTCTACGCCGGCGGCAACGCCGGCTTCCTCAACTATCTGGAGATGGCCGCGGTGGAGCTGACCACACCGCAGTCGCTCCCCGCCTTCCCGATGGTGGGCTACGCCGGACTGGAGGCGGAGGCCGCCACCCTGGCCAAGGAGCTGGAGGCGCGCGGCATCGCCCCGGAGCGACGCCGGCAGATCGCCCTGGCCACCAGCCAGCAGTGGCAGCCATCCCAGGCCATGGCGCTGGCGGCGACCGCAGAACCCACGGTGGTACCGGCCGTCTCACCACCGGGGCTGGCCATCGGCTACGCCGGGGATGAGCTGCCCTGGTCCTGGCTCGCCATCGGCAACAACGGCAACAGCAGCGATGGTCTGCCAGACCTGCGCTTCACCGCCGTGGAGGGCGCCTTCCGCCAGGCCCTGCTCAGCAACCGCCTGTTCATGGTGCTGGGCTCGGCCGATACGGTGCTGGCCAGCGGTTCCGTGGCCTATCAACTCACCAGCAGCTCCCTCAACCTCATCAAGGGGCTGCCCAATGGGGTGGTCACCCCGGAGATCTGGGCGGCGGTAGAGAAGGCGGTGCGGGAGGCCGGCTATCCGGTCTACCACACCGAGACCACCTTCAACGCCATGCTGCACTCCGCCACCAACAACGCCATCAACGCCGAGCAGCAGCTCATCTTCCAGCGCTTCGCCGGTCTGCTGACACCGCTCATCGGCGACTGGCTCTTCCGCCTCAGCCCCCGCAACTGGGCCGCCCCGGATAGGCAAGGACCGAAGAACGCCCGGCTCATCTTCAAGTTTGTCAGCGGCCGCAGCCTGGCCGAGCTGGTGGATGACACCGCCGCCTGGAGCTGGCCGGAGGCGGCCACCGACGATGGCGATGTGGATGGTGTGCGGCGGGAGATCAACAGCATCATCCGCGCCGCCCGCGAGGCGCAGCTGAGCAACCCCGCCGGTCCCTATGAGAACTTCCTCCAGATGGTGGACGACCCTTACTGGATCGGGGTGTTGGCGCTCTCGGTGGAGGTGCCGCTGGACGAGCTGCCGGAACCGATCCAGCCCCTCGCCGCCGGGATCGACCCCGCCAGCTTCTACGCCCACCACCTGGGACTCACCGCCACCGCCTTCACCTCCGGTGGCGACCAAGTGGTGTTCGACACCACCTCCAGTTTTGGTCTCATCGACTACCAAAACCCGGAGGACCAATATTTCTCCAGCGATATCGCCTTCGCCTTCCGGGTGCAGCAGCTCACCGTCGGCTTTGAGAACGGCAAACTGAGCAGCTTCGCCAGCGTCATCCAGCTGATGGTCAACCGCCTGTTTGGCGCCCAGACCCGTCTATTTCCCAGCCTCCATGGCAACAACCTCATCCTCGATGGCGTCTACCAATCGGAGCGCGACGACGGCGGCGGTGAACGCAACACCTACGTCTTTGCCCTGCGGGAGGCAGGGAGTTTCCAGCTTCAGCTGGGACAGCTCTCCACAGTGGGGGTATCCAAGGCGCGCATGGTGACACTGCGGGCAGCCGATCCGGCCAGTGGCGACACCAATCTCACGGCCGCCTTCCAGCTCTCTGGCCGCCTCAGCTTTGCTGAACCCGATAACTTCGATCCCTTCTGCTGGGGTGATCTGGTCGAATCCAGTACCACTGAAATGGCGCTCTTTACAGCGGCGGATGAGGAGCCGACGACCACCTCTGATGCCGGCCTCGCTTACTCAAACTACGCCGTTACCATGAGCTTCTCGCTCTCCGATCCGAGCGTGGTCCATTTCAGCGTGGCGGATACCAACGTCACCCTCGACACCGCCAACAGCCCAGCGCGGCCCAACTCGCTATTTGCCCGTTTCCCGCTACGCCTCACCGGCCTGATGACTACCCCCGATCCGGCGGTGACTGGCGGAGAGCCCTCAAGCCGTGAGCCTACCAACGCCGGTTTCGTCTCGGTCTCTGCGCCTATCCAGCAGGGCAAGTTGACCCAGCCCTGGTATGGCTTGGTCTATGAGGTGGACCTCGGGACACTGGGTGCCTTAGCGGGCTCGGTCGGGATCACGATACGCCTCTTGGCGGCCTGGAGCCCTGCGGGTGGGGACAAGGGTAGTCCTGCCATCTACTTTGGCGTTGCCCTACCAGGCATTGAAAATGCGCTGGGGGTGAGCCTCCCACTCCAAGGGATTCTGGATATCGGCTTCCGCACCATCCAGTTCGCCACTTACAACGATGCCCAAGGTAGACGCCAATATCTGATGCGCCTGCGGGACTTTGGCCTACATGTGCTAGGGCTCTCCTTTCCGCCAGGCCACAACGACATCACGGTATTCGGCAACCCTGATCAATCCTCTAATACCAAATTGGGCTGGTACGCCGCCTACGATAACGGTCAGCAAGAGCAGCAAAAACCGCCCTCGTCACCGCCCATCACCACCCTCTCGTCGGTCACCCCTCAGCGACCGTCTAGCGCTACCGCCCATGAGCTTGGGCGCCTTGTGCGCACGGCACGGCCAGCACGCCTTGACCCGCCGAAACAGGACCCGCACTGATGTGTCGCCCGCAACCGTTCCGGAGTGCCGTCATGCCCCCAATCACCCTGCACCACGACGCCACCGTTAGCCTGCTTGGCGCCCACCCCACTCGGCAGCAAGGAGCACACCCATGAGCACGGCACGCCTCACGTTATCGGCACTCTGGTGCGATCAAGGCATGGCGCACATGGTGCAAAGCTTCCCGACCCTAGATGCTGTGGTGGCGGACCACATCGCCTTAGTCGATTTTGGCGCCGAAACCATGTTCAAAAAAACTAACCTTAAACTCAGCCAAGCGGCCCCCGCAGTCACCAAGGTAGTGGAGGCGTTACTACAGCAGCAGGAGGCGGGGCTCACCCCCACCCTCGACTATGTGATCGTCACTCATCAGGATATGGATCACTGGTCCCTACTCAATAGCCTGATGGATGCAGTCGATGAGCTGGAGATTCCGATGCGTGTCGGCCGCATTGTTTACGGTGGAGCCGACTGGGGAGCGGGCGCCAAGAAGACGATTGATCGCCTAGAGGAGTACGGTGTCAACCACAAGGCACCACGCACCTATCTCTTCAATAGCACTAGCAACTATGCCGATGCCAACGGCACTATTGGCCAGATCGGTACGCTGGGTGATGTGGCGTTGCGCGTCTTAATGGCCGATGCCGCCATCTCCAAGAGCAGCTCCTCAGCCATGAAGAAAAATGGCACCTCAGCGGTGATAGTGATCGACTACGCCAACGAGCGGATGATCCTACCTGGTGACGCCACTTGGGAGACCCTTCAGGCGGCCAACAATGTGCTGAACAAGTGGACCACAAGCCCTGTCCAGCCGGTCAAGGTGATATCGGCCCCCCACCACGGTTCGCTCAGTACCATGACGCCCAGCAATGACGGCGTAGACAGTGATCTCACGCAACTGAAGGCCTTCACTGAACTGGTCCGGCCAGATGCGGTAATCGCCTCAGCCGGCTACTCCAACTCATTCAAACACCCCTATCTCCTCATTCTGAAAGTGCTCGGTAAATATGCCGGCAGTAATGGCCTCGGTAAGCACTCGGTAGTGGTGTATAGCATTAATGATTCTGACTGGGTGCGTTACGACAACGTGACCAAAAACATCTACACCACTGTATTGGGTCTTACCTCGCCGGTGCCCGTTGCGGACTACCACTTTACCCGTAACAAACTGGGATTCTTCACCGATGCCTCGGGTTTCTATGGCCCCAGCAAGGGACTGATTAGCGTCCCCAGCACATCATTCTCAGTACTCTCTACGGCCATCCAAGAGGAAGATGATTCGGATGAGGAGATGCAGGGCACTACAACGAGTGTGAATCCGTTTGATCCCTCATTCCCTGCGGCGGTCATCCCCTCTCCCAGCCACCAGCTGTTGTCCACTCCTCCGGGTGGAGGGCGGCCTGCTGCCTATCGCCAGCCAACGCGCCGGGTCATGGCAAACCGCCCCAATCGCCCCACCGCCAGCTGATGCCGCCAGGAGCCCTCGGTCATGTCTGTTACTACCCTCTATGACGCCTTTGTGCTCGCCGCGGCCCGCGGCACCATCAGCGCTGAGATCCTCCCTCTCATGGGCAAGCTGGTTGCTGCCCTAGGGGTCACCGCCCTGCCACTCACCGATGGTGACCCCACACGTACCGCTAACACCGCCCGCCTCTCTGGCAAGACCAGCTGGGCCGACGGTACCAGCTGGACACTCCTGCTGGTGGGTAGCGTCGATGCCAACAACCAGGATGTGCTGGATCTCACCCTCACCGCCCGCAGTGAGCACGGCTTCGTCACCTTCGCCACACTGATACCCGATCTGCCCCAATCGCTACGCAAATCTGTTGAGGTATCCGGTACCTTGGAGCTAACCACCTCGGTACTGAAGCCGCTCGGTCCACAACAGGCAGTGGTGAGCACTAAAGCGGTAGATGACGGCACGGCCGAGAGCGATCTGCCGCAACTGACTGGCATCCTGCTACTCACCGATAGTGAGCTTGCCCCCTATACCGCCCTATTAGGTACCAGCCAGCTGCTGCTGGAGGGCTCTTTCGACCCCCGTGCAGAGGCGGAGGTAACCCAAAAGCTAAATCTCCTTGCTGATGCCAGCAACGCCTCCACCGACTGGCCGAAAATGGGGGTTGAGGCGGTGGGTCTCGCCCTCACGACCGACTACCCCAACACCTACAGTTTTGATGATCCTCCGGGCTACGTCTCAGCCGTTCTGCTGCGCCTCACGCTCGCGGTGCAGATCGGCGAACCCCATGATCTAGTGGTCACCGTGCCACTACTACAAGATGGCCTAGTGTGGGACATCAATGGCGACATCACGCCGCCTATCACCCTCTCCAACGGCATCTTGGCGCTACTGCAACTCTTCCCCGGCGCCCCCCCCTCCACCTTCAGCTTCCCCCCCGGTGTCGCCGCCCTCGACGCCTTTGGCCTGTCGCAGCTGCGCTTCGGCATCGAGAATAGCGGTGGCACCCTGCCGGTACCGAACGGCATCTCATACACTGGCGTGACCATCGTCTCCACCTCTGCCTGGGATGTCCCCATCCCATTTGTACGCATCGAAGAGGTGGGGAGCAGCTGGTTGATGATGTGGGGCAGCACAGAGAGCGAGTGGAGTGGCAGTCTCTTCGGTACCATGCGCTTCGGCTCCAAGACCGGCTCGGGTGAGGTGCCGCCGGATCAGGCGGTGACCGACAAATCCGGCAACCCGGTCTACCTCAACGTCAGCGCTAGCCTCCCCGATCTCACCATCCAGGCCAACACCGAGGGGGCCATTGAGCTGGATCTGGCGGCGGCGATGGGGGTCTTCTTCCCCGGTAGCCAGCCGGATGTGGACGCCTCGCTGGTAGTGGATCGCATCAGTATGAGCGCCTCACTCCCCACCAAGACCTATGGCGCCACCCTGACCGCCCATGGCACTTGGGAGATCCCCATCGGTGATGTCTCCTTCACCCTCGACAACATCACCTTCAACATCACCGTCGCTCCCGCCACCATCTGGGGTGGACTCGCTGGCATAGTGGGGGTCTATGTCGGCGGCGAGCAGAAGGCACTCCTCTCCGCTGGCGCCTACTACCCTGGCGACGGCAGTTGGCAGTTCCAAGGTGGCCTGGCCGACGGCACCCTCAACCTCACCGAATTTGTCTACGCCTTCCTCGGACAACAGGCCCCCGACTGGCTGCCCTCCCTGGAGCTGACCCGGCTCTGGGCCAGCTACTCCACCGGCGCCGGCAACCCCTATGACATCTCCGCTGCGGTGGCGGTGCGCTGGGACCCGGAGGTGCTGGGGTTGAAGTTGGGACTGGTGGCGGAGGCGGAGATCAAGCGCCGCCCCAAGGCCCAAGGCAGCGGCCTCCTCGCCGCCCGCGACACCCTGCTGCTGAACAGCCTCGCCCGCCACCGGCCCCGCCTGCACACCCTGTTGCGTCAGGAGCAGGCGGCCCCCACTGCCCCGCCGCAGATGATCTATGAGGGCTCGGTCAAGGGGTCGTTCGAGCTGAACAACATGGTCATTACCGTGGGGTTGTCGTTCGTCTCCCGCGAGCAGAGCTGGCTCTTCCGCCTCCAGCTGGATCGCTTTGCCCTGGAGGCGCGCACCTCATGGACCGGCCAGGGGGCGCAGCGCCACCAGGTGCTGACGGTGTTGATGGAGGGGGTGAAGCTGGGCGATCTCATCACCAGCCTGGCCGCCCTCGCCAATCCCAATCTCAACTACCGTCTCCCTGAGCCGTGGACCTTCCTCAACAACATCAACCTCGGCCGCTTCACCCTGGTGCTCGACCCCACCGAGCAGTCGGTCACCGTCAACTACGCCATCAACCTCAAGCTGGGTTTCATCACCCTGAAGAGCGTCGGCCTGCGCTACGCCCGCAGCAACGGCCAGCCGCAGGTGGATATCGAGCTGGCCTGCAACTTCCTCGGGACCGAGTATGGGCGCGGGCCAGATATGAAACCGCTCGGCTGGGACGCCCTCAACGACACCCCGCCGGCGGTGCCCGGTGGCGGTAGCTCGCTGGTGAACCTGCGTTACCTCGGCTTCGGCCAGCACGTCACCTTGGATGGTCTCACCCGGCCCAACTCCCTGGCCGAGGTGATCAAGCTGATGCGGGCGCAGTTGCAGCCCACCGATGATGCCAACCGCAACCCCCTCGATCAGCCGAGTGGCAACAAGCTCCACTTCGACGAGAACAGCCAGTGGCTCATCGGCCTTGATATCACCCTGATGGATACCGCCACCGTCAAGGTGGTGATGAATGACCCCAATCTCTACGGCGTGCTGGTGGCCCTGGCCGGCCCGCAGGCGGGGGCGCTGGCCGGCTTCAGCTTCGAGCTGATGTACAAGAAGGTGACCGACGACATCGGCGTCTTCCACGCCCGGCTCCAGATCCCGGATATGTTCCGCCAGCTCGACTTCGGCATGGTGGTGATCACCCTCGGTGTCATCACCGTCGATATCTTCACCAACGGCAACTTCAAGATCGACCTCGGCTTCCCCTACAACCGCGACTTCAGCCTCAGCTTCGGCCTGCAATATGGCCCCTTCCTCGGCAAGGGCGGCATCTACTTCGGCCTGCTCAACGGCGCCACCTCCACCCGCGTACCGGCCATCACCAACGGCACCTTCTCGCCGGTGCTGGAGCTGGGGATCGGCCTGGCGGTAGGGGTGGGTCGGGAGTTCAACAAGGGGCCGCTCAAGGCGGGGATGTACCTGCAAGTGGAGGTGATCTTCGAGGGGGTGCTGGCCTGGTTCCACCCCGACGACGCCAGCACCTCCAAGGCGCTGTACTACTGGGCGCGGGGCACCGCGGCACTGGTGGGCAAGGTCTACGGTAAGGTGGATTTCAAGGTCATCTCGGTGGATGTGAGCATCGAGGCCTACGCCGCCGCCACCCTCACCCTGGCCGCTTACCAGCCCACCCTGATCCGCCTGAGCGTTGGGGTGAAGGTCCACGCCTCCATCAAGATCGTCTTCGTCCGCATCTCCTTCTCCTTCTCCATGAGCCTGGACGCCTCCTTCACCATCGGCTCCGCCTCCACCACCCCCTGGGTGCTGTCGGCCGATCAGACGGGGCGCAATGTGGCCGGCGTCTACCCGAGCGGCATGGCACTCAGCCGCGCTGGCCAGGGGACGCTGCCGCTGGCCAACGCCTCCCGCAGCGGCGGTGGCCGCTGCCGCGCCCCGACGGAGATGGCCCATATCACCCGCGGTCTGGCCCGCGCCCGGCTCGCCGCCCGCGCCAAACAGGCGGCCCTCCACCCGCTGGCGTTGCAGCAGCAGCTCAAGCTCAGCGCCGCGACCCCGGAGGAGTGCAAGGAGGGGGTCTACCACCTCCAGTTTGATCCGGCGGTGAAGGTGTTTGCCAATGGCGGCATCGAGTCGCTGGATGTGCGCATCGTCCCCGCCTTCACCGTCGCCGAGCTGCCGGTCACCTGGCCCTCGCAGAGTGGGGTGGCGGCCGCCAGCGATCCCGCCTATCGGGTGGTGCTGACCCTCGCCATCGATGGTCCAGCGCCGGTGGAGTCGGCGGACCTTGCCACCCAGCGCAGCGGGCTGTTTGCCGCCACCGCCCGCGCCACCAGCAGTGCCGAGACCCCCTTCGCCCTGCTGGCCGAGGGGCTGTTCCGCTGGGCCATCTCCGCCATCGGCCTCGATCCCCGCAGTGCGACGCTCACCGCGGGCGACCTGGCCGAGCTGGCGGCCCAGCTCCAGTGTCCACAGACCTTCGCCGACGGCTTCTCCAACACCAATCTGAGCGCCTTCCTCGGCCACAACGTCGATTTCCACATCTCCGGTCAACCCGTCGGCGATGCGCCGACCACGGTGAGCGGTGTCTCCTTCCCGATACCGCCGGTGCTCGCCTGGCAGAGCGCCGATCTGCCACCGCCGGAACAGACCCGCGACTTCTCCAGCTATCAGCCGGTAGACAACCGCTACGCCGCCCAGATCGCCGCCTACTTTGCCAAGCTCTCCCCCCAGCCGATGGGGACGGACGCCCAAGATGGCGGCGGTATCAGCGATGGCGAATCGCTCGCCTCGGTGGTGTTCCGCGAGTACATGCTGCTCATCACCAAGTCGATGGTGCAGGCCGCTGAGGGGCTGTTCGAGCGCTTCCCGGTCACCATCGATGGCAACTCCACCTTGAGCGCCATCGCCGCCAGCTTCCCCACCGTCACCGTCCCCTACGTGGTACACCTGGGCGACACCGTGGAGCAGGTAGCGGCCACCTTCGGTTACGACAGCGTTGAGCTGCTGGCACTCAACCCCAACCTGGAGCTGGAGCTGGCCAACGCCGCCCCCGGCAGCCTACTGCAAGTGGAGCTGGGGGTGACCCCAGAGGCGATCGCCGCCGCCAATCCCGACCGCCTGCTGGCGGCCAACCAGACGCTCCACGCCGCGGCGCTGGAGACCCAGATCCTCGAAGGCGAGAGCCCCACCGCCCTCTGCCAGCGGCTGGGGGCCGAGGTCAACGCCTGGCTCACCACCCCCGCCGCCCTCGACACCCCCAGCATCACCCGCGCCGGGGCGAAGCTGGCGCTGCCGGCCGCCGCCTCCGTGGCCCTCAACGGGCTCACCCTGGCCCAGGCGGCGGCGCTCTTCTATGTCCGCCTCAACGCCGGCACCGCGGCGCTGGCGGCGGTGCCCGAGGCGCAGTGGTATGCCGAGGCGATCACCCAGCTCACCGGCGACACCATCGGTGCCGATGGCACCCTGCCGGCCACGGTCAAGCTCCCCTCCGCCTACGACTCCCTCGCCGCCCCCATCGCCTGGACCCGGCTGGCGGGAGACACCCTGCCGCTGTTGGCGGCTACCACCGCCCTCTGGCAGAACCCGGGGAGTGACACCGCCTTTGACGCCTGGCTGGCCGAACTCACCCCCCTCAACCCCAACTACAACGGCGGGCCGCTCCAGCTGCCGGCCAGCGCCAGCGCCCTGCTGCCGGATGAGTCGCTGCGGGACCTCGCCACCCGGTTACTGCTGGTGGTCGATCCCATCGCCCTGCCGGCCACCCCGTCGGCGGCGTTCCGTAGCGTGGTGGCGGGGGTGGCGCTCCTCGCCCCGCTCGCCTCGGTGGAGGTGGGCGACTGCACCCTCACCACCGGCCAGCAGCAGACCCTGCGCGAGTTCGCCACCGGCTACGATCTCAGCCTGGAGAGCGTCGGCCGGGTCGGCGCCGAGGTGGCGGGCCTCATCGTGCCCGAGGCGGACAACCCGCTCCAGGTCCCCACCCTGGCCGCCATCACCCTCGACCAGCTGATGCCGGCCCTCACCGACGACACCCCGGTACGGGATGCCGCCGGCCAGGTCTCCCGCTTCATGCTCTACGGCCTGCGGCTACCGCCGCCGGCCGCGGCGGCCGACCAGAACCCGGTGGGACTCTACGAGCTGATCGGCCAACAGATGACCGGCCCCGCCCCCGACCCGGAGCAGCCGGCCGGTAGCCCGCGCCTCACCCTCACCCTGAGCGAGGGGAGCGCGGTGCCCTGGATCAGCCTGGTGCAGACCGAGACCGTGCCGACCGGCGTCACCCTGACCGCGCTGACGGCGGCCCAGAGGGCCGACCTCGCCGCCCGCAATCCGGCGGTGGCGGCCGACCGCATCCAGCCGGGCATGATCCTGGAGGTGGGCGCCGCCGAGACCCTACAGATCGTCGTCACCGAGGATATGCTGCGCACCGGTTACCCCGCCACCAGCCTCACCCCGGTGATCCCCAGCAGCCCGGCCCCGCTCCAGCTGTGGGAGGATGTGCCGGTACGCCACGGCCTGCCGCAACAGGTGATCTGGCAGACCGCCAGCCGCCCTGCGCTGCCGGTGTTGGGCGGGGCGACGGCGGTGGGGATGCCATCGTTCTGGCCCTTCACCGCCTCCCTTGCCGCCATCGCCGCCGCCGCCGATGCCAACCCCTGGCAGCTCTACCGCACCGATCCGCAGCAGGCACAGGCCAAGGCGGTGGCAGTGGAGCAGTTCACCTGGGCCAGCCTGGTGGATATCCGCCTCAACCGCATCCCCGGCCGTCCCCACACCGCCAGCGTAGTGGGGGCCGACACCGCCGGCCGCCAGCTGCTGCTAGAGCTGTGGCGCTACCTGGAGAGCACCCCCAGCGACCATGCCCAGCTCTACTTCGGCTTCCAGCTCTCACCGGCGGCCGGGCTGAGCGCCGGGCTCGCCTCCACCCCCCTCAACCGCAACGCCACCTACCTGGTGCGCACCAACCTCTCCACCGAGACCCGCTCCGGCAACTTTGCCGCCGGGCGGATGCTGGCGGTGGCGGAGCAGCCCCCCTCCGGCCCCTACTTTGCGCCGCTGGCCGACCCCCTCGGCTTCCTCACCCTGTTGTGGGAGGCGAGTGTGGTGGGCGGTGGCGGCTACTGGCTGGAGCTGGAGGATAGCGACGGCAACGGCTTCGACGAGGCGATGTGGGGCCAGGATGGCAACGGCGTCTTCACCCTGGTGGCGGTGCTCGACAGCCAGGCCCAGGCCAACCCCCAGCGCCGGCTCCACAGCTTCAACACCGCGGCGCTGGTGGGGGACCCCATCGATACCAGCTCCACCACCCTGTTTGTGGCCACCCCCGACGACCGCGACCAGGTGCGACGCGCCACCGTGGCGCAGGGCAACGTCGGCTTCAGCTTTGGCTTCACCAACCCACCCGATGTCGGCGACGACCCACAGCTGCGCGCCCGCCGGCTCTATAACCTCAACGGCTACAAACTGGAGGAGAGCGCGGTGTTCAACGCCAGTAACGACGGCCGGCCGGTGGGCCCGCAGGTGGAGAGCCCGGGGGCCGGGGTCGATGCCCTGCGGATGGCACCGCGGCTGGCCGCCCAGGCGAGTGACGACAACGACCAGACCATCTCCCAGGTGATCCCCATCCACCGCTTCGCCAAGCAGCCCTCGGTGCCCAACGTACCGGGACTGCCGCCCCAGCTGGAGGACCCCTACGCCGGGATCTCCGCCACCGACCGCGACACACCGCCGGTGGCCACGGTGGTGCTCGGGTTCCACGATATCTTCGGCAACAGCACCGCACCCGCGTCGTCTGGCGCCAACAGCACTGAAGGAGTCGCCTGATGAACGCCGCAGTGATCTCCAACTCCTCCGCCGGCCGCGTCGAGATGCCGGTCGGCTATACCGACCCAGTGCTGGGGGTCGGCTCTTGGCCCATCACCACCGCCGCCTGGGCGGTGGAGCCGGCGCCGAGTGGCACAGCGGGCGCCACCTTGGCGGTCTCGGTGGCGATGCAGGCGGCGGGACTCATCGCCAATGGCAGCGCCCCGGGCGACGCCGCCAGCGCCACCGCCAGCGATACCGCCAGCCGCTTCGGTGCCATCTGGTATCAGATGATGCAGCCCGACATGCACGCCACCCTCGCCACCTCGCTACAGCAGCCGGCCGGCGGGGACCCGGAGGGGCTGCCGGTGGCGCTGGATGGCCTGCGCAGTCACCTCTCCGCCTGCTACGCCTTCTGCAACAGCGCCGCCCAACTCGGTGCCCATCTGGCCGACCCCGCCACCACCGCCAACCTGGCGGCGGTGGTGGAGCACTACGGGATCGACTGGTCGGCACTGGGACTGGCGGCCGGCGCGCGGAGCCTCAGCAGCCTGCTGGTACTGCCGGCCACCGGCCTCCTGATCCCCAGCTTCGCCGTCTTCCGCGCCGGTGGCACGGTGGCGGCGCTGGTGCCGACGGGCGAGGAGCCGGCCAAGGTGCTGGCCGACGCCGACAACACCGCCCTGCCCCTCAACCCCGGCAGCGAGCTGGTGGTCCCCTCCCAGCAGCAGGCGCAGCCGATAGCGGGGCTGCCCATCGCCACCCTCGCCACGCAACTCAACCTGACCCTGGCCAG
Source organism: Chromatiales bacterium (assembly GCA_003251535.1). Classification (GTDB taxonomy): domain Bacteria; phylum Pseudomonadota; class Gammaproteobacteria; order Thiohalomonadales; family Thiohalomonadaceae; genus SZUA-493. The sequence goes on along the minus strand of QKFD01000103.1, from coordinate 1,852 downwards.
CCTGGTGACGGCCAACCGTAGCCGCAACGGGCTGCTCGCCCCTGGCTTTGTCTTCAGCGCCCAGGGGGTGGAGGTGGAGGTCCCGGCCGCCGGTCAGGCGGGGGCCGACGCCAGCCTCGATGAGATCGCCGCCACCTTCCGCGACAACGGCGTGCCGTTCGATGCGGTGATGGTGGCCGGCGCCAACGCCGATCTCCCCGGGATGTTCCGGGCCGAGGTGGAGCTGGTGGTGGACCGCCAGCTCATCGCCAGCGGCTGGAGCCTGGCGGAGAACGGCACCGGCGTCGCTGCCACCACCCTGGCCGGCCTCAACACCGCCACGGTCGATCTCTTCGCCGCCGGTACGCCGCTCTTCCTCAGCGCCAGCGCCGTCACCGGCCTCGGTGAGGCGCCGCTCGACGCCACCGCCCGCGCCTACGGCATCGAGCCGGGCGAGCTACTGCGCCACAACGCCGGCCTGGCGCCGGCGGCCGCGGCGCTGGATGGAAGCAGTGGCCTGCCCATCCCGGGGCTCTCCGCCTGGCCGATCAACCCCGCCGACCTACGCATCCCCTACCGCATCCGCAGCGGCCAGACCATGGGGGCCATCGCCGCCCTCTTCCTCCCCGCGGGGGCGGTGCCGGAGGAGGCGCTGACCGAGGCCAACCGCGCCCTCCCCGGCACCATCGCCGGCGGTCGCAGCCTGACGGTGGCGGGCCAGACCCTGGCAACCCAAGCGGGCGACAGCTTCGACGCCGTGATGGCGCGGGCCAATCCGCCGGTCACCATCGCCCAGTTTGCCGCCGCCCTGGAGGAGAACCCCGCCGCCCTCGCGGTGGACGGCCTGCTGCTCTGTCCGCCGGCCCAGCTGCCAGCCGCTGCCGGCCTGACGCCGACCCAGCTGGCGGCCCGCTACGGCCTCAGCGCCACCACCCTCTTGAGCGCCAACGCCGCCACCCCCGGGCTGATCCTGCCAGGGGTGAGCCTGCGCCCCTCGCCGCTGGCCGACACCCCCACCCTCACCACCGCCGCCGCCGACAGCTTCAACGCCCTGGTGCGCCGCTTCGCCGCCCAGGGGGTCTCTATCACCCTCGGCGATCTAGTGCAGGGCAACGCCAACGTCGCCTTCCTCAGCGGCGCGGCGCTGCTGCTGTTACCGCCGGCCGAGACCCGCCTCACCGCCCCCTTCGGCAGCGGTGGCTGGCAGTTCCCGGAGGTCATCTTCCCGCTGCGGAGCTGGCTCACCCTGGCGCGCAATGCCAATCTGGTCGATCCCGCCTTCCGCGGCCCCGACAGCGATCCGGGGCCGGTGGTGCGGGAGATGAGCCCGCTGGCCGCCGCCCGCACCAGCGCCCCGGCTGAGCAGGAGGAGGGGGCGGTCACCTTGAGCCTCTTCGCCGCCGCCATCGAGCAGGCGATCCCGGGGCTCAAGCTCGCCACCGGACGGGTGCTCTCGGCCGAGCGCGACCCCGCCCCCACCGATGTCTGGGCGGTCTCGTTTGTCGCCCCCGACGGCATCACCGCGGTGAACATCAGCCCCACCTCCCAGCTGCCGGGGGTGGACGGGGCGCAGCCGTTCAGCTTCGCCCTGCGCCCCCTCTCCAACACCCTGGAGGCGGAGGCGGGGGTGGAGATCAAAAGCCTCGACCCCGCCACCGGCGGCTGGGGCGACGCCGAGACGGTGGACTACCAAGGGATCGACATGGAGGTGTGGGCGCGTGCCTGGTTGGCGGGGCTGGACCTGCTGGCCACCGCCCCCTACGCCTCCCCCGCCTACCGGGTGGCACCCGACGCGCTGGCCCGCCTGTTGGCGGCCAAGAAGCGGCTCGCCTGCGCCGTGGCCGATGGCCTCTCCCCCATCCTGGTGCCGCAG
>QKFD01000127.1 GCA_003251535.1 Chromatiales bacterium | reverse complement strand
TGTGGCGGTGTCTGCCGGGGTGGGGATTGTCGGGTTACGCTGCGCTAACCCGACCTACCAACTGGCCGCGCAGCGAGACAGCAAAACCGAGCCCGACCTACCGACCATGCCCTCTCCGGTGTGCCGATGGAGTTTGTTGTGATGGGGTGGTCGCGGTCCGCGCAGGGGCGGACTATCCTCAGCGGGCCGAGCGCTGTGCTCTGGGCTCGGTGACCAACGGAGAAGTGAGCTGTAAAACCATTAGCCAGGAGTGGATCTATGGAAATATCCAAGTTGGGCACGCTGTGGAAGGAGAACGGGACCCTTGAGAGCTTTGCCCCCCAATGGGCGAAGGTGCGGTCAGGGATGGTGGAGGCCTTTCCCACCTACTATGCAGTCCCGGGGGCGGATCCCTTTGCCGTGGATGTGGGGGAGGCGATCAACCAGTTGAGTGCACTGAAGCCTGCTGCCGATGGTCCTGGCTATCTGGGTAGCGATCCGCAAGGCCCCTACTATGGCTCGGTCACCGACGCGCGCCTGCCGCAGAAAGGGGCGAGCCTGGCCGAGGTCAACCGCATGGCCGTGGAGCTGTTTCAGGGGATGCCCAACTGGAACCACCCGTTGACCATGCCCAACGTCATCCCGCCGGCCAACAAGGCGGGGATCATTGCCGCCATGATGACCGATCTCTACAGCCCTAACATCATCGAAGGGGAGTATGCCTGGAACGTCCTCAAATCGGAGATGGAGACCGCGGCGATCATCTCCAGCCTGATCGGCTGGGACCCCAAACAGGCGGGCGGCGTCTACACCTTTGGCGGTTCCGGCTGCTACTTCTATGGCGTCAAGTACGCCATCACCCACTCCCTGGGCGAGCAGACCCGCTGCACCGGTATCCGGGAGAATGGCAAGTTGCTGGTCTCCCAACAGGGCCACTACTGCAAGCTCAACTCCACCGACTGGAGCGGGCTCGGTATGGACAACATCATCGAGATCGAGACCGATCCCGCCACCAACGCCATGAGCATCCCCGCCCTGGAGCAGGTGATGCAGACCCTCCACGCTGAGGGGACCCCCATTGTGGCGGTGATCTGCACCATGGGCACCACCGATGCCTTCGCCATCGATTCACCCAAGGCAGTGCGGGCGCTGATCGAGAAATATCCCAACCCCAACGGCAGTCAACCGCTGCTCTATTGCGATGCGGTGATCGGCTGGTCTTGGCTCACTTTCCGCGACTACGATTTTGTCGGCAACCCGCTCGGTTTCAGTGAAGAGACCCTGAAGAATATCTCTAGCAACTATGCCCGCATCAGTGAGATCGAGTACGCCGACGCCGTAGGCTGCGACTTCCACAAGACCGGTTGGGCACCCTACAACTGCTCCATCTTCGTCATGAAGGATCTCAACCACTTCCGCCAACTCATGACCCGCCCCGGCTCCGCCTATCTGCAAGACCGGGTCTGTTACAACCCCGGCCTCTTTACCTTGGAGGTCTCCCGCTCCGGCTCCTACTCGATGGCCGGCTGGGCCACCTTGCAATACTTCGGTGCCGAAGGGTTCCAGTCGATGCTGGGCGGCGTGCTGGAGATGGAGGAGTATCTACGCCACCGGATAACGGAGGAGCCGACAGCGGTCTGTGTCAATGCCGATGACCACGGCTTCGTCACCCTGTTCCGCATCTATCCGAGCACCGTACCAGACGCCAAGGCGCAGTATGAGAAGGAGTTGAACGACCCGAGTCCAGCGGCGCGGGCCGAGCTGATCAAACACAACGAGCTGCAAGAGAAGATTGGGGACCTGCTATGGCAGTGGTTCCGTGACGGTAAACTGCATGATGGCCAATATGGCCCCTATGTCAGCTACACCTCCGGCTTTCGCAAGACCAACTACAACGCCGATGGGGCCGACCCGCTGGCGGTGATCTACGCCCTCAAGTCGTTCCCCATGAATATCAACATCAACCCAGCCACCATGGAGCAGCTGCTCAAGATAGCGCTCTACGCCCGGGACGAGATCGAGGCCGGTATTGAACCCGCCGTGAAGCAGAGCGGCAACTGCACCCTCCCTTACACCGAGAATCCACAGCCAGTGGATTGCGCCCAGACCGCCTCCGGCGCCGTCCGCCATGCCGTGCAGAACCTCCTCTCCGGGGTCCCGCTGTGAGGTAGCCTCCCTACTGCTGCCGGTCGCCCTGCGGGGCGATCGGTGGACGGTCGGTGAAGGTATCTATAAAGTTGCGCACGGCGAGTCTCCCTGTTATGGCGTGGCCACGGGCGCATCGCCAGCGCACACCGCAGGTGGGCCGGTTACCACGGCGGAGAGCACCGAGCGCGCCCATCGGCCCTCAGGCGAGAGGCCATAGGGGGGAACGGGGGGCAGGTAACGTATGGGAGGGGGGGACCTTGCACGGGCCAGATCCAAAAAATAAGCATCCAATGACCGGGTTTCCCCAGGTCTGTTTTATCAAAAACACGGTCCAGAATCCCAATATCATAATCGGTGACTACACCTACTATGATGACCCGGAGGATTCGGAAAATTTTGAGCGGAATGTGTTGTATCACTTTCCTTTTATCGGCGATAAATTGGTGATCGGTAAGTTTTGTGCGCTGGCGCGGGGGGTGAAATTTATAATGAATGGCGCCAACCACAAACTGTCCGGTATTTCTACCTACCCCTTTCAGATCTTTGGGCAGGGCTGGGCGTCGGTCATGCCGGCGCTCAGTGACCTCCCCTACAAGGGCGATACCGTGGTCGGGCACGATGTGTGGATCGGCTATGAGTCGCTGATCATGCCTGGGGTCAAGGTTGGGAATGGCGCGATCATCTCCTCCCGCTCGGTCGTGGTTGCCGATGTGCCCGCTTACACGATAGTGGGTGGCAACCCAGCCAAGCCCATCAAGCGCCGTTTTGAACCCGAGGTGATCGCCGCCCTTGAAGCGATAGCCTGGTGGCATTGGGAGATCGACAAAATTACAGAACATCTTGCGGTGATCGTGTCCGGTGATGTCGAGGCGCTGCGTCGGTGCGCGTCCGATCTCTAGCAACCCCCTCTCCGTAACACCGCGTTAGCGTGTCTGGCTGCCCGTAAAGGCGTTGAGATGCTGGATGGTTTCTGCGGGTAGTTGGGCCGAGAGCTTGTCCAACAACACACCGATATCGCTGCGCGCCACTGCCAATTTGTTGATGCCAAGCTCCGTGAGCTGAAGGTGGTAGGAGCGGCGATCGGCTGGGTGTTCGATCATCGTGAGGGCGCCGCTCCGTACCAGCTCATTGACCAACACACTGGCGGTGGCACGGGTAATGTGGAGCTGCTGACTTATCTGGGTGACGGTCGCCGCCTCCGTCATCTGCGAGATGAGGTTGAGAAGACGGAATTGCGGTAGTCGCAAGCCGGAGTACATCAGTGCAATGGTGACCCTCCGCTCCAGCTGCTGTAGCGTGCCCAGCAACCCGAGTAGATCCAGTTTTTCCATCCCCGCCCCTCCGTATGCCTTAGTTGGTTAGCAAAACTAAGCAAATCATTTAATTGGCGCTTCAATGGGGGCTTCACTTTAATGGCGGACGGGCCGTGGGGCAAATGCCCTCCGGTAAACCGTTCACCCTGGCTATCTACAGGAGCCCCCATATGTCAGCAGTGACCCCGTTAGATCCCACCCAGCAGCGGTGTGATGATGCGCGCATTGCGCACCTGGAGCAGACCGTGAGCGAACTCCGCGAGCGTGTGCCTGAAGATAAGGTCTCTATCATTTTGCTCTCCGGTGAGTTCGATAAGGCAATGGCCGCCTTCATGATGGCCAACGGCGCAGTGGCGATGGGGATGGAGGTGTCGATGTTCTTCACCTTCTGGGGATGCAGTGCGATCAAGCGGGGGCGCAAACTGCGCGGCAAACGCCTCAGCCATCGCCTCATCAATCTGATGTTACCGGGGAGCAGCCGGGATCTCCCCCCTTCCAAGATGGCGCTGGGCGGACTCGGCCGGCGCTTTTTTAACTACATGATGCGGGGCGAGATGGCCTCGTTGGAGGAGCAGATCGATATCGCACGGGAGTCCGGTGTGCACTTCCAGATCTGCGCCCCCTCCCTGGGGTTGATGGGGTTCGATGCCGATGAGTGGGTGGTGCCGGTAGAGGTCTGTGGGGTGGCGGGTATGTATGGGACAGCGCTCAAGGCGCGTACCGCCTATTTCATCTCCTGAATGCTGGCGAGGGCTGCGAGGGGCTACGGATTTTGCCCCTTGGCGCCCCCCTACGGTGCAGGGAGGAAGGGGGCGACCCGGCACCCTACCGTGCCGCTGGGGGGCAGGGTGCTTCAGGGAGGCGTGGTAAAGCGGACCAGGGTCGGAAGGAGACGATCTCCTTAAAGTATCTAATAGAAATTGGCCGGTTGTGCTGCGCCTCTATGGCGCCCCCCAGGAAGGGGCGCGGCGAGCGGGCGCGACATCTCCCCTCCCCTGGGGGCCATCTGCGTTGGGAGATGGATCTACTAGCTGGGAGTGCGGTTGCGAGTGGGTGCGCGGGCGCCTTTCTCTGGCATCCCCCTTGATTTTAGCGGGGCTTGTCCCCATCTCCGGCGCCATCCCCTTGCGGGGCGATCGCAACCAAAGAGTGCCAATCAAGGCCGTTACTTTCAGCTTCAGGAGAGCACACCCGCCATGACGGTAGAAGCGCATAAAGAGACGCTTGGATTCCAGACCGAGGTGAAGCAGCTGCTGCACCTGATGATCCACTCCCTCTACTCCAATAAAGAGATCTTCCTCCGCGAGCTTATCTCCAACGCCGCCGATGCCTGCGACAAGCTCCGCTTCGAGGCACTCTCGGATGACGCCCTCTATGAGGGGGGGAAGGAGTTGGCGATCCGTGTCAGCTTCGACAAGGAGGCGCGCACCGTGACGGTGGCCGACAACGGCATCGGCATGTCACGGCAGGAGGTGATCGACAACATCGGTACCATCGCCAAGTCGGGCACCCGTCAGTTCTTGGAGGCGTTGACCGGTGACCAGGCGCGCGACGCCCACCTCATCGGCCAATTTGGGGTCGGCTTCTACTCCTCCTTCATCGTGGCCGACCGGGTGAGCCTGGTCACCCGTCGCGCTGGCCTCCAGGCCGAGCATGGGGTGCGCTGGGAGTCCAATGGTGAGGGGGAGTTCTCCATCGAGACGGTGACCCAGGAGATCCACGGCACCGAGGTGACCCTGCACCTGCGAGAGGGGATGGACGAGTTCCTGGATGGCTGGCGACTGCGCTCCATCATCCGCAAATACTCCGACCACATCCCGCTGCCCATCCTCATGCTGAAGGAGAAGTATGGCGAGGAGGCGGAGCAGCAGCCGGATGAGGATGAGACCGTCAATAAGGCGAGCGCCCTCTGGACCCGCCCCAAGGACGAGATCAGCGAGGAGGAGTACAAGGAGTTCTATAAGCACGTCGGTCACGACTTCGAGGAGCCGCTGACCTGGACCCACAATCGGGTGGAGGGGCGCACCGAGTACACCTCCCTGCTCTATGTGCCAAAGCGGGCGCCGTTTGATCTCTGGGATCGGGACCGGCGCCATGGCGTCAAGCTCTATGTCCGCCGCGTCTTCATCATGGACGACGCCGAGCAGCTGATGCCGGCCTACCTGCGCTTTGTGCGCGGTGTCATCGACTCCAACGACCTACCGCTCAACGTCTCCCGCGAGATCCTCCAGGAGAGCAAGGTGGTGGAGTCGATCCGCGCCGGCTCGGTGAAGAAGGTGCTGGGGCTGCTGGAGGGGATGGCCAAGAATGAGCCGGAGCAGTATGACGAGTTCTGGCAGCAGTTCGGTCGGGTGATCAAGGAGGGGCCGGGTGAGGACTTCTCCAACCGTGAGCAGATCGCCCGTCTGCTGCGCTTCTCCTCCACCCAGGACGACAGCGAGGAGCAGAAGGTCTCTCTGGAGCAGTACATCGAGCGGATGCAGGAGGGACAGGAGGCGATCTACTACGTCACCGCCGAGACCTTCGCCGCCGCCCGCCACAGCCCCCATCTGGAGATCTTCCGCAAGAAGGGGCTAGAGGTGCTGCTGCTGAGCGAACGGGTGGATGAGTGGCTGGTCTCCAGCCTCACCGAGTTCCAGGGCAAGCCGCTCCAGTCGGTGGCCAAGGGCGAGCTGGACCTAGGCAAGCTGGAGGGCGAGGAGGAGAAGCAGCAGCAGGAGGAGCAGGCGAAGAACTTTGAGGATCTGGTCAAGCGGGTGCAGGAGCAGCTGGGCGATCGGGTGAAAGAGGTGCGCATCACCCACCGCCTCACCGACTCCCCCGCCTGTCTGGTGGCCGGCGAGCACGACATGAACGCCAATCTCCAGCGCATCCTCAAATCCCTGGGCCAGAGTGCCCCCGATAGCAAGCCGATCCTGGAGCTGAATCCTAACCACCCGCTGGTGGCGCGGCTCAAGGAGGAGGGGGAGGCCAGCCGCTTCAACGATATGAGCGAGGTGCTGTTTGATCAGGCCCTGCTGGCCGAGGGTGGTCAGCTCGACGACCCCGCCACCTTCGTCAAGCGGCTCAACACCCTGCTGTTGGAGCTGAAGTAGCCGTTACCGGCAGCACAAAAAGGCCGCCCTCGGGCGGCCTTTTTTGATCGGGCTCCGGCCCGCTGCTCAGATGCGGAACTGACCCACCAGCGCCTGGAGCTGCTCTGCCAGGCGCGCCAGCTCCTCGCTGGCGGTGGCCGTCTGGTGGGAGCCCTCGGCGGTGTGGTGGGCGATCTCGCTGATGTTGCTGATGTTGCGGTTGATCTCCTCCGCCACGGCACTCTGCTCCTCGGCGGCCGAGGCGATCTGGGCGTTCATATCGGAGATGGTGGCGACGGCACTGAGGATGGCGTCCAGGGCGGTGCCGGCCTGCGCCGCCTGCTGGACCCCGGCCAGCGCCTGGCGGTTGCCCCCCTCCATCGCCTTGACGGCATCGCGGGCGCCCCCCTGGAGCCGCTCGATCATCTGCTGGATCTCCTGGGTTGACTGCTGGGTGCGGGAGGCGAGGGTGCGCACCTCATCCGCCACCACCGCAAAGCCCCGCCCCTGCTCACCGGCGCGGGCCGCCTCAATGGCGGCATTGAGGGCCAGCAGATTGGTCTGCTCGGCGATCCCTTTGATGACATCGAGCACCGAGCCGATGCGCTCGCTCTCTTGATCCAGGTTGTGGATCACCGCGGTCGCCCTTTCCACCTCCTGGGCCAAGTTGTCCATGGCGTCGATGGTCTGGGCCACCACCCGCTTGCCATCGGCGGCGGCGCTGTCGGCATGTTGGGCGGCGGTGGCGGCGGCGCTGGTGTTGTGGGCCACCTCGTGGACGGTGGCGTTCATCTCGTTGACGGCGGTGGCCACCTGCTCGGTCTCACTCTGCTGGCGGCGGATACCGGCGGAGGTCTGTTCAGTGACCGCTGAGGTCTGCTCCGCCGCTGTCGCCAGCTGCCCCGTGGCGCCTTGCAGCTGCTGCACCACGTGCTGAAAGTGGTCGGTCAAGCGATCAATCGCGGTCGCCACCCGTCCCACCTCGTCCCGCCGGTGGTAGTGGCTGCGGGCGGTGAGGTCCCCCTCTGCCACCTTAGATATGGTGGTATCAATGGCGCTGACCGCCCCGGCGATCCCGCGGATGGTGATGGTGGCCATCACCCCGCTGACGCCGAGCCCAACCAACATAATGAGTGCAAATATGGGGGTGAGGCGGGCCGAAAATGCCTCGGCATCGTTGAAGGCCTGCTGGGCCTGGGTGAGCTGCGCCTCCATCAACGCCTCGGCCACCTTATCCGCGGCGGCGAAGCTGGGGTTGACCCGGGTCAGGATCACCTCATTGGCGGCGTGCCACTCGGAGGCCAGCAGCAGCTTGAGGGTCGGCTCCACCCCCTGCTGGGCAAACTCCGTGGTGCGTAGCGTCAGCTGCTCCACCTGGGGGCGATCTTGCTGCTGTACGTCCCGTTGCAGATGGGCCAGGTGCTCCTGCATCTGGGCGATCGCCTGGTGCGCCAGGTCGATGTGCATCTGGAGCGGGTGGTTGTGCTGGGTGGCAAAGGCAGAGGAGGGGTCGTGCTGTAGGGCCAGCAGCAGGTGGGCCCGGCTCTCCTGCATAGTCTCAATGACATGGCCCACATCGCCGGTGGGCACGAGGTGTTTTTCATAGATTTGGTGGAGCGCCTGTTCATCCCGGTTCATACCGAAGTATCCCAGGGCGCCGATCACCACCATCGCTACGCTCATCGACCCTACCATCAGGAAGAGCCGGACCTTAATACTCAGATTCATAGCTACCTCAAGAAGGATTCTCGTTCCGTGGCCCATATACCCTTGAACGGGCGGGTAGAGAGGGTGAGCACTGTAGCAGGTCGAAACATATTTTTCTGCGCTGTGGCGGCGTGCCCATGGTCTATTGGGGTCGGATGACTTTGGCGTCCAAGATGGCAGCGCCAGGTTGCAGGGAGGCGACTCGATGGCTCCGTGGTGGGCGCCGGACTGCTACACTGGACCACCCGCAAACACTGAACTGGATACCCATGAGCGGCAAGATCTTCCAAGCCTGGGGCGAGTGCCTCGACTGTGGTTACGAGGGGATGTTGGAGTACAGCGAGGTGGCCGGTGAAATTTACTCCGATCCCGAGGCGGTGGGGGTGATCCTGCTGCTGCGCTGCCCCGCCTGCGAGAGCCGTGACAACACCCTGGTGACCATCGAGTACTACCATGAGCTGCGCAATGCCCCGCGAGTGTGAGTGGTTGCAACCGCCCCTAGACCCCGGCGTGTGGGGGGCGAGTTCCCGTCATGGATGAGTCGGCAACGGCGCGAGTGCGGCTGGATAAGTGGCTCTGGGCCGCCCGCTTCTTCAAGACCCGCGCCCTCGCTACAGAGGCAATAGACGGCGGCCATGTCCATGTCAATGGTCAGCGCGTCAAGCCGGCGCGAGGGGTGAAGCCGGGGGACATCATCACCCTGCGCAAGGGGCCCTACGAGTTTGTGGTGGAGGTGGTGGCGCTGGCCGAGCGGCGGGGGCCGGCCGAGGTGGCGCAGCAGCTCTATACCGAGAGCGAGGCGAGCCGTGCGGCCCGCAGCCAGCTGGCGGAGGAGCGGCGCCTACTGGCGGCCGCAGCCCCCGCACCGGATCGTCGGCCGGACAAGCGGGACCGGCGGCGCATCGTCCGCTTCACCGGCCGCTCCTGATAAGCCCCCGTGGCACCATAAGGCTGTGAGCGGCGGCCCGGTTTGTTAATATGCCTGAGCGGATGCGGTTGCCCCTGATCCCATTGGTTGCCACCGTCCCCCGCGCTGTGTCTGTAGACCGTCGAGCCCCACCCGGGATGCGGCGCCGTCGGTCCGCAGGCGTCACACGCAACCCCCCACGAGGAAATTTCATGGCCACTGTCGAGCTGACCAAGGACAACTTCGACGAGATCATCGGTAAGAGCGATTTCGTCATCGTCGATTTCTGGGCCCCCTGGTGCGGCCCCTGCCGCTCCTTCGCGCCGGTCTTTGAGGCCACCTCCGAGAAGCATGAGGGTATCGTCTTCGCCAAGGTCAACACCGAGGCGGAGCAGGAGCTGGCGGCCCATTTCAACATCCGCTCCATCCCCACCCTGATGATCTTCCGCGAGCAGGTGATCATCTACTCCCAGCCCGGTGCCCTGCCCGGGGCGCAGTTCGAGTCCCTGGTGGACAAGGCCAAGGCGCTGGACATGGCCGAGGTCCATCGGCAGATCGCCGAGCAGCAGGGCAGCCAGCAGGCATAGGCCTATGGGTCGCCCCGTCACCCCTCTCCTTGCTGCCGATGCCATCATCGAGCTGGTCGATCGGCCGGGGCGGCCCATCGTTCTTATTGAACGTAAGAATCCCCCCGCCGGCTGGGCCATCCCAGGCGGCTTTGTCGATATCGGCGAGACGCTGGAGGCGGCCGCTGCACGGGAGGCGCTGGAGGAGACCGGCCTCACGGTCCACCTCACCGCCCTGCTCGGTCTCTACTCCGATCCCCAGCGCGACCCCCGCGGCCACACCGTCACCGCCGTCTATGTGGCGCAGGCCAGCGGCACCCCCGAGGCGCGTGATGACGCCCGCGCCATCGCCATCTGTAGCCTGGCGGAGTTGCCGCAGCCCCTCGCCTTTGACCACGCCGCGGTGCTGGCCGACTACCGCCGCTTCCGCGAGAGCGGCGCCATCGCCCCGCTGCGCCCCACCGGCTGGGGCGGCTGAAGCCCCCCGGCGCCGGGTCACCGGCCCCCCTCCTATAATCTTGAGCGTTTTGGTAGTCTATTCCCCTCACCTGGTCTCCCTGCGGAAGGAGTGACATGCGTCCCGCCCACATCACCACCATTCTCGACCAAGAGTTTCTCAGCACCCGCGAGGGTCACCACACGCCGGTGATGCTGTGGGGGCCGCCCGGTGTCGGCAAATCGCAGATGGTGGCCGAGGTGGGGTGCCGCCACGGGGTGCCGGTCATCGATGTCCGCCTCTCGCAGATGGAGCCGTCGGACCTGCGCGGCATCCCGTTCCGCTCTGGAGAGCATGTGGAGTGGGCGGTGCCGGCCATGCTGCCCGACGAGGCGCGCCACGGCGCCGCCGGCATCCTCTTTCTCGACGAGATCACCTCCGCCCCCCCCAGCGTCTCCGCCGCCGCCTACCAGCTCATCCTCGACCGGCGCCTGGGGGAGTACCGGGTGCCGCCGGGCTGGGCCATCTTCGCCGCCGGCAACCGCCAGGGGGATCGCGGCGTCACCTACGCCATGCCGGCGCCGCTGGCCAACCGCTTCGCCCACTTTGAGGTGGAGACCCACCTCGACGACTGGGTGCTATGGGCCTACCAGAGCGGCATCGACGAGCGCATCATCGGCTTCCTCCGCTTCCGGCCGGAGCTGCTGTTCGATTTCGACCCCACCCACAACCCCATCGCCTTCCCCTCGCCCCGCTCCTGGGAGTTTGCCCACCGGGCATTGAAGAAGTTTGGCCAGGAGCACCAGCTGCTGATCGACGCCCTCCAGGCCTGCGTCGGCCCGGCCGCCGGGATCGAGGCGGCCGCCTTCATCCGCAACCTGGACCAACTGCCCGATCTCGACGCCATCCTGGCGGGGGAGGTGGTCGCGGTGCCGAAGGAGATCGACCTCCAGTACGCCGTCGCCTCCTCCCTGGTGGGGCGGGCGGTGCGGGCCAAGGCGGAGGGGCAGGGGCGGCCCATCTATGGCGCCATCCTCACCTACGCCGGCCGCTTCCCCGATCGTGAGATGGGGGTGATGCTGGTCTCCGACATGCACCGCGCCATCGGTGACGAGATCTTCGCCTGCCCCGAGTTCATGCCGTGGGCCAAGGCGGTGGCCGAGGTGATGCTCTAACCAAGAGGGGCAACCGTCGCCGTAGCAGGAGGGGCCATGAGAGATATAGCGACCAAACTGAGTGCCGCCCGGACCCGCCTTATCCTGGACAAACCGTTCCTGGGGGCGCTGGTACTGCGGCTACCCATGCGGGCGGCGGACCCGCAGTGGTGTCCCAAGACCGCCACCGACGCCCGCGCCTTCTACTACAACCCCGCCTTCATCGAGGGGCTCTCGCTGGCGCAGACCCAGTTCATCCTCGCCCACGAGGCGCTCCACTGCGCCCTCTCCCACTTCGCCCGGCGCCAACACCGGGTGAAGCACCGCTGGGACCTCGCCTGCGACTTCGCCATCAACCCGCTGCTCATCGGCGAGGGGCTCACCCCCACCCCGGAGGCGCTCTACCTAGAGGAGTACGCCGGGCTGACGGCAGAGGAGATCTACCCCTGCCTGAAGGAGGATGAGAGCAAACAGACCGAGGACCAGCACCTCTACGACGCCGATGCCGACGGCGGCGACAGCGCCGGTGGCCAGACCCAGCGGGAGCAGTCGCAGCAGGGTGGCCAGGGCGAGGGCGGCGGCGAGGGGGAGCGCCCCCCCAAACCTGACGGCGCCGGCGATCGCCCCGGGGAGGGTTCCAGCGGCGGCGGCCACGGCGACAGCTCACCGGCCCAGGCCGGTGGCCGCGGCAGCGCCCAGGCGCGGGCCAACGCCGAACAGGAGGGATCGGCCCACGGCGCCCTGCGCCCTGAACCGCTCAGCCAGGAGGAGCGCGAGCGGCTCTCGGTACAGTGGCGCCAGCGGCTGGCGGGGGCGGCCCAGCAGGCGCTGGCGGCCGGCAAGTTGAGCGGCCAGATGGCGCGCTTAGTGGATCACCTGCTCCAGCCGCAGCTCCCCTGGCGGGTACTGCTGGCGCGCTACATGGCCGCCACCGCCCGGGATGACTACAACTGGACCCGCCCCTCCCGCCGCGAGGGGAGCGCCATCCTGCCGAGCCTGCGCTCCCACCAGGTGGATGTGGTGATCGCCCTCGACACCTCCGGCTCCATCGGCCCCGGCGAGATGGCGGAGTTTGTCTCCGAGGTGGATGCCCTCAAGGGGCAGGTGCGGGCGCGGATCACCCTCCACGCCTGTGACGCCGCCCTAGCCGCCGCCGGGCCGTGGCTGTTCGAGCCGTGGGAGCCGTTACAGCTGCCCACCGCCTTGGCGGGCGGCGGCGGTACCGACTTCGCCCCGGTCTTCGAGTGGCTAGAGCAGGTGGGGCGACAGCCCGATCTACTGGTCTACTTCACCGACGCCGACGGCCCCTTCCCCCCCCAGCCCCCGCCGTTCCCGGTGGTGTGGCTGGTGAAGGGGCGGGCGCCGGTGCCGTGGGGCGAGCGGATCCAGCTCAACTGACCCCCCGCGGCGAGGGGGGGCTGAAGGCCCCCACCCGCCTATTCGGCCAATGTAATATCCGGCCCCATTTTTTCTCCCCGGTACTCAGTTCCCGCCTTTAGCGCCCCCATGCTAGGG
>QKFD01000014.1 GCA_003251535.1 Chromatiales bacterium | reverse complement strand
CTCCTGGCCGCGGATCGCCCCCATGTCCAGCCCCATCGTCGAGATCCCCGCCCTCAACAAGACGTCCGGTGGCCGTACTGTCATACCATCGCTCGATCTCACCATCCAAAATGGTGAGTTCCTCACCCTGCTCGGCCCCTCGGGCTGCGGCAAGACCACCCTGCTGCGGCTCATCGCCGGTTTCGAGCAGCCCGATGCCGGCCGCATCCTGCTGGCGGGCAAGGACCTGACCGACACCCCACCGGACCGGCGTGACGTCAACACCGTCTTCCAGAGCTACGCCCTCTTCCCCCATATGAATGTGTTCGACAATGTCGCCTTCGGCCTGCGCATGAAGCGGCTGGCGCCGGCCGCCATCGAGCAGCGGGTGCGCGAGGCGCTGGCGATGGTGAAGCTGGAGGGGTTGGAGCGGCGGCGCCCGCACCAGCTCTCCGGCGGCCAGCAGCAGCGGGTGGCGCTGGCGCGGGCGGTGGTCAACCGACCGCTGGTGCTACTGTTGGATGAGCCGCTCTCGGCCCTCGACTCCAAGCTGCGCCGCGCCATGCAGATGGAGCTGAAACAGCTCCAGCGGGAGCTGCGCATCACCTTCGTCTTCGTCACCCATGACCAGGAGGAGGCGCTCTCGATGTCGGACCGGGTGGTGGTGATGCGCGAGGGGCACATCGAGCAGGTCGGCACCCCGCGCGAGGTCTATGAAAAACCCCACAACCTCTTCGTCGCCCGCTTCGTGGGCGAGAGCAACGAGTTTGCCGGGGTGGTCACCGCCGCCAACGGCAACCAGCTCCAGGTGACCCTGGAGGGGCGCAGCTGTGCGGTGTTGAGCGATCGGCCCTTTGCGGTGGGGGAGGCGGTGCGGGTGCTACTGCGCCCGGAAGATCTACGAGTCGAGGAGGTGAAGGGGGAGCCGCCGGCCGACGCCTTCATCGGCGAGGTGGAGGAGCGCACCTATAAGGGGGCGACCCTCGATTCAGAGATCCGCCTGGCGAGCGGCACCCGGCTGCTCGCCTCGGAGTTCTTTGACGAGGAGTACCAAGAGTTCGACTACCAGCCGGGCCAAGCGGTGGCGGTGCGCTGGGTCCCCGGTTGGGAGGTGGTGTTGGCCGATGAAGGAGCGTAGCGCCTTTCGCAATATTGCCGTCGGCCTGGTGGTGATCTGGCTGACGCTGTTCGCCCTCATCCCCAACCTGATGGTGGCGGTGGTGAGCCTGCTCCAGCGTGATGAGCGCCACTTCATCGCCCCCACCCTCTCCCTGGAGAGCTACGCCCGACTACTGGACCCCCTCTATCTCAATGTCTTCACCGACTCCCTCGGGCTGGCCCTCCTCGCCACCCTGCTCTGCCTGCTGATCGCCTACCCGTTCGCCTTTATCCTCGCCCAGGCCCCGCGGCGCTGGCGACCGCTGCTGCTCATCCTGGTGGTGATCCCGTTCTGGACCAACTCCCTCATCCGCGCCTACGCCATCAAGGCGCTCATCACCACCGGCGGGGTGATCAACAGCACCCTGCTCCACCTCGGCCTCATCGAGCTGCCGCTGGAGCTGCTCTACACCCAGGGGGCGGTGGTGCTGGGGCTGGTCTACGTCCTGCTACCGTTCATGGTGCTACCGCTCTATGCCACCATCGAGAAGCTGGATTGGCGCCTCATCGAGGCGGCGGCCGATCTCGGTGCGGGCCGCAGCCAGCGCTTCTTGCGGGTGGTGCTGCCGCTCACCGCCCCCGGGATTGTGGCCGGCTCGCTGCTGGTGTTCCTGCCGGCGCTCTGCCTGTTCTATGTCTCCGATCTGCTGGGCGGGGCCCGCGCCCTGCTCTACGGCAACTTCATCAAGAACCAGTTCCTGGATGCCCGTGACTGGCCATTCGGTGCCGCCGCCAGCATGTTGCTCACCCTGGCGATGCTCCTGCTACTGGCGCTCTACCGCGCCTCAGCGCGGGCCGTCCGGCAGGAGGCGCTATGAACCCCTGGTTGCGGGGCGGCTACCTGACCGCCATCTACGGCTTCCTCTATCTGCCGGTGGCGGTGCTCATCGCCCAATCCTTCAACGCCTCCAAGTACGGCCTCACCTGGGGCGGCTTCTCGTTCAAGTGGTACGCCAAGCTGCTGGACAGCGCCATGCTGATGGAGGCGGCGGCCAACTCGCTGCTGGTGGCGGCCACCTCTGCCACCTTCGCCACCATCATCGGCACCCTGGCGGCGCTGGCGCTCTTCCGCTACCGTTTCCGCGGCCGCAGCCTGGTGCAGGGGCTGGTCTTTGTGGTGATGATGCAGGCCGATATCGTCATGGGGATCGCCCTGCTGGTGCTGTTTGTCGCCATTCAGCTGCCGCTCGGCTTCACCACCCTGCTCATCGCCCACACCACGGTGGCGCTACCGTTTGTGGTGGTGACGGTCCACGCCCGTCTCGCGGGCTTTGATCCCCACCTGGTGGAGGCGGCGCGGGACCTCGGCTGCGACGAGTGGCAGGGGTTCCGGCGGGTGGTGCTACCACTCGCCTGGCCGGCGGTGGCGGCCGGTTGGCTACTCGCCTTCACCCTCTCCCTGGATGACGTCATCATTGCCTTCTTCGTCACCGGCCCCAGTTTTGAGGTGTTGCCGCTGAAGATCTACTCCATGGTGCGGCTCGGCGTAAAACCGGAGGTCAACGCCCTCTCCACCGTCATTGTCCTGTTTTCCCTGGTACTGGTCCTACTCGCCCAATGGCTCTTGAGGAGAAAAGAATGAAACGTCTGCTGACCACCCTGGCCGCCCCGCTGCTGCTTGTTGCCGCCTCCGCCGCGGCCGAGACGCAGGAGGTCTATGTCTACAACTGGTCGGAATATATGCCGGAGTCGGTGCTGGAGCAGTTCACCGCCGAGACGGGCATCCAGGTGCGCTACACCACCTACGACTCCAACGAGGCGATGTATGCCAAGGTGAAGGTGCTGGATGGCAAGGGCTACGACATCGTGGTCCCCTCCACCTACTACATCAGCAAGATGCGCCGCGAGGGGCTGCTCGCCCCCATCGATCACACCAAGCTGCCCCACTACACCAACCTCGATCCCAAGCTGCTGGACAAGCCCTACGACCCGGGCAACCAATACTCCATCCCCTACCTCTGGGGCACCACCGGCATCGGCGTGGATGCGCGGGTAGTGGACCCCTCCACGGTGACCGCCTGGGCCGATCTCTGGCGGCCGGAGCTGGCCGGCAAGCTGCTGCTCACCAACGACATGCGCGAGGTGTTCCACATCGGCCTGCGGCTCAAGGGCTTCTCCGGCAATAGCAGCAAACCGGAGGAGATCGAGGCGGCCTACCAGGCGCTCACCGAGCTGGTCCCGGGGGTGAAGGTGTTCAACTCCGACTCGCCGAAGATGCCCTATCTCGCCCGTGAAGTGGCGGCCGGCATGATCTGGAACGGGGAGGCCTACCAGGCGCAGCAGGAGGGGGCCGATATCCGTTACATCTACCCCAAAGAGGGGGTGATCATCTGGGCCGACAGCCTGGCCATCCCCAAGAACGCCCCCAACATCGATAACGCCCACCGCTTCATCGACTTCCTGCTGCGGCCGGAGATCGCCAAGGCGATCTCTGAGGAGGTGGGCTACGCCACCCCCAACCGGGCCGCCGTGGCGCTACTGGATGAGGCGGTACGCAACGACCGCACCGTCTACCCGCAGGAGGCGGACCTGGCCAATGGCGAGTTCCAGCTCGATGTGGGTGAGGCCATCACCATTTATGAGAAGTATTGGGAGAAGTTGAAGGCGGGCCGCTAAAGCGGCCGTTGGTGCATCTGGAGGGGCGGCAACGCCTCCTAAAAATGGTGCAATGGCGACGCCGTGGGGCGAGGGCTAGGTCCCGCCCCACGGTACTGCTCTTCTCTCGTGCAGTCCCCGGAGTCGCCGCGGGTATCCGCGGCGATCCGTCTAGCCCCCTCAGCCCAGCGCCATCCCCCCGGTCGAACCCCGCAGGCCGACTATATTGCATCCACCGCCGCCGCCAAAGGCGGGCCACCTCGCCCGACTAAGGGCCGTCGCCGGCGGTTGTCGGTGTTCGTCTGATAGTCTGCCAATATCCACTAACGTACCATGGCCTTTGGGCACCCAGCCCACCCCACAGGCGGGGAGTCCGCGAGCTGCATGGGTGGACGCACAGCGTAGGCGATCGAGCCGCGTCACCCCCGCAATTCCAACCGGAGAGGAGCATAAACATGAAAAAATTTGCCTGTTTGGCCCTGGTTGCCACCACCCTGTTCGGCACCGCTCAGGCGGTGGCCGACATCACCATGGGGATCTTCCCGCGGCGCGCGGTCTCCGCCACCCACCAGGCCTTCAAGCCGCTGGCCGACTACCTGAGCGCCCAGCTGGGGGAGCCGGTCAAGCTGGTGGTGCCGAAGGATTTCGCCACCTTCTGGCAGGGGGTGGAGAGTGGCCAGTTTGATCTGGTCCACTACAACCAGTACCACTACCTACTCAGCCATAAGAACTTCGGCTACCGGGTGATCGCCGCCAATGAGGAGGAGGGGCAGCGCACCATCGCCGGGGCGCTATCGGTGCGCACCGATAGCGGCATCAACAGCGTGGAGGAGCTTAAGGGGCGCAAGATCCTCTTCGGTGGCGGGAAGAAGGCGATGGGTAGCTACATCGCCCCCACCGCCATCCTGAAGGAGCACGGCCTCAGCGAAGGCAGCGACTACACCGCCGACTTCGCCAAGAACCCCCCCAGTGCCGCCATCGCGGTCTACAACAAGGCGGCCGATGCCGCCGGCACCGGCGATATCATCCTCCAGCTCGGGGTGGTGCAGAAGAATATCGATGTCAGCCAGATGCGCATCCTCGCCACTGGCAAGCCCTATGTGCAGCTGCCTTGGGCGGTGAGCAGCAAAATGGATGAGGCCAAGGCGCAGAAGATCCAGGCGGCGATGACCGGCCTCAAGGCGGACGATCCCGTCACCCAGGCCGCCATTGTCTCCGGCTTCTTTGCGGTGACCGATAGCGACTTCGATCAGGTGCGCGAGATCACCCGCTTCGCCCTGGGCGAGGATCTCTAATCGGTGCCCCGCAGGCTGCGCGGGGGTCCCCTCGGCCGAGCGCCCACGGCCCCCGCCAGCCACCGGTGGTGCCCGACTCGCCCCTCCCCCAGCAGGGCACTGCGGGTAACGGGGCGGATCTCCAGTAAGGAGTGTTCCGATGTTTTCCATCCTGCACCGCCTGGGACTCGCACAGAAGTTTCTACTCCCCATCTTGGCGGCCACGCTGCTGGTGTTGTGGCTCGGCGGCACCTTTGTCTACCAGGATATGGCCGCCTCCACCCAGCGCCAGACGGCGGGGGCGGTCAAGGCGCTCGAAGAGGAGCAGCGTAGCGCCAAGGAGGCCTTGACCCACGCCATCAGCTCCAAGGGGGAGGTGATCGGCCGCTTCATGGCCAAGACCGCCCCCGATCTCATCCTCTCCTTCGACTACCTCGCCCTCCAGGGCTACCAGAAGGAGGCGGCCGCCGATCCCGATGTGCTCTACACCGGCTACCTCAAGCCCGATGGCACCCCCTTCACCCCCTATGAGAAGCCCGAAGGGGCCGATGTCATCGAGCAGCACTACCCCGTAGTCGCCGACGGCGAGACGCTAGGGGAGGTGGTGGTGGGGCTCAACCGGGCCACCATCAACGAGGGGGTGCGGGAGAGCGCCCAACGCATCCGGCAGGCGATGTCCGGCGTTGAGACGGTGGCGGCGGAGGCGCTTGCCCACTCCGGCCTCATCATGCTCGGCTACTCGCTGGCGGTGCTGCTGCTGCTGAGCGGCCTCATCTTCTGGATGTTCCGCTACTTCGTGGTGCTGCCGTTGCGGGAGACCCAGGGGCTCATCGAGGCGCTCGGCCGCGGCGATGGTGACCTCAGTATGCGGCTGCCGGTCAACCAGCGGGATGAGATTGGCGGCCTGCGGGAGGCGCTCAACCAGTTTGTCGGCCATCTCGCGGAGATGATCGCCACCATCCGCCAGCATGTGGACCAGCTCTCCGCCGTGGCCACCGGCCTGCGGCAGTTTGGGGAGTCCCTGCGCCAGGGGGCGGAGCGGCAGCTCTCGGAGACCACCCAGGTGGCCACCGCTATCACCGAGATGTCCTCGGCGGTGCAGGAGGTGGCGCGCAACACCGTAGAGGCGGCGCGGGCGGCCGATGACGGTCGGCGGGAGGCGGTGGCCGGCCGGACGGTGGTGGATGAGGCGGTACAGGGGATCCACCACCTGTCGCAAGAGGTGGCGCAGGCCAGCGGGGTGATCAAGCGGCTAGAGGCGGATAGTGAGGCGATCACCACCATCCTCGATGTGATCAAGGGGATCGCCGAGCAGACCAACCTGCTGGCCCTCAACGCCGCCATCGAGGCGGCCCGCGCCGGCGAGCAGGGGCGCGGCTTTGCCGTGGTGGCGGACGAGGTGCGCACCCTCGCCCAACGCACCCACCAATCGACCCAGGAGATCCGCGGGATGATCGAGCGGGTACAGAGCGGCACCCGCGATGCGGTCACCGTGATGGGGCGCGGCGAACAGGCGGCCGACGAGAGCGTCTCCCGTGCCGAGAAGGCGGGCGGCGCCCTCAGCAGTCTCACCAATCTGGTGTCGAGCATCTCCGATATGACCGCCCAGATCGCCAGCGCCGCCGAGCAGCAGAGCCACGTCACCGACGAGATCATGCGCAATATCGACACCATCAACGGCATCAGCGGCGCCACCGCCGAAGAGGCGGGGACGATGGCCAGCCACAGTATCGATCTGGATCGACTGGCAACGGAGCTGCACCACCTGGTAGGGCGCTTCCGCACCTAAGCGGGGGCGGACCTCTCCCCCGGTTGTCAACCACCGGCCAGCGTGGAAGACTGCGGCCCCAGGTGGGCCTCCAATGGAGCCGTCCGCCGGGGCCGGCGCCCGCTGCGCCGGGAGCGAGAGAGAGACCAAGGAGGAGGCGCAATGGGCGCTAGGAGAGTGGTTATCGGTGTGGCGTTCGCCACGCTGTTACTGAGTGGCTGTACGGGGAATATCAGCGCCGCGGTCAAGGCCTATGCCACCACCGCGGAAGAGCAGGCCAATGTGATGGCGATCATGCTGGACCGCTGCCAACACGCCAGCCAGGCGGCGGAGCGGGAGGCGGCCTGCCAGGCGGTCCGCGCCTCGATTGAGGTCTACCGCCAATCGGCGGCGGAACTCAAGGCCATCAAGAGCGCTGACTAAAGGGGGAGACCATGGACGCCGTTGCTGTCATTGAGGACCTAATCAAGCTCGGGACCATCGCCACCGATGCCGCCGCTAAAGACACCACGGGGGGCAAATTCGACTTCACCGCCTTTCTCAACAGCGATGCCCCGCAGGCCATCCAGGAGGCGGTGGGCAACATCCTCAAGGCCCTGAAGCCGGATGAGCTGGCGCAGGCCGTCACCAGTGTGGAGCAGAAACAGCAGGCGCTGTTAGGAAGCAAGAGCCTCGCCGATCTGAGCACCGACAAGCTGATCCAATACTCCGCCCTCACCAACGCCAAGCTGCTGCTCAACACCGCCCGCCTCAAACGGACAGCCGAGGGGAACGACCTCTACGACTGGCTGGTGGAGGGGGGGCTGGCCGACATCATCAAGATCGCCCAGGTGGCGATCCCGCTCTTGGTGTAGCGACACGACGGTGCCCCCACCCACGCCCCCCCGCAGCGACCGGGGGGCGCTGGGTCGGCGGGTCAACGAGGAGATGAGGCGATGGAGTTCACCATTCGGCCATTCCGGCCGGAAGAGGGCGCCGCAGTCAACGCCCTGGCGCTGAGCGCCTTTGCCGAGTATCGGCAGCACTACACAGACTGGGAGGCGATCGCCCACCACCTGGGCAACATGGCGGCCTTGGCCGCCAGCGGTGAGCTGCTGGTGGCGGCCTGGGAGGGGGGGATCGCCGGCGCCGTGGTCTACGTCGCCCCCCACCGCCCCAAGCAGGCATTTTTCCCGCCGGAGTGGCCCATCTTGCGCATGTTGGTGAGCGCCCCCTCACTGCGTGGCCAGGGCATCGGCCGCGCCCTCACCGAGGCGTGCATCGCCCGCGCCCGGCGCGACGGCGCCCCCCTCATCGCGCTCCACACCAGCCCCATTATGCAGGTGGCCCTCCCGCTCTACCTGCGCATGGGCTTTGTCCTTGAGCGGGAGGCACCGACGCTATGGGGTGTCCCCTACGCCATCTATGTCAAAAGGTGGCGCGCCGCCGACTAGGCCGCCGATGGCTTTACGCGCGCAGCTCCCGCGGTAGGCTAAACACCACCGACTCGCGCGCCGTCTCCTCCTCTCCCACCACCTCAGCCCCCCACTCCCGCAGCCGATCCAGCAGCTCCCGCACCAGCACCTCGGGGGCCGAGGCGCCAGCGGTGACGCCGATCACCTCGGCCCCGGCCAGCCACTCCCGCTGTAGCTCACCCACGTTGTCGATGAGATAGGCCCGCGCCCCCACCTTCTCCGCCACCTCGCGCAGACGGTTGGAGTTGGAGCTGTTGGGGGAGCCCACCACCAGCACCAGCGGGCAGCTGCGGGCCAGCGCCTTGACCGCATCCTGGCGGTTCTGGGTGGCGTAGCAGATATCATCCTTGCGCGGCCCCTGAATGGCAGGAAAGCGCTCCCGCAGTGCCGTCACGACGGTGGCGGCATCATCCATGGAGAGGGTGGTCTGGGTGACGTAGGCGAGCCGCTCCGGGTCCCCCACCACCAGATGCGCCACATCCTCCTCCCGCTCCACCAGGTGGATACGGCCCGAGGCATCGGCGGGAAACTGGCCTAGGGTCCCCTCCACCTCCGGGTGGCCGGCGTGGCCGATGAGCACCACATCGAGCCCGCTCTGGGCGTGGCGGGCCACCTCCAGATGGACCTTGGTCACCAGCGGGCAGGTGGCATCAAACACCCGCAGACCACGCCGCGCCGCGTCATCCGCCACCCGCCGTGGCACGCCGTGGGCCGAGAAGATCACCGTTGCCCCATCCGGCACCTCCACCAGGCGCTCGACAAAGATCGCCCCCATCTCTCGCAGCCGGCTCACCACAAAGCGGTTGTGGACCACCTCATGGCGGACATAGATGGGGGCGCCAAACAGCTCCAGCGCCCGCTCGACGATCTCAATGGCGCGATCGACCCCGGCGCAGAAACCGCGGGGATTGGCCAGTAGTACCTGCATAGGGACTCCCGTGGCAAAAGGGGTTCAGGGGGCGCTCACCGTCAGCACCTCCACCTCGAACACCGCCGGTTGACCGGCCAGCGGGTGGTTGAAGTCAACCACCACCTCATCCTCCACCAGCTCCACCACCTGCCCCAGCAGCTCCATGCCGTTGGGGGCGGCGAACTCGAAGATGTAGCCGGGGGCGAGGGGCTGGTCGGCGGGGAAGTCGCTCCGCGGCACCCGGTAGATGTTGGCCGGATCGGAGAGGCCAAACGCCTCCTCCGGCCCCAGCAGCAACCGCACCCGCTCCCCCGCCACCAGCCCCTCGATGGCGCGCTCCAGATTGGGGTGGAGGGCACCATCGCCCACGGTGAGATCGAACGGCTCATCACCGCTCTCATCCACCAGATAGCCGTCGTTGCGCAATAGCCGGTAGCGCAGGCTCACCCGACACCCCATCTCGATCCGCTGACTCATCTCTCCCCCCGCTTCGGCCAGAGGCCATCAATGATGAGGATAGTGGCGCCGACGGTGATGGCGGAGTCGGCGATGTTGAAGGCGGGGAAGAAGTGGGGCCCCCAGTAGAAGTGGAGGAAGTCGATCACATAGCCCAACACCGCCCGATCCCAGACGTTGCCAAGGGCCCCCCCCAAGATGAGGGCCAACCCCACCGCCACCCAGCGCTGACCGCCCTGCAAGCGCCACAACATGGCGAGGATCGCCCCCCCCACCAGCAGCGCCACACTGAGAAAAAACCAGCGCTGCCAACCCGCAGCATCGTGCAGAAAGCTGAAGGCAGCGCCGGTGTTGTGCATCAGCGTGAGATTGAAGTGGGGCAGCACCGGATTGGGCTGATGCAGGATCAGGCTGCTGCTGACGAGATACTTGGTGTACTGGTCCAACGCCACCACCAGCGCCGAGATCCAGAGCCAGAGCAGATTGCGCGCCCGACCGCCACCGGTGTACGGCACCCCACTCATGCGAAGCGCCGCTCCTCACCCGCCCCCGCCACGTTCTCCACGCAGCGTCCGCACAGCTCCGGATGGTCCGCATGGCTGCCGACATCGGCCCGCCGATGCCAACAGCGGACGCACTT
Organism: Chromatiales bacterium; assembly: GCA_003251535.1. GTDB lineage: Bacteria > Pseudomonadota > Gammaproteobacteria > Thiohalomonadales > Thiohalomonadaceae > SZUA-493. The sequence continues at coordinate 115,284 of QKFD01000014.1, read as the reverse complement.
GGCGTGGCCGGAGGCGCGTGCCACCACCCACAGCTCATCCTTGCCGCCGAGGGTGAGCTGGGTCGCCCCTGCCGGCGGCTCGGCCAGCGGGACCACCTGCGCCGCCGAGGTGATGAGCACAAAGCGCAACTCATCCTCCAACTGGCTCAGTACCCCATACAGCTCGGGACCGACATGCAGCTCCACCTCCGCCTCCAGATTGGCGCCGATGCCGCCGGCGGCCCGCAGCCGTTCCAGCTCGCTGTTGACCCCATCCCGCACCGCCATCACCCGGGCCCAGAAGTGGAGATCCAGATCCAGGGGGGCCGCCGCCGCCGGGAACTCATACCAGGTGGAGAGGAACACCGACTCCTCCCGGGTCCCCGGCAGGTAGCCCCAGATCTCCTCCGCGGTGAAGCTGAGGATGGGGGCCACCCAGCGGGTAAAGGCCTGCACGATGTGGTACAGGGCGCTCTGGGCCGAGCGGCGGGCGCGGCTATCGGTCTGGGTGGTGTATTGCCGATCCTTGATCACATCCAGGTAGAAGCTCCCCATATCCACCGAGGCGAAGTTGTGCACCTTCTGGTAGATGAGGTGGAACTCGTAGCTCTCATAGGCCGAGAGGATCTCCTGCTGCAACAGCCGGGCGCGCTCTACCGCCCAGCGATCGAGGGCGATCATCTGCTCCGGCGCCAGCAGATGCTGCGCCGGATCGAACCCCTTGAGGTTGGCCAGCAGGAAGCGGGCGGTGTTGCGGATGCGCCGATAGGCATCGGCGGTGCGCTTGAGGATCTCGTCCGAGACGCTCATCTCGCCGCGGTAGTCGGTGGCCGCCACCCACAGCCGCAGGATATCGGCCCCCAGCTGGTTCACCACCTTCTGCGGTGCCACCGTGTTGCCCTTGGACTTGGACATCTTCTGGCCCTTGGCATCAACGGTGAAACCGTGGGTCAGCACCTGGCGATAGGGGGCCTTGCCGGTGATGGCCACCGAGGTGAGCAGAGAGGACTGGAACCAGCCACGGTGCTGGTCGGAGCCCTCCAGATAGAGATCCGCCGGGCGCGCCAGCTCGGCACGCCGATCCAACACCGCGGCGTGGGTCACACCGGAGTCGAACCAGACATCCAAGGTATCCCGCACCTTCTCATACTGCTCCGCCTCACTCCCCAGCAGCTCGGCCGGATCCAGGGCGAACCAGGCGTCGATCCCCTCCGCCTCGATGCGTTGGGCCACCGCCTCGATGAGACGCGGCGTCTCGGGATGGAGCCGACCGCTGCCCCGCTCCACAAAGAGGGCGATGGGGACGCCCCAAGTACGCTGCCGCGAGATACACCAGTCGGGGCGGTTCTGCACCATCCCCTGGATGCGCGCCTCACCCCACTCCGGCACCCAGCGGGTGGTGGCCACCTCGGCCAGGGCGGCGCTGCGCAGCCCCGCCTGATCCATGCTGATGAACCACTGCGGGGTGGCGCGGAAGATGATGGGGGTCTTGTGGCGCCAGCAGTGGGGGTAGCTGTGGCGCAGGGCGGCGACATGGACCAGATTGCCGCGGGCCTTCAGCACCTCCAGCACCTGATCGTTGGCCTTGAACACATGCTGCCCCTCAAACAGCGGGGTGCCGGGCAGGAAGCGGCCATCGCCCCCCACCGGGTTATCCACCTTGAGGTGGTAACGCTGGCCCACCACGTAGTCCTCCTGGCCGTGGCCGGGGGCGGTGTGGACCGCACCGGTGCCCGCCTCCAGGGTGACATGCTCGCCGAGGATCACCGGCACCTCCCGCTCATAGAACGGGTGGTGCAGCTTGAGCCCCTCCAGCTCGTCGCCCCGGCAGTAGCCCACCACGTGGTAGCGCTCAACCCCGAACCGCAGCATGGCGTCCTTCACCAGCTGCTCGGCGACGATGAGCCGCTCGTTCTGCTCATCGCACTGCACCACCACGTACTCCAGCTCACCGTTGAGCGCCACCGCCTGGTTGGCCGGCAGGGTCCAGGGGGTGGTGGTCCAGATCACCACCGCCACCGGCCCGTGGCCCGGGTGACCGTTGGCGTGGCGCACGCGGGAGAGCAGCGCCTGCTCATCCACCACCGGGAAGCGCACATCGATGGCGGGCGAGGTGCGCTCCTCATACTCCACCTCCGCCTCCGCCAAGGCAGAGCCGCAGTCGGTACACCAGTGGACCGGCTTGAAGCCCTTGTGCAGGTGACCGCGCTCGATGATCCGGCCGAGGGTGCGGACGATATCGGCCTCAAAGCGGAAATCCATGGTGAGGTAGGGGTGGTCCCAATCCCCCACCACGCCGAGCCGCTTGAAGTCGGCCTTCTGCCCCTCCACCTGGCGGCCGGCGTATTCACGGCAGGCGTCGCGGAAGCGGCGCTGATCCTCCACGCTGGGACCGGCCTTGCCCTGGCGCTTCTCCACCTGTAGCTCGATGGGCAGGCCGTGGCAGTCCCAACCGGGCACATAGGGGGCGTCAAAGCCGGCGAGGGTCTTGGACTTGACGATGATGTCCTTCAGCACCTTGTTGAGTGCATGGCCGATGTGGATATCGCCATTGGCGTAGGGGGGGCCATCGTGCAACACAAACTTGGGGCGGCCGCTGCCGGCGGCGCGCAGCTTGGCATAGAGCCCTGCGGCCTCCCAGCGTTGCAGCATCTCCGGCTCCCGCTGCGGCAGATTGCCGCGCATGGGGAAATCGGTCTCTGGCAGATTGAGTGTGTCTTTGTAGTCGCTCACGCCGTGCCTCGTCTCAAAAGGGGGGGAACCGTCCAGCTCCGGCTGGAGGGAGGACCGTCCGGCTCAGAGGGTATGAATGGGTGATTGCCGCGGCGCGTTGGGGCAGGGGGCCGCAGGCAACGGTAATTTGTCTCAGATCAGGCTACCGAAGTAGCGTCGGGCCTCGATCACATCCTGCTCGATCTGGAGCTTGAGCGCCGCGAACGACTCGAAACGCCGCTCCTCGCGCAGCTTCCGTTTTAGATCCACATGCACATAGTGGCCGTAGAGGTCGTCGGAGAAATCGAACAGATGCACCTCCAGCAGCGGCCGCTCGCCCTCCACCGTGGGGCGGATGCCGACATTGGCCACCCCCGCCAGCGGCTCGCCCGCCACCCCAAACAGCTCCACCGCAAACACCCCGCTCACCGGTGAACTCACCCGATGGAGGTGGATGTTGGCGGTGGGGAAACCGATGGTCCGGCCCCGCTTGAAGCCGTGGGCCACCCGGCCAGAGAGGCGATAGGGGCGACCGAGCAGTTGCGCCGCCAGCTCCAGATCCCCCGCCGCCAACGCCCCGCGGATGCGGGTACTGGAGACCCGCGCCTCCGAGAGGGCGAAGGTGTGCATATTGACCACCTGGAAACCGTGCTCCCGCCCCGCCGCCTGGAGCAGCGCAAAATCCCCGGCGCGCCCCCGGCCAAAGCGGAAGTCATCCCCCACTACTAGATACTCCACCGCCAGCCCCTCCACCAGCACCCGGCGGATAAACTCCGCCGCCGGCATCTCCGCCAGCTGCCGATTGAAGGCCAGCAGCAGCACCCGATCCACCGAAAAACGCCCCAGCGCCTTCAGCTTCTCACGGAACCGGGTGAGGCGCGGGGGGGCCCGTTCAGGAGAGAAAAACTCCTGCGGCTGCGGCTCGAAGGTGATCACCGTAGTCGGCAACTCCAACTCCGCCCCCTTCTCCGCCAGCCGCCCGAGGATCGCCTGGTGGCCGAGATGCACCCCATCGAAATTGCCAATAGTGGCGACGGCGCCCCGGTGAGGGGCGCGCAGATTGTGCAGACCGCGTATCAGCTCCATAGCTTCCAGACAGATGAGGGGGGAGCGAAAAACCGTTGATTATAGGGGAGATGGTCTCACCTTACACGTGCCGCCCGGCGAACTGGGCCAAGCGCACCCCCAGCAGCCGGAGCAGCGCAAAATAGAGCAGCGCCCCACCGGCCACCAGAAGCGCCAACCACCCCACCCGGGCGGGCGCCGCCAGGGTGCTCCAGTGGGCCATGTCACCGGCCCCCCACCAGAGCAGTAGCGCCATTGCCAAGTTGGCCAGCAGGAGCTTGACACCATACACCCGCCAGCCCACTGTCGGCTGGAAGATCGCCTCCCGCCGCAGCAGGCGGAACAGCAGACCGGCATTGACATAGCTGGCCAGGGCGGTACCCAGGGCGAGCCAGGCGTGGGGCGCCGGGGCGTCGTACCAGACCAGTGGCGCCACCACCAGCAGACTGAAGGCGATGTTGCTCGCCACCGAGATCAACCCCACCTTGACCGGGGTGCGGGTGTCCTGGCGGGCATAGAAGCCGGGGGCCAGCACCTTCACCAAGATAAAGGCGGGCAGGCCGAGGGCGTAGGTCATCAGGCTAAGGGAGGCCATGTGGGCGTCATGGGCACCAAACTCGCCATACTGGAACAGGCTGGTGGTGAGCGGCCCCGCCAACACCACCAGCCCCACGGTGGCCGGCAGGGCGATGGTCAAGGCGAGCTGCACCCCCCAGTCGAGGGTACGGGAGAAGGCCTCGCCGGAGGCCTCGGCGTGACGCTGCGAGAGGTTGGGTAAAATCACCGTCCCCACCGCCACCCCAAACACCCCGATGGGAAACTCCACCAGGCGATCGGAGTAGTAGAGCCAAGAGAGCGAGCCGACGGTGAGGAAGGAGGCGATCACCGTGTTGAGCAGCAGATTCACCTGCGCCACCGAGGAGCCGAAGATGGCCGGCCCCATCAGCCGCAGGATGCGCCGCACCGCCTCATCACTCCAATCCCAGCGCGGGCGCACCAACAACCCGAGACGGGCCAGAAAGGGGAGCATAAAGAGCAACTGCGCCACCCCGGCGGCAAACACCCCCCAGGCGAGGGCGGTGACCGGCACCGCAAATAGTTTGCTCCCCCAGAGAGCCGCCCCGATGAGCAGCAGATTGAGCAGCACCGGCGAGAGGGCCGGGGCGGCGAAGCGGCCATAGCTGTTCAGCACCCCGCCGGCGAGGGCGGTGAGAGAGACCAGCAGCAGGTAGGGGAAGGTGATACGCAGCATCCCGTTAGCCAGATCAAACTGGGCCGGGTCATCGGCAAAACCGGGGGCAAACAGAAAAACCAGCAGCGGCGAGGCGATCATCGCCAGCGCCGTCACCACCACCAGCACCCCACCCAAGGCGCCACTCACATCGGCGATAAGCCGGCGCACCTCGACGTGGCTGCGCTTGGTCTTAAACTCCGACAACACCGGCACAAAGGCCTGTGAGAAGGCCCCTTCGGCGAACAACCGGCGCAGAAAATTGGGGATCTTAAAGGCAACAAAAAAGGCATCAGTCGCCGGCCCCGCCCCAAACACCTGCGCAAAAACCAAGTCACGGACAAACCCCAGCAGACGGGAGATCAGCGTCAAGGCACCGACGACGGCGGAAGAACGGAGTAGACGGCTAGACATGGGTGAATGGAGTGGCAGACAGGACCGGCCATCTTACCCCAAGCAGGGCAGCCCACCGAAGGGCACCGAGTTCCAGAGGGCCACAGGGTCACCCCAGCCCCACAGGCGATGATGAGAGAGTCGGGTTAGCGCAGCGTAACCCGACAACCCTCCGCAGGGGCACAACCACATTCCGCTGACCCTGTTCATACTGCTTGGTGTGGGGGCGGCGCTGCTGCGGTTGCGATGGTGGTGCCGATGTGGAGATTGTCGGGTGACGCTCCGCTAACCCGACCATAATCATCGCCATAGCGAGACCGTCCTCCGAGACGGGTGGGTCAGACACGGCATCTCCATGTTGTGGCACTATCCGATGTAGGTCGGCGTTAGCGCAGCGTAACCCGACAACCCTCCGCAGGAGCACAACCACATTCCGCTGACCCTGTTCATATTGCTTGGTGTGGGGGCGGCGCTGCTGCGGTTGCGACGGTGGTGCCGATGTGGAGATTGTCGGGTGACGCTCCGCTAACCCGACCTCTCATAAGGAAGTCAAGCCCCCACCCAGGCCCTCACCAACAGGTTTCCCCCCATTGCCCCCAAGCCACAGAGAAGAACATTCATCTAGGCAGGCACTATGATTTGTCAAGAGCACACCAACATGACCCCATCTCTAGAGGCGGCGCTAAAACAGTGGGATTGGAAGGCCATGGAAGCGGTGATACGCGCCGGCATTTGTGAGTGCATCGCCAACGTAGCAAAACAATACCCCGACCAGATATTTTTTGGCTTTGCCCTGGATTGCCAGGTGTCATACGGCAGCATCGGTTTCAGCTTTGGAACAACATCATATTTAGATTTCTTAGCCGCCCAACTCCATACCACTGGAGACATCTTATCCGAGCCGGCACTACACGAACGGGTGTGGTCCCTGGGCGACTGGCCTATTGACTGCGTCAATGAACAGATGGCACCCAGATTCACTGACGCATGGCGCAGATGGGAAGAGCAGATAGAGCAGGTGGGATATCAGGAGATATACATCAAGGGAGACAACCTAGATCAACTAGAGGAGTTTCACGAACACCTGCTAACCTGCTTCGCAAAAATCCTACACCACTCATACATTGACGGCGACTTTCACGCCCTCAGACTACATGACAAATTCCGCCTGATTGTCATCGATCACGACGAAACACTGGCCACTGCCTTCGATCGCATCAACGCCATTGCTACTCGGCCCTGAGACCCCCCCTGGTCAGGTTAGCGCAGCGTCACCCGACCACCCCCACCCCGGCACCACCGTCATAAATGCAGCAGCGGAATCCCCACACCGCGCAATATGAACAGCGGTAATGGAATGCGGTGGTGCTCCTGCGGAGGTTTGTCGGGTTACGCTGCGCTAACGCCGACCTACAGCGGATAGCGTCCACTTCGAGGTGCTTGCCTGAACCACCCATCTCGGAGGAGATCCCACTCTGGCGATGGTGATGGTAGGTTGGGTTAGCGCAGCGTAACCCAACAATCCCCACCCCGGCACCACCGTCACAAACGCAGCAGCGGAATCCCCACACCGCGCAATATGAACAGCGGTAGTGGAATGTGGTGGTGCTCCTGCGGAGGGTTGTCGGGTTACGCTGCGCTAACGCCGACCTACATCGGATGGTGCCGCAACATGGTCCTGCCGCCTCTCCCAACTACAGCCGCGGATCCACTGCCTCGCTCTCCAGTGCCAGCACTCCGGCCACGTAGGGGTGGACGCGGTGGAGTGGTTCGCCCGCTACGAAGCGGTGGAGCGCCTCCAAGCCTAGTGAAAATTCGTTGATGGCGAGGCGCCGTTTGGCCCCTAGGCCGCGGCTGCGTAGGCGCTCTAGCTGGCCCGGTAGGGTGTATTCGGGCCCATAGATGATGCGCAGGTACTCCCGCCCTCGGCACTTGATGGCCGGTTGGAGGATCCCTTTGCGACCGTAGGCGACGAACGCCGCGGGCTTCACCACCACCCCCTCGCCGCCCGCCGCGGTCAGCTCTTCCCACCAAGCTATGGCGGCGGCCAGTTGGTCGGCATCATCGAGGGCGACCTCTCGCCAGGCGGTGGCGCGCAGCAGTGGATCGGCGCGGCCCAGCTCGGCCAAGGTGGTCATGTGCCAGGCGTGGGGTTTGTCAACATGGACCGCCCCCTCGCTCGCCAGCAGGTGGAAGGGGGCCAGTTGCAGGTCGTCCACTCCATTGACCGGCCACAGGTAGTGGCGATAGGCGCGGTTGTAGCGTTCGACGGTCGCCTGACGGGCGCTGTAGTGCGCCAAGAGGGCACCACTATCCAGGCCGCGCTGCTGGGCCGTGGTGAGCAGGGCGGTGGCCTCGGCCAGGCCGAGGTGGGCGGCCAGTCCCACTGGGGCATACTGCTCGCGGATGAGCGCCTGCGCCTTAACCGACCACGGCAGCAGCTCGCAGTCGAGGCAGATCCAGTCGCTCGCCAGCCGCTCCCACAACCCACTCGCCGTCAGCGCCTCAGCCAGCCGTTGCAGCAGCGCCGTACTTAGCTGGGGGTCGCTGAAAAAGGGGCGGCCGGTACGGGTGTAGATCACCCCACAGGCCCCATCCTCGACCTTAAAGCGGCGTTGGGCCGCCGCCGCGCTGCGGCACAGCACCACCACCGCTCGGCTGCCCATGTGTTTCTCCTCCAGCACCACCCGCTCCACCCCGGCGCGCCGATAGTAGGCGAACGCCTCCTCCGGGTGTTCGAGTAGTCCCTCGCGCTGACTGGTCTCGGCAGGGGACATGGTGGGGGGGAGATAGATGAGCCAGCGGGGATCGATACAGAAGCGCCCCAGCGCCTCAATGGCCGCCGCTGTCTGTCCCTCTTGGAGGTTGACGTGGGGTTGGTAACGGGTGATGAGGTGCTGCTTACCGGCGATCGCCGCTAGCTCCATCAGCTCACCGCAGCCGTAGTGGCCCGTGCTCCCGGGCGTGGCGAGGGGGCGCGTGGGCTCTACATAGGTGCGCAGCGCCGGCACCGAGACCGGCTCCAGCTCTGGGTAGCGCAGTGCCGTGAGGGCACCACCAAAGACGCAGCCGGTGTCGATGCAGAGGGTGTTGTTGATCCACTCCAGGTGCGGTACTGGGGTGTGGCCGTAGATCACCTTGGCCTCACCGCGATACTCCGCTGCCCAGTCGAGCCGCACCGGCAGCCCGTAGGCGTCTATCTCGCCGTTGGTCTCGCCATAGAGACAGAACTCGCGCACCGCCCCTGAGCCGCGCCCCTGCATCTCCTGCTTGAGGCCGGCGTGGGCCACCACCAGGCGGCCGCCATCGAGCCAGTAGTGGCTCACCAGGCTATCCAGGAACGGCTCTAGCTGGGCCAGAAAGGGCCGACGCTGCGCCTCTGGTAGCGCCTCGATCTGGGCGATGGTGTCGGCTAGACCGTGGCTGATCTGCACCTGCTTGCCGCGCAACCAGCGCAAGAGTTTGGCCTCGTGGTTGCCTGGCAGGCAGAGGGCACTTCCGGCCGCCACCATCGCCATCACCCGTTGCAGCAGCTGCGGGATGTGGGGACCGCGATCCACCAGATCCCCTAAAAAGATGACGCGCCGCCCCGCTGGGTGATGGGGTACCCCTTGCGCATCGGGGCGGTAGCCGAGCAGGTCGAGCAGGCCCTCCAGCTCCGCCAGACAGCCATGGGGATCACCGATGATGTCGAACGGCCCCGACTCACCGCGCCTATCGTTGTAGAGCGGTACCCGCACCAGCTCCGCCGCCGTGGCCGCCTCCTCTGAGCTGAGGCGGATGAGCTGTCGGATCCCCTCCTGCTTGAGCCCGCGCAGCGCCTGGTGCATCAGCCGCACCTGCTGCCGGATCACCCGCTCGCTGGGGCGCTGCCCTGACCGCTGACGGTTGCGCTCCTGGCAGATCGCCTCCGGTAGATCGAAGGCGATCACCACCGGCAACGCATGGTAACGCCGCGCCAGTGCCACAGCGGCGTGCCGATCCTCGCGCCGCAGATGGGTGGCATCGATCACCGTCAGACGACGGGCGGCGAGCCGTTTGGCGGCGATGTAGTGGAGCACATCGAAGGCGTCCGCGCTGGCGCCTTGATCCGCTTCGTCATCCGCCACCCAGGCGCGACAGCGATCAGAGGAGAGCACCTCGGTGGGCAGGAAGTGGCGGGCGGCAAAGGTCGATTTGCCGGCCCCGGAGGGGCCCATCAGGAGCACCAGGGAGAAGTCTGGGATGGTGAGCGGTGCGCTCGGATTAGCCACTGGCTGCCTCCTGCCGTTGGAATATTACCAGCTGGGTCGGCTGGCCAAGCGCGGGGTCCTGCTCGCCGATGCCGGAGATCTGGTGGTGGTAGTCATAGCGGGCGGCGATGGCGGCGCACCACTCGGCAAACTCCGCCCGACTCCACTCAAAGCGGTGATCACGATGGCGCAGGGCGCCGTCGACCAGGTTGGGAAAACGGGCGTTGAACTCCCGATTGGGGGTGGTCAGCACCACCCAAGCGGGGCGCGCGCAGCCAAACAGGGCCGCGGCAAAGGCCGGCAGCCGATCGGGATCCAGGTGTTCGATCACCTCCACCACCGCCGCCGCGTCGTAGCCGGCCAGGCGGCGGTCACGATAGGTCAGAGAGGAGTGGAGCAGCTCCAGGCGGGCCCGCTGCCGCTCCGGCAGCCGCTCTAGCTTCAGCCGTTCGGCGGCCCGTTGCAGGCTGCGCGTATCCACATCGACCCCAACGATGGCGGTAAACTGGGGCTCCTTGAGCAGCTCCCGCAGCAGCTTGCCCTCGCCACAACCGAGGTCGAGCACCCGCGTGGCGCCACTCTCTTTCAGCAGCTGCCGCACACTGGCCAGGCGTTGGCCATCGAGGCCGAGGCGGCGCTCGCCGGCCTCCTCCTCCTCCGTCGCTGGATTGGCCAGCGACTCGGGGCCGCTATCAGCCAACTCCAGCAGCCGATCGAGGGCGACGCGCGCCAATGGGCCGCCGCGCCGCAGATAGCGGCGGGTGATCGCCTCCCGCTCCGGGTGGTTGGCGAGCCACCCCTCGCCGTGGCGCAGGAGCTTCTCCAGCTCCTCCTCGCCTACCCAGTAGTGCTTGTCGTCGTCGATCACCGGGATGAGGACGTAGAGGTGGGTCAACAGTTCGCGCAGCGTGGTTTCGGCGCTGAGGGTCAGCATGACGCAGCGCAGGGCCGGCAGATCGGGGGCCTGCTCCACCGTCAACGCCACCTGATAACCCAGTGGCCGAAAGAGCCGCTCCGCCCAGTCGGCGGCGGCGGTACCACAGAAGGGTCCGCAGCGCGCCTCCAGCGGCCGACGGCTGGCCACCAGCTCCGGCCGCTCCTCGCAATGGCCAGCCACCGCGGTGTTGAACACCCGCCGGATGGCCACACTGAGGAAGGAGGAGGCGACGTAGGGGCGGTCGTTCACATACTGCGCCAGTGGCGCCGCGCTCTCCGGGCTCCTCCCCTCCGTTGAGCGCCCCCGCACCAGGGCCACCGGATCGAGATCGAGCAGCAGCACTGCTTGGCACTGCTCCGCCGTCGCCACGGGATAGAAGACGTGGGCGGCACCAAAATTGAGGGGGAAGCTCTGCACGCGCTCGGGGTGCTTATGCAGCAGATACCCCAGGTCGGTGGCGTTGGGGCCGCGATAGGTAAGGGAGAGGAACATGTGCGCTCCTGGAGCGGGAGAGTCGATGGAGACTATGGTGGGGCGAGGGCAAGCGCCACGGCACTACCCTCGCTACTCCACCTTCAGCGGTTGTCTAAACTCCAGCGGTTGCGCCACCACCCGATTGCGGCCCGCGTGTTTGGCCTGATAGAGGCACTCATCGGCCAGCTCCAGTAGATCGATGGCCGACTGGCCGACGCAGGGTGTGGCGCTGGCAACGCCAACACTGACCGTGAAGTGGGCCACCTCATGCTCCAGCGGCACGGCCAGCTGCTCCACGCGCCGCCGCAGCCGCTCCGCCAACAGCTGCGCGCCGCTCGGATCGGTCTCTGGCAGCAGCGCGGCAAACTCCTCGCCACCATATCGACACGCCAGATCCGCCGGCCGTGATAGCTCCTGGCGCAGCACCATTGCCAACTGCCGCAACGCCTCGTCGCCCCCTAGGTGGCCGTAATGATCGTTGAAGGCCTTGAAGTGGTCCACATCCAAGATGAGCAGCGACAGCGGCAGGCTGCTGCGTTGGGCGCGCCGCCACTCCGCCTGGAGTAGCTCATCAAAGCGGCGCCGATTGGCGATGCCGGTGAGGCCGTCGATGAATGAGAGTTGCCGCAGCAGGTCCCCCTGCTGCTTGAGTCGAATGTGGTTGCGCACCCGCGCCCGGACGATGGCGGGGCTGATGGGTTTGGTGATGTAGTCGATCGCCCCCAGCTCCAGGCCCCGGGTCTCATCGTCCACCTCGCCCATGGCGGTCACAAAGATGATCGGGATCTCCTCGGTGTTGGGATCGGCCTTGAGCTGCCGACACACCTCATAGCCATCCATCACCGGCATCATCACATCCAGCAACACGAGGTCCGGTGCCCGGTTGTGGGCCAGGTCCAGGGCATCGGGCCCGTTGGTGGCAAAATAGATCTCGTACTCCTCCTTGAGCAGACTGTGCAGGATCTGGATGTTGGCCGGAACATCGTCCACCACCAGCAGCACCGGCGGCTCAACTACGTTATTCATTGTTGCCTCTCTTTAGCGACTGCAACCCACCCTAGCGCCTCTTGCAAGCGCACCAGGGCGAGACGTGCAGTACGAAAATCGAGCCGGTCAACCGCTTCGCGCAGTGCCGTCAACTGGGCACTGCTGCCAAGTTGCTGTTGCAGTGCGGCCAGGAGATCGACGGCCCGTAGATTGTTCTCATCAAGTCGTTGAGCCAGCTCCTCCAGTAGCTGGAGCGTCTCGCTGGAGAGGGCCGCTGGCGGCACCGCCTCTCCCTGGGGCTCGGCCGTGGGTAACTCCCGGGCCAGGGTCGTTAAGACCACCGTCAGCGCCTGCTCCAGCTGCGCCAATGGGGAGAGCAGTTGGGCGTGGCCGACCCCGCGCTGGAGCTGTTGCTCCAGCGCACCAGCCGCCGCCTGCACCTGGGTGGCGCCGAGATTGCCCCCTACCCCCTTGAGGGCGTGGAGCTGCGCCATCGCTGCCGCCGGATCCCGCTCTAGCAGCGGGTATAGTTCGGCCATGAAGGGGGTGTATTTGCGCTGAAACTCGCCAAGTAGACGCCGGTAGAGTTGGTCGTCTCCCCCTAGGCGCTGGCGCGTAGTAGCGACATCAAAACCCTCCAGCGCCGGCAGTTCACCACTGTCGCTACGGCTGCGGTGGAGTTGGCGCCGCGTCCAGCGGGCCAGGGTGTGCAGCAGGCTATCGACATCGATGGGCTTGGCCACGTAGTCATTCATGCCGGCCGCGAGGCAGCGCCGACGATCTTCCGGTAGGGCGTTGGCGGTCATGGCGATGATCGGCAGATGCTGGAGGGTACCGTGGCTACGCAGGCGGCGGGTGGTCTCATAGCCATCCAGCTGCGGCATCTGCACATCCATCAACACCGCGTCAAAGGGTTCCGTCTCGGCCGTGGTCAATAGCGCCAGCGCCTCGCTCCCATCGGCGGCACCGACCACCTGGGCGCCGGCCCGCGCCACCACCTCCATCGCCACCTCGCGGTTGATGGGTTCGTCCTCCACCACCAACACCCGCAAGCCGCTCAGGCCGGAGTGGGCGCCGCGCGCTACGGCGTCGGCCTCGTTGGCGACCGCCACGCCAAAGGTGGTGGCGATGGTGTCCAGCAACTTGGAGGGCATCACCGGCTTGACCAACAGGGCGTCAAACACCTCCTGCTCCCCCTGATCCACCGCCAGCTCTCGACCATAGGCAGTCACCATGACGATGAGCGGCAGCGTCTCTTTGGGGTGTTGGGCGCGGATCCGCTGCGCCGTGGCGATGCCATCCAGCTCCGGCATCCGCCAATCCAGCAGCACCACTTGATAGGTCACATCAGCGGCGACCCGGCTCAACTCATGCAGCGCCTCGATCCCTGACGCCACCGCTGTCACCTGCCAACCAAAGCCTCGGCCGATCTGGGTCAACACCTCGCGGGCGATGGGATTGTCATCCACCACCAGCACCCGCAAGCGCCGCAACTCCGCTGGCGGTGGCGGTTTCGCCCCGCCCTCCTCCACCTCTAACGCCGCCGTGAAGCTAAAGGTGCTACCACGCCCCTCTTCACTCTCTACCGAGATGGTGCCCTCCATCAGCTCCACTAGACGAGCGGCGATGGTCAGCCCCAAGCCGGTGCCACCGAACCGGCGCGAGGTGGAGCTTTCGGCCTGGGTAAAGGCCTTGAACAGGAGCCCCAGTTTGTCGGCGGCGATGCCGATGCCGGTGTCGGCCACCGAAAAGTGGAGCCACAGCTGACGGCCTGCACGCCGCTCCACGGCAACCCGGACGACCACCTGACCTTGGGAGGTAAATTTGATGGCGTTGCCCACCAGATTGAGCAGCACCTGTTGCAGCCGCAGCGGATCCCCCAGCAGGCTGCGCGGCACCTCCGCCGGCATGACAAAGGAGACCTCAATATCCTTCTCGCGGGCGTTCACCGAGATGATGGCGGCGAGATCTTCCAGGAGGGTGTCGAGGTTAAAGCGCACCCGCTCCAACTCCAGCTTGCCCGCCTCCACCTTGGAGAAGTCGAGGATGTCATCCAGGATGCCGAGCAGGGTGCGCCCCGCCCCTGCAATCTTGCGCAGATAGTCCCGCTGACGCGGGTCGAGTTCGGTCTGTTGCAGGAGGTGGGTCACCCCCAGTACCGCATTCATAGGGGTGCGGATCTCGTGGCTCATATTGGCCAGAAAACCGCTCTTGGCGCGGTTGGCCGCCTCTGCCGCCTCACTGGCGGCGCGCAACGCCTGCTCCATGTGGCGGCGATCGGTGATGTCTTCACCGGAGGAGAGCACCCCACTGATGTTCCCTTCAGCATCCCGCAGCAGGGTGTTGTACCAGGAGATGAGTCGCTCCTCACCATCCCGCGTCAACACCGGATTGTCATAGTGCTCCACCGGCGCGAGATCGCCATGCATCACCTGGTCAAAGGCCCCGCCCACCAGCTCACGCTGGTGGGCGGGGATGAAATGCTCGAACCAATCCTTGCCCAAGATCTCCTGCTCTGACCACCCCAGCACCTCGCACGCCCGCCGGTTGACCAACGCCACGCGACGCTGGGCATCGATGATCACCATCATGACACCGGCGATGTTGAGGTAGGTCTGCGCGGTCTCTTTTTCGCGGCGCAGCGCCTGCTCGGCGAGGCGCTGACCGGTGATATCCTTCATCACCCCGATCACCTCCAGCGGCTGACCGGACTCATCGCAGGTGAGGGTGCCGCGATCATTCACCCAGAGGTAGCCGCCGTTGGCACTGCGGAAGCGATACTCGGCATCGAATAGCCGATCCTCCCGCGCCGCCCGCTCGAACTCCGCCACCACCGCGGGATAGTCGCTGGGGTGAACCCGCTCCAACCAGGCGGCATCGTCATGCCCCATCGCCGCCGGTGCGTACCCCAGCACCCGCTGGAAATCGCCACCCCAATCGATGGTCCGCTCCTGCACGTGGTGCTCGTAGGTCACCTCGCCGAGGGCGGTGACCAACATGGTGTAACGGCGCAGCGTAGCGGCCCGCTCCTGCTCCACCTGTTTGCGATCGGTGACATCGCGCGCCACGGCGTAGATGACCTCGCGCCCAGGGTCAGGCACCGCCCGCCAGGAGAGCCACACCGTGTGACCGGTGGCGGTGCGATAGCGGTTTTCAAAGTCCGTCACCTCTTTGCCGGCGGCAAAACCGGCCAACACCGCGGCGGTACGTGGCCGATCTTCCGGGACTACCCACTCCAGCACAGAGCCCTGCAACAGCGCCTCGCGCCGATAGCCCAAGCAGCGCTCCCAGGCGTCGTTAATGAACAGTAACTGCCCATCCAACCGCGTGGTGCAGATGAGGTCTTGCGACATGTGGAAGATGCGATTCAGCTCCTCCTCCACCGCCTTGAGTTCGGTGATATCGGCGGCGGCGCTCATGCGCAGCCGCCGACCATCGGGCAGCGTGCCGAGCGGCACCGAGCTGAAGACCCAGATGCGCTCACTGCCATCGGCGGTGGTAATGGTGACCTCGCCCACCTCGGTCGGCTGGTCGCCTTCATTGAGGAGCCGGATGCGCTGCTCCATCTGCCCGGCGCGTTCACCATAGGCGCGTTGGGTCCAGTCGGAGATGGTGTGCAGCACCTGGGCGGGGTAGCCACTCAAACGCTGCCAGGCGCGATTGACGGTCATGATCTGCCCATCCTCGGCGTGCAACATGCTGGGGAAGGGGGAGTAGTCGATGGCCCGCCGCAAGCGCTCCCGGGTGGCGCGCAACTGGTCATTGGTCTCGGCCAGTTTGCGGGTGCGTTCCGTCACCCGCTCCTCTAGCTCATCGCGGATCCGCTCCAGCGCCTGCTGCGCCTCCACCCGCTCAGTGATCACCTCGGAGAAGATGATGATGCCACCGATGCGACCCTCCACCTCGTGCCAAGGGTGCACGGCCCAGCGGACCCAATCGAGGCGACCATCTGCGCGAGGAAAGGGGTCCTGCTCGCAGCGCTCCACCGCCCCCGCCAGACAGCGGCGATGGATGTCCCGCCAGCGCTCGGGGATCTCCGGGAACACCTCATAGTGGCTGAGACCGGTCAGGTCACGCCCCGTTACATGGAGGTCCTCCAACCAGCGGCGGCTGGTGATCAGATAGCGCATCTCGCGGTCGAACATCGCCACCGCCGCCGGCGTATGCTCGATGATCAAACGCAGCTGCTCCTCCTGCTCCTTGACCACTGCTTGCGCCGCCACCTCGGCAGAGACATCCTGCACCAGCGACAGCGCCCCCTCCGGCAACAGGGTGTGGTACCAACAGCAGGGGACGCTATCACCGCGGCGGGTGAGGATGGGGTGCTTGCTGCAACCCTGTTCGAGACCAGCGGCGGGCGCCAACCCCTCCCAAAGGGCCGCCCCGGCGGGAGATAACACCGCGCCATCGCCGCCGATCATCTCCGCCGCTGACCAACCAAAGAGCCGTTCGGCAGCGGGATTCCAACCCACAATGCGCCCAGCGCCATCCCACTCGATCATGGCAAAGGGGGCGTGGTGCCAATAGCGCTGGCCGTGTCCAGCCGCCGAGTCGCACCCCTCAGACCGCTCCTGAAAAGGCTCCTGAAAACTACCGTGGAGGCCGATGATTGCCCCCTGCTCATCCCGCACGGGCCGCCGCCACAACCGCACCTGGCGCCCCGGCGCCGAGCCAGCGATGAAATAGGGCTCGCTCTGCTCCAGCGAGCTACCGCTATCGAGACAGGCGCGATCAGCGCTCCGCAGATGCGCCGCCACCTCGGCGGGGAATAGATCACCATCCGTCAGACCGATCAATGCCGCCGGCTCAAGCCCAAAATCGCGGGCAAAGGCGGCGTTACAGGCGCGATAGACGAGGTTGAGATCCTTGAAAAAGAGGCGCTGGGGCAGGGGATCGACGAGATACTGCAGTAGGGGGTCGCCAGCAACGACCCCCTTACCGCCCGCCGTCTCGTCTGAGGGAGGGAACTCGGCCATGGCAGGCGACCCTAAGTGGGCGAACAGAAGCGCATTTTATGGAGCCTGGGCCGAACCGGCAATTGTCATGCAACACACATTGGCCCACGCCCCTATCCCACGCAGGTGCGGTGCAGGTCACCGTAACGACGCTACAGATAAGCCAGTAAATCCCCCGCCCCCCCCAGCCAGCCGCCCCGGCGAGAGGACTCGAACCTCCGACCTACTGATTACGAAGAAGCTATTTATGCTCGTTATTTCAATTGGTTGATGAATTGGATTAGGGGCATTGGGGCGGTGTTTTGGGGGGGTTGTAGCGGTGTGCGGGGGGAGATGTAGGGAGGGTGCGATCATGTTGTTAAAGTATCCGCTTGATCCTCTCTGGTACGGCGTGTGCGGGGGTGGTTTGCGGCGGCTGTGGTGGGACGACCGGCGTGGGGGGGGCGGCAGCAGGCAGGGGTGCCGGCTAGCGGTGGTGGGTGTTTGTGGGGTGCGGGGAGCCTGTGGCGGGGGGCGCTCTTGCGCCCCCATGCTGGATGGCCTCCCTTGCGCTAAGGGGGAGACGTCGTGTTGCCTTTTACTTTAGCGGCCAGTGCATCGGCGGCGGCGGCTAGGTCGCCGCGGCAGCCTTTTTGGATCCCTTCGCGCAGTTGCTGTAGGCGGGCCTGAAAATCTGGGCTGAGGGCGGCGGCGGGGGTTGTCGTGCCGGTCAGGAGGCCGGCGATGGCGCGCCCCTCTGGGGTCACCTCTGCGCGGAGAAGGTGGGCGACCGATTCGCGTGGTAGGAGACCGGTTGCTACGGCCCGCTCGATGGCCACTTGGCGCCGCTCTGGGTCGTAGCCCAGTGACAGCTGCCAGTGGGCTGAACGTCCCAGGCGCCGGGCGTTGTGGAGCCGGCGCTGGTAGTGTTCGATGAAGGTCATGCGGGCGGCCACTTCGTCACCGGCCAGCAGTAGCGGGCGCGCCAACTCCAGTGCCGCGGCCATCTCCCGGGTCATCACCACCGTCTCCCGCTCATCTATTGCCGGCAATACCAGCGCCCACGCCTCCTGCGCGCCTGGGTGGCCGTCGATGGCTTGCACCTGGCGCACCACATCGGAGGGTTGCGGCACAAAGTGGCCGCGTGCCGTATCGACGGTGTGCAGCTCCAGTGCCCTTAGCACTAGTGCTAACGGATAGGGGGCCAGCGCCTTGAATGCCTGCGCAATCACCTCCGGGGTAGGGTCCCGATCGCGGGCCCGCCAGGCCCCGCGCCAGGCCCGACTGAAGGCCTCGATATCGCTCTCAACCACGCTCCACCTCCCCTTCCAGGACTCCCCAGCCCATCGCCTGGCGGATGGCGTCTTCATCCCCCGCCGCCCCTGTCACGCCAGCGCCGCCCGTCACAGGCGGTGGACGGCGGCGGCGTTGGGCATCCGCCAGGCGACCGCGGAGTGTTGCATCGAGGTACTTGGTTGCCAGTCGCTTGCCTGGATGGCGTGCCGTCAACTCTTGCGCCAGTAACACTAACTGCTCAACGCTGAAGTGATCACGTACCCAGCCGCGGACAATGGGATCGGTCGCCCCCACCACCACGCCGACCCCCCGCAGCCCACTCGCCATCGCGGCGGTGGCCGTCAACTCTGGTTCAGCACTCCCCGGAGTGGTTGGGGCGGAAGATGGGGGGTTGGGATCGGCGGCGGTAGCGGGCGCGACCGATCGCGCTTTTCCAGATCTCTTCTCTTCTGTAACTCTGGTCTGATCTGTCGCCGAGGGTGACGTCACGCTCGCCGTCACACTCTCCTGCTGGGCCGCTGCCGCCTTTTTGCGTTCCCGCCAGGCGCGGGTGCGCTCGGCCCCACTTTTGCTGCGGCTTGAAACGGTGCTGTTGTGCTTAGCGAAATCTGCAAAATGCAGCCCTTCAGGTAGTACATCGACCCACCCCACAGCGGCCAGTGCCGCCCCAAAACCGGGGATCTCGGCGAACAGATCGAGATCGGCAAGAGAGGCCAGCGGGATAAGCTCATCATCCCCCATATGCTCATTGGCCCACCCCCAGATGGTCAGTAGGCCGGAGACTACCAGATGGGTGATCAACTGAAGCTCACCACTGCGGTCACGCCGCCCGTCACCCGTGACGTCACCGTGACGCCAAGCCATAAACTCTGGATCGGCCGCGAGATGGCGCGCCATGCGCAGGACGTGGGGATCGGACCGCAACCCTACCCGCATTTTGATCCAATCACCGGCCATGCTGGTTCACCCTGAATCTTCTGAGTCAAACAACCACCAGCGGCTCCACTGCGCCGCCGCCATGGCACTACCACTGCCTCTCGTAGTGCACACCCGCCCCTGGAAAAAAAAGCCCGGCCAAGATGGCCGGGCAATCAACGCGGCTAGGGCTTGCCGGCTTAGACACCGGCGCCGCGAGAGGAGGCCCATGGAAACATCACACCTGCTCACAGTCGCTCTGCGACTGCGGAAGCTCACTGAACAGCCGGAGGATGGCTTCGCCGGCCCGATGCTTGGGATCGGCGATCCGCCCATGACGCAGCCGATTGATACTCGGCTGCGTCAGGCCCGCCTCGGCCGCAATGGCGGCCTCCGACATCCCCGCGGCCACGAGCCGCTCGATAATCATCTTCCAATCCATAGCCCACGCCACCTGATTAATTCATCAATGCATGAAACAAACAATACATCACCGAATTTACCCGATGCAACCCCCCGGAGAAATAATGCGCTCGCGCATAGCTTGCTACCCCCCCCTCTCGCCGCCACTCGCGCCCGAACGAATGCGCATCCAAGGGGTCCAACCGGCCTCCGACCTGTCGAAACTGACGGCTATTCCCCATTCACCGTAAGCTGCATACTCAACGACACCCCCACTGACCTTTGGGACGGCACCCTCTCAGCAATGGCCGCCCTGTTACCAACGCTCGGCAGGGGGTGAGGAGGCCGGTACAAGCAGTGTGGCCACCGAAGGAGCGGTGTTGGAGCCTGGCCGGACAACCACCGCACCCCTATAACAGGCGCCGGTAGTTGGCACGGCCCAAACTGGAGAAGATGGGTACTGGGTGGAACTAGAACATCCCGCAGGACACAAAGACGATTGGCTAGAGATACCTAGCCGTGATCCCAACGCTTACTCCGTCCGCGTGCGCGGCAATTCGATGGCGCCAACCATTCGAGATGGGTGGTTTATTGTGGTAGAACCAGGCCATGCCGCGGTGCCGGGCGAGTTTGTGCTCGTCGTTACCAAAGATGGGCACAGCATGGTGAAAGAGCTGCTATTTGAGGGTGCAGATAGCATCTCGTTGGCCTCCATCAACGGGGCCCACTCGCACCTCACCCTGCAACGCGATGCGATCCGCACCATGCACTACGTCGGTTTTATCGTGCCACCGAGCAAACACCGTCTGTAGCAGGGCCTCCCGCACAGGGCCCCTCCGCTTCTGCTGCATGGAGGTCCCGCCTTTGCGCTACCCGCCCAACGGCCACCGTGGTTGGTGGCCGTTCCTTCCCTCTCCTCAAGCAGTCCATTAAAGTTTTCAAATACTCTATTTATAGACCTAATAGTCCGTTCCCTATCCAATCCCCGCCTCGGCTAAGGCGCTAGAGCGACCTCCCCTCCCCTTAAGCCCCCCCCTCATCCCCTCTGCGCATAAATACAGAAAAAAATGCGTTGATGTATTGACCCGGATCGATGCGATGATGCATTATTAATTCACCAACGCATCATACCGGTGGGCCAAAATGGCCCTGCGCCTCCCACCGCCGATGCAGCACCCGTAACGACAGCGCCCCCCTTGGCGGAGGCGTGTGCAGGAGGAGCGGCCATGAATAGTCCCGATATCGTTGGGATACAGTGCGATCACTACGCCCGACAGCTTGGCGAAGCACAGCGCCTAGAAGAGGCGGCAGAGGAGCGGTTCCAGGCACTACTGGAGCAAGCCCTGCCACGGGCCGAGGCACTAGAGGCGGCCTGGCTAGACCAAGCCGACTGGGACCAGATCGATCTCCTCCTCTTCCGCAACGATCCATTAGCGCTAATGCAGTGGATCCGCGAGCACATCCTCCCTCAGCAAGAGGCGCGACTGCGCACCCGCGCCGAACATGAAGTGCGCAAGGGACGGCCATGGCGTGGTTGAAAGACGCCATGGGTGCCGCCCTCTTTGCTGCCGCCTTTATCACCCTGACCCAAGCACCGGAGATCGAGATGTCCACCGCTACCCCACCCATCCCCGCAACAATCGACCACCGCAGCAGAGAGCGAAGTGAGGCCGCCCAACTGGCGGAGTCGGTACTGCATCTATTCGAATGCGCCTATCCCGACGACTCCACCCCTCGGCGCGCCTTGCGCTATGCCCACGACTACGCCACCGGCCGCTGTAACGCCGATGAGATCTGCCAAGCCTGGCTGATGGCCACTAGCTACTGGCAGTGGGCCGCCGCGGTGGCAGAGCGTGCAGAGGATACCGACCACCTCCGCCCCGCGGAGCAGGCCGCCAAGGCGGTCATGCACGCCCTTGCGCCGGAGCTGCAACTGACTCAGGTAGAGGCAGCGGTGGCGCAGGCCCGCCAACTGGCGGAAGAGGCGGGCAGAGTCACCCGTCACAGCGCCCCCTAGGGCCCCGGCCACCCACTCAAACCATCGGGAGCACCCCCATGCAACATCAGCAGATCATCGATCAAGAGCAGCTAGCCGCCCTCACGGGCTATGAACGGGCGGGCGATATCGAGCGGGTATTACGGGCCCAAGGGGTGATCCCCTTCTATGGCCGACGTGGCCGACTCTGGATCACCGTCTCACAACTGGAGGCGGCACGCGGCATCGCCCAGGTACCGGCGAATGAAGAGGCGCCGTTCTAATGGGTCGTCATCGCAGCCAGACGCTCCAGCTCCCGCCGGGCATCGAAGCCAACCGCCTGCCGCAGGGGATCTACTGGGATGCCAGCGGCCGTGGGCGCTGGTATGTCATCTACCACGACGAAACGGGGAGGCGCCACACCCGGCGCGTGGCCGGCCCTGGGGCGACGTTGGCGGATCTCCAGCGCCTGGCGACGGCCGAGTATGGCAGCCAACCGACCGATAGCTTCGCCTGGGTAACGGAGCAGTTTCAGCGCTCCCCCATTTTTCGCGCCCTCGCCCCGGCGACCCAAAGTGACTACCACTACTGCCACGCCATCGTCGCCGCCCTCCCCGCCCGTAGCGGCGGCACGTTGGGCAACTCTCAGCTGCGCCAGTGGAACCGCCCGATGGTGCAGAGGATTGTTGATCACCTGGCGGAAGCGCGCGGCCCAAGCGCGGCCAACCACGCGCTTCGCTACCTGCGGCGCCTGTTTCGCTGGGCGGCCAATCGCGGCCACTTAAGTGAAAATCCGGCGGAGGGGGTGGAGACGGCGCGGGAGCGCCAGCAGCGGCGTCTACCGACACCGGAGACCTACCGCGCACTCCTTGACTTTGCCCGCCAGCAGAGCGGATCGGCCTACTTAGCGCCGGTCATGGAGCTGGCCTATCTCTGCCGCTTGCGGGCGATTGAGGTGCTCGATCTCACCGACGCCAGTGCCAGCGATGAGGGGCTCACCGTGGTCCGCCGCAAGGGCAGTCGCGGCAACATCACCGAGTGGTCGCCGCGTCTGCGGACGGCGTGGGAGGAGCTACAGGAGCAGCGCCAGCAGGCCTGGGAGCGTCACCGCCGACCGCCGCCGCTGCGGGCGGAGGAGCGACGCCTAGTGGTGGGCAGCGACGGCCACCCACTCCAGCGCAGCGGCCTCGCCAGCGCCTGGCAGCGGCTCATCGCCCGGGCACTGGCAAGCGGTACCCTCGATCCCGCCCAGCGCTTCGGCCTCCATGACCTGAAACGGGCCGGCATCACCCGCACCAGAGGGACACGCGCCGAAAAACAGGAGGCCTCCGGCCACCGCTCCCCCAGCATGATGGATGTCTACGATCAGAGCGTGCCGCGGGTACGGCCGGTGGAGGAGTGAGCGGCGGGCGAGTAGAGCAGACCATAAGTATACCGAGAATCGTCCGGAGGCTCAGGGCAACATATTGATTAATAAGAGTTAACATGAAGGCAAGGCCGCCTTTTACACTGGGAAGGCCTATATACCTTAGTTTTTTTGTATGGTTTTGACTCGCCTGCAAGACGCTGGTATGTTCTGTTCCAGAAGGTCGCGTAGCCAAGGTGACTTAGCCCGACTACCCGTGTAAGAGTTGCTCGGTGTCATTGGCACGGTGCTGTAGATGCATGGGTTCCCGTACCCACAAAGTTCAAAGGGGAGATATCCCGCTAAAATCTGGCTACTCTTCCTACCGGGCAAACTCGCTAGCGGCGCGGCTCCGCGGTGGTCTAGGGATACCTGGCGCCCCCTCGTGTTATCCGGCACAGACAGCCAAGCGAATATCCAGTGTGTCTTGGAGCAATGTAATGACTGAGCATATCAGGAGCTTTCTCCGCGGCGTCGGTACGCTCTTGGAGCTTGCCCCATCGACAAACTACCGCCGCTTCATCCCGCAGGAGTCCCCCGCGGAGCGCGTGGGATCAGTATGGATCAAGGTGGGAAAAGGGCTTGCTGACACCACGGAGCGGGTAGTCCAGCGTGAACGGAAAAATAGCACCCTCTCCCGCTGAGCGGGTCGTCAGTAGTGATGAATTAGCCGCCGCAGACCTGCGGGAAGACCCCCTCATCTATACAGAGCAACAAGTCTCTGTCCGCGCAGAGATGTTTATCGGGCCGCTCCCTCACCCGGATATTCTTAAGCGCTACGACGAAGTGATGCCCGGCATTGCCGATCGAATCGTCGCAGAGTTTCAAGCTGAGAGCCTGCATCGCAGAGAGCAGGAAAAGGCTGCATTGCACGCGGAGAGCAGAGAGGCCATGAGGGGTCAACTGTTCGCCTTTCTAACCGTCGTGGCGGCCTTTATCACAGTAGGCTGGCTGGGGTGGCTCGGCCACCCAGCCGCAGCAGGAGCGGTTGCAGGTACAACAATCGTAGGTCTAGTCATTGCCTTCATTCAGGGACGGAAACAGCCAACCGTCCCCCCGCAAGATAATGCAGTTCAACCCTCGTCCTCCGCCCCACAGAAGAAGAGAAAAAAGTAGATCTCTCCGTCTCCGGTACCAATAGGTTAAACCGTTCCGCACTCCGCTCAATCTAGCCGTCCCTGTGCCGACCTCCACCGCTCTAATGATTTAGAGAGACGCGCCATAAATCACGCCGCCTCTCCAGGCAACACAGGCGTGCCTCATCGTCAAACCACCTCCACCAGCTCCGCCGACAGCGTATCGGTCACCACATCCCGCAGGCTGGTGGAGATCGTCTTTTGGTAGTTGCGCACCGGCCACAGCGCCCACGGCCGAGAGGTCAGCTCCAGATCGAGGCCGATGGTCCCTGTGCGCGCCTGGCGCACCAGCCAGTTGAGGTCTTCATCGGGCCAGTGCTCCACCTCGGGCGCCAGCACCGCGTAGGAGGGGCCGGTGCTGGCGGTGCGGACCTGACCATTGGCAAGGGTCACCTCCTGCTGGGGGTGCTCGTAGCGCACCGCCAGGCCCGCGTTGGGCGACGAGTCAAACGACTGCGAGCCGGCAAACAGGTAGACCGCCCCCAGCTCCCAATACGCCGCCCCGTCGGTGGGGGTACCGGCGGCGATGGTGAGGCGCAGGTAGCGCGCCGAGGCATTGAGGGCGATACGCCCCTTGCGTCGGCCGTCCCCCTGCTTGCGCGTGGTGAGGGTGCCCACTGTGGTGTAGCTATTGGCCACCGTGGCCCGCTCCACCGTCAACTGTTGGGCGTTGAGGTGTTGCACCCAGACGGAGGCGATGGTCTGCGTTGCGCCGAGATCGATCACCACCTGCTGGGTGGCCGTCGAGGTGGAGCGCCACGGCAGACCGATCTGCGGGAGGGCCAGCTGGCTGGCGGCGTAACCGGCGGCGGCAGAGGTGGCGGTAACGGAAGAGGGAACCAGAGAGGCGTAATCGATAATCATGCG
The DNA here is from genome assembly GCA_003251535.1 of Chromatiales bacterium. GTDB lineage: Bacteria > Pseudomonadota > Gammaproteobacteria > Thiohalomonadales > Thiohalomonadaceae > SZUA-493. The sequence goes on along the minus strand of QKFD01000014.1, from coordinate 90,344 downwards.
AGTGTCGTCCAGCTAGATCCACCATTGGTAGTGCGTTCGATAGAACCGCTCAGATTGAAACGGATCCAGACAGTACCAGAGAGTTTGAAGAGGAGATGGCTACTACTATTTTCGAGGTAGGGATAAGAAAACCCTTCTGATGCCATCACAAAACGCCCTACACAGCGCATACCCACGCCACCACTTGCAGCTACGCCAATAACACCTGCACCAAATACACTAGACACACTATTTGTATAGCCCGCCACCCCACAACCAGATGATGATGCTGACATGCCTCTGGCAAAACCACTACCCGAATGATTAACAACAATCATAGTGGATAAGGGCGAATTATTCTCATGCTTACTGGCTATGGCTTGATGTGTGATACTGCCAAAATAGCCAATAACCATATCCTCACCATCAGGACGCAATCCTATGGTAGCAATTTCATTATTATTCTCATCGATAAAAAACGCTTCGCCCCGCGACTGCGATACCTCAAACCGTTTGCCTGAGGCCGCCGTGCGCACGGTGCGTCCAGTCAAGGTGCCTGCCGTGATCGTATCGGCGTTAATATTGGCCAATTTAGTCCCTTGAATGGGATTACTACCGCTGACATCCCCATCCCCCACATTGGCCGCTGGCGTGACGCTTGCCACTGGGCTATAGGGGCCGACGTTGCCACTGCGGTCATAGGCATAGATCCGATAACCGTAATTGGTCGCGTAGTTCACCGCTGTATCGGTATAGCTAGTGCCCGCAACCCGAGCCACCTCCGTCCACGTCCCGCCATTCACCTGTCGTTGCACTATATATCCCGACAGGTCCGCATCGCCCACTCGCCCCCAGGCAACCGTCACTACCCGGCCAGTCCCCTGCGCGGCCGTCGCCGAACTCGGCGCCACCGGCACCGTGGTATCGGTCGGTGTACTCTGTCGCAGCGCGGCGGTGGAGGTGCCCACCACGCCAAAGGCATTCACTACATTGGCGAGGAAGTCATACTGCACGCCGGGCAGCATCCCTGATAGCGTACCCACCCAAGTGCCATCACCGGCATCCTCACCCTCCATCTGGTAGACATCCGGGATGCTGACCCCCTGCGCCTTGAAGCGCACGGCAGACCAGTTCACCGCTGGCGGAGTCGCCTTCAGCTGCACCCAGGCGGTCACCCGCCCATCCTGCGCAATATGGGTGCCTGAACCCGTCACGGTGAGTCCGGTGGGGGCCGCTGGGGGGGTGTGGGAGTAGTCTGGGGTGTAGGTGTCGTTGGCATCGGCCGGCAATGTGCCGGCGGTGTAGTTGTACACCGCCGCGTCGTACTGCAACAGTTGCAGGTCGGTGCGGTGATCTTGTCGGCTGGCGGAGGTGACCAGCCAGTTGCGCGAGCCGCTATAGACCGTGGTGCCCGCGATGGCCAAGAGATCACCTTGCTGGTAGTAACGCCCCACGGCGAGGGCGCTACCGCTGGCGCCGTAGGCCAGGCGCTTGGCGAGATAGTCCACCAGGCGGTCGGCCGTCTGATGACTACGAACTGCTGGCGCCTCGTAGCGTACTGGGGTAGGGCTAGTACCGCCAGGGATGGTCCGGGTGATGGCGGGACTGAGCTGGCTAGGATCGATATGAGTGGGCCGGTAACGCAGCTCCACGCTCGCCGGGATCTCGCCCGCGCCCAGTTCATCAAATTGAATGGGATCACCGGCCGCTTCGTTCAGTACCGCATGTAAATCGGTCGGTCGGTCCTGAGTCATAGCCCAGGTACCTGAGCCTGTTTGGCAAAGATTAGCCCGTGCCACCAGCAGCAACTCCTCAATGATGGCCAGGAGTGTGCGTTGTCGTCCATCACGACCATAAGAAACATCAATCCATGCCTGTATTTCATCGGCATAGTCAGCAGCGGTGTCGAATGAATAGCTATCGACTGCCACACCAGCAAATTGCAACAACCGCTGAATCTCACGCACCACATTGCGGCTATCGCCCCCCTGGAGATCAACCTCAATAGGGAGCAAGCGGCCTTCCGTATCACGTTGTTGCTTGGCAAAGGCAATCGTTCTTACACTGTAACTACCACTGACTGCCGTCGCACTACCTAACGTATATTCAGCCGAATCCACCACCCATCCATCACGGTAAACTGTCAGCACGGTCGCCGTTGGCAGCGCTCCGGCAGCGTAGATCCATGGACCTGCGCCATCATTGTCCTCAACCAAGGCACAGGGCGTTTTAATAGCAGTGCCGAGTGGATAGGGTACTACCTGCCCGACATGATCGGATAAGAGTTGCGGCCAATCATCAGCGCTCCAGACGTGTGCAGGATAGAGCTGGTCCAGCACCCGAGCGCCCTGGTCCGTCAAGGTGAGCAACCATTTTGACGAGCTGCGCCGCACTCCAGTACACACCAGAGTACGACTAACAATCTCATCACTCACGGATCCATCAGACCAGTAGTGGGTCAGAATCAACTGAATAAAAAGGGAAATCCCGGGAAGGCTGCGCTCATCCAACACATTCAATGCACCATCTGCATTGGAGAGTTCAATAGAGATATTGGCCGCTTCTCGCAGCCCCCATTGATCTCGCGCAACCTCTTCCAACTGAGGCCATTGCAATAACCTCGCCGTATAGACCTCACCATCATAGACTTGATCCGTAGAGGCATAGCGATGGACTACTCCATCCACTGTTAACTCTACGGTCGCAATGACCGATGGCGACCGAGACTCGATGAGTGCAGTGGGAGCATCGAGCACATAAAGTACACCCAGCGGCCGTACTCCCAAAGGAAATCCAAGCATTACGGCTCCAGTGCGCGCATCGCAGCAATTGCTTGTTCATCCGACAACTGTTCATCAGCGAGATAAGCGTGAATGACATCTTTAGCTCGCTGATACCGACCCACCAGCGCCGCAGAGGCCGTCAAGTATGCGGTTGACTTTGACAACACGCGAACCACCATTTCTTCAAATGGTATGCCCCGACTGGCCGACAAGGCATAGAGATAAGGTGCCTTGGCATCCGAATTTGCGGCAGCAGCCTCGGCTTCTCTTTGTTGCACGGACCAACTCTCAACTTCTGCCGGAGGAGACATGGACTTCAGAGAAGTATGTTCTCTTTCACACCATGCAGCCAACTCCACTATACAACTGACCGCCACCGACTCACGAGTTTCAGAATAGATTAGTTCCGGTTGTCCTGAAGACAAAAAACCAGCAAGGAGTTCTGCCGCAATGGCATCCACCCCCATGTCTCCTGGAGCCACCTCGACCGCTGGATATAGAGGAACACCGCGCTCATCTAAGTGAGTCACCAAAAACGTTCCATGCAACGTGGGCACAATACTTGGAATCATATTGGACGGAACCTCACCAGAGTTAAAGTATGCAATGACGCTGTGCGATTAGACACATTGACATATCCACCCGCTTGCCACAGACATAGCCGGTCAGCCACTACCGGGTCAACCCCATTCCCCCAGGATACCTGATTACCAGAAACAATGTGCTGGGTATAGGTTACAGATCCCCCATACCACATACTAAAATAAACAACCCCCACATTGGAGTGCAAAAAGAAAAGAGAGCCCGAACCTGAAATCAATTCAGAGAATGGCACAGAGGTCGCACCCGCAGCTACATATATCTTCTGACTGACCATCCCCATAGCACCCTCAAGTTGATATTGAGGATGCGGATCTCCAAACCCATCCGTGCGATGTGTTTCAAATGCCGACAACTGCTCCGACATCACATCCAACACCACATGCGCCCCCGCCGTCCACGACTGAGACACCCCGGAAACCCCAGTCAGGGTATAAGTGCCATCACCATTGTCGGTTCGACCCGTATAAGAAATTACATTTCTCTTTGTGGCCACCTCCAATGAGTCAGACAACACCAATACCGCGGTGCCTGTCCCCGGGTCTGGCGGGGTTACATTCGGTGGCGTTGCGGCCACCACGCTTATCGTAGTTGCGCCCGCGGTCACCCCGGACGACAACACTGTGCGCACAAAATTGCTGAAGATATATGCCATCATGCCACCTGTTGGGCCCGCCGCAGGGCGGGCGCGAGTTTGATCACCTCATCCCGGAAGGGACCCGATACAAAGCGCTTGAGCGCCTGCTCCACCACCGGTCCCACAGACGCCGCAATCTCCCGCGCATCGCCGCCGCTGGCGGAGACCTGCACCACCACGGCCCCTTGATCGATGGCCACCGTCACAGGCCGCCCATCGGCGATACTGGGCTGGATGGCCAACGGTACAGGGGGAGTGAGATCCGGCACCTTGGCGGTCGCCGAGCGCGCAACACCCTCCGGTAACGAACGCTCGCCGCTATCGGCACTGCTCTGTGCCGTGTCGCTACCGTAGGAGTCATTGGACGAGCCGACGCCCAAGGCTGCGACAACCATCGCCTCTGAGAAGGGATCGCCCTTACTCATGGCAACCAGCACATTGGCGATGGTCTGTAGCGATGCCACCATCTGGTCCTGGGCCCAGACGGCAAACTCCTCCGCCGTCCGCCCTTGCAGGATGGCGTCGAGCTGGGCCTGCTGGGTCGCCAGGGTCTCGGAGAAGTAGCCCTCGCCCTCTGCCTGGATCCAGGCGTAGTAGCCCGCGGCCTCTGCTCGCATCGCCTCTAACTCGGCATTAGCCTGCTCTTGGAGCTGCGCCGCCTGCGCATCCAACTCCGCCAGTTGGGCGTCTATAGATGCCAACTCAGCGTTCTGCTGCTCGGTCAGCGAGTTCAACTCCTCTTGCAGCTGCTCGCCCCGATCGGTCTCTGCCTGGGCCATGCCCTGCAACTCGCCGAGGCGTAAGACCAGGCTGTTGTATTGCGCCTGATACTCCTCGCTGGGCAGCTGGAACAGATCGCCGGCCTGCATCATCTGGGCCTGCTGCTCGTAGAGTGAGAGCAGCTGCTGGGCAATGCCCGCCCGGTCCTCCGCCGAGGCACCCGCCAGCTGGCTCTCCAGCGCGCTGATGTCCGAGCCGAGGATGGAGTAACGCGCAGATGAGGAGAGCGGATTGCCACCGGAGTAGCGCAGCGAGTCGAGCATCCGTTGCACGCCATCCAGCACACCCTGCCACTCCTGGGTAAGGTTGATCGCCTCCTGGATCGCCTCCTGCTCCGCCTGATAACGCTGCTGGACCTGCTCCCGCTGGGCCTGCAAGGCCGAGCGCTGGGCATCTATGGCCGCCATCTCCGCCTCAAGCCAACGGTTGATCTCCTGCTCGCGCGCCTGGATCCACTTATCCACCAGACCTTCGCCATACTCCAGATAGCGCATCCGCTCGGCTGGGTCAGTGGACTCCATGTAGCGGCGGTAGACCTCAGCCCCCGCCCCATAAATCTGCGCGGAACCTGAACCCGGCGCGCTGGTGAGAGAGCCGACCCCAGTGAGTGATTCGATCTTCTGCGTCAGCCGCAACGAGAACTCAAAGGCCAGCCGCTCCGTCTCCTCGATGGCGGCCTGTAGCTGATACACCAGGGCGATGGACTGTTGATAGCGGGCGATCTCCGCCTGCTTGAGCTGCTCGGCCATCTGGGCAATCTGGGTGGGATCGCCTGACTCGGCCGCTGCGATGGCAGCGGCTTCGGCATTGGCCACCGCCTGATCCATCGCCGCCAGCTGATCGATGATCGCCTGGACTGGATCGTTGGGCTTCTCCAGCGCCTCCAGGAAGGCATTGATATCGAGCACCACCTTACGCGCCGCCAACAGGCCGGCGGCGTACTCGGCAATCTCCTCGGAAGATCCATCAAAAGCGGCGAGCAGATTGCCCAAGGCAGGATCGACCTCGGTCAAAATGACCGACAAGCGCTCCTGCATCATGGACTCAAAATCCTTAAACGCCTTCGTAGAGGAGGACTCCCAACCATCTAGGCGCGTTTTGACATCAGCGATCTCATCGACGGTGAGGAACTGGGCGAGAGCGTTATCAATCTCTGCCAGCCCATCGAAATACGCCTGCATCGCAGGGGTTTTCTTTTCGCCGCCTACGTGGTGCGCATCAGAAGTCAGTCCGATATATCCAAAGACAGACTCCGCACCGATGAATTCGCCATTCTTGTTGTGCCACAGATCGCTCTCATCGCTCGACGTGGAGAGGGATCCAAAGGGCGCGGTATATCCCCCACCCAACAAACCATCCCCAAATATGGCCAGCGCGGCTAAGGCGATCCACCCATAAGGGCCGATGGCCTGAAGGGCCGCGGTGACGCCGGCTGAGGCCCCCGCGCCGGACATCACGCCGCCAATGGCGCCCATCCCCATCTGCCCAAGCACGGCACCGGTCACCGCCCCAGACATCGAACCGGTGGCCTGGTATCCAAGATATCCGCCAATACCAAGCCCACCATAGCCGACTCCACTCATACCGCCCATTCCCATCTCCTGGGCCGCCAGCATTTGGCTTTGGGTGGTCATAAATCCCGTCCCGTAGGTGACACCGGCACTGGTCATGATGGTATCGCCCAGCACCAGCGTACCCAGCCCTTGCCAGGGGACGTAACTCAGTAGACTCGATGGACTAAAGCCAACACCCGATGAGTCGCCCACACTCTTTACCACGGCCCCAGACGAAGAGGGTGTATACCCTAAGAGGCTCGTCGTTAAATCGTTAGAAATGGAGGTCATAATGGCCTGAATCTTGGGCTGCAACACCAGCGAGTTGAACATCTCGCGCAAACTGTTGCGTAGATTCTCAGCCAAATTCTCGCTCTTGGTGACCCATCCCACGAAGGCACCGGTCAAACCGTCGCTGATACTCTTAGCCGTATTTTCCCACTGGGTCTTCGCCGCCGCCTCCTCCTTGGCGCGCTGCTTGATCTGCTCACCTAAGTCATAGTTGGCCAGCGCCTGCGCCCGCAGGGCTGCGATCTCGTCGTTATTCAACTCTTTGTGTTCGGACAACATCTTGTTGGTATACGCCAACTCCGCGTTGTATGCCGCCCGCTCGCGCTCGGTGAGTCCTAGCTGTTTCGCCTCCTCCGCTAGCGTCTTCATGCCGGCATCAAAGGGCGTTTCTGACTGTTCGAGGTAGGTTTTGGTGAGATCGCGGACGGCCCGTGCGTAGGTCTCCACCGAGATGGTGTTCTCGTTGTACAGCAACTTATAGCGGGCCAGTGTGGCCTCGAAGCGCTCTGAGGGGGTGTAGTACTGCTCCGTCAGCCGTTGGCCCTCGGCGGTCAGATTGCCGGCGGCTTTCGAGTTTTCATTAAGTGATTTGGTAAAGCCAGCGGCACTCTTCGATGACTCATCGAGCGTTTTCTTGACAAGCGCTTGGGCTCCGGCGGTCTTCTCTGTCTCCTCCTGCGCCTTGCGGGCCTCTTGCCGGGCGGCGACCGAGGCCGTTCGCTTATCCATTGCCGCCTGACGCTCTGCGAGAGCCGCCTGCACACCGGCATCTGCGGCACTGCGCTCGGCTTCAGCGGTGGTCTGAATAGACTGCCGCTTCGCCTCCAACACCTGCTGGTTTTCCTGGTGGGCGGCATGCTCTTGCGCGATGAGATCATTGATCTCCTGCTGCCGTGAGCCCACATCGCTCAAGGCCGCCGCACTCGATTTGATCGCCTCGCGCATGGAGTCGAATATTTCAAAATCGGGGATCCAGGAGGCGGCTTCCGCCAACACTTTAGCCGACTGCTCAATCACCCAATCCATGACCTCGGCGTAGAGCAGACGGATGTTGAGCGTCATACTCTCCCAATAGTAACCAAGGGACTCGGTGAACGACTCAAAATCCACCACAAACAGGTCGATGGACTCGTTTAGGCTGATCCAGAGTTTCTCTCCCTCCGCCAGCATGATGGTTACGGCCACCTTCATGTTGAGGGGGAAATTAGCAAAGGCATCGCTGATGAGAGAGACTGCCTGACTGCCAAAATCGGTCAAAAACTCCAGCAGTCCACCAAAAGAGGTAAAAATGCCGCCCGTGACCCACTCCAGCATCGCAGTGGCGCCGTCCACGATGCCCTGCCACACCCCCCCCATGGTCTCCAGGATGGCGGCCCCGCTGCCACCGAACCCAGCGGTCAACGAGTCCCACCACAATTCGGCCTCGGCCATGAGCCAATCAAAGCCGATACCACCTTGGATCCAATCCCTCAGCGCCCCCATCTTTTCGACAACGTAATCCACCCCATCGCCCATCAGCGCCAGGGAGTCTTTCCAGACACTGGTCGCACTCGGTTCAAACAGCCGATAGATATCAACCACGACACCGGAGAGCTGCTGATTGACGCGATCAAACATCACCGGCAAGGTGTCCATCTGCTCGCCCATGGCGTCGGCGAACTGGGTCTCCCCCAGTTTCATGAGGTAGCCTTCAATGGCACTCGCATCCTGTTTGACGCTGGTGCTGACGCCGCCGTAGGTCAACTTGAGGGAGTCACCCTGCTCAGCAACCTTGATACCCAGATCGGTGAGCTTGTCGTATTGCCCCTGGCTCGCTTCACCCACCACACTGACCACATCGGCCAGCTTCTTGTTGGTGCCTGCCGCGATGTTGCCGTAGCTGGTGAGGGCCTGGATGGATGGAGTGAGTCCTGCGCTTTTGAGGGTGGTGAAGGCCTCGGTGGCCTCTTGCAGGGTCACGGGAGTCCGCGCCGCGAACTCATCCAACTTAGCGAACGCCACCTTCGCCCCCGCGGCGCTGCCAGTGGCCTCGGTGAGTGCCTTGTCGTAGCCCTGGTAGGCCGTCACGGCCTCGATGATGTACGCGCCGACAGGCGAATCCTTGAAGGCGTTGACCAGCTCGATGAGCTTGCCGTACTTGCCGCTCACGAGTTCGATGACGTTGCCAAAACTCGCCATGATGCCGGAGGATCCAGCAGAGCTAGAGGAGGTCGCCTCGATACCCTTCGCGCTCTCCTGACCCGCCTTGCTCGCCTGATCCAGCTTCGCACTGTAGTTTGCCAGCGCCTCACCTGAGGCGCTGGCATTGACCTGCTGCAAGCTCTGGGCGAGGCGGCTACTCTCCTCGGCCAGGGCCTGCACCCTGCCTGTTGCCCCCTCAGCCGAGGCCTCCAAGGCAGCGATGCCTGGATCCCCGACGGCATCCGTACCACTGACCTGGGGAACGCTTGACTGCGCGCTACGCTGCGAGCGCTGGAGCGATGACGCAGAGATCTCGGCCGCCTCCGCAACCGCAGCAGCCGTCGTCTCCCGGATGCTCTTGGTGACGTTACGTGCCTCCTCAATCAACGCCCAGATACGCGCGGAGGTATCCTCTACCTCTGCATCGACAGCGGTACCACTTGATGCACCGCCACTGCCTGAGCTGCTGCGGTTCACCAAGGCCATGGAGGAGTTGTAGGTATCCGCAACTTCGGCGATGGCATTGGCAGCGGCGGCCTTGATATTTTGGGTCACATTTTGCGCTGCGACGACCATCGACTGGATACGTGAGGAGGTACTGCCGATCAGATCCTGGAGGGTTGCGAAGCCATCTGTCGCGTGGCTGACGAGATCACTGATGATCTGATCCGTCTTCGTGGACTCATCGCCCAGGGCGGTGACGTCGGAGGTCGTCTCCTCCATGGCCACTGCGAGCCCGGAGACGTCCCCTTCTAATCGAAACTCCAATGTGATCTCAGCCACGGCCTATCGCCTCTTCTTTCGTTCCGCCTCTTGGTTATCGAGCCGGTTATGTTCTGCCGCGTAGGCGCGGCTGAAGATATGCAGGCCGCGCATCAGGTGTGGAGGGGTGTCGATCTCGTGGTAACCGAGCACCTTTTCTACGGCTGTCCAGTCCATGCGAACCAGGCCGCCCATGCCACCGGTGATCCATTCGCCGCCCGCTACGGCCCACGCTTCGATCACTGGCAGGTTCTCTTCGAGGAGCAGAAGGTCCTCGTGTGTTTGCTGCTGGCGTTGTTGAATGAGGGCGGCCCACTGCTCGGCCGCCTCACCTTCTACTAACCCCTGTAACTGCTCTTGCACGGGGGCGGTCGAGTTCCCTCTCGACCGCGTTGCGTGCCAATCTAGCGCCGCCTGATGTTGGGCGGCGGCGATTAGTTTCCCCGGGCGCGCCCGGTGCGAGACTTAAAGATGGCGTCGAGGATGGCACCGCGATAGTTGGCGATACCAAACACCAGCGCCCGAGTCTCTTCCGTGCAGGGCACTTCGTTGTGGTCCAGATCCTTCATCCCGCTCCAGCCGGTGACCAACTTGTTCAGCGCCTCGATGTCACCACTTTCGCCCAGGCTCTTGATCTCCTCGTCGGAGATGACCTTGGCGAGGATGGTGAACTTCACCTCGCGCATCTTGCCGTGGTCCGGTACCAGTACGGTGACGGGAACAGAGTAAGGGGCGTCGTTATCAATCAGGCGCAGGGCCATAGGGTTCTCCAGTATTGGGTGGCGTTAAAAAGGATCGGAAACAGGGTTTTGGGTTCGATCAATAGAACACCAGGAAGTACTCGTCGTTGCCGGCGCTGGTGAGGGCGCGCGGGGTAAACGGCAGGTTGTAGGCCAGGGTGCCATCACGGTCCTGGTACTTCACCTCATCCGCCTGGGCGTTGGTCACCAGCAGGTGGACCCGGTTGCCGGCGTCGGCACCGAGGGTGGCGTAGAGCCGCTGGGTGGTGGCGTCTTTCCAGGCGGTCCAGATGTCGAAGTCGGCCAGCGCCATCACTTCCGGATCGATGGAGCCGCTCGCCTGGCGGGCGCCGAGGATCTCGATGGAGCGACGGCCGTCGATGGCGTTCATGTCGTTCCGCTCTTTGATCTGGTTGCCGCCCTTGAGCTGCAAGCTCTTCACCGCGGTCTTGCTCATATCGACCGTAGAGCCGTCGTTGATGATCTGTAGGCCAGCGTTCTGCACCACCGGCGGCAGTACACCATTCAGCGCGGGGCTCGGCAGGGCGATGTTGGTGGGATCGTTGTAGACCCCCTGGCCGGTGAACTTGATGGCAGCGTAACCGCTGACCTCGGCGGTCACCTCCCAGTCGGCCCGCAGACCGGTGGCGATGTGGCGCACGCCGTCCCAGTGGAAGTGGGCGGTGGCACTCTTGTAAGCGGCGTGGTCACTCAGCGGGTAGTAGACCCAAGAGTCGGCCGGCGCGCCGGAGACGGTGCCGGTGGCAGCAGAGGTAGCACCGGCCAGGCTGTCGGTGTCAGACGGCTTGGTGTCGAGCGGGTGGATGAAGAGGGTGGTGTTGCTGCCACTCACCACCACGTTGAGCAGGGTGCCCACAGTGCCGGAGGTGGTGGTGTTGGTCACCACCTCACCGGCCTCCCAACTGCCGCTCACACCGCTCAGGGTGATGACGCAGCCGGCAGTGACGCCCATGGCGGAGGCCTGCAACAGGTGATCAAACTCAGGTTTGTTGAGGGCGCTGCCGGTCAGGCCGCCACCCTTCAGTTCGCAGGGGATGGTGAGATTCCAACCCTTGGCACCGATGACGCTACCGAGCGCAGAGCGGTGGCTGGTCATCACCTTGCGATCGATCTTGGCGCCCACCGGCTGGATGTCGGCGCCTTCGGTCAGCAGGATGCCCTGGTAGTCGGCGCCCGGATCGGTGCCATAGCTCACTTCCTGCGCAGTCAGTAGCGCCATCAAACTGGAGTCATACATTCGCTAGTTCCTCTTTCATTTCAGTTCATTGTGTTCGCAGTGTTCACTGCCTTGAGGACGGCGCCATCGCGTGGGGCGCGCCCGGTTTGAGTCGCCATGGGAAACGACACTTCCCAGGCGCGCACTTTCGGCGGCAACTCCCGCCTGATGGCCATCACTGGCCAATGGGACTCCCCCCTGAATCCGACCATGGGCGGGCACTTCAGGGGTGGATGTGATGCAGCCGAAACTGCGTTTTGAACTGGTCTTGCCACCAAAGGAGATCGGTGTCGAACGCCGTCAGCTGGCCCTCAACAAATTGGATCTGGTGGCTGCAATCGGGCGGTGTCCAACCGAGTAGCGCGCCCATCACAGTGGCGCGCAGCGACCCTAGCTGCGCTACCGAGGCGTCACTTTGGTTGTCGATGGCGTAGTGGATAGAGACCACCCGCTCCACCGTTTGCACCACGCCGACCATGCTGCGATTCGGCTCTGCCCCCGCCCGCTCCTCCAGCAGATAGAGGGCCGGTGCGGGGGTCCCTTCTGCCATGGCGCTCGCCATCTCGGCAGCGCCGGCGACGCGAATCGCCTGCTCGGCTAAAAGGGTGCGCAGGCGCTCTTGCCACGGTTGCAGATCCGGTAGAACGACAGACATCGACGACTCCTGTGGGCTAGGAGTGGATCCCACACCCCAAGGTCTGCTCGACCCGGGAGCGGGCGTTAAAAGCGGTGCGAATGGCCCAGTGCGCCCGATGGCGTTGCCGCGCCATCTCCGGCGGCCGGCACCGCGGGCAGAGCACTGCACCAGCACCTTCGTGGGGGTGTACGATACGGCGCGGCGCTGCGACAGGTGATACAGCTGCAACAGCTGCGACGTTACGTGTTAGCGAGCAGCGAATGCGCTACCCCAAGGGGTAGCGCATCCCGTTGCCATCAGCGGTGGCACAACGAAGGTCGTGCGCAGAAGGGGGGAATGATGGAACTCAGCGAGGCGATCACTTGCGCGGCGTGCCGCTCAACACCCTGATCGCCTCGTCGCGGGGGATCCGATAGGTCACTGACTCTGGGTTGGGACTCGCCGTGGGATACTCCTCCACCGCGATCCGGCCTGCGCGAATGGCGCGATAGATCCGCTGACGGGCAGCGGCCTCACTGCACGCCAACGCGCGGGCAAAGAAGGGGACCAGCTCGGCAACATAGAACTTACTCTTGCCTGGTAACTCAGCCATCAGCGTGGGATTGCCCATTTCACTCTTCTCCTCACACGATATGCAGCGCACAGCGGCCCGAAGGCCGTTGTGCGGATGCCTAGATAACAGGGGAATTGACGGGGTAAAACTGCGTTACTGAGGGCTATCGCCACCCTCTTTTTGATCGCCCTCGGCGCGCAAACCAAAGCGCACATCGAGCCACTTGCGGGCAGCAGCCAACATATAGCGCTCGGTGAGGGCCAGGCCACGCGAGCCCATGTGGCCGGAGATCCCCACCAGCGCCGCAGTGAGGTAGGGGTTGAGGCCCGCCCATTGGCAGAACCAGTAGGTGAGTACGCCGCAGAAGGCCGAGGTGGTCAGCTCGCCTATCAGCTCTGACAGGCTAAACTCTCGCCCTGCCCGGACTCGGTTGATGTAAGCGACGATCCCGCCCCAACTGGAGATGGCCACCACCACCCCATAGGCGATCGCCTCGCGCACGGGCATTTCGAACCAAGGAGGAGTCGGTTCGCTCACGCTTCGATAGCCTCGATTCCGTCGCATAGGCGCAGAAAGTCTCCCGGATCTGCTGTCTGACTAAAGGCGATCCCTGCCGCCTCCCAACACCGCTGCACAAAGGTAGAGCAGACCACTCCGCGCGGCCGGAGCCGGGTGCGCCGCAGCTGCGCCCACCACACTTGCAACAGGCTTAAGTAGCCATACCCCTGCGAGCGAAAGCCCAGGGCCGTCTCTTTCACCAACGGACTCTCCCGCACACGGCGCGGTGCGCGACCGTAGTAGACGGTGTGCCCCGCTCCGCTGATGTCCTCTAGCCAGAGCGAGGCCGGCCGCAGTTGAAAGCCGACAAACTCGCGCATCTCCGCCACCCACAGGCCGCCGTCGATCCAGACCAGGAGTGCAACGTGGGAGAGCTGCTGTCCCGTCAAGACCCGGATGAGGGTGGAGATCACCCCACGGCCCTCCACCAGGAACAGGTCACCACTGCGCATCTCATCACGCAACGCGGCGTACTCAATCATGGCACCACCACCCCCAACTTCACCGCGAGGGTGCCTAGGCGGATCGCCGTGTCCAGCACCTGGGCGGCGGTCTGCGCGGTTTGGTTGGCCTGGTAGGCGGCGTAGGCCGTCTGCAAGCCATCGTGGGCATCACGGAAGCGGGCGAGGCGCAGGCGGCCCAACTCGCCGATCTCATTCATATGGGGATGCACCAAGGCCGCACCGCGCCCATAAAGCGCCTCTGCCTGCTGGAGTAGCGGCGTCAGCTCCGTCAGGCTCGGCAGCACGCTGCTGCTCCGCAATTCGGCCAGGCGATCGAGGAGCTGACGGGTCTCCACGGTCACTGCCGTCCAGGCGCTTTGGTCAGAGAGCGGCCAGTCAACGGCAGCGCGATCGACTTCAGCAATCACCGCCTCGATCTCGCCCCGCGCATCGGTCAGGGCGATGGCGGTGTTGGCCACCTGGGTCGCACTGTTGAGGCTCGGCTCTGAATTGGCGCAGCCCCCCAGGATGAGGGGGAGGAGACAGAGGAGGGAGGCGAAATATCTCTGCATGGTGGGCGCTCCTATCGGTGTCAAACCAGCTCGAAGTGGGGACCGTCCAGAAAGACCCGCTTGCCCGCGGCCCGACGCCGTTCGCCATAGGCGTTCACCGCCTGCTCCAGGCCATCGGCACCGCTGGCTAGGTCGAGTAACGGACGGTCCCACACACCGCCCCAACGCAGCGCCACCCCCTGCTCGCGGGCCGCCTGTTGCACCGCAGCGGCCACGTCGTAGAGCGGCCCCCACTCCCAACGCGGCCGACCGTTGATAAACGGCACCAGGTCCACCGCCTCGCCAGTGAGGTGTTTGCTATGCAGCGTCTTCGAGGCGCCTCGCTGTACCAGCGCCACCTGCTCTTCTCGGCTACGCAACCCATCCACCACGCAGAAATCCTGCGTGGTGAGTTCGATGGCGCGCTCCACCACCTGCACCAGCACACTGCGCACACCGCGCAGCTCGTGGCGCGATCCGCTGCCTAATTTGTATGGCATGACTGAACCTCACAACTGCAAAGTAAACGCCCTCTGAGGGATTGAAGGCCCCGAACTAAGAGGCGGGACATACGCGCCTAACACACCCCAAGGCGACAGCACCTTCCGCCCCAGCCGCCGCCTCCTCCCCTCGGCCGACACCATGACGAGCGGCGCGATAGGCCGGATCGCCAAACACATCGGGGCGCAACTCGTGGGGGGTGACGGCGTTGTCAATGGCAAGACAGACCGCCTCCACCCGCTCGGCGGGGATGCGGTCACGGGCAAGCCAATTGGAGACGGTGGGTTGCCGCTCACCCAGGCAGACAGCGAGGGCGGTTGGGCCACCGGCGAGATCGATCGCTTTCCGGGTGGGGCTGGGCATGGTCACCTCCTGGCGCCCATTCTAATAACGTTTCGTGATATCAATCAACACGATTCGTCGTGTGACCTCATCACGGGACGTGATGGAAAATTAGGGGATGAATCGATTGATGAGCTTTGGCAGCCGTCTGCGCTGGGCGCGGGAGCGGTTGAAGTTGGGGCAGGGGGAGGTGGCGACGGCCTGTGGCTGGCGGTCGCAAAGCCGCGTCTCCAACTACGAGCGGGACGTGCGCGAACCGACCTTCGCCGATGTCCGTCGGCTCGCACAGGCGGTGCAGGTGAACCCCGAGTGGTTGATCAACGGCACGGGATTAGCGGTGGAGTTGGAGCTACCGAGCGACCATGCACTGGAGCTGACAGCGGCGATCACCACCCCCTCCCGCAAGGCACCGGTGGAGGGCACTGCCCAAGGAGATGAGGGGGGAACCTGGGTCACCCTAGAGCGCTCAGCGGGGCAGAACGACGGCTGGATCGACGTCCCCAGCAGCGACCCCAACGCCTACGCCCTCCGGATACGCGGCGACGCCATGAGCCCCACCATCCGAGACGGCTGGTTCATCGTACTTGAACCAGGCCACAGCGCCATGCCCGGCGAATTCGTACTAGTCACCACCCAAGACGGCCACAGCATGGTGCGAGAGCTGCTGTTCGAGCGCGCCAACACCATCGCACTCGCCTCCATCAACGAGACCCAACCCCGGATCACACTCCCACAACAGGAGATCCACACCATGCACTACGTCGGCTTCATCGTGCCGCCCAGCAAACACCGGAGATAAAACGAATCAAACAGGGAGAGAAGCGCCGGCCCAGCAACAACAAAGGCCTCGCAACGAAAGGGAGAGAGACAGCGCAGTCAAAGATATTACGGAGAGCCAGCAAAATATTACGGAGCCCCGCCAACCAAACCCCGCAACCCGCTGATTTTATGGTGCCGGCGAGAGGACTCGAACCTCCGACCTACTGATTACGAATCAGTTGCTCTACCAACTGAGCTACGCCGGCTTAGGTGTAGCAGAAGGACGGGCAAGTATACGGAATAGGGTTGCGTTGAACAACCTGGCGGGGACTGTCCTGCGCCTCAATGTAGTTGTTCTGGTTCTGGCAGGTGGGTCTTGGCCTGCCGCTCTCGCACCAGGTCTTCCAGACTGAGGTCACCAAATGCCTGGTGTATCGCCTCATGCATTCGTACCAAGAGGTGATCCACTGTCTTTACCTTGAGCTTGGCCTCGCTCACGAGGTGGCTGCCCTCCTCTGCTGAACGCAAGCCGTGGATGATCTCCAGCACCCGGATCTCTTCTGGGTCGCGCCCGGGGATGTAGGCCGGGGGGTCATCGCCGGTCTCCAGCAGGTGGCCTTTGTTGCGTAGTGCCTCCAGGATCCCGAGTACCGCATCGCCTGGCAGGGCAAGGCGCTGCACTAGCCGCTCCAGGGTCCAGAATGGACCACCGCGGTGATAGGCGTCCGCCACGAGATACATCACCACTAGTCCTACCCGTTCGCGTAGCCGGCCGCTCAACTGGAACCGCTCCCGCTCTGGCCGGATCTGCTCTGGGTGCTGGTGGTAGTAGGCCACCTGCGCCCCGAACAGCAAGATGAACCAGGAGAGGTAGAGCCAGATCATGAACAGGATCAGGATGGCAAAACCGGAGTAGATGGCGGAGTAACGGGTGGAGCCGGCGGCAAAGGAGGCAAATAGCAGCCCGGTGGCCTGCCATAGCCCCCCCGCGACGATGGCGCCGATAAAGGCCGAGAGGAAACGGACCCGGGTGTTGGGGACGAAGAGATAGACAAAGGTGAAGGCGATGACAATGAGGGCCGTGGGGGCCAATAGGCTGGCCAGCACCACCAACCTGCCAAGGGGTTCGATGGCCAGGATCTGCTGGACCATCTCCGAGTTGAGGAAGGAGGCGGTCACGCCGATGCCGGAGAAGAGCAGGACCGGCCCAATCAGGGTCACGGCAAAGAAGTCAGCAAAGCGACGGCCGAAGGAGCGCGCCTGGCGCACATTCCAGACGTGGTTGAACGCCCCCTCCACCTTCTGCAGGGTAGCGATGACGGTGTAGATGAGCATCCCCAGGCCCATCCAGCCCAGCACCCGCACATCCATCTTCTCAACGAATTCGACGATGCGAGTGGTGGCCTCATCGGCCCGTTCGCCCCCGAGGGGGGCGAGGAACTGATGCAGCATGGGCTCCAGCTGGTTGTGAACGCCAAACCCCTTGAGCACGGAGAAGCTGACGGCCAGTAGCGGCACCAGGGAGAGCAGGGTGGTGTAGACCAGGCTCATCGCCTGGAGGGCGAGTTGGCCGCGGAACAGCTCCTGGGCCAACACCGTCCCCATGCGGAGCACCCCTAACAGAGAGCGCTGCCAGGAGGAGAGGGTCTGCGGGTCGGTCAGCCACACCTTCTGATGTAGCCAACGGGTGATGCGTGTGTAGAAATCCGACATCGAAACGTCTCGCCTCCAGGTGGCCTGCGCCCGGCGGCTACCAACTGACGTTACCCCCGCGCCACCCACCTCATGGTGGATGGCGCCCACAGCGGGAGCTGGTGGGGGTTGGGCGACTTAGCCGTTCAGTTTCTGTTTCAGTAGCTCGTTCACCTGGCCTGGATTGGCCTTGCCGCCGGTGGCCTTCATCACCTGACCGACGAAGAAGCCAAATAGCTTGTCCTTGCCACTGCGATAGGCCGCCACATTATCTGGGTTGGCGGCAATCACATCGTCGATGATCTGCTCGATGGCGGAGCTATCGGTGATCTGTTTAAGGCCCTTCTTTTCGATCACCGCATCGGCATCCCCCTCACCGGCCCACATCGCCTCGAACACCTCTTTGGCGATCTTGCCGGAGATGGTGTCATCGGCGATGCGCTTCAGCATCCCCCCCAACATCTCAGCGGAGACGGTAGATTCGCCAATCTCCTTACCCGATTTATTGAGGGCGGCAGAGAGGTCGCCCATGACCCAGTTGGCGGCCAGTTTTGCGTCAACGGCGGAGCACTTCACCACCTGCTCGTAGTAGTCACCCAACTCGCGGGTGGCCGTGAGGACGCCGGCGTCGTAGTTGGAGAGGCCATAGTCGGCCACGAAGCGCTGCTTCTTCTCATCCGGCAGCTCCGGCAGACTGGCGCGGGCGGCCGCAACAAAGGCGTCGTCGATCACCAGTGGCAGGAGATCTGGATCGGGGAAGTAGCGGTAGTCGTTGGCCTCCTCCTTGGCGCGCATGGAGCGGGTCTCGCCCTTGTCGGGGTCATACAGGCGGGTCTCCTGCACCACCTTGCCACCGGACTCGATGAGGGCAATTTGGCGCGTCACCTCATACTCGATGGCCTTCTCGACGAAGCGGAAGGAGTTGAGGTTTTTCACCTCGGCCCGGGTCCCGAAGGCGGCCTGTCCCAACGGACGCACTGAGACGTTGGCATCACAGCGGAAGGAGCCCTCCTGCATATTGCCATCGCAGATCTCCAGGTAGCGCACCAGAGAGTGGAGCTTCTTCATGTAGGCCACCGCTTCCTTGGCCGAACGCAGGTCCGGCTCAGAGACGATCTCCAGCAGCGGCGTGCCGGCCCGGTTGAGGTCGATGCCACTCATGCCGTGGAAATCTTCGTGCAGGCTCTTGCCGGCATCCTCTTCCAAGTGGGCACGGGTGATACCGATACGCTTGGTGATCCCCTCCTCCAGCTCGATATTGAGGTGGCCGTTGGCCACCACCGGCAGCTCGTACTGGGAGATCTGGTAGCCCTTGGGCAGGTCGGGGTAGAAGTAGTTCTTCCGGGCGAAGACGGAGCGGCGCGCCACTTCAGCGCCGATGGCAAGGCCAAGTTTGGCCGCCATATGCACCGCCTCCCGATTCAGGACCGGCAGCACCCCAGGCATCCCCAGATCGATGGTACACGCCTGGGTGTTGGGCTCGGCACCATAGGCAGTGGCGGCACCGGAGAAGATTTTGCTTTTGGTGGCGAGCTGGGCGTGGATTTCAAGCCCGATGACAACTTCCCATTCCATAACCGTTCGACCCTTTCGGTGAGCACCGACAGATGGGGCGGTGGGGCGCCAAGCGCCACCCAGCCCCAGTGTTGATCTGTTCTGTTACGCCTTGAACGCCTCGGGGAGCCGCGCGTGCCAGTCGGTCGCCTGTTGGAACTTATGGGCGACATTGAGCAGACGCGCCTCGTCGAAGTAGTTGCCGATGAGCTGCATCCCCACCGGCCGCCCCTCAACAAACCCCACCGGCAGCGACATCCCCGGCACCCCAGCCAGGTTGACGGCGATGGTGTAGATGTCCGACAGGTACATGGTGACCGGATCGGCCGTCTTCTCGCCAATGTTGAAGGCGACCGTGGGGGAGGTGGGCCCCATGATCACATCCACTTGGGTGAAGGCACGCTTGAAGTCGTCGGAGATGAGGTGCCGCAGCTTCTGCGCCTTTAGATAGTAGGCGTCGTAGTAGCCGGCGGAGAGGGCGTAGGTGCCGATCATGATGCGCCGCTGGACCTCTGGGCCAAACCCCTCGCCGCGGGAGCGCTTGTAGAGGTCCTCCAGGTTCTTGGGCGCCTCACAGCGGTAGCCGTAGCGGACGCCATCGAAGCGCGAGAGGTTGGAGGAGCACTCCGCCGGCGCCACCACATAGTAGGTGGGGACCGCCAGGTGGGTATTGGGTAGGGAGATCTCCACCACCTCCGCCCCTAGGCGCCGATACTCGTCAATGGCCTGCTCGATCACCTTGGCCACCGCCGGGTCCAGCCCCTCGCCGAAATACTCTTTGGGCAGACCGATGCGCAACCCTTTGATATCGTTAGCTAGGGTAGCCTGATAAGAGGGGACCGGCAGATCCGCAGAGGTGGAGTCGCGGGTGTCGAAACCGGCCATCGCCTCCAGCATGAGGGCACAATCCTCGGCGGTGGTGGCCATCGGCCCCCCCTGATCCAGCGATGAGGCAAAGGCGATCATGCCCCAGCGAGAGACGCGGCCGTAGGTGGGCTTGATGCCGGTGATGCCGCAGAGCGCTGCTGGCTGGCGGATAGAGCCGCCGGTGTCGGTACCCGTGGCACCAGGCACCAAGCGCGCCGCCACCGCCGCCGCCGAGCCGCCGGAGGAGCCGCCGGGGACCGCGGCCAGGTCCCAGGGATTTTTCACCGGGCCGTAGAAGCTGGTTTCATTGGAGGAGCCCATGGCGAACTCATCCATATTGGTCTTGCCGACCATCACCGCCCCCGCCTCATTGAAGCGGCGCACCACAGTGGCGTCGTAGGGGGCGATGAAGTTGTCGAGCATCTTTGAACCGCAGCTGGTCTTAACCCCGTTGGTGCAGAAAATATCCTTCTGGGCCAGCGGGATACCCGTCAAAGGCGCCGCACTGCCGGCCTGGATGCGCTGATCGGCGGCCTGCGCCTGGGCCAGCGCCAACTCCTCGGTCACGGTGATGAAGGCGTTGAGTTCGCCGTCCCGCGCCTTGATACGGGCAAGCAGGGCGGTGGTCAGTTCCACACTGGAGAACTCCCGCTGGGCGAGGCCGGCGGCCAGTTGGGCAATGGTCTTGTCGTGCATGGGGGGGAGCACCTCAGGCTCGGAGGCTGGGATTGGTCGCCGGCCACCTCCTGGCTGCCACCACACCGTGCAGCGGCGATCCGCGGCACTCGGGAGACAGCTCAAGGGGGCGCCCAAGAGGGCGGACGACCGCTCTTTTCCGTTTTATTATTCGGTGGTTACGGTCATTCAATGACCTTGGGAACCAGGTACAACCCCGCCTCGGTGGCCGGGGCGATGGCCTGGAAGTGGGCCCGCTCGTCGGTCTCACTCACCTGGTCTTCACGCAGCCGCTGGGAGGCGTCCATGGGATGGGCCATCGGCTCTACGCCGGTGGTGTCCACGGCCTCCATCTGGGCAACGAAATCGAGGATATTCGACAGATTTCGGGCGTACTCGGGGATATCCTGCTCAGCGATGGCAAGCCGCGCGAGATGGGCGATATTGAGCACGTCGGATCGTTCCAGGGCCATGACCCGCTCCGTTGGAAGGCTTAATTAGGGAAAGGGCGAAAGGTATCACAGGTCCAACCTTGCCCAAAACCCCGGCCGGTTGCTAAATTAGCGCGCTAATCAGAGCCCCCCTCACTCTCCCAATCGAGCACCGCCAATGTTTGGACGTCTCAAGGGACTCTTCTCCTACGACATCTCTATCGATCTCGGCACCGCCAACACCCTCATCTATGTCCGGGGTGAAGGCATTGTGCTCAATGAGCCGTCGGTAGTCGCTATTCGTCAGGAGTCCGGCCCCAACAACAACAAGCGCATCGCCGCCGTCGGCATGGAGGCAAAGCGGATGCTGGGCCGCACGCCGGGCAACATCAATGCCATTCGGCCGATGAAAGATGGCGTGATCGCCGACTTCACCATTACGGAGAAGATGCTCCAGCACTTTATCCGTAAGGTCCATGAGGACAAATTCAAGCTGCTGAAGCCGAGCCCGCGGGTGCTGATCTGCGTCCCCTGCGGTGCCACCCAGGTGGAGCGGCGCGCCATCCGTGAGTCGGCCGCCGGCGCCGGTGCGCGCGAGGTCTACCTCATTGAAGAGCCGATGGCTGCCGCCATCGGGGCCGGGATGCCCATCTCCGAGGCCTCCGGCTCCATGGTGCTGGATATCGGTGGCGGCACCACCGAGATCGCGGTGCTGTCGCTCAATGGCATCGTCTACTCCTCTTCGGTCCGCATCGGTGGCGATCGTCTCGACGAGGCGATCATCAACTACGTGCGACGCAACTACGGCAGCCTCATCGGCGAGTCCACCGCTGAGCGCATCAAGCATGAGATCGGCTCCGCCTACCCCAGCAGTGAGGTGCGGGAGATCGAGGTGCGCGGCCGCAATCTGGCGGAGGGGATCCCGCGCAGCTTCACCCTGAATAGCAACGAGATCCTAGAGGCGTTGCAGGAGCCGCTGGCCGGCATCGTCGGGGCGGTCAAGACCGCCCTGGAGCAGACCCCCCCGGAGCTGGGTGCCGATATTGCCGAGCGCGGCATGGTGCTCACCGGTGGCGGTGCCCTCCTGCGGGACTTCGACCGCCTGCTGATGGAGGAGACCGGCCTCCCGGTGATCGTCGCCGAGGACCCGCTCACCTGCGTCGCTCGCGGTGGCGGTCGCGCCCTGGAGATGATGGACGAGCACGGGGTCGATATCTTCGCCCTGGAGTAGCGGACTGCCGGGTCGTGGCCACCTCCGGTGCCGTCAGCCGTTGAGGTGGCCCCATGAGGCGGCTCCCTACCCTCGAACACCAAGCATGAGCCGATGATGACAGCGGAAGTCAGCGGGCGGGGTAGCCGACTCGACACCCCGTATGTCACTGCCCATCCGGCAAGAGGTGCCCCATCAAACGCCTGTTCGTCCGCGGACCGTCGGCCACCACTCGGGTAATCCTCCTGGTGGTGGCATCGGTGGTCATCATGACCGTAGACCACCGGCAGCACCACCTAGAGGAGATCCGCGCCTGGATCGCCCTCGGCCTCTACCCCATCCAGTATGTCGCTGCCCTCCCTGGGAGGGTGGGCGCTTGGGCGAGTGAATCCCTTGCCAGCCGCGGTGCCCTCATCAAAGAGAACCGGCAGTTGAGGGAGGAGCAGCTCCTGCTGGAGGCACGCCTCCAGCGGTTCAACACCATCCTGGCGGAGAACCAACGGCTACGCCAGCTGTTCCACTCCTCGGCCCGCGTGAGCGAGCGGGTGCTCATTGGCGAGCTGATATCGGTGGATCTCGACCCCTTTCGCCATCTGGTGACCATCAACAAGGGAACCCAGGATGGGGTCTACGTCTCCCAACCGGTACTGGACGCCGAAGGGGTGATGGGTCAGGTGATCCGCACCACCTACAACACCAACACCACCATGCTCATCACCGATCCGGCCCACGCAGTCCCGGCGGAGGTAAACCGTAGCGGCCTGCGGGTGATCGTCCTTGGCACCGGCGAATCACACCGCCTGGAGATCCCCCACATCCCCGCCAATGCCGATATCGAGAAGGGCGATCTCCTCATCACCTCGGGTCTCGGGGGACAGTTCCCCCCGGGCTATCCGGTGGCCAATGTCACCTCGGTAGCCCGGGACCCAGCTGAGCCATTCCTGGTGATCACCGCTGAGCCGGCGGCCCGCCTGGAGCGCACCCGCGAGGCGCTGCTCATCTGGGCCGGCGATCACCGCCCACCGACCGAAGCGGGTGACCCTGAGGTGGCGCCATGACCCTGATCCGCCACCAAAATGGCTGGGTCATCGTCCTTAGCTTTGTTTTGGCCCTGATCCTCACCATGCTGCCCCTGCCCGACTGGGCAGAGCTGGGACGGCCGGAGTGGGTCGCCCTGGTGTTGATCTACTGGTGCCTCGCCCTGCCGGAGCGGGTGGGGGTGGGGGTAGGCTGGCTGATGGGGATCCTGCTCGATGTCTCACGCGGTGCCCTGTTGGGTCAGCACGCCTTGAGCCTGGCACTGGTGGCCTATGTAGCGGCGCTGTTCCATCAGCGGGTGCGGGTCTATCCGCTCTGGCAGCAGTCGCTGACCATCCTGATGCTGGTCGCCCTGCACCAGATGTTGGGTCTGTGGATCCGTGGCTTCATCGACCAGCTCCCCAATAGCTGGCTCTACTGGCTACCCTCCTTCACCAGTATGCTGCTGTGGCCCTGGCTCTATCTGATCCTGCGCGACCTACGGCGCAAATTCCGAGTAAGTTGAGATGGCCCGCCCGGGCATTGCGCTAAAAGATCCACTCCAGGAACGCCACCTATTCCGCAGCCGCGCCGTGGTCGCGGCGGTGCTGGTGGTGGCATTGATGGGGGCCCTCATTGCCCGCCTCTACTTCCTCCAGGTGGTACGCCACTCCCACTTCACCACCCTCTCCCACGAAAATCGCGTCTCCATCCAGCCCATCGCCCCCACCCGCGGCCTCATCTACGACCGCAACGGGGCGGTCCTGGCCCAGAATGTCCCCACCTTCAGCCTGGAGATCATCCCCGAGCAGGTGCCCGACATGGAGGCCACCCTCCAGGCGATCAACGCCCTGATTGGGGTGGGCGACTCCGACATCAGTCGCTTCCGCGCCGAGCTGAAGCGCCATCGCGGCTTTGAGGGGGTCCCCCTGCGCTTCCGCCTCAACGAGGAGGAGGTGGCCCGCATCGCCGTCAACCGGCCGCGCCTGCCGGGGGTGGAGATCACCTCCCGCCTTGCCCGCCACTACCCCTATGGCGAGCTAACTGCCCACATCGTCGGCTATGTGGGTCGCATCGACGAACGGGAGCTGAAGCGGGTCGATCCCTCCGACTACTCCGGCACCAGCCACATCGGCAAGGTGGGGGTGGAGTACACCTACGAGGATGAGCTGCATGGAAAAGTGGGGCTCCAGCAGGTGGAGACCAACGCCCGCGGCCGCACCCTGCGGGTGCTAGACAAGACCCCCCCCGTGCCGGGGAAAGACCTGGTACTCAACATCGATGTGAAGGTCCAGCAGGATCTGAAGGACGCCTTCGGGGAGGAGCGGGGGGCGCTGGTGGCCATCGACCCCACCAATGGCGCGGTGGTGGCCCTGGTGAGTACCCCCAGCTACGATCCCAACCTGTTCGTCAATGGCATCAGCCAGACCGATTACGAGGCGCTCACCACCAACCCCGACCAGCCCCTCTATAACCGCGCCCTGCGCGGCCAATACCCCCCCGGCTCCACCACCAAACCGTTTGTCGGCCTGGCCGGCCTGGAGCTGGGGGTCACCACCGCCGACGAGCGCATCTGGTGTCCCGGCTACTTCCAGCTGCCGGGCCAGAGCCACAAATATCGGGACTGGAAGCGGGGTGGCCATGGGGCGACCGATCTCCACAAGAGCATCGTCGAGTCGTGTGACGTCTACTACTACGAGGTGGCGCGCCGCCTCGGTATAGATGCCCTCTCCGCCTTCATGCAGCGCTTCGGTTTCGGCCACCTCACCGGCGTCGATCTCACCGGCGAGCGCCCTGGCATCATGCCCACCCGTGACTGGAAACGGCGCACCCGTAAACAGCCCTGGTACCCGGGCGAGACGGTCATCACCGGCATCGGCCAGGGCTTTGTTCTCGCCACGCCGCTCCAGCTGGCCAACGCCACCGCGACCCTCTCGGTGGGCGGGATCCGCTATGAGCCGCGGGTGGTCGCCGCGCTGATCAACCCCATCACCGGCGAGCGCACGCCGCTGATCCCCAAAGTGGCGGAGAGGATCGAACTGCGCGACCCCAAGCACTTGGAGAGCGTGCGCAGTGCCATGGTGGATGTGGTCCACAGCAGCTCTGGTACCGCCCGGCGTATCGTCAACGAGGCCTATACCATCGCCGGCAAGACCGGCACCGCCCAGGTCTTCTCCCTCAAACAGGACGAGCGCTACCGCGAGGATGAGGTGGAGAAGCGGCTGCGTGACCACGCCCTGTTTGTCGCCTTTGCGCCGGCAGAGCACCCCCATGTGGCCGTGGCGGTGATGGTGGAGAATGGCGGCCATGGCGGTTCCGTCGCCGCCCCCATCGCCCGCCAAGTCATGGATAGCTACCTCACCTCTAACCCAGAGTTCCTCACCTCCCCCGCCCCCCCGCAACAAGGGTCGGCCCCGCGCAAGCCACCCACCGGCGCCCAGTGGACCGCCATCCCACCGACCGAGGCGGCCCGCCCACCCGCCACCCAGCAGGGGGAGAGCCACCGATGAACCTGCCCGCCACCCTCCCAGCCCCCCCTGGAGTCGGCCCATGATTGGCGAAAGCCCTACGCCCCAGATCACCCTCGCCCAGCGGCTCCATATCGATCCCCCCCTACTGGTGAGTCTGCTGCTGCTCTCCGGCCTCGGTCTGGTGGTGCTCTACAGCGCCAGCGGCGCAGATCTCCAGATGGTGGAGGGGCAGGCACTACGCCTCGGCATCGCCTTTGCCACCATGTTTGGGGTGGCGCAGATCTCCCCGGATACCCTCCGTCGCTGGTCCCCCTGGCTCTATGGCCTGGGGCTCATCATGTTGGTGGCGGTATTGGTGATGGGCGAGATCGGCAAGGGGGCACAGCGCTGGTTGGATCTGGGTGTCCTCCGCTTCCAACCTTCAGAGCTGATGAAGCTGGCGGTCCCCACCGCCACCGCCGCCTTCCTGGCCCGCATGAGTCTGCCGCCCCGCTTCTGGCCGGTGGTATTCACCGGGCTCATCTTTGTCATCCCTGCGGTCCTGGTGGCTAAACAGCCGGATCTGGGCACCGCCCTGCTGGTGGGCAGCTCGGGGATGTTTGTGCTGCTCTTTGGCGGTCTGCGTTGGCGGGTGATCGCCGCTGGGGCGCTGGTGGCGGTACCGCTCATCTGGCTGCTGTGGGAGTTTGGGATGCACGACTATCAGCGCCGCCGCGTCCTCACCTTCCTCAACCCGGAGACCGATCCGCTGGGGGCCGGATATCACATCATCCAGTCCACCATCGCCATCGGCTCCGGCGGGATGTATGGCAAAGGTTGGTTGAAAGGGACCCAATCCCACCTGGAGTTCCTGCCGGAGCGCCACACCGACTTCATCTTTGCCGTATTTGGCGAGGAGTTCGGTCTGATGGCGGTGCTGCTGCTGCTCGCCCTCTACGGCTTCATTGTCATGCGCGGGCTCTACATTGCCGCCAACGGCCAAGACACCTTCTCTCGCCTGCTGGCCGGCAGTGTGATCATGACCTTCTTCGTCTACGTTTTCGTCAACATCGGCATGGTGAGCGGCATCTTGCCCGTGGTGGGGGTACCGCTCCCGCTGATCAGCCGAGGCGGCACCTCAATGGTGACCCTGTTTGCCGCATTCGGTATCCTGATGTCCGTTCAGACCCACCACCGCCTAATCCGGAGTTAACCCCCGCTATGCGTTTTCGGCCTCTGGCTGCTGCCCTACTGCTCGCCCTCACCCCACCCGCCATGGCCGCCGATCTGAGCCAACGCGCGGAGGTGCAAGAGTTCATCGATGGGATGGTGAGCAAGCACCAGTTCTCCCGCAAGGCACTCAACCAGTTGTTTGCCCGCACCGAGATCAAACAGCAGATCCTCGACGCCATCTCCCGGCCGGCGGAGAGTAAACCGTGGTCCAAGTACCGCCCGATCTTCCTCACCCCGGAGCGGATCGAACGCGGCGTCGCCTTCTGGCGTGACAACGCCGAGCTGTTGCGACAGGCGGAAGAGCAGTACGGCGTGGCGGCAGAGGTGATCGTCGCCATCATCGGCGTAGAGACCTTCTACGGCCGCAACACCGGCAGCTATCGGGTGGTAGACGCCCTCTCCACCCTCGGTTTCAACTACCCGCCCCGGGCCAAATTCTTCCGCAGTGAACTGGAGCAGTTTTTGGTGATGGCCCAGGAGGAGGGGTTTGACCCCCTCACCCTCACCGGCTCCTACGCCGGGGCCATGGGGATGCCGCAGTTCATCCCCAGCTCCTTCCGCAACTTCGCCGTTGACTTCGATGCCGATGGCCGGCGCGATCTCTGGCACTCCAAGGCCGATGTGATCGGGAGCGTGGCCAACTACTTCCACGTCCACAAATGGCAGTTGGGGGAGAGGGTAGCGGTACCGGCCCAGCTGGCCCCCGGCACCGATCCCACCCCGCTGCTGGATGATGGCCTGGAGCTTAAGCGCACCGTTGGCGAGCTGAGCGCGGCGGGGGTGGAGCCCCAACAGGAGCTGCGGGTGGGGCAGAAGGCGAAACTGATCGCCCTGGATGGTGACGCGGGTACCGAGTACTGGATCGTCCTCGATAACTTCTACGTCATCACCCGTTACAACCGCAGTCCGCTCTACGCCATGGCGGTCCACCAGCTCTCGCAGCAGATCCGCGAGCAATACCAGAAGCCCTAGAGTCACCCATGAGCCGAACCGCGATGCGTCCCCGCTGGGGGGTTGCCCTCCTCCTAGCCGGCCCCCTACTACTGGCGGGCTGCACCAGCACCCCCAGCCGGGATGGGGCCCCACGCCAGGTCCCCTCCAACCTCGCCAACATCCCCGATGCGGTGCCCAAATGGGAGCCGCGCAGCAAATATGGCAACCCCGACTGGTACGAGGTCTTCGGCCAGCGCTACTACGTCATGGAGCGGGCGGATGGCTACAGCGAGCGCGGTATCGCCTCCTGGTACGGCACCCAGTTCCACGGCAAGCGCACCTCCAGCGGCGAGCCCTACGACATGATGGCGATGACCGCGGCCCACAAGACCCTGCCACTCCCCACCTATGTGCGGGTCACCAACCTGGACAACGGGCGCAGTGCCGTGGTGAAGGTGAATGACCGCGGCCCCTTCAAAGAGGGGCGGATCATCGATCTCTCCTACGCCGCAGCCACCAAACTCGGGGTGGCTGGCCCAGGCACGGCGCGGGTCGAGGTGGTGGCGATCAGCCCCGGTCAGGGGGGCTCCAGCACCTTGGCGGCCGATGAGGAGAGTAGCCCGGGCGTGGTCGCCACCCCGATTAATGTCTCCCGCCCCAGCCCCGCCAAACCGCTGCCCATCGTGGCCGATCAACCCATCGTCAACGAGCCGCCCGCGGTCACCGGCGGCACAGGCGGTGGGGCGGCCGGTGAACGGATGACGGTGTACCTCCAGGCCGGCGCCTTTGCCAGCCGCGCCAACGCCGAGCGGCTCAAGAGCCGGTTGGCGCAGGAGGTGCGCCTCCCCATCTCCATTGAGCCGGTCGCCGTCGGTAACTTGACCATGCACCGGGTACGCCTCGGTCCGCTCGGCTCCTTTGAGGAGGCGGATCGACTAGCGGTAGACATGGCCGCCCGCGGCATGGAGCGCCCGCGGGTAGTGATCGAACATTGAACCGCCACGCCGCCCCGTGGTCACGGTGAGGGGCGGTGGTCACCACAGCCCCGACACCCACTTACCCGCACCCACTGAGTCACCCTGGGTCTCCAAAGGCGACGCTTATGCTAAAACTGATGCTCCCCCTCCTGCTCCTGCTGCCGGGTCTGCTCTATGCCGACACCAGCACCCTCCCCACGCCCGCCCCGACCATGGCCCCGGCGACCATTGAGCCCCCCGATATCGAGGCGCGCGGCTACCTGCTCATCGATGCCGACAGTGGCGCCGTCCTGGCAGAGAAGAACGCCGACGAGCGGGCCGCCCCGGCCAGCCTCACCAAGTTGATGACCGCCTATGTGGTGTTCAGCGAGCTACAGAAGGGGCAGATCAAGCTCAGTGACCGCGTCCATATCAGCGAGAAGGCGTGGCGCACCGGGGGCTCGCGGATGTTTGTGGACGTCAACACCGATGTCGCCGTGGAGGAGCTACTCCAGGGGATGATCGTGCAGTCGGGCAACGACGCCAGCGTCGCCCTGGCCGAGTTCACTGCCGGTTCCGAGGACGCCTTCGCCCAGTTGATGAACCGCCACGCCGCCCGCCTCGGCATGAACAATAGCCAGTTCCAGAACGCCACTGGGCTGCCGGCGGATAACCACTACTCCACCCCGCGTGATCTCGCCCTGCTGGCCCGCGCCATCATTAGAGAGTTTCCGCAGTACTTCCACTGGTACTCGCAGAAAGAGTTCACCTACAACAACATCACCCAACCCAACCGTAACCGGCTGCTCTGGCAGGACACCAGCGTGGATGGCATGAAGACCGGCTACACCGAGGCCGCCGGCTACTGCCTGGTCTCCACCGCTAAACGGGAGGGGATGCGCATCATCTCGGTGGTGATGGGGACGGCGAACGAGAACAAACGCATCCAAGAGAGCGGCAAGCTGATCAATTGGGGTTTCCGCTTCTATGAGACCCACCACGTCTACCAGGCCGAGGTACCGCTCAAGACCCTGCGGGTGTGGAAAGGGGAGCAGACGGAGGTCAATATCGGCCTGACCGACCCCATCTCCGTCACCATCCCGCGCGGGCAGTATGAGAAGCTCGCCGCCAACATGACCACCGAAGACCCACTCGTTGCCCCCATTGAACTGGGTCAGCCGGTGGGTAGTGTGCGGATCCAGCTGGGGGAGACGGTCCTGACGGAGCAGCCTGTAGTCGCCCTCACCGCCGTCCCAGAGGGGGGCTTTTTCAGCCGGATGCTGGATAGCCTGCTGATGCTCTTCTAATTCTCACCGGTGAGCCACTCCATGGACCATAACGCCATCGTCTATCTCAACGGCGACTACCTGCCCCTGGCTAAGGCCACCATCTCGGTGCTGGATCGCGGCTTTCTGTTTGGGGACGGGGTGTACGAGGTCATCCCCATCTACGGCGGACGGCCGTTCCGCCTAGAGCAGCACCTCGACCGGCTGCAACAGAGTCTGGCGGCGGTACGTATCGCCAACCCCCTCGCCCCGACAACCTGGCGCGCCATGTTGGAGGAGCTGGTGACCCGGAACGGCGGGGGGGATCTCTCCCTCTATCTCCAGGTCAGCCGTGGGGTTGGCCTGAATCGGGATCACGCCTTCCCGGCCGGGGTGCGCCCCACCCTATTCGCCATGACCCAACCACTCCAGCCCCCCGCGCCCCAGCTGCTGGCCGGGGTCACCGCCATCACCGTGGAGGATCTACGCTGGTCGCGCTGCGACATTAAGGCCACCTCCCTCCTCCCCAACGTGTTGACCCGGCAGGCGGCGCTGGATGCCGGCGCCCTGGAGGCGATCATGCTGCGCGCGGGTGAGGTGACCGAAGGGGCCACCAGCAACCTGTTCACGGTCCATGGCGGGCAGATCCGCACCCCACCACAGAGCCAGCTGTTGCTGCCCGGCATCACCCGGGATCTCGTGGTTGAGCTGTGCCAGAGGCAGGGTCTGCCGTGCGCCGAGGCCGCCATCAGCGAGGCGGACCTGCGGAGTGCCGATGAGATCTGGCTCAGCTCCTCCACCAAAGAGCTGCTGCCGGTGGTGACCTTAGATGGCGTCCCGGTGGGGTGCGGCCAGCCAGGGGTGATGTGGCAGCTGGTAATTGATCTCTATCGCGGTTATAAAGAGCAGTTCCGCCGCGGCGAGGTGACGTGATCCCCGGCGGGGCAACTCCCCGGCGCCACCCCATACCCCGATGTGACCGCTATGACCGATACCCTCCTCCAGTTTCCTTGCGACTTCCCCATCAAGGTGATGGGGCGCGCCCACCCCGAGTTTGAGTCTGCCGTCCTGGCCATCGTCCGCCGCCACGCCCCCGAGTTGGTGGAGGAGCGCATTGCCGTCCGGGAGAGCAACAAAGGGACCTACACCGCCATCACCTTTACCGTAGAGGCCCACAGCCGCCAGCAGCTGGACGCCCTCTATCAGGATCTCACTGCCTGCGAACAGGTGGTGATGGCGCTCTAAGCGGGGCACCAGCGCTTGTCATCCCCCCCCGGGATCCCGCTGCTGCGCCACCTTGGCCACCGCCCCTACCTGCCGGTGTGGCAGGAGATGCAGGCGTTCACTGACCAACGCACGGCCAGCAGCGCCGATGAACTTTGGCTGGTGGAGCACCCCGCCATCTTCACCGTAGGTCTGAATGGAAAGCCGGAGCATCTGCTCGACCCCGGCACCACCCCAGTGCTCCAGGTGGACCGGGGTGGCCAGGTGACCTGGCATGGACCCGGCCAAGCGGTGCTCTATCTGCTGATTGATCTACGCCGCCGCGGACTCGGGGTGCGGGCGCTGGTCTCCATCATGGAGCAGGCGGTCATCGCCCTGCTGGCCGACCACGGCATCAGCGCCAGCGCCAAACCGGACGCCCCCGGTGTCTATGTCGCTGGTGCCAAGGTGGCCTCCCTCGGCCTGCGGGTGCGCCGCGGCTGCTCGTACCACGGCTTGGCGCTCAACGTCGATCCCGACCTCAGCGCCTTCACCCGCATCAACCCCTGCGGTCATCCCGGCCAGGCGGTCACCAGCCTACGGCAGCTGGGCCTAAAGCTCGATCTCCCCACTGCCGGTGAGGCGCTGGCCCACCACCTCTTGCAACAACTGGCCCTCGCCTCCCAGCCTGTCAAGGGCAGCTGAACCCTCCTCGCCTCGCCTCGGGAACGCTGGCCCCGTTTGTTCCATAGCGTCCGCCCCACTGTCGCCAACCCGACAATCTGGCCCTCCCGCCCCTCCGTCAGGGCCTTATCCGAGTTTGCGACTAGGGGATCCCATATGCCCAGGCTACTGGCGCGATCCTTGCTCTCCAACACAGCGCGCCTCTCTTCCCTGCCAGTGGATCCGTGCCATGAAGCTCCTGTTAGAACGCCCCGTGGTCGAGCAGCTCGCCAGCCATTTCCCGGAACTCCAGCCGCTGGTGGAGCAGCTCAAGTTCGGTAACAAGGCCGAACTGCCCTTTCACCACTTTGAGCTACACCACCTCGATGCCCTACAGCACATCTATCTGGAGGCGGGCGCGGCCTACCAGGGGCGGGCCGCCCAGATCGCCACCCTGCACCAGGCGCTGAGCCGCGCTGGAGAGCGGTTCAAAGAGGGGCAGTTAGAGCAGTTGGTGCCGGCCATCGCCCGTTTTCTGCTGGAGGATGCCATCCGGGGCTGGCTGTTCAAGGCCAATGCCGACGGCAAACCCCTCGCCTTCCTGGTGATGCGTATCGACTACACCCCCCCTGGCGAGGAGGAGGCCGGCCGGGTAATGCTCGATCTCAAGGCCAATACCATGGCCAAGATCGCCACCGCCACGCTCACCTTCCGCGAGCGGGATATCATTGGCCGCAATATCGCGGAGATGTTTGCCGCCCAAGGCTACCTCAAGGAGACCCCGGCGCTCATCGCCGCCTACGATCGCTCCGCCAAGCGCTACTTTGAGTGGCGCTCCGACTACAGCCGCCAGTTCTCCGGCCGCGGCATCGGTATCTTTGCCGAAGACCCCACCAGCTCCCACCGCAGCACCGACTGGAGCCGCAAGAGCAGCGTGGTCCTCTCCTCCAGCGGCGCAGAGGCGCGCCTAGTCAACGATGAAGAGGTGTTGAAGGAGCGTGATCTCACCCTCGACGCCTCTGGTGAGATCTTCGCCAAATATCTGCGCAAGGCGGGCCGCAGTAACAGCTACAACAGCCAGGTGGAGGAGGCGATCGAGTCCCTTCAGGGGGAGATCCCAGACGGCCTGTTCACCGAGCTGCCGGTCCACGGCTACATCCTGATGTTCCACCTGGAGCTGCACCACCACCTCTGGGTCCATGTCGATGACATGCACCCCTACCACTACCAGCCAGATCTGAAAGAGAAGCTGATCCTGCCGCCGGAGCAGACCGATCTCATCGACATCCTCACCGCCGAGATGGACATGCTGATGGATGACATCGTGGAGGGGAAGTCGGGGGGTACCACGGTGCTCTGCGCCGGACCGGCCGGGGTGGGCAAGACCCTCACCGCCGAGGTCTACTCCGAGATCATCCGTCGCCCCCTCTATCGGGTCCACTCCGGCCAGCTCGGCCTCAATGTGGCGGAGATGGAGGTGGCCCTGCGCAACGCCCTCACCCGCGCCCAGCGCTGGGGGGCAGTGATGCTGATCGACGAGGCCGATGTCTACATCAAACGGCGCGATGACAACATCGCCGCCAACGCCGTGGTGGGGGTATTCCTGCGGGTGCTGGAGTACTTCAACGGCCTGCTGTTCCTCACCACCAATCGGGAGGCCGATATCGACGAGGCGATCATCTCCCGCTGCATCGCCCTCATCCACTACCACCCGCCCGGGCTGGAAGATCGGCGCCGCATCTGGGCGGTGATGGTGGAGCAGTTCGGGCTCGTCGTCGCGCCGGATCTCATCGCTACCCTGGCCGAACTCTTCCCCAATGCCACCGGCCGTGACATCAAAGGGCTGGCCAAACTGACCGCCAAGTATTGCCACCATAAGTCGGTCGCGCCGACGCTGGAGGTGTTCAAGCGGTGCAGCATCTTCCGTGGCATGGATCTGGTCACCCCATAGGAGCAAACCAACGCTATGAAGTTCTACATGACCCCCGGCTCCTGCTCCACCGGCATCCATATCCTGCTGGAGGAGGTGGGGCTGGTGTTTGAGGCCCATCTGGTCAACCTGCTGGCCGGCGACCAAAACAGCCCCGCCTACCTCGCCCTCAACCCCAAAGGGACCATCCCGACCCTAGTACGGGATGAGGGGGAGCCACTCACCGAGTTCCAAACCATCGCCTGGTGGCTGGCCCGCAACTACCCGCGCCGCCGGCTGCTACCGCAGGGCTTGGAGGAGGAGCTGCGGGTGCTGGAGATGATGAACTACGCCGTCAACACCCTCCACGGCCAGGGGTTCGCCCGCATCTTTACCAGCGACAAGTTCTCCCAGGACGAGGCGGCGGCGCAGGCCCAGGGGCGGGAGATCGTCGAGCGCGGCTTCGCCTGGGTCAACAACCGCCTGGCCCAGAGCGGCTATGTGGTGGACCACTTCAGCATCGCCGATGCCGCCCTGTTCTACGTCGAGTTCTGGGCCGATCGCACCCAGCTGCCGCTGCCAGAGCGCTGCCAGGCCCACTACCGCCTGATGCTGGAGCGGCCCGCGGTGCGCCAGGTATTGATGGAAGAGGGCTACACCAGTCTGTTCCACTAACAAGAGAGGAAGATATGCAGTTACGCGATCTCTTCAATGAGCTGCCGGTGACACGCGCCACCGTGGTCCCCTTGGCACTGCGCCAGCTGCTCAACGAGCCCCTCGATGTCCACCACGACTGGCCGCGGGCCGAAGGGCTACTGCTACGCACCCGCGAGCTACTGCCGGAGGCGCTGGAGTTGCCGATGGCACTCTACAAGATGTACGCCTACACCAACCGCTTTAGCGAGTCGCTCACCCTCATCCACGAGGTCCTCAACCGCGCAGCCACCCAGGGCGGCTTCAACCCCGATTGGCGTCAGCTCGCACCCGGGAACGCCCCCTGGGATGCAGAGCGCGGTCCTTGCCGGATCTATCTCTACAGCCTCAAGGCGCTCGGCTTTGTCCTCCTACGCAACGGCGAGGCCCAGCAGGCCGGGGAGGTACTGGAGAAGCTGCAACAACTGGATCCACAGGATCGGGTAGGGGGTAGTGTGGTGCGGGAGATGGCGCATCGGGTACTACGGGAGGAAGAGGAGTAGAACCAGAGGCAATGCCGTTGCATCGCTGGCCACTCAGCGCCTATTGCCCATGACACGGGGAAATCGGGCGTTCACGAAACCACCCCAGTCCACCCCCGCCCTAAGTCATCTCCCCGACAGGCCATCGTTTATGGCCTGTCCGCCACAATTGGCCGATTGACCTCAAGAAAGCAGCGGCGCCGCAGCCGTCTGCTGGTCCGTATCTGGCCACTGGGTCACCTCTCGCCCCCATAGGTTACTGAGCTTTCGAGGCAACAACTATCCTGACGCAGAGGGGCCTTCTGCGGGCCGGTAGAGGAAGACCTCCAGCAACGCATTTGATCGCCAGCATCCAAGTGACGACTCCCGATAGTAATGGGAAACAGGATGGCCACCTACGTCGAATCCTCCCCGCCCCTAGCCGGGGAATCGTCTAGCACAACCGAAAGTGATTACCACAACTTCACCAAGTAAAATACAGATAAACACACCACTTATCATTGCCACCAATCTCAAGCTGGCAAGAGGTTATGAGGCAATCACTCACGGAGGCCTAAAGACGGTAAGCGGATGCATCAGCGTTCTAACGAACTCGTTGATAAAACCACGTAACAGTGATTAAAACCGCTGAGCCTTTATGTCATCACTAGACCAAAACCGAATCAATCAGCGGGTTCTTAACAGTGCATTCCAGACCGTAAACCTTGTTATTAAACCACCCACCCCTGTCACATTTGACAGGGCCCTTTTTAAACTGCATGGGCTACGATAGCCCCTGTGACCCTCTACTCATATCGGAGTTCCCCATGCGCACCCCGCTTCCACTTTTCCTATTCACTGCCTTGAATGCACTGCCCCTCATGCTGCCTAGCGTCGCCCAGGCCGATGCCATTGAGATATTCAATGGCATCAATAATAACTGTGTCGTCTTAGATACTGATGAAGCGGCCTGCTGGGGGAATGGTCCTGGCCAAAGCAGCGCTTATGTTCCCACTATCTACCCCACCCTATCTCCAGCAGAATCGTTTGCCTTTGACTCTAACTATGGCTGTTATGTAGATACCAACGGCGCTGTTGGCTGCTGGGGTAGTAACTACACCGGCCAGTTAGGTACAGGAACAACCCAGGCCTCCATCCTTCCCACCACACCAATCGGTATGGACTCAGGAGTGATTAAGGTTGCTTGGAGGGGCTCAGGTGCCTGTGCGCTGAAGGTCAATGGGGATCTCTATTGCTGGGGCGCTAACAACAGAGGTCAGGTGGGAGATGGCACCACGACAACTCGTCTCTCACCTGTTTGGGTTATGTCAAATGTGATTGACATCTCCACAAAGGGAGGTTTTAGTTGCGCCATCAACACCACCGGCAATGTGTATTGCTGGGGCGTAAATCACTACGGCATCGATGGTACCGCACCTACCAGCCCTAACTATTTCACAAGCCCACAACTTGTGACAGGCATCAGTGGAGCTACAAGCATTTCCGTATCTAATGACTTTGCCTGCGCCCTGAAGCCCGATGGGAAGGTGTATTGCTGGGGAAATAACACCACCTATTATCACCTTGGCCATCCAATTGATAACGATCCATTAACACGTTACCTGCCTGCCCCTGTACATATTGCCAATGATCCTGCTGTCGATCTCACGGGTGTAGTGCAAATGGATACGGGGATTCACCACAGTTGTGCCATCTTAACCGATGGTAGCGCTCAATGCTGGGGCAAGGGCACACAAGGACAATTAGGCGATGGATATCTCGTCAGCAATCCTCAACATGCCGTTAGCGTGGTGGGATTGAATGAGGCACTCACTCAACTCTCTGCTGGCGATACAGGCACCTGTGCTATCACCGAATCAGGTGGTGTCAAATGTTGGGGAGCGGGTAGTGGTGGGCAATTAGGAAATGATAGCTTAGATGATCAAGCCACCCCCGTAGATGCCATGCTCTACTGCGCTGAAATCCCCGGTAGCTGTCCGTAATACTCTCTGAAACGCCCCCGATGGCACCTCTTTCTTTTGAGGTCCTCGGGGGCCCGGCCTTGCTGACGCAAAACCTCAGGGGACTCCCTCGTTACATTTTGTGGGTTCATTGGTCGCCGGCGTTAGACAGTGAGGAGATGTCACCTGGCCGCACTTGGTATGGCGGTTGGAACGCTCTGCCCAGCCCTCCCCTAAACCCTCAATGGGCCCACGGCAAACCCCCAGCAGCTTGCTGAAACAAGGTGCCGGACATCCAGGCAGACCTCAAGAAACGACCTTTGGCAGAGCACGAAACAATGGGTTACATACCCCTAAACCGTGCCAGGACGCCGTTTCCAAACCCCATTGGGATTTTTTCAGAGGCGACACCGCGCCTATCTACCCCAGACGGACGGGTGTAACATCCCCACTCGCCCCTCCAGAGTGGATGTGCCGCTCCTCCTCCACCGATAACGCGCCGTGCCAACTGCCTCTGTCGCCCCCCTTATTGCCGCCCCAGCGCCCCATCAGAGGGTGACTCGCCGCCTGCATCTG
The DNA here is from genome assembly GCA_003251535.1 of Chromatiales bacterium. Classification (GTDB taxonomy): domain Bacteria; phylum Pseudomonadota; class Gammaproteobacteria; order Thiohalomonadales; family Thiohalomonadaceae; genus SZUA-493. The sequence goes on along the minus strand of QKFD01000014.1, from coordinate 52,708 downwards.
GGCCATCGAATGAGGCGTCTGGCCTTACCTCTCCTCCTCCTGAACACCAGCGGCTGCACCTATCTCAACCACCTGGCTAGCCAGAGCGAATATCGCCAGCAGTTTGACCTCAGCCCTAGCCAGTGGCTGGCCAAGCATGAACTGGAGCAGCCCACCTACTTCGTCTTCGGGCGGCTGCTCGCCCCGGCCTCCACCACCCAGCCGCCCTTGGCGGTGGTAGCCATCTCGGATCGCTTTGTGACCAATGAGGTGGTAGAGGTCAACCATGTCGGCCGAGCCGACTCCTACTTCGGGCTGAATCTCCCACCCGGCGGTTACCGGCTCCTGGCGCTCGCCGACCTCAATGGTGATGGCCACTACAGTGACGAAGAGGTGGTAGGCGAGAGGGCGGCCCAGCTGGCTGAGCCCATCGCCCACGCCGCTGCGCGGATGGTGGGGCCGCTGGATATCACCTTGGGCACCGCCCACCGCAGTCGCACCCCGCTCGCCCCCATAGCCGTCATGGCGCCCCCCGTAGAGAGCCACTCGCTCTTCTACCCCAACGGCACCATCCGCCGCCTGGATGACCCTATCTTCGCCCCCGCAATGGGTCAGCTTGGCATCTATGAGCCGGCCGCCTTTCTCGAACGGGCACCGATGATGTTCTACGCCCTGGAGGAGGAGATCGGTTACAAAATACCGGTGATCTTCGTCCATGGTATGGGGGGGTCTACCACCGACTTCAGCGCACTGATAGACCACTTGGATCGGCGTTACTACAAACCGTGGTTCTTCTACTACCCCTCGGGTACCGATCTACGACAGTTAGCCCACTTCTTCTACGAGGTGTTCCTCTCTGGCCAGGTGATCCCGGCCGATCGCCGGATGCCGTTGGTGGTGATCTCCCACAGTATGGGTAGCCTGGTGGTACGGGAGGCGCTCAACAGCTACAGCGATGGCGCAGACGAGGCGCACCTCGCCCTCTGGATCAGTCTGTCGGCCCCCTTCGGCGGCCACCCCTCCGCTGCCCTAGGGGTGGATCAGGCGCCGCTGGTGGTGCCGGCGTGGCGCGATCTCGATCCGCGCAGCACGTTTATCGCGGAACTGTTCCGCCGGCCCCTGCCACCCGCCCTGGATCACCGCCTCCTCTACACCTATGAAGGCGCCCCGCACACCGCCCCCGAAGGGGACGATGGCGTGGTCCCCGTGGCCAGTGAGCTGCGCACTGCGGCGGTGACGGAGGCAAGTCGCGTCGTGGCGGTGCAGGCGGGCCATAGCGAAGTGCTGCGGGATCCGGGCGCCATAGCCACGGTGCTGGCGGCCGTGGGTGAGGTGGAGGGTCCCTATCCGGCCCCCTATCTCCGCTATCTGCTGGCGGGGGGCTTCGAGCTTCCCCCCGGTGACCGCTATCAGCCACGGGAGCGCCACGCCCTGCGTTACTACGGCCGCTTTCTAAGGGCCATCGCCCAAGGGGATCTACCCCCCAGGATCCCAGGCCAAGAGCACTTTGTACTCGTCGCCCAGGGTAAGGCAGAACCCAGCAATGAGGTGGAGTCGGCCTGGGCCAAGTTCCAGGTGGACTATCCCCAACTGGCGGCAGAGCGGGAGACCTTGGCCGACCCGGAAGAGGTCCCCACAGGGACGGCCGATCTCCCCAATCCACCCGCTGATCCCCGCTCGTAACCGCCGTGGTAAAGGCCTGTTTAGCCCCCCACCTTGGCGGCCATATTGAGCACCATGGCACCGACCACGATAAGCCCGATCCCGACCAACTCCAGCCCACCTAAGCGCTGCCCCAGCCAGATCCAACCGACGAGCACAATCAGCAGGGTACCGACCCCAGACCAGATGGCGTAGGCCACCCCCACCGGCACACTGCGGAGGGTGAGCGAGAGGAAATAGAAGGCGCCGATGTAGCCGACCAGCACCACCACCGAGGGGAGTGGGCGGGTAAAACCGGCGCTACTTTTAAGAAAGGAGGTGGCGATCACCTCGCAGAGAATGGCGAGGAGCAGATGGAGATAGGGCATGACATCGATCCGGTGGGCGAGCCCGGCGATTGTGCGCAGCTTTGGCCAGCCTGACCAGCCCACCGCGGCCCCCAACCCGGCACAGGCCAGGTTGGGGAAGACGCTGCATAGCCTTACAACACCTACTCCCCGCCGCGCACGTCGGCAAAGAGCATGTTCTTGGGATCAGGCACCACCGTGGTGAGTCCCAAGATTTGCCACATCTGCATCCCACCGCGATAGTAGTGCATCCGATTGAGCGGATACCCCAGTTTGGCCAAGGCGCGGATGGCGTGGGGTGATTGGCCACACCACGGCCCGTTACACCAGAGGACCACCTCTTTGGCCGCGGAGAAGTCCCACTGCTCGCTCTTATCGCCGCTGCCAAACCAGTTGTCTACCAGGCGCTCAAAGGTGCCCACCTCACCGCGCGGCTTGGCCCCAAGAAAGGTGAGCGCCTTGACCAACATCGGATCCCCGGTCTCCCGCTGGAAGACGGTGAAGGGGATGTTGATCGAACCCGGGATAGTGCCCCGTTCATACCAGTCGGCAAGGCGGGCATCAATGATCACCCCCGTATCCCGATTGACCTTCTCCACCATGAAATTGAACAGTTCGACCTCTTCGATGCCCCCTACCCCCTCCACGACCACCATCGGCTCTATGCAGAACGGCGGGCAGGGGCGCGAGGTCTTGGCCCACATGGGATCCACCAGGTGATCCGGATCCTGATTGCGGGTGATCTCGACCATTCGCCCTTCGTGCTTCACCAGCACGGAGTCACGATCGGCGTCCAGCTTTACCCCTTCGGCCATAGCCGGACCAGCGATCACTAGGGCGGCGCTGACCACCGCCGCGCCGACCCCGGCCCAGAAATGCTTGCGCATAACGACATCCCCTCGATCTAGTTATGGTCTTGGCTGCTTCAGCGATTCTTGAAGAGTTCGTTGATCTTTTCCCGGATATCGGTAATGGAGGCGCCCGACAGGTAGAGCCGGTGGATCTCCCTCTTCTGCGCATCGTTCAGACGCGAGTAAAAGGCGTAGCTCCCCCCCCAGTTCTCCTTTAACCACGCCTCCATCTGACTCTGATCATCGGTGCGTGCCCCCTCATCCACGAGGTCGTGTTTGGCATAACTCACCGTTGGCGTGCTACCAATCTCCGCCTTGAGTGCATCAAGGTAGGGGTCATCCGCGGCGAGCACCGCCCCTGACGGGATCAACACGGCCCAGAACAGCAGTTGAAGCAGGCCGCGCAGGCGGCGCGAGTACGGGTAACGCCTGCCAGTGTTCATCGCTTATCCCCCTATGAATGACCCTACCTGCGCCGAGTCTATCACTTCGGCCCAACGCCGCAACCGGGGACATAAGCCTTAGAAAATAAGCATATAGCGATGTATTTCGTGTTGAACGGGGGCGCTCAGCGGACAAAATTGTCACCCGGTCAAATTTTAGGGTCAGATGAGCAGATCTCGGCGGAAACGGAGCCCCCATAGGCCCCAAAGAGAGGGAGCTAACGCTGGACGGGGTGGGCGGATAGCCGCTCCAAAGGGTCTGCCCACCCCCTGTTGAAGGAGGTCAAAAAGAGGGGTGGGCGGCGGAATACTACTTAAGGAGCCGCCCCTCTGTGGCCATCCCAGCAGCGATGCTCCACCACGCCGGGGAGAACACCACACCACCAACCACTGCTCTGGTGGGGCGCACGAAGCGCAATCTAGCGACGACCTAGCCGACCTCTAGGCCGCTGCCCGCGATATACCCTTCGCTGCCCCACCAGAGCAGGCTGATCATCTGGGAGTTGAACTGGGAGAGGGTCTCTCCAGCGGCTGGCTGCCGGCTGGCTGGACATCCAGCCAGGGAGGGGGAAAAACATCCCGGTGAGGTGCATGGCTTGAGGGAGAAGGGCTCGAACCGCGATGGTCAAGCTCATCACCTCATCCAATCCACCTCACCAGGACAAGGGCCAGGGCGCCCGGTGTAGCCAATCCGGAACGGGCGTAGGCCAAGTGGGATCACGAGATGTGGAGCCGAAAATTAGAAATTCTTCTCTTCTACCTGCATGTAGATCCGATTGATGTTGCCACCCATCTCATCGTAGCGTTTGAGCTTCTCCCATTCGGAGAGGTCGGTCTTGGTCCGAATCTCACTATCGGTAAGCCCCTCTTTCCAACCCTCATCGACGGCATCATAGAGGGCGGCCATCATGTGATGGAGATGGATCACACCCTCTTTATTCATCAACGGACCGTGGCCCGGGATTACCGTCTTGATCGGGGTCTTCTCCACCTCGGCCAGGGTCTCCACCCATGACTCGGCAAAGCCATCGTGCAGGCTAGGGATCACCCCATTGACCAGGATATCGCCCCCCACCAGCACCTGATCGTCAGGTAGATAGACCATGAGATCGCCCACCGTGTGGGAGGCCTTGGGGACCCACATCACCATCTTCACACCGCCAATGGTCAACTCCGTCTTGGTCAGTGTCTGGTATGTGCGGGTGGCCGGCACCGGCCGGGTATCGGGGAAGGTCATGCCGGTCATCTGCTCCACCAGGGTCAAGGCCTCCTGGCCACGGGTGGCAACCCACTCCCGACACTTCTCCGAGCTGATGATCTCCGCCTCGGGAAAGGCGGTGTTGCCGAGCATGTGATCACCGTGGTGGTGGGTATTGATGACGTGGGTGATGGGCTTATCCGTGATCGACTCCGCCGCCTTGCGTAGGTGCAGACCGATCTGATGGGTAAAGCCGGTATCGACAATCACCGCCTCTTTGTCACCAATGATGAGGGCACTATTCACCATGTACCCTTGGTTGTGCTTATTCGGCAGCTCCTCTGGGCCCAGAAGCGCATATATCCGATCATTAATCTTGGACACCTTGACCTCTGGCAGCGGCGTCGCCCACGACGATACCGTCACCATGAGTAACAACACTCCCAATAAACGCTTCACTGCCCCTCCTCCTTGCATCGCTTGATGGTCCTGCCTTGCGCCAGCGGCCCACCCCAAGGGGCAGGCCGCCGGCATTGGATCTGCGCTGAGTGGGCGGCGTTAGTGCGGCCGCTTCTCGTAATCCAGTCGCAACCAATCCTGGAATGACTGGTAGCGGGTGTAGGCACCGCTCTGTAGATAGAGCATCACAATGCGGAAGTGCTCTGCCTTGCGGTAGATATCGTAGCGGAAGATCTCCTGACCGTCGGGATCAAAAAACACCAGCGTGGGTGTGTAGCGGATATCCAAGGCCTCACCCAATTTCGCCTCAGTGGTCGCCGCCCCATCTAACCCTTTGAGCGCCCGCTGACCCCAGAGATCGAGTTGCGTGACCTTAAATTTACTGGTCAACCGCTCCACTGCCACCGCGTCGGCCAACGCCTCCCGATGCATCTCATCGCAGCTGGCGCAGTGTTTCTGCTCAAACAGCAGGGCCACCCCTTTGTGGTCTGCGGCCGCCTCCTTCGCCAAGGCCTGGAGATCATCTGTGGCGCTGAAGAAGGGCTCTTGATGCAGGATCCCACTGGTCTCCTGCTGCGGCACGTTACGGGCATACTCGCGGAACTTCTGCGTCGCGTAGTGACCGCCGGCCACATATTCGAGCGCTGCCTTATACATCGGTGGCTTGTAGTAGCCCGCCATTCGGAACAGCTCCTGCCCCTCGCCATTGACAAATAGGGTCATCGGGGTGAACTGCACCTTGAGTTCGCGGGCGTAGTCCTTCTCTGAGAGAGTGCGGCCAGTGAAGTCAGTCACCTCACGGTCGCCCCAGATATCGAGTTGAATCAGATCGAAATGGGCCGCGATGAACTCCGCAATCTCCCTGTCCGCGAAGTTCACCCGCCGCATCTCCATACAGTAGACACACCCTTCCTGCTCAAACATGAGCATCAACTGTTTGCCGGCTTGGGCCGCCTCTTCTGCATCCTGTTTCAGGTTGAGAAAAGAGCTTTTTGCCATCGCCACCGGTTCCAACGCCTGCGCCGTAAGGGGCAGGGCCGTCAGCAGAACCAGCGCCAGCAAACTGCGCACTATCCTAGTCATACTTAATCCCATCCCAGCCGTCGCCATGACAGCCGCGAGGTGTGGCCTCTGCATAGAGCCTCCCAGACTGAACGAAGTGATACTACCTTACAGCAAATTACAGCGCCCCTCGGTCCCCATCGACAGGCTAACGGGTAGGCTGAGGGTCAGGCCTGGGCCCTATCGTCAAACCGCTCGACCCAGAGATTGCCAGCGGCAACAAAGGATGAGCCGCGATTACTCTTCCGGCGGATAGGGGGTCATGAAGTCGCCCCCGATCTCACCCGGGGTGATGACCACCAGCTGCGCAGGGCCAGGACCAGGGTTCATACCGAAGTGGGCGGTATTGACCACCTCATTGAACGCCTCACCGGCATACCAGGTCTGAGCGGTACCATCGAGCAGTTCAACCCGGAAGCTACCCTTGACGACGTAGATGTAACCCGGCGCCGAGTGCATGTGCCAAGCGGTGGCAGCCCCAGGACGGAAGTCGATCACCCGTACACTGAGTTCCGGGTTATCGGTGTTGAGGTACGCCATCGGCGCCCCATCCCAGGTCGTATTGGTGGTGAGCACCACCTGGGTCTCGATGGGCTGCGGCTGACCATGACCATGACCCGCTAAGGCCGGTGCAGAGAAGGCCCCAAGAGCCAACACAGAAGCGAGCAGAAACTGGGTCTTCATGGTTGTGCTCCCCCCTTACTCGACCGGCGGATACGGAGTCATGAAGTCGCCACCCACTTCGCCGGGGGTGATCACCACCAGCTGTGCACGACCAGGGCCGGGGTTCATGCCGAAGTGGGCAGTGTTGACCACCTCATTGAACGCCTGACCTTGGTGCCAGGTCTGGGCCGTACCATCAAGTAGCTCCACCCGGAAGCTGCCCTTGACGACGTAGATATAGCCCGGCGCCGGATGCATGTGCCAAGCGGTAGCAGCGCCCGGCATGAAGTCGATGACCCGCACGCTGAGTTCCGGATTATCGGTGGTGAGATACTCCATCGGTGCCCCGTCCCAAGTCACATTGGTGGAGAGCACAACGTCCGTTTCGATAGGATCCGGCCGACCCTTACCGGCCAGGGCCGGTGCAGAGGCAAAGCTCAGGGCCAGTGCGGAGGCAAGCAGTACCTTCATCTTCATGTTTACACCCTCGTTATCATAGGTATTACTGACGGGTTTCCGTGGCGTCTCCCTCGGTTTCCCATCGCCTTTCGGCATTCGCCCCAAGATCAAAAAGCGGGCGCAACACCGAATTCTGTGCCGGCCAGGAGGTGGCCTACAAATTTGTTTTGGCAATGCGCGACATAGCTCTTCGCTATGAATCACGCCCCCCTGTCCGCTATGACTCCTCTCCCACAGCGATGGGGCGATCCACCGCGCACCACTCACTCCAGGAGCCTGGATAGAGCCGGCTACCCTGTAATCCAGCCAGCTCCATCGCCAATAAATTGTTACAAGCGTTGATCCCAGCGCCGCACTGCTGGATGACCCGTTCCATCGGCAATGGGCCTATCAGCGCGGCAAACTGGCGGCGCAACTCCTCCGCCGGCAAGAAGCAGCCGTGCGGGTCGAGATTGGCCTTGTAGTAGCGGTTGATGGCGCCTGGAATATGCCCGGCTAACCGGTCCTGTGGCTCATCATCACCGCGATAGCGCTCCGGCAGCCGGGCATCGATCAGTAGGAGATCATCCTGCGCCAACGCCCCCTCCACGAACGCCACATCTACCCACATCGAGTCGTTAGGTTGCAGCTGCGGCAACGCCGCCGCCACAGCGGGATCGGGCAACTCACTGCTGACCGCCCGACCCTCAGCGATCCACTTATCCCAACCACCATCTAAAACCGCCACTCGACTCAACCCCAGCCAGCGACACAGCCACCAGAAACGGGCTGCGTAGCTATTCCCACTGGCGTCGTAGGCCACCACCCGCGAGCGCGGGGTGATTCCCCACTGCGCCAACCGCGCCGTAAATAGCTCTACGTCGGGTAGTGGATGGCGTCCTCGCCCCGCTGCGGTGGGGGCAGAGAGATCCTGCGCGACGCTGGCAAAGCGGGCGCCGGGGATGTGCCCCTCCTGGTAGCGGAGCGCACCCGCCGCAAAGTCAAAAGGGTCGTGCCGGCAATCCACCACCACCCAGAGCGGATCCAGCAGGTGGGCCGCCAGCTCTGCGGTGGAGACGAGGGGGGCCTCGTCTCCAGCAGAGTGGGCCACCACCGACTGGACGGCGCTGGAACTCAAAGCCGCGCCTCCACCTGCTCGGTGATATAGGCAGCGCTCGACTCCGCAGCTGCGATACGCACCAACTCCTCTCCCCCCTTCACCATCACCAGCGTGGGGATGCTGCGAATATCGAAACGGCGCGCCAAATCGTTCTGCAGGTCAACGTTGACCTTCACCACCGTCAGGCGACCAGCAAAACGCTCATCCAGGTTCTTCAGCAGCGGCTCGATGGCGCGGCAGGGACGGCACCAAGGGGCCCAGAAGTCGATCAAGACCGGGGTATCGGTCTCCAGCATCACCTCGGCATTGCTGCTGGTCAGTGCGGGAATAGCAGGACGGGGGGCGGCATATACCGCTTCATTGGTAGCATCCATGAATCGCTCCTTCTCTATCAGTTGAATTGCGTTGTGTCAGTCAAACCGTTCGTGACTCGACGGACCACAGTCCTTGGCAACGTGATCCGGTGCGTGATGTTCCATCCTCCGCCCCGGATCCCCGCCGACCGCACCGTTTCACGGGTCGGTCACTCCTCTCGCCAACAGCAGCCGTTTCAGACCAAAGCGAGAAATACCGCGCCGATGCCAGCGCCATAGCAGGTGTGGGAGACCAAACTGGTCACCACCGGCCGAGCCGCCTTCGGCGCCCGACTACCAAACCAACCCTTACCGAAGGCGGGATAGACCACAAACCAAGGCAAGACCGAGGTCAGGAGTCCGAAGATGACCGCATTACTCATCTGGGCCAAAGTCAGCGGTTGACCGAGCATCCAGACAAAAAAGGGATAAGCCAGGGCCACCAAGCCGCCAGTCAGATAGTGGAATAGCCACCCAGCAGGCACCTCACCGGGAAAGGCCGGGGCATGGTGAATATCGTCGTAAACAAACTTTCCCCGCATCATGCCGAGCGCCCAGCGCCCCAACATATCCATGCGCACACCACCGATCAGCTTCAGCGCATGCCCCACATACTTGATAGCGTCCATGGCAACGGTGCCAACCAGCCCCCCGACAAAGGCAATGCCTAGATGGGTCATGGTGATCTCCACGTGCACTCTCCTCAGTTCCTTGTTGATTTCAGAAGTAAATAAACTTGGCGCCCATGATGAACATGCTCGCACCGAGGATGCTCAACAGCTGCGATTGTGATAAGTGCATGGCCAAACGTGCCCCCAGCGGAGCCGATACCATGGCCGCGGGTACCAGCAGAATGAGGGCCGGGAGATAGACCCAACCGAGGCTTGGGGTGACGGTCTCCGTGGCCTGTAAACCCGACACCACATACCCCCCCGCCGCCACGATAGAGATGATGACCGTTGCCCCCACCCCCGTCGCAATGGCGCGCTTCATATCGGAGCGGGTGAGCATGGCGATGGCCGGGGCAATAATGCCGCCGCCGCCAATACCGAAGGCACCCACCAGTACCCCGACACCGCCGCCGATGCAGAACACCGCCATCTGGTTGGTCATGGTGTAGCTAGGCAGGTTGCCCGCGTGTTGCCCACCCCATTTGAAGTAACGGGCGGAGACCACATAGGCACCCAGCACCCAGATGAATATGCCGAAGGCCTTACGCACCACGGCATCATCGGTTTCCAGCAGGATTTGGATGCCAATCCAGATCCCCAGCAGTGCCCCTGCGCTGACGATGCTCGCCAAGCGGTAGTCGATCATCTGCTTCTTGGCGTATGTCGAGGTGGCCGAGGTACTGGAGAACAGGAGAAATGCCAAGCTGGTGGCCACCGCACTGGTAAACGCGGCGTGAGATGGCACATCAAGCGCCAACAGGGCGTGATAGAGCGCTGGCACAACGATAAAGGCGCCACCCAAGCTGACCAGACCGGTGAGAAAACCGGCCACCAATCCGCTGACGACGATAAGCAGGAGTGTAGTTAGACTGATCAAGGTAACCTCGCCCTCTAGACGTTCACGTCTATTGGTGCGGCGGAATCCTCCGCCGCACCCCTCTACCGAACGAGTGCCCGATTAATTCTCAACCATGCGATACATGTTCTGCATCGCATTCGCTGCCCGCTGCGCCACCTGCGTCGGGAGCTGCACCTCTTCCGTGAGGCGACCACCGCCCTTCAGCGTCTCCATGGAGTTGACCATGTTGATGCTCTTCATGAACGGGCAGAGGGCGCAGGTGCCGATGAACTCGCGGTCCGGATGCTCAGCACGCATGGTGTCCGCCAGACCACACTCGGTCACCATGAAGAAGCTCTTCACATCCGGATGGCTCTTCACGTACTCCATCATGGCGTAGGTACCACCATGCATGTGGCCTAGCGGAATGACCGCCGGGTCGCACTCGGAGTGGAACAGGATGTGGGTCTCAGGGTGCTGTTTCTTGAAGTGTGCAATGCGATCCACCGTATACTCCTCGTGGACGATGCACTTGCCATTCCAAGCAATGATCTCCTTCTCCGGCAGTGCCTCCTGAACATTGGTGGCCACTGCGCGGTCGGGGTAGAACAGTACCTGCCGGTGGGGCAGCTTGGAGATGAGGTCACGGGCGTTTTTGGAGGTAACCACGTAGTCCGACTCGGCCTTCACCTCAGCGGAGGAGTTGATATAGGAGACGGCCACGGCATCGGGATACTGCTCGCGCAGGGCGCGCACATCCGCCGCTTTGATACCATCTGCGATGGAGCAGCCCGCCTCGATGTTGGGCAGCAGCACAGTCGCTTCAGGGTTCACAATCTTGACCGCCTCAGCCAGCGGTTTAATGGCGCAGACCAGAATGGTCTTCTTATCCGTGAGACGCCCAGCTTCTACCAGCTGCGAGGCATCGCCCACCACATCGGCAATGCCATGGATCAGGTCGGCGGTCATGAAGTGGTGGCACAGCACCAGAACGTCCTGCTCCTGTTTCAGGCGCTTAATCTCAGCCACCAGCGGCGCGAGGTCATAGCAGTCCTCTAGGTGGTAACCCGCAGCGGCCAGCTTCTCATGCAGGCGCTGGGCCTCTTTCTCGATCATTTCCGGATGAATAACGTCGACGTTGGCAGCGGTAGCATTTGCGGTCATTTCCATAACTCCTTTTGAGTTCAGTTGAATCGATTTCTGCCGTGATAATCCCATTAGAACGCAAGCACCCGCAGCACCTGTGCTTGCCAGGGGCGAACCAAAAACAGATGACGAAAGGTATGTAGTCCGTTGATAGCAGGGTGGTCTTTTACTCAACGCCCAGACGTTCAGCCACCGCGACTGTCTCCTTATACTGCTGCTCCAATTGCGTGAGAGAGGCCTCCATCAATTGGCTCAGCTCTGGGTCCTCAACAGCGCGCATGAAACTGCGCTTGAAAGCGAAGATAAGGGTGCGTTGGAAGTTGATTTCATGGCGCAAATAAGCGGCATCAAAGGCCCCTTTCGGGCTGGCATCTAACTTCTTTATATTCTCCGCGTACTGTCCCAATTGACCGGGGGCATTGGGGTCAATGACTGCGATTTTCCGTTCGTTTACCAAGGCTCTCGAACGGGCTTGCAGGTCACTGCGGAGCGAGATAATCGCGCTGGCCAGTTGGCGCACCGCATCACTCTCCCCCCGCTCGACACCCAGCTTTCCAGCGGAAATATCGACCGCATTAGCCTGGTCAAAGATGGCAAATATAGAGGGATCGTCCAGCGGGTGACCGGGGTGAGCCTGCACCCCTTGATGCCATAAACAGCACAGCGCAAAAAACGCCCCAAGAGCACGCATATTCATGAGTTTCGATCCTGATGCAAATGAATAATGGGAGAGTCTATTTATCTTTTTTCTCTCAGCCGTCTACCTTGACCACAGCGCGTTTCCCCTTCGCGTTTGTGTGGACATATCTTAAATATCACCTTCCCACAGTTGAACACCGGATCGCCCTATAGCTTTATAGCCATTGGCTATGCAAAGGCGGTTTTATAGCGATTACCTATATCTGTAATTTGGATTTATTTAGGAAAAACGGCCCTGTTTTTGTGAAGGCCGTCTCTTTTTTTAGATTCTAAGGGTAAACCCTAAGCCCTGGAGGGAGAGGAGAGCCGTGAGTATCGATTGATATTAGCTATTAGCGGTGCATTTTATTCATTGCGATGGCGGCCCACTTGTGGCCTTCCGCAATCCCAGCAAAAAAACGACCGATGATTCGGTCTCTGCCGGTCATAAAGCCTTTCGGCCAGAAGAGAGAAAACAGCGCGATCGTTGGCCTGACCGATGCCTATCACAGAGGGAAAAGATCAGAGGAAAACCATCTGGTTTTCCGCGAGGGGTCTTGGGAGGTGTGGGGCGCCGTGACCGACAGGAGGGAGAAGGGGAGGCAGGGTGAGTCCAAGGGGACCCACCCCCATTGCTAGATCAAGCGATCAGACCGCTCGTCTGTTTGAAGTTGGTCGTACTGTTGGAGGGTGTGGTGCAGGCCACCGATAGGCAATCACTGCTCTTCTCTTTGAGGTAGGCAGAGAAGTCCCGCACATGCTGCGGAGCCCCGCGGGTTCGTACCCAAACGGCTTCGATGGCAATGGTCACCGGACGGTTGTCACACACCAAGATGGGGTAGGCCTCGGGATCGGCGGAGATACGCGACTCGGGTAACAACGCCGCCCCGATCCCCTCCCGCGACCACTCTTCGAGCACCAAGTAACTCAATGGATTACCAGGATACTCCCGCAGCCGCAGACGGTGCCGGCGAAAGAGATCCCGCGTCGCAGGGGCGAGACCACAGGCATCCACGGTGAAGATCAGCGTCTCCTCGCTCACGTCCCGCAGGGAGACCGTCCGAGGGCCGTTGTAGTTTTCGATGCCGCCCCGTGGCAGGAAACGCAAGACATCCCAGTAGAGGATGCAGCGACTCAGGGTGGGTAGCTCGTGGATACGAATACCACACACGACATCCAGCTTATCCTGCTCAAGACGCCCCTCCAGCTCGGTCACGGGACACTCCTTATAAATGAAGGAGAGACCCGCAAAACCCTCGCGGAACGGTTCGAACATCGACATCAAGCGTGGGCCATCCACGACCGGGGAGAAGGCGATACGAATCAACTTCTGCTCCGGCCGCGCCCGCGCCTCAGCCTCCTGCTCGATGTCCTCCACCAGGCTCAAAATAGAGTCGATCTGGCCAATGACACTATTCCCAAATGGCGTCAACTCCACACAGCGGGTGGAACGCCGAAACAACTTGAGCCCCAGCTCTGACTCCAGATCAGAGATCGCATTGGAGACCGTCGGCTGCGACACGCCACACAGCCGCGCCGACATGCTGAACGATCCGGTGCTTGCCACCGCCTTCACATAACGCAGCTGTATCAGGTTCATGATCCCCTCCTTGCGACTCCGCCGACTTTTATGTGCGAGACGACATCGCAATTCATGCGCAAGGTCCCCCTGTTCATCGCCAGGGAGATTGTTATTCGCCCCACTCCGAGGCTGATCTATGTGAACAACAGGTGACAGCGCTGTGACATGCTGATCGGATACCCCCTGCTGCTCAGGCCCTACCGCCCTCCAGCCGTGACGGTTAACCGCTTGCCACGCCGATCAGCAGGTGAGCGCCGACACCGGCCATTCCCGCGCCGATGTAACGCAAGAGCGCCATCCGCGTCTCCGTGCGGGAGAGGATGTGGCCAATGAGTACGCCCATAATGTGGATGCTGCTCGTCCCCACAACGAAGCCCAGCGCGTAGAGCACAGGGGAGGCAGTCCAAGGCATCTCGGTGCCGTGGGCATGGCCGTGGAAGATGGCAAAGAAAGCGACGAATGCTTGGGTTGCGAGAATGGGCGCACGGCGGTGCGCAGCAATCGCCACGCCGAGAGCAAAAACGGAAAGGGCAATGCCGATCTCTACTGCGGGAATGGGAACCTCCATCACTCCGAGGATCCCGCCGATCACCATCACGCTGACAAAGGTTGCGGGCACCGTCCAGATGGCGCGACCGCCGATCTGGGCACTGACCACGCCAACACTGAGCATGGCCAGTAGGTGATCGAGGCCGAGCACTGGATGCATCATGCCTGACAGAAAGCCGGTCTCCGACTCAACCACATGGGCTGAAGCAAGTGGTGAAAACAGCAGTAACCCAATCCACACAGCAATACGATAGAACATCACTCCTGACTCCCTTGGCCGAAAAAAGTACGGTGGTACTACAGACGATCCATGCGCACTCCAATACCCCACCTCCGCTGTCAGACGCCAACGATCAACGCTGAGCTGACCCCAGCAGAGAAGGGAGATAAACGGTGCTACAAATGACCAGACGGTGCGAGAGAGACAGGAACTTAACGGGGACTGCGATAGAGAGGATCGTGCGTTGGGCGTCTTCCCACCTTGGGTTGGGACCTCCCGTCACCGTATCCAACCATCTTCACCCGGACGTTCGCGCACACGCCCAACAACTCTTACCCTTACGGTACACGCGGAATAGGCGGCAGTGTATGGACAGCGAGAATGGCCTGTCAATGGTGACAGTCATATGTATTAATAATAAATCACTGCTTATATTCTTATGTCATTCCGGCGCGCGTCATCGTTAGATTCGGTCTATATGTGCATCGCATCACGTTGTACAGATTATTAATACTTACTTAATTTCCTCCCCCCTTGTCCCGCCCCTCCCTGACTTGCCGACGCGCCTGCGGTTTACCTTGCTTAAGCCTTGGAAAATGGCCTTCATCACCCTTTGCAATAGGGCCTCCAGCGTGCTAGGACTTCTCACGACATTGACCGGTCGGCCAGATAATATTTTGGGTCCTGCTGATCCCCATTTTCCACAGGCGACTCGCCTGCCGATCCTCTTAAAGGGGTCGTGTGCCCCCGCCAGGGGCGGCAACGACCCAGCAAGGGTATTGATCCAAATTTTTATGAACTGGCCGACCCAACAATCACCGACCGTGCCCATAACGCGGCTAGGGCGTTGCTCAGAGAGATGCGGGTTGGCGTCGGGGTATGCCCTCCCCTGGAGAGGAGGGGGGATTATGAAAGGGGGGGAGTAGGTGGGTCTCTGGCGGGACACCTGGGTATCTCTCAGGTGCCCCGCCAGGGCTTGCAGACGGCCGCAGGGGGGATGGCTGTTAGAGGCGCATCGCCTCCAGCCCCAAACCACCCGCCGCCGCCAGACGACCGGCATCGGTGATCACGGCGGTATGGGCCTGGCCGTGGCGTAGGTAGCGCTCCGCCACCCGCTGTAGCTCCTCCAGCCGTACCTCCAGGATGCGTTGGCGCAACTGGCGGCGCTGTTCCGGAGTACGGCCATGCAGCGCGCTATGGAAGGCGCGCTTGGCCCCCCCCGCCGGTGAACCCGGCTTATCGATACTGGAGACCACGCCCAAGATGGACTCCTCCAACACCCGCCACTCATGCCGCTCAGTCAACAGCCAGTCGATGGCGTGATCGAAATCGGCCAAGGTCTCGGCCAGGCGCGGATCCCGATAGGAGTAGAAGCGGAAGGCCCCGGCGTCGCCGTCGTAGCCCGCCCCACCACCATAGGCCCCCCCCTGCTCCCGAATAGCACGGTGGAGGAAGTTGTTGCGCAGGAAGCCGCCCAGCACCATCAGGGCAGCGGCATCGGGGTGGTTGACCGCCACCGCCGGATAGGCGCGGGCGCAGAAGTTCACCTGGGTGCTGGTGGTCCAGCCCTGGTTGACCGTGCCACTGGGGGTAGGGGGCGTGAAGGGGGAGAGGCCGGTAGCGAGTAACTGGGGCGTTAGGCTCCGCCCCAGCGAGTTCAAGAGCGTGTCGCGCTGCTCCGCCTCCCCCACCACCAGCAGCTGGCGTGGCGCCTTCAGCAGCAGATCCCGCAGCTGTTGCAACTGCGCCGCCAGGACAGCAAGCTGGGCGGGATCATCCAGCTCATCATCCAGCGCCTTCAACTGGCGGATCCCCACCAGACCGTGCCAGCGGTGGGAGAGCGCGGCGCTGGGGCTTAGGCTGCTGGTAGCGGCCATCATGGCCAAGGAGTGACCGTGCCCCACCACCCCCTGCTCTGAGTGGGCCCGCTCCTGGGCCACCAACTCCCGCAGGCGCGGCAGCTCATCAAAACGGGCGCTCTCCAAGGTCTCGCGCAGGAGATCCGCCAGCGCCGCTTGGTTGCGGGCCAACGCCTTACCGGAGAGCACCAGCACCCCACGACCAGCCGTTAGATCATCGACCCCAGCCCGCACCACACTACGGGCATGGAGTCCACCGGTCACCGCGGCGTGTAGCGCCTGGGTGGAGAGGTAGTCGCGCCCCCCACTACCCACCTCGGCCAGCACGCTGCACAGTAGTGGCAAGCGGTCGCTCAGCTCCGGCGGCAGAGCGGGCAGATCCACCACCAACTCCTCATAGACAATGCCGTTGGTACCACGGGCATACCAGGTGGTGGGATAGCCAGCGACCTGACTCTGCTCCCCTTCCGGGATGACCAGATCGGCCGGCACATCGTCCAAGCTCACCTTGGGTAGCAGCTCGGGATCATCCTGGCGCATCTGCCGCTCCACCAGCTGTTGGGCCTGCGCCACCACCTGCTGCTGCGCCTTGGCATCCAACGCCTGTTTCAGCCCCGCCAGGCGCGCCCGCTCCGCCGCCTCGCGCTCCGCGGCCAGGCCTGGATCGGGCTGCATGGTGAGGCAGACGCGGTGGGGATTGTCGAGCAGCAGGCGGCGCACCAGTGCCTTGATGAACTCCGGGTCCTGCACCCGGACCCGCAGGCGGTTGAGGATGGAGTCGAGGTCAAGGGCCGCCACCGGATCGGCACCATGCACCGCAGGGGCGAGGGCGTGCAGGATGAGGGAGAGGCCGTAGGGTTGACCATCTCCCCCCACCTCGCGTTGGGAGAACTCCAACTGGTGTAGCATCGCCTCCACCACCTCTTGGGGGACCCCCTCGGTGGCAATCCGCTGCAAGGTGTCAAGTACCAACTGCTCCACCGCCACGGCCAACTCGGGATTGGTCCCCTCCAGGCCGCAGGCAAAGATCATCTCCTTGCTGGAGTCCTGCAAACCACACAGTGGTGATGGATTGCTCCCCAGCTCGGTGGTCTCCAGGGCATGGCGTAGCGGGGAAGAGCTGTTGTCGAGCAGCACATCGGAGAGCAGCTGGGCCGTCAGCACCTCGTCGTAGTCCGTGGAGCGGCCCCATAACCAACCCACCACCACATGGCTCTTGTCAGTGAGCCCCTCGGCGCCATCTACGGAGTAGCGCTCCGTCACCCGCTGCGGGGTGCTGTAGCGCTGCTCGTCCGGCACCCGGATCTGTAGATCGAGCGCCTGAAAGCGGTTTAGGGCCAACGCCTCAAAGCGCTCTTGATGGGTCACCGCCGGGATATCGCCAAAGGTCATGAAGATGGCGTTGGAGGGGTGATAGTGGTGGGCATGAAACGCCTTCAGCTGTTCAAAGCTGAGATCGGGGATCACCTGCGGATCGCCACCGCTGTTGTAGTGGTAGGTCACCGAGGGAAATAGGTGCTCCGTGAGGTACTGATAGAGGGAGGAGATAGGGGAACTCATCGCCCCTTTCATCTCGTTGTATACCACCCCCTTGAACACCAACTCACTACTGGGATCATCCGGCTGTGCAAACTCCACCCGATGACCCTCCTGGGCAAAATCGAGCGGGTCAAGGTTGGGAAAGAAGACCGCATCCAGGTAGACCTGGAGCAAATTATCAAAATCTTTACGGTTGCAACTGGCAAATGGATAGGCGGTCCAGTCGCTGGAGGTGAAGGCGTTCATGAAGGTGTTGAGCGAACGCCGGGTCATCATGAAAAAGGGATCCCGCACCGGAAATTTTTGGCTACCGCAGAGGGCGGTGTGTTCCAAGATATGGGCCACCCCGGTGGAGTCTTGCGGCACGGTGCGCAGCGCCACCAGGAAGACATTTTGATCGTCGGCCGCGGCCAGGTGAAAGTGGGGCGCGCCGGTGGCTTGGTGACGAAACTCCTGTACCTCCAGGTTGAGCGAGGCGATAGGGGTCGAGCGGATCCAGGTAAAGGCGCTATGGTGGGCTGGTGCGGTCATGGGTGAAGTGGATCCTTTCATTGCAAAGGCAGATAGAGAGGGAGATTGAGCCAAACGGCCAGTATACAAGCCCTCACCACCCCGCCTGATGACTCACCTAGCCCCGCGGGTGAGCAGGCCCCACCCCATTAGGGAACCATCCATTGCGTTGGGCGTTCCAACCCGGGCAGGCCTCTACCTTGGGGTTGCAGTGGGGTTTCGGCGTATAATGCCGGTTCACCGATCTGCCACAGGCTGATCCCGCGCCGATCGGGCGGCGTTCAACGCCCGACCCGGCCCCCCACAAGCGCGGTACGCCTCGACAGCCCCCGCACCCTAACAACCAACTGCACTACCCGCCCGAGTGGGTCCGGTGCTGGAGACACAATGCCTTTTTCCTCCCTCGGACTCGCTGCCGAACTGGTGCGTGCTGTCCAAGAACATGGCTATACCCAACCGACCCCTATCCAGAGCCAGGCCATCCCGCTGGTACTGGAGGGGCGCGATCTCTTAGCGGGTGCCCAGACCGGCACCGGCAAGACCGCCGGTTTCGCCCTCCCGGTACTACAACGCCTCGCTGCCCGCCGCCAAGAAGGACGTCGGCCGGTGCGCGCCCTGGTCCTCACCCCAACCCGTGAGCTGGCCGCCCAGGTAGGTGAGTCGGTACGTCACTACGGCAAATATCTCCCCCTGCGCAGCACCGTCATCTTTGGTGGCGTGGGCCACAAACCGCAGGCGGATGCCCTCCAGCGGGGGGTTGACATCTTGGTGGCTACACCGGGCCGCCTGCTGGACCACGTCAGCCTCGGCAATCTCGACCTCTCGCGCCTGGAGATCCTGGTGCTGGATGAGGCGGATCGGATGCTGGATATGGGCTTTATCCACGACCTGCGCAAGATCCTGCGACTACTGCCGGCACGGCGCCAGAACCTGCTCTTCTCCGCCACCTACTCCGACGAGATCAAACAGCTGGCCGGTCAGTTCTTGACCGAACCGGCCCTGGTGGAGGTGGCGCGTCGCAACGCCACCGCCGACCGGGTGAATCAGATGGCCTACTGGGTGGATCAAGGGCAGAAACGGTCGGCCCTCGCCTGGCTCATCGGCCACCACAACTGGCGCCAGGTATTGGTCTTCACCCGCACCAAACACGGCGCCAACCGGCTGGCCGAGCAGCTGGAGAAAGAGGGGCTCACCTGTGCCGCCATCCATGGCAATAAGAGCCAAGGGGCGCGCACCCGCGCCCTAGCCGGCTTCAAAGATGGCAGCGTGCGGGTCTTGGTGGCGACCGACATCGCCGCCCGCGGCCTCGATATCGAGGCACTGCCCCACGTCGTCAACTATGAATTACCCAATGTGCCTGAGGATTATGTCCACCGCATCGGCCGCACCGGGCGGGCCGGCTGTGAAGGGCACGCCGTCTCTCTGGTCAGCGCAGATGAGCGCAAATACCTCAGTGATATCGAACGACTCATCCGGCGGCCCATTGAAAAGGCCGTCATCCCCGGTTTCGAACCCACCGGCGTGGAGGAGCCGAAACCGGGCCATACGCCGCGTCCACGCGGCGGTAACCCACCCCCCCGGCCCCATGGCAGCCGGGGACCCGCCGGCGGCCGCGAAAGTCAAAGTCGTGGCCGCAAGCGCCCACAGCCCGCCGCCCGGCGGCGGGACGCACGAGGAGAGATCTCATGAAGCGCATGTATGTAGGCAACCTTCCCCCCACCACCACCGAGGCGGAGCTTAGCGAACTCTTCTCCCAGTTCGGGCGGGTCCGCGCCTTGGAGATGGCCAAAGATCTCTTCTCCGGCCGCTGCCGCGGCTTCGCCTTCGTTGAGATGGAGGGCCACGAGATGCGCGCCGCCGTGGCCGGCCTCAATGGCACCGGCTTCAAGGGACAGCTACTCAAGGTCAACGAGGAGCGCCCCAAGCCGGGCGGTCGCGGTCGCAAGAAACACTAGCCCCTACGGGGGCCACACCCTTTTTGAAAGGGGCCGGAGGAGGGCGGGAGCGCTGCCGGACCAGGAGGAACACCCGGTATAATCACCCAGAAAACACAAGGATGAGGACCATGCCCTACGAACTCATTGTGGTCGGCGGCGGGATCGCCGGCCTCACCCTCGCCCGCCGCGCCCACGATGCAGGTCACCGCACCCTGCTGCTGGAGGCCACCCCCCGCTTGGGTGGTGCCCTCCACACCTTCCGCCCCACCGCCGACTTCTGGCTGGAGTTGGGGGCCCATACCCTCTTCAACTCCTACGGCCATCTCATTGAGTTATTGGCGCTGACCGGCCTGGACGGGCAACTCATCCCCCGCCAGAGCCTGCCCTACCGCCTCTGGACTGAGCGGGGCGCCCGTACCCTCTTCAGCGAGTTGCGGCCGTGGGAGCTGCTGCGCCGTGGCTGGCAACTGCCATTCCGGCGGCGCGATGGCCAGTCGGTGGCCGAATACTATGAGGCCATTGTCGGCCCGGGCAACTTCGCCGAGGTGGTGGGGCCGGCCCTCGACGCCATGCTCTGCCAACCGACGGCAGGTTTCCCGGCCGACACCCTCTTCCGCCCCAAACCACGCCAGCGCCAGCTGCCCCGCAGCTTCTCCCTCCCCGGCGGGCTCTCCACCCTGGTGGAGCGCTTGGCGGAGGGGCTGGAGGTACGCACCGACGCCGGCGTCGAGTCGATCGAGCGGGCGGGTACCGAGGGCTTTCGGGTGCGCTGCGCGGAGGCGCAGTGGGAGACGGAGCGGGTAGTGGTCGCCACCGGTTCGGAGCAGGCACTACGCCCGCTGCTGATGGTGGCACCAGGCACCGCCGGCAAGGTGGGCCGCATCCCGCTGGTGACGGTGGAGTCACTGGGGGTGGTGGTGGCCAAAGATCAGGTGAAACTGCCCCCTATCGCCGGCCTCATCGGCCGCCGGCAGCCCTTTTTCTCCGTGGTCTCACGCGACCCCATCCCCCACCCGCAGCTACGCGGTTTTACCTTCCACTTCCGCCCTGGGCTGCTGGATGCCGCCGGCCGACGGGCGGCGGCGGCGGCGGTATTGGGCACTACCCACTGGGAGGCGGAGGCGTTTGCCGCCCACCACCTCCCCTCACTCCCGATGGACCACCACGAGCGCATCGCCGCCGCCTATCGCCTCCTGCCACGCGGGGTGGGGATCAGCGGCAACTACCTCGATGGCCTCTCCCTTGAAGAGTGTGTCCGCCACTCGCAGGCGCTCCATCAGCAGTGGTTTAGCGCCCCCGTTTCAGCGGCCCCCACCGCCTCGTCCGAGGGGCGCTACCGCCGCACCGTGATGGCCGATCCCAAGAGCTAACCGATTCACACACCGCGGGGCGCGACCGCCCTGCGGTGTTCTGTTTACAATACGCCACTCTTCCATCACAGATTCGTTGGACACCAGGATGGCGCCCACCCCCCACAGCGTACTGCGCAATCTCTTCGGTTACGACCAGTTCCGCGGCCCCCAGGAGCGGGTGATTGAGACCCTGCTCGGCGGCCGCGATGCCCTGGTGCTGATGCCCACCGGCGGCGGCAAATCGCTCTGCTATCAGATCCCGGCCATCCTCCGCCCCGGGGTCGGCATTGTCATCTCCCCCCTCATCGCGCTGATGGAGGACCAGGTGGCGGCGCTGCGCCAGGCAGGGGCACGCGCCGCCTACCTCAACTCCTCCCTCGCCGGCCAAGAGGCCTATCAGGTGGAGCGGCAGCTGGTCGCCGGGGAGCTGGATCTGCTCTATGTCGCCCCCGAGCGTCTGGTCACCGAGCGCTTTCTCGATCTACTGGAGCAGGTCGAGATCGGCCTATTTGCCATCGATGAGGCCCACTGTGTCTCCGAGTGGGGCCACGACTTCCGCCCCGAGTACATGCAGCTGGCCATCCTGCACCAGTACTTCCCGCAGGTACCGCGCATCGCCTTAACCGCCACCGCCGATCCCCTCACCCGGCGCGAGATAGTCAGCAAATTGGGGTTGGCAGAGGCGGAGCAGTTCATCAGCAGCTTCGACCGACCCAACATCCGCTACCGCGTGGTGCCACGCCACAACGCCCGCGATCAGCTGCTGGAGTTTATCCGCAGCGAACACGACGGTGATGCCGGCATCGTCTACTGTCTCAGCCGCCGCAAGGTGGAGGAGACCGCCGCCTTCCTGGCCGAACAGGGGCTCACCGCCCTCCCCTACCACGCCGGCATGAGCCCCCAGGAGCGGCGCCACCATCAGACCCGCTTCCGCAATGAGGAGGGGGTAGTGGTGGTGGCCACCATCGCCTTCGGTATGGGGATCGACAAACCCAACGTCCGCTTCGTCGCCCACCTCAATCTACCCAAGAGCATCGAGGCCTATTACCAAGAGACCGGCCGCGCCGGCCGCGACGGCCTCCCGGCCGACGCCTGGATGGCCTATGGCCTGACCGATGTCATCGATCTCCGCCGCTTCATTGAGGAGTCAGAGGCCGATGAGGCGCGCAAGCGGGTGGAGCGCCACAAGCTGGAGGCGATGCTGGCCTATGCAGAGGAGACCGCCTGCCGCCGCATCATCCTCCTGCGCTACTTCGGTGAGGAGCGGGGCGAGCCGTGCGGCAACTGCGACACCTGCCTCAACCCGCCGCGCACCTGGGACGCCACCGAACCGGCCCGCAAGGCGCTCTCGGCAGTCCACCGCACCGGCCAGCTGTTCGGCGTCGGCTATCTGGTGGATGTGCTGCTTGGCCGCGACAACGGCCGCATCCAAGAGCGGGGTCACCAGCAGCTCTCGGTCTATGGTATCGGCAAGGAGCTGGCGGAGCCGGCGTGGCGTGGGCTGTTCCGCCAGCTCATCGCCCGCGGTCTGCTGGATGTGGATCTGGAGGGGCACGGCAGTCTCCGGCTCAATGAGCGCTGCCGGCCGGTGCTGCGGGGAGAGGAGCAGCTACAGCTGCGCCTGGAGGAGCGGGAGCGCAAGGCGAAGGGCAAAACCAAGGGGGAGGGTAAGCGCCGCGCCACCGTGGTACCGGCCGCCGCCCAGCCGCTGTGGGATGGTCTGCGCCAACTGCGGCGCGAGCTGGCGCAGGAGCAGGGGGTAGCCCCCTATATGGTCTTCAGTGACGCCACCCTGCTCGACATGATCGAACGCCATCCGCACACCCTGGAGCAGATGGCGCAGGTCTATGGTGTCGGCAAACACAAGCTGGAGGTCTACGGCGAGCCCTTCCTGGCGCTACTACTGGAGCACACCACCCACACCCCCATCTCCCAGGCGCCCGATCCCGATCAGAGCTGGGCCATCTCCGCCCGCCTCTTCCTCAAGGGGCGCACGGTGGAGGAGATCGCCCAACAGCGCGGCGTCGCCCCGGGCACCGTCTGGGGCCACCTGGCGGAGGCGATCGCGGCGGGAGATCTGAGCCTGGAGGAGGTGGTACAGCTAGAGCCCGCAGAGCTGACGGCGATCCGCAACGCCCTTGCGGCCCACAACGGCGCCCTCAGCCCCACCCACAGCGCGCTCCAAGGGCGTTACGGCTACGAGCTACTGCGCTGCGTCCGGGCGGCGGATGAGCGCTAGAGCGCACTCCAGTGGGGAAAGGTGGCCGCCTGACCGTGATAGTTGCCCGCGGCATCGACGATATTCCAGATGGTCACCTGCTCAATACGGAACCGGCGCCCACTGGCGGAGATCCGCACACCGCTATAGCCATCGATGAAACCATCCCGCGCCACCGCTGCCATCACCCGCTCGCGCGCCTCCTGGGCCGGCGCCTCGGCAGTGAGGCGGGACGGGGTACGGCAGAGGGTGGCCAGGTCCATCTCCCACAGCGCTAGGGCCGTGGCATTGCCATAGTTGAGGATGGGATCGGGCTCGGTGCCGTGGGAGAGGACCACAAACGGCGCCTGCTCGATGGCCTGCGCCACCCTCTCCGGCCCCCCCGCCGGGACCAGCAACCGGCCGGTAAGGCGCTGATAGCTCTCGGCAAGCCGTTGTAAATGGGCGATACGCTGGGCGGTCAAAGGGGTGGCCATGGCGTTTAGCGGGTCAGATCCAGGGGGCACCGATTCTACCCCAAGCCCACCCCAGCCAACGGCTGGCCATGGCATCGGACAATTTGCCTATGTTTCAATGTGCCGCCAACGACACCCTCCGGCGCCGGCCACACCGCCCAGCGGCGCCCCACGGAACCTAATAACGAGGCCCCCATGAAGCGCATCAGCGTCACCACCACCCCCTTTGAAGGCCAGAAACCCGGTACCTCCGGCCTGCGCAAACAGGTCCAGGTGTTTCAACAGCCCCACTATTTGGAGAACTTCGTCCAGTCGCTGTTTGACTCCCTAGAGGGGTTTGCCGGCCAGACCTTGGTGGTGGGGGGCGATGGTCGTTACCACAACCGCAGCGCGGTGCAGACCATCCTGCGCATGGCGGCGGCCAACGGCTTTGGCCGGGTGCTGGTGGGGCGTGGCGGCATCCTCTCCACCCCGGCCGCCTCGCTGGTGATCCGTAAATATGGCGCCTTCGGCGGCATTGTCCTCTCCGCCAGCCACAACCCCGGCGGCCCGGAGGGGGATTTTGGCATCAAATACAACATCGGCAACGGCGGCCCGGCACCGGAGCGGGTGACCGAGGCGATCTACGCCCGCAGCCAGGCTATCGACCGCTACTTCACCCTGGCGGGTGCTGACCTGCCGCTGGACCAGCTGGCCAGCCACCAGCTGGGGGAGACGGAGGTGGTGGTGATCGATCCGGTGGCCGACTACGCCGAGCTGATGGAGTCGCTGTTCGACTTCCCCGCCATCCGCGCCCTGCTCACCTCCGGCGCCTTCCGGATGCGCTTTGACGCCATGCACGCCGTCACCGGCCCCTACGCCAAGGAGATCCTGGAGGGTCGCCTCCAGGCCCCCGCCGGCACGGTGATGAACGCCATCCCGCTGGAGGACTTCGGCGGCGGCCACCCCGACCCCAACCTCACCTACGCCGAGGCGCTGGTGGCGGAGATGTTCGGCCCCGATGCCCCCGACTTCGGCGCCGCCTCCGACGGCGATGGCGACCGCAACATGGTGCTCGGCCGCCACTTCTTCGTCACCCCCTCCGACTCGCTGGCGGTGATGGCCGCCAATGCCGACCTAGTTCCCGGCTACCGCGGCCGGCTGAAGGGGATCGCCCGCTCCATGCCCACCTCCGGCGCCGCCGATAAGGTGGCTGAGGTGTTGGGGCTGCCCAGCTTCGAGACCCCCACCGGCTGGAAATTCTTCGGCAACCTGCTGGATGCCGGCATGGCCACCCTCTGTGGCGAGGAGAGCTTTGGCACCAGCTCCGACCACGTGCGGGAGAAGGATGGGCTGTGGGCGGTGCTCTACTGGCTCAATGTACTGGCCGCCCGCGGCGAGTCGGTGGCCACCATCCTAGAGGGGCACTGGCGCCGCTTCGGTCGCCACTACTACACCCGTCACGACTACGAGGCGCTCCCGGCCGAGCCGGCCAAAGGGGTGATGGAGCAGGTCAGCGGCACCTTCGCCAGCCTCCCCGGTACCACCCTGGCCGGGCGCCGGGTGACGCTGGCCGATGACTTCGCCTACACCGATCCGGTGGACGGCTCCACCAGTACCCATCAGGGGCTGCGGGTGCTCTTCGAGGACGGCTCGCGCATCGTCTACCGCCTCTCCGGCACCGGCACCGTCGGCGCCACCCTGCGCATCTACATCGAGCGCTACGAAGCCGATCCGACCCTCCAGGGGCTCGATCCCCAGGAGGCACTGGCGGATCTCATCGCCGCCGCCCGCGCCCTCTGCCAGCTGGAGCAGCGCACCGGCCAGGTGGAACCCACGGTCATCACCTGATCCCCAGCGGAGATCCCCTCCCCGCTGGTGACGGGTGGCGGCCGGGGAGGGACCTCTCCAGCCGCCACCCTACAACCCGCTTCGCCCGCAACCTCCACCCCGCCCCGTCCTCCTCCTAGGCAATGTCCTAGTCTTAAGCAGTGGTACACCCGGATCCCCAACCCCCCAAGGGGTACGTTACCGTTCCCCTAGCCTGGTATGGCCCAGCCCGTGGGGGCAGCTAGACCACTGCCACAGAGCAGCGGCAAGGGGTTCAAACCAGGCCACCTCCCTTCACTGCCGTTGGATGGAAGCCATGACCGTCAAACTGAAGTTTCGCGCCATCGCCCTGCTCGCCGCCTGTGGCGCGCTCTTCATCAGCCTGCTCGCCAACCATGGCCTGAAGGGGATAAACACCTTAGAGCAGATCCGGGACAAGGCCCAGGCGATGGAGCCGGGGGTGCTCACCTTGCGGCGCGAGGAGAAGGATTTTCTCTCCCGGCTCGATCTCCAGCACGCCACCGCCTTTGATACCAAACTGGCCGAACTGCGGGGGCTGCTCACCGCCCTCATCCCCCAACTCCAGGAGAACGACATCGCAGCGGACGACGCCCGCGCCCTGGACAAGGTGCTGGAGCAGTACGCCAAGACCTTTCACCACGTGGTGGAGTTGAAAGAGCGCATCGGCCTCACCCCGGAGAGCGGGCTCTACGGCGAGCTACGCGAGGCGGTCCACAACGCCGAGCGGCGTATTGATGAGGTCAGTGACTACCAGCTGTTGGCGGAGATGCTGATGCTGCGCCGCCACGAGAAGGATTTCATGCTGCGGGGCCAACTCAAATATATCGACAAATTCGAGCAGGGTTACCGCCAGCTGATGACCGATCTGGAGCAGCGGCCGCTCGCCGAGACCGATAAGGAGGCGCTGCGCACCAGCCTCGCCCACTACCACGAACACTTCCTGGCCCTAGTGGAGAGCGATCGCGCCTATGGCCTCAGCCAAGAGGAGGGGGCCCAGGGTGAGATGCGCGAAGCGGTCCACCAGACCACCGATCTGGTCAATCGCTTGACCGATGAGATTGGCCACCGGATCGATAGCCGCAGCGAGCAGATCACCCGCAACGGGCTGCTGCTGGCGGGCGGCCTGGGGGTCAGTATTGTGGTGCTCATCATGATCATCACCGCCGGCATTGTGCGCCAGCTGAACCGCCTCTCGGGCACCATCAGTGAGGTGCGCCACCACAACGACCTCACCCTGCGCGCCCAGATCGACGGCGGTGATGAGGTGTCCCAGATCGCCCTCGACTACAACGAGTTGATGGGCTCCCTGGCGCAGATTGTGCGCGAGGTCTCCACCGCCATCGCCCGCTTGAGCAGCGCCGCCGAACAGCTCTCGGTCATCACGGGTGAGACCGACGCCGGGATGCAACGTCAGCAGAGTGACACCGAGAGTGTCGCGGCCGCCATGAACCAGATGGCGGCCACGGTGGAGGAGATCGCCCGCAACACCGAGCAGGCGGCCGACGTGGCCGGTGCCGCCAACGACGAGGCGCTGCGCGGCCAACAGGTGGTCACCGCCGCCATCACCACCATCGAACGACTGGCGGCCGAGGTGGCACGGGCCGGCTCAGCGATGGATCGCCTAGAGGGGGAGAGCCGCGGCGTGGGCGCCATCCTCGATGTGATCCGTGCGGTGGCCGAGCAGACCAACCTGCTGGCGCTCAACGCCGCCATCGAGGCGGCGCGGGCCGGTGAGCACGGCCGCGGCTTCGCCGTGGTGGCAGATGAGGTGCGCACCCTGGCCCAACGCACCCAACAGTCGGTGGGGGAGATCGAGGTGATGATCACCCGGCTCCAGGGCGAGGCGGCCACCGCCGTCCAGATCATGGCCTCCGGTCACCACCACAGCGAGGCCAGCGTCCGCGACAGCACCGCGGTGGCCGACGCCTTGGGGCGCTTGGTGCAGGAGGTGGGCCACATCAATGATCTCAACACCCAGATCGCCAGCGCCTCATCCCAGCAGCGCAGCGTCACCGAAGAGGTCAACCGCAACATCAACACCATCAAGCACGTGACCGATGAGACCGCCCGCGCCGTCGGGCAGATAGCCGAGTCCAGCCACGAACTGGCCGACATCGCCCACCGCCTGGATGGTCTGGTCCACCGCTTCACCATCTAAAGGGGGCAGAATGCGTGGCCTGACCCCGCTACAATAGGCGGTCGTTAAAATTTCTTTATTCGGTCACCCATCCCCCCAAGGAGCCCCCGTGAGCGAAAAGCAACGCCGCTTCCACTTCGTCCCCAGTTACCGAGCGCCGCTGGAGGATACCTTCCGCCGCTTCGCCACCCCGATGGAGGAGTTCATCCACCGCGAGACCACCGGCGGCCTGCTGCTGATGCTCTGCACCGTGGTGGCGCTAGTGATCGCCAACTCCCCCTTCGCCCATAGCTATCACCACCTGTTGGAGATCCCCTTCGGTATCTCCCTGGGTGGGCTGACCCTAGAGAAGAGCCTCCACCACTGGATCAACGATGGTGTCATGGCACTCTTCTTCTTCGTGGTTGGCCTTGAGATCAAGCGCGAGGTGCTGGTCGGCGAGCTGGCCGATCCGCGGGCAGCGGCGCTGCCCATCCTGGCCGCCATCGGCGGCATGATCACCCCGGCCCTGCTCTACACCCTCATCACCCCCAGCGGCCCGGCCGCCGAGGGTTGGGGGATCCCCATGGCCACCGACATCGCCTTTGCCGTCGGTGCCCTGGTGCTGCTGGGTCGGCGCGTCCCCCATGGCCTCATCTCGTTCCTGGTGGCACTGGCCATCGTTGACGACCTGGGGGCAGTGGTGGTGATCGCCCTGTTCTACACCGATCAACTCAACATGCTCGCCCTCGCCGCCGCCGCGGCGATGATGGCGCTGTTGATCCTGGCCAATCTCGCCGGGATCCGCCGCCCCACCCCCTACTTCATCCTTGGCGCCCTGCTCTGGTTGGCGATGCTCCAGTCCGGCATCCACGCCACCCTCGCCGGTGTCCTCACCGCCCTGGTGATCCCGGCCCGCTCCAAGATCGACCCCTACCGGCTCGGCCAGCAGGTGCGTTCGTTGATGGATGAGTACGAGGGACAGGCCAAGCCGGGTAACACCATGATGCCGAGCGAAGAGCAGCGCTCGCTGCTCCAGGCGTTAGAGCGGGGGGTGATCGCCACCATGACCCCACTCCAGCGGTTAGAGCACTCGCTCCACCTGCCGGTCGCCTTCGTCATCGTGCCGCTGTTTGCCCTGGCCAATGCCGGGATCCCGCTGGAGTTCTCCACCCTCAGCGCCACCCTCGCCCACCCTGCCACCTTCGGCGTGATGGTGGGTCTGGTGCTGGGCAAGCTGATCGGTATTGCCGGCGTCTCCTGGCTGGCGCTGCGGCTCGGCATCGGCCGCCTGCCAACCGGCACCACCCTCTCCCATCTGGTGGGGGCGGGGCTGTTGGGGGGGATCGGCTTCACCATGGCCATCTTCATCGCCGAACTGGCCTTTGTCGGCCAAGCGGAGCTGCTCTTAGCGGCCAAGACCGGCGTGCTGTTCGCCTCCTTGGCGGCCGGGGTGGGCGGTTACGCCTGGCTGCGCTACGTCGCCCCGCCGGCGGCGAGTAGCGCCCATTAACCCCCCTGCGGTGGGTGGTTGCCTCTAAGGCGGCCACCCACCGCAGGCCCCGCCCAATCCTCCCCCGGGCCGGCCCCGCCCACAATCCACACACTCACCACATCATCCCCCCACGCAGCCCCGCCATACTCCCCTCCCATGGCAGCGGCGGCCCACCGCCGCAAGGCATCCCGCCCGCCAAGCCCCCTCAATCCAGTGCGCGAGGTCCCCCCCAATGCGGATCCT
The DNA here is from genome assembly GCA_003251535.1 of Chromatiales bacterium. GTDB lineage: Bacteria > Pseudomonadota > Gammaproteobacteria > Thiohalomonadales > Thiohalomonadaceae > SZUA-493. Next base: position 22,895 of record QKFD01000014.1, on the reverse strand, counting down.
ATTGGTCAATCCTCCCCATACCGCCATCGGCAGCCGTATCCCCCGAGAGCAGCTGCCACCACTGGGGTTGCTGGCACTCGGCGGCCCCCTCATCGATGCCGGACATCAGGTGGCGCTGCTCGATGCCGAGTTGGGTCCCCTCACGGCCGAGGAGATCGAGCAGCAGGTAACCCAGTATCAGCCAGAGGCGATCCTCATCGGCCACTCCGGCTCCACCTCCGCCCACCCGACGGTCTGTGAGCTTACGGCCCGCTTCCGGGCCGCCCTGGCGCAGGTGGTGATCATCTACGGTGGCCCCTTTCCCACCTATCACTACCGTGAAATCCTGGCGCAGCAGCGGCAGATCGATGTGGTGGTACGGGGTGAGGGGGAGGCGACCAGTGTCGCCCTGTTGGCGGCATTAGAACGTGGCAGCCCCCTGGAGCGGGTGGCCGGGATCGCCTTTCAGCGTGATGGGCAGGTGGTGGAGACCCCACCCGCCCCCATCATTGGCCAACTCGACAGCTATCGGGTCGGCTGGGAGCTGGTGGATCTGCGTCGCTATAGCTATTACGGCGGCCGTCGGGCGGTGGTGATGCAGTTCTCCCGTGGCTGCCCGCACCACTGCACCTACTGCGGCCAACGCGGCTTCTGGGGCCGCTGGCGCCACCGCGATCCGCGCCGTTTCGCCCAAGAGATGGCCTGGCTCCACCGCCACCACGGGGTTGAGCTATTCAACCTCGCCGACGAGAATCCCACGGCCAATCGACGCGCCTGGCAGGCCCTCTGCGAGGCGATCATTGCCGAGGGGATCCAGGTGACGATCATCGGCTCCACGCGGGCCGACGATATTGTGCGGGATGCCGATCTCCTACCGCTCTACCGCCAGGCTGGCGTGGAGCGCTTCCTGCTGGGCATAGAGAACACCGACGCCGCCACCTTGGAACGGATCAGTAAAGGGGCGACGCCAGGCAGTGATCAAGCGGCGATCCGGCTGCTGCGGCAGCATGGCATCCTCTCCCTGGTGACCTGGGTGGCCGATTTTGAAGAGGTGACGGATCGGGACTTCATCCGCACCCTGCGCCAGCTGCTCGCCTATGATCCAGACCAGATCATGCCGCTCTACATCACCCCCCACCGCTGGACCGCCTACTACCGCAGTGCCGCCCAGCGTCGGGTGATCCAACTCGATCAGCGCCGCTGGGACTACAAACACCAGGTATTGGCGACCCGCCACATGGCCCCCTGGCGCATCTTCCTCTGGGTCAAGCTGGTGGAGGCGGTACTCCAACTCCGCCCCAAGGCACTCTGGCGCAGCGTGGGACAACGTGACCTAGCGGCGCGGGCGGGGATGCGCTGGTACACCCGCATGGGGCGACGGGTCTGGCCGCACGAATGGCGGAACTTCTTCCTGCACGCAAGCCGGGTGACGGATGGGCCGACCCTGGAGCAGTTTTGGGGGGCAGCGCAGGACCACCTGGAGATCCCACTGCGCATCGGGCTGCGCCCGCGGCCAGCGCGCCGCCCGCGTGAGGCGGATCCCGCAGTGCAGAACCCCGCCTCGGCCCTTGCCAACCCCCCAGTGCCCGGCGTCCACTCCGTTCACACCCCACCCCCCTGGGCCTCAACCAGCCGATAGGCCGACACCTCCCGTCCCTGGAGGATCTCCGCAAAGTAACGCCCAAACTCCGGTTTTTGGGCGATACCCGGCCAGCGGCCATGGTGGACCAACAGGAGATCGATCCCCATGGCACGCAGCCGCTCGGCCAGGGCCGCGGCGGAGAGCGCCGCAAAATCGCGGTAGCGGGCGCTGCCGAAACAGTCACCCCAGATGGGCTGGGGGGCGTAGTAGATGGAGTCCTCCAAGCCAAATTGGTAGATGCCGCGATGGTTGAGCCGCGGCAGCTCCCGCAGCACGTCGTAACCGGCGATGTGGGCAAGGGCAAACGCCTCCCGCTGTTCGGCAGTGACCGCCATGCGCCGCAGATCACCCCACGCCTGGGGCAGGGTCAAGGCGGCGAAGAGCAACACCGCCGCCCACCGCCCGACCCGACCACCGACACCGCTCCACCCGCCCCCGGGGCACCAGCCCCAGCGAGTGGCCGCCCCCTGGGCCAGCAAGGCGATAGCGTGGGCGGAGAGCAGCGCCAAGACCGGGTAGGAGGTCATGAGATAGCGCTCATAGCCACCGCTGGAGAGGTACCAGATGGCCAGCCCGTAGAGCCCCACCCCCATTGCCACCCGCCAGGTGGGATCGGACCAGGAGCGTCGCAAGAGCGGGACCAGAAGCGCCGGCCAGAGCATGGGATCGGGCCACTGGGCGCGGCTCCGCAGGTCCTCCAGCTGAAGCTGGAAATCACCGGCGTTCCAATCGGTATAACCGAACCACGCCCCCCCGATGGGGTTGAAGGGATCGCCGGTGAGCAGCGCATTGCGCGCATACCAGTAGAGCGAGGGCAGGAGCAAGGCGATCAACGCCCCGCCCAGTACCGAGAGGCGGCGCTCCACCAGTATTAGCCCGCCCCACAGCAGCGGCACAAATCCCAACGCCTGATACTTGCTCCCCACGGCCACCCCCAGCAGGAGGGCCGCCAGCCACACCAGCCAGGGGTCGGATCGGTATGCACGCCAGCGCCACCAGAGGGCGAGAAAGGCGCTGAAGACAAACAGCGTGACCCCGAGATCGACATAGGCCGAGCGGAAGCTGGAGCCGGTGAGCAGCAGCCAGAAGGTGGCGGCCAGCGCCCCCTGGGTACGGGAGGCGGCAAGGCGACCGGCGCTGTAGATAAGCCAGGCGGTGAGCCAGCCGGCCAGGGCGTGCAGCAGGTGGGCAAACACCTCGTCGTAGAGCAGCAGCGAGAGGGCGTACAGCAGGTCGTAGTTGTAGGGGAACCACGGATAGCGCAGCCACTCGTTGATGGTCAAGGCGCCACTCTCCGCCCACTGGGCGGCGTGGGGCAGGTGGTACATCACCTCATCCCACCCCTTGACCGGCCGGAAGGGGGCAAACAGGGTGCGTGCTGCCGCCGCCGCGAGGAGGAAGAGTGCTACCCGCTCGCCCCAGGGGCGGGGGGTTGTGACGGGGGGCCATCGATAGGGGGCAACTGGCCGCTGCCACACCGCCAGCAGCCCCCCCACCAGGGCCAGCAGTAGCACCACGGGGCGGTTCAACTGACCCACCGCAGCGGCAACTTGTAGCAGCAGGATGACGATACCGAGCCCCACGCTGAGGGTCAGGCCGATCCGCAGCCCCTCTCCCGTACCGTGATAGCGGCGTAGCAGGGGTGCGCCCAAGCCGAAGCAGACGGCCACAAACCCCAGTAACGCCAAAAAGTGCAGCCCGATAAATGCGATTGCCTCGACCGGCATCTCCTCTCCCCTCCAAGCAGCCGCCGCTCACCGCACCATCCGTGCGACCCCCGGCTTCCCCAAGGGCATGGATGGCGCGAGCTAGGCAACGGCGGGGGATTGTAGTGCAAGAGGGGGCATCTGATTGGGGTCCATCTCACCCTAGCGACAGGAGAGAGGGTGGGGGTAGCAGGTAGGCGGGGGCGCCCCACTGGGCGCCCCCTAAGACCCCTTACCGCTTACTCAACAACACCGTTATCTCGTCAACGGCCTGGTTGCCAGCGAGATCGGTCACCACCAACTCAAAGGTCATATCGGAGCCAAACTGATAGCGCGGCGCCTCAAACCAGACCTGTCCGGCCACCTCGCCGGCTATCAGGGTCACCGAGGCACCCGAGGTCTGACGCCAGAGATAGGAGGCGATGGGTCCCTCCAGGTCATAGGAGGCGGTGCCATCCAGGGTCGCCACCTGGCGCTGCGCCACCACCTGGTCGGGGCCGGCCACGGCCACCGGCGCCGAGTCTTGCACCTCCACCACTACCTGGTCGCTGGCCTGTTGGCCACTGCTGTCGGTCACCGTCAGCTCAAACACCAGCTGACTGCTCCCCCACGGGGCCAGAAAACTCACCTGGGCCGGTGAGGCCTGCCAACTCCACACCACTGGGGTACCGGAGAGCTGGCGCCACTGGTACTCCACAATGGCCCCCTCGGCATCCCAGGAGGCGCCACCGTTTAGCTCCACCGGCTCATGGGCGAGTACCACCTGATCGTCGCCGGCATCGGCCACCGGTGGCTGGTTACTCTCCGTAGTGCCGAACATCACCACCAACCCTTGGTTGTAGTTGGCCATCGCTACATCCGGCACCCCATCCCCCGTGAAGTCCCCCACCGCTATCCCCTGTGGGTTGTAGTGGCTGGCGTAAGGGGTAGGGTAGAGATCTTCGGCCGCCAACTGACCATCGTCACCCTGCAAGTAGACCCCTAGGCGGGAGAAGCTGTTGTACACCACCACCACATCGTCGCGGCCATCCAGATTGACATCGGTCACCACCATTGACTCCGAGGTGTTCAACGAGGTGAGGGGGCTGGGGAGGCCAAACACCCCTTGATCATCCTGGTAGAAAGTGCCGATGAATGACGACGGCACGCTGCTATCGTAGTAAGAGAACAACAGATCATTATGGCCGTTACTATCGACGTCACCGATCCCCAAGCTATTGGTAGACGCACCGCCAATGTCATAGAAGCTGACTGGATCAAAGCCCCCCGCGGCAGACTGCATCAGCACCGCCAGATCTTCCCCTAGCCCCTGGCCACTCATGATGGCGATATCGTCGCGGCCATCACCATTGATATCAGCCACTTTGAGGTCGTTATACCCTCGGTAGGGGGCGTAGTAGGTCACCGCCGGCTGGAGGCTGCCGCTGGCGTCTTGAAGAAACACCCCAACGTCACTGCCACTCCAACCGATGCCAACCAGATCTGTCCGCCCATCACTGTTGAGATCGCCGGCAGCGATATAGCGGGAGGAGGCAAAGCTATGCACCGGTCCCGCCACCAGCTGACCACTGGCATCCTGGCTAAACAGTTGGACCCCAAGCTGATTCAGACCAATGGCCACCTCATTGCGACCATCGCCATTGAAGTCGGCGATGGCGAGGCTGCTCGGCGAGTTGGTGTAGGTGCCGTCAGTGTCATACCGTTGCGCCGGCAGCAGGGTACCGCTACCGGGATCTTGTAGGAAGACAAAGAGTTTGAAGTCGTTCGCCTCATCGAAGTAGTAGGTGGTGGTGAGCACCACATCGTTGGCGCCATCACCATTGACATCCCCAATCGCCACCGCCTCCGGCCACGATCCCGTGGGGATCGCGCTGTAGGCCGAGAAGAGATCGGCCGCGGCGGCACTCTGGGCACCGGCCAAGGCGAGCAAGGTGGCCAGGGCAACTCGACTGACCTGGGGGTAACCCCGTGAATCGTTCATGTAAAACTCCCGGTTCTATCCGTTGATGGCCGCATCGCCCTCGCTGCGGGGGGCGATGCGTCTTGGCAGGCCCACAGGGGTGGACCTATTAAGAGCAGGCCGGTCAAACAGGACTGTTCGGACAACCAGGAGAAAATTTTTTCTCTACCCAGGCGAAGTGACGGCCCTTAGGTCAGTGGCGGGTAGGCAGCGGCAATACTGGGGGTGCAGAAGGAGGGGCGCTACACGGCGAGGACCAACCAGGAGGGGCGACGAACCAGCCCCCTGCGGTGAACCAGGGGGCTGGGCAGAGGGGGCTGGAGAGTAACGGTGGGCGGGGGCTACTTGGCCCGGCGGTAGCTTAGCGGACCCACGCCGCCGACCACGCTGAAGGTATCTGGCTGCACCCCCATCAGAGGAAAGCGGTAACGCACTGGCCGCCCCTCCGGCGAGAGCACCAGATCACCACTCTGGGCCGTCCAACGTCCCCGATCGATAGTGGGGGGACCAAATAGGGTGATGGTGCGTTGGTAGCTCCCATCCTTGGTCAGGGTCAAATCGACCTCCCCGTCGCCATCTTGCCAATGGCCCACCAGCTGCTTGTCGATCCCCTTGCCCTCCAGCGGCAGCAGACCCCACTGGGCGCGGTCCTTGGCCTTTTTCTTCTTCAACAGGGCCTGTAACTCCTTATTCTCCTGCTCCTTGGCCACGGTCTTTAGCGGTACGTCGTAGATCGTGACATTGGTGCTGGCGCCGGCGGCCACCAGCAGCGCCGCCAGCTCCAGGCTCCCCCGATCCACTGCCAAGGCCAGCGGCGCCAACCCCTGCTCGCCTGCCAGATCGGGATCGGCGCCATAGCGCAACAGCAACCGGGCCAGCTCCAAGCGCTCGTTGGCCACCGCCGCCGCCAGCGCCGTCTCACCCCGCTCGGAGGGCTCATCCGCTGAGCGCCCGAGCCGCAACAGCTCCCGTGCCGCGACCCATGAGTTGCTGGCCACAGCGGCCACCAACAGCGGCTGACCGGCGTGTTGCACACTGACATCGGCACCATGGGCATAGAGCCACAACAACCCCTCCACGTTATCGGCCCGCACGGCGGAGAGCAGCGCCCGGTCGAGCGCCGCCTGCGGCGGTCGGTGGCCTATGAGGAGCTTTAATAGCGGGAGATCGGTCCCCAACCCGCCGACGGCGTAGTCGAGTACCCCCTTGCCGGCCTTGTCCTGTACCCAGGGGTCGGCCCCCGCCATGAGCAGTTCACGGGCGATGGCCTTGTGGCCATCCGCCACCGCCTGCATCAGCAGGGTGCGACCATCCTCCGCGACCTGGTTGGTGGGCGCGCCGGCGGCGGCCAACAGCTGGTAGATCGGCGCTGCCTTCTTCTTACCGGCCAACAATGCGTAATAGAGCAGGCCGTTCCCTCGACCATCCACCCCCTTGGCGTCGGCCCCCTTCTCCAGCAGTAGTTTCACCACCACCTCGCTCCCCTCAGAGGCGGCGTGCATCAGCGGGGTGACGCCGTTGCGGTCGGCCAAAGAGAGGTTCGCACCACCGGCGATGAGTAGCTCCGCCACCTGAGGGTTGGCGGCGGCCATAATGAGGGGGGTCTGACCGAGGGCGTTCATGGCGTTGGGGTTGGCCCCCTTGGCCAGCAGCAGATTCAGGGTGGGGAGGTCCTTCTCCATCGCCGCCCACACCAGCGGGGTACTGCCGCTATAGCCCGTGGACTCGATGCTGGCACCGGCCGCCAAGAGGCGCTCGACCTCGGTACTCTTGTGCTCATAGACCGCCTCCATCAACTGGGCGTCGAGCTGCTCATCGGCCACCACCGGCGCCATCACCAACCACAGCGCCGCCACCGCCCCCACCTGCCAACGTCCCATTACTTTCCCCCTGAGAGGTAAAAAATTTATCAAAGTGGGCACTATACCGCCCTCTATACCTGAGATCACCGCCGCCCCTGGGCCGCCCCCCTTGAAAGCCCATGCGGACGGCGCAAGTAAACGAAGGGAGCGTCCCAGGGAGCGACCATGACTACCGAGATCGATGGCGTCATCGACTACCACCAGGCCACCAAACACCGCTTTGAGCGCTATGCCGAAGGCCCCGGCTACCTTGATTGGGCCAACCAACCCGAGCCATTTCGCAGCTATCTAGGCGCCCCGACCCTACCACTGACCATCAGCGAACCAGTGGCTGGCCCCGACTACGGCACCATCCTCAACGAGGGGGCCGTGCCACCGGCGGCGGTAACGGCCGAGAGCGTGGCCCAGCTGCTGCGCGATAGCCTCTCGCTCTCCGCCTGGAAGCAGGCGGGGTTGGCCATCTGGCCACTGCGAGTCAACCCCTCCAGCGGTAACCTCCACCCCACCGAGGCCTATCTACTGGCCGGCCCCATCCCGGGCCTGGCCACCGAGCCGTTCCTGGCCCACTACCAGCCACGCCACCACCACCTGGAACGGCGCGCCCTGCTGCCGCCGTCCCTGTGGAGTCAGCTCAGCGCCGGCCTTCCACCGGGTGCCCTACTCATGGCCCTCACCTCCATCCCCTGGCGTGAGGCGTGGAAGTATGGCGAGCGCGCCTTCCGCTACACCCAGCATGACATCGGCCACGCCTTGGCGGCCCTGGCCTTTGCCGCCGCCGGCCTCGGCTGGCGGTTGCGCCTACTGGAGGGGTGGGGCCACGCCGAGCTGACCGCCCTCCTCGGCCTCGACCGCCCCGCCGCCCCGGAGCGAGAGCTGCCGGACCTGCTGCTCGCCCTCCTCCCCGCAGCGGGCGAGGTGACCCAGCAACCACCGCCCTCCCTGGCCGAGTTGGCCCAGCTCGATTTTGTCGGCGAGCCCAACCGCCTCTCCGATGGCGAGGCCCCGTGGCCACGTCTCCAGCGGGTACTCCCGCTCTGCCGCAAACCGGCCGGAGTGCCAACCTACACCAGGGGCGAGGTACCACCGCCACCACCTAGCAGCGCCCCGCCGGAACCGCTACGGCCACTGCTCCACCGCCGCCGCAGCGCGGTGGCGATGGATGGCCGCACCGCCCTCGACCGCGCCACCTTCCTCCGCCTGCTGGGACGCCTCCAACCCTGCCCGGGGCGGGTCCCCTACAGCACCCTGCCCTGGGCACCAGAGCTGCATCTAATGCTCTTTGTCCATCGGGTAGAGGGGCTCGCCGCCGGACGCTACCTGCTACTGCGCCAACCGGCGGCGGAGTCTGCCCTGCGCCAGGCGCTCGGCACTCCCCCCCTCTGGCAGCCGGTGGCCGATCTGCCCGGCCTGCTGCTGCTGGAGGAGGGTGACTTCCAGGCACCGCTCCGCCGCCTCTCCTGCGATCAGCGTATCGCCTCCGATGGCGCCTTCGCCGTGGCCATGGTGGCCCGCTTTCGCCCCGCCCTCAGCCACTACGGCCCCTGGTTCTACCCCCGGCTCTTCTGGGAGGCGGGTGCCATCGGCCAGCAGCTCTATCTGGAGGCCTACGCCGCCGGGGTAGCGGCCACCGGCATCGGCTGCTATTTCGACGATCCGATCCATGAGCTGATCGGTTTAACCGATGATGAGTACCAAGTGCTCTACCACTTCACCGTCGGCGGCGCACGCGAGGATGGGCGCATCTCCACCCTCCCCCCCTATCCCGGACCCGAGGGGGTGTAGCACCATAAGCGGGCGGGCAGCACAATTCTCACCACCCAGCACCGGCCCACCTTAAAATGGCCCCATGACCGACCAGAACCTCCACCCCACGGAGATCCGGGTACGCAGCGGTGGCGCCACCGTGCTGCTCACCTATGCCAACGGTGACAGCTACCCCCTCTCCGCCGAGCTACTGCGGGTCTACTCCCCCTCCTCGGAGGTGCAGGGCTACCACCGCCACCGCCCCCTCCTCCAGAAGGATAAAGAGGCGGTGCGGGTGGTGACGGTGGAGCCCGTGGGCCACTATGCCCTGCGCATCCGCTTTGACGATGGCCACAAGAGCGGCCTCTACACCTGGCCCTACCTCTACGACCTGGCCAGCCGGCACGAGCAGCACATGGCGGAGTATCTGGAACGCCTGGCCGCCGCAGGCCACCCCCGCAAGGAAGCCCCATGACCCTTGGCCTCTCCCTCTTTCCCCCCCAGCCGCCCCCGCGCCGTAGCGAGCCGTGGGGGCTGGAGGTGAGCGGTTTCGGCTGGAGCGTGCCGCTGCTGCTGGGGCTGCTGTTGCTCGCCGCCAACGCCTACAGCTGGCTGCTGTTTCACACCCTAGCGGAGCTATTGACCATCACCGTGGGGATCATGGCGGCAGTGGTGGCGTGGCACACCTGGCCCTTCTCCCGCAACAGCTATCTACTCTGCGCCGCGGCCGGCCTCTTCTACTCCGGGGTGCTGGACCTCGCCCACACCCTGCACTACGAGGGGCTGAACGCCCTGCCCAACACCAGCCACAACAGCGCCATTGCCTACTGGCTGGCGGCTCGCACTATCCAATCAATCACCCTACTGATGGCCCCGCTGCTCCTTGGTCGCAGCCTCCAGCGCGGCTGGCTGTTCGCCGCATTGGCGGGGGTGACGCTGGGGATCATGGTGGCCATCGAGAGCGGCTACTTCCCCGTCATGTACCAACCCGGCAGCGGGCTGACCGCCGCCAAAGACTATGGCGAATACCTGGTCATCGCCCTCTTGCTGGTGGCACTGCTGCTGTTATGGCGGCGCCGGCGGCTGCTCGGGGGCCGCCTCTGGCGGGCGGCCTTCATCTCCACCCTCCTCGCCCTCAGTGCCGAACTGGTCTTCGCCCTCTGCAATTCTCCGGGCGACCCGCTGGTGGTGGTGGGCCACGAGCTGAAGTTCTTCGCCTACTGGGCACTCTTTGTCGGTCTCGTCGCCACCACCCTGCACGAGCCGTTTCGTGCCATGGCGCGCTCCGCCACCACCTACGACGCGGTGCCCGATATCACCATCGTGGTTGACACCACCGGCACCATCCGTCAGACCAACCAGGCGGCGCGTACCTTCGCCCGCCTGCCGGAGACGGAGTGCATCGGTCGCCACTGCCACCCGCTGTTCCACCCCCCAACCCTCAGCCTCGCCGACTGCCCCGTCTGCCACAAACTCCACCAAGGCAGCGGTGACGGCGGGGTCGAGCTGGAGTTCCCCGGCGGCCTCTGGCACCTCATCTCCCTCGCCCCCATCGATGGGGGGGATATCAGCCGCGGCGTGGTCCACGTCAGCCGTGATATCACCGCCCGCAAACGGGCAGAGCAGGCGCTGCGCGAGAGCGAGCAGCGCTTCCGCACCCTGGTGGAGACCTCCCACGACTGGATCTGGGAGGTAGACGCCGAGGCGCGCTACACCTATGTCAGCCCGCGTGCCTCGGAGATCTTGGGCTACTCCAACCAGGAGCTAGTGGGCAAACGCCCCTACGACCTGATGCCGGAGACAGAGCGGGAGCGGCTGCGGATCCAGGTGGAACCGCTCTGGCTGCGGCATGAACCCATCGTGGCGCTGGAGAATACCAACATCACCCGCAGTGGCCGCGTGGTGGTGTTAGAGACCAGTGGGGTGCCGTTCTTCGATGAGAGTGGCCGCTTCCGCGGCTACCGCGGCATCGACCGCGATATCACCGAGCGCAAACGCTACCAAGAGGCGCTGCGCCTCGGTGAGGCGCGTCTGGCCGAGGCGCAACGGGTGGGGCATATCGGCAGCTGGGAGCTGGATCTCAACGACTACTCCGCCACCTGGTCGGATGAGAACTACCGCCTCCTGGGCTACCGACCCAACGAGGTACCGCCCGATATGCGCAACTTCATGGCGCGGGTCCACCCCGATGATCGGGCCCGCATCTCCTCGGCGCTGGAGTTGGCGCGCCGGGGTGAGCTGTTGGTCTTCACCATCGAGCACCGGGTGGTGCTACCCGAGGGGGATGAGCACTACATCCAAGAGCGCGGCCGGGTCACCCTGGATGCCGATGGCCGTCCGCAGCGGGTGGTCGGGGCGAGTGTGGATGTCACCGAGCTGCGCCACGCCCAGGAGGAGGTGGTGCGCCTCAATGCCGATCTGGAGCGGCGGGTCACCGAACGCACCGCCGAACTGGCGAATGCCAACCGCGAGCTGGAGGCGTTTGCCTACTCCGTCTCCCACGACCTGCGCGCCCCGCTCCGCTCCATCGACGGCTTCACCCAGCTGCTGCTGCGCAAATATCCCGATCGCCTCGACGCCACCGGCCAGGACTACCTCACCCGAGTCCGCAACGCCACCGTGCGCATGGGACAGCTCATCGATGACCTGTTGCAGCTCTCCCGCGTCATCCGCGCCGACTTTCAGCGCAGCAGCGTCAACCTCTCCACCATCGCCCATGAAGTGGTGAAGGAGCTGGCCGAGGCGGAGGGCGAGCGGCGGGTCAGCGTCCAGATCGCCCCCGATCTACGGGCCCAAGCGGACCCCCGCCTCATCCGCATTGTGCTTGACAACCTGCTGGGCAACGCCTGGAAATTTACCGCCCGCACCACGGACGCCAAGATCGAGTTCGGTATGGAACGGACCACAACAGAGCCGGTCTACTTCGTGCGTGATAATGGCGCCGGCTTCGACATGGCCTATGCCCAAAAACTATTTGGCGCCTTTCAGCGTCTCCACAATGAAACAGAGTTTGCCGGCACCGGCATCGGTCTCGCCACGGTGCAGCGCATTATTCACCGCCACAATGGTCGCATCTGGGCCGAGGCGATCCTGAACCAGGGCGCCACGTTCCACTTTACGCTAGGGAATCCGACGCAATGAGAACACTCCGCCCCATCCTGCTCATCGAAGATAACGATGACGATGTGGTCTTGACCCTCACCGCCTTTGAAGAGAACAACATCGCCAACGAGGTGATCGTGCTGCGCGACGGCGCCGAGGCGCTGGACTACCTCTACTGCCGCGGCGCCCATGCCGAGCGCGACCCGGCCGTTGTACCGCAGATCGTCTTTCTCGATCTCAAGCTGCCCAAAATAGATGGCCTCGCCGTACTGCGCGAGATCCGCGCCTACGCCCCCACCGCCCATCTACCCGTGGTGATGCTCACCTCCTCCGACGAAGACCGCGACATCCTGGAGGCCTACCAGCTCGGGGTGAACAGCTATGTGCGCAAACCGGTTGACTTCAACCAGTTCCTCGCGGTCGCCCGGGAGCTGGGCCTCTATTGGCTAGTCCTCAACGAGCTTTCCGATGCCCCAAGATCCCCTTAAACCGCTCAGTCTGCTGCTGGTAGAGGATAGTGACGACGACGCCATCCTGATCCTGGAGGAGCTACGCGGCGCCGGCTTCGCCCCCAGTTATGAGCGGGTCTACACCCGTCCGGGGATGCGCCGCGCCCTGCTGGAGGGGGAGTGGGACGTCATCATCTCCGATCACAACCTGCCCGGTTTCTCCGCCACCGACTCGCTCCTGTTACTCCTGGAGTCCCACCGCGATATCCCCTTCATCATCGTCTCCGGCACCATCGGCGAGGAGCTGGCGGTGGAGGCGATGAAGGCCGGCGCCCATGACTTCGTGATGAAGGATAGCCTGGGCAAACTGGGCCCGGCGGTGCGCAACGCCATCGACGGGGCGGAGGCGCGCCGCGCCCACCATCAAGCCCAGGGGGAGATCCAGGAGTCGCGCGAACGGCTGCGGCAGCTCGCCTCCCACCTGGAGACGGTGCGTGAGGAGGAGCGGGCCCGCCTCGCCCGCGAGATCCACGACGAGCTGGGGGGGATCCTCACCGCCCTCAAGATGGATATCGCCTGGCTCAAGCGCAACATCCCGGCCGAGAGCCGAGTAGAGGCCAAGTTCGCCTCCATGACCGATCTCACCGACGCCGCCATCCGCAGTATGCGCCGCATCATCACCGAGCTGCGCCCCTCCATCCTCGATGACCTCGGTCTGGTGGCCGCCATCGAGTGGCAGCTATCGGAGTTTGAGAAGCGCATGGGGATCCGCGGTGAGCTAATTCTGGGGCGTGATCCAGACGTCACCGCCATCCACCTCCCCGAGAGCCACGCGGTCGCGCTATTCCGTATTTTCCAGGAGTCGCTCACCAATGTGGCGCGCCACGCAGACGCCAGCCGCGTTTGGGTGCGAGTATGGGGCGAGGGCGGCCGCTTCAACCTGGAAGTGCACGATAACGGCCGCGGCATCGATCCCCATCAAACAAAAAAGACGGGCTCCTACGGCATCCTTGGGATGCATGAGAGGGCCCACAACCTGGGAGCGGCACTCACCATCAGCGGAGGCCCGGGTGAAGGGACCACCATCCGGCTCAGCGTGCCCCTCGATACGGCCACCGAAGGAGCAGAATGAAAGCCACCAAAATCTTGATCGTCGATGACCACGCGGTGGTCAGGGCAGGTCTCAAACAGATCCTCCACGAGGGGGGCGATCCATTTGAAGTCAACGAGGCGGGCAACGGCGTCGATGCCATCCGCCTGCTGCGAGAGGAGGCGGCCGATGTGGTACTGCTGGATATCGGCCTGCCCGGCAAAAACGGTGTAGAGGTGCTCAAGCAGATCCGGCTGGAGTGGAAGAGCCTGCCGGTACTGATCTTGAGCATGTATCCCGAGGACCAGTACGCCATCCGTGCCCTGCGCGCCGGGGCCAACGGCTACATGACCAAGGAGAGTGCCCCGGAGGTGCTGCTCACCGCCATCCGCCGGGTGATGAAGGGGGGACGCTACATCAGCCCGCAGGTGGCCGATCTACTCGCCTTCGAGGTGACCGAAGAGAGTGATCGTGCGCCCCACACCACCCTCTCGGATCGAGAGTTCCAGGTGCTGCGGCTCATCGGCTCGGGGCGCACCGTCTCGGAGATCAGCGATGAGCTGAGCCTCTCGGTCAAGACGGTGAGCACCTACCGCGCCCGGGTGCTGGAGAAGATGAAGATGAAGACCAACGCCGAACTGACCCACTATGCGGTCAAGCACGGTCTGGTGGAGTAGTTGCGGCACCGAGTACCGAACGGACGAACGGGATGGTCAGCCGCCGCTGGGCGGCGAGAGAGGCGTGGTCGAGCCGGTCGAGCTGGAGGAGGAGTGAGGGGAGATCCCGTTCACAACGGCGCAGTAGCCACTGCCCCACCTCCTCCGGCAGCTCCAATCCGCGACCCGCGGCGCGCCGGCGCAAAGCGGCGATCTTACCGGCATCATCCAGCTCCTGGAGCTGAAACACCGGCCCCCACGCCAGCCGCGAACGGAGATCCGGCAGTGCGATAGGGAGTGTCTGGGGGGGGCTAGCGGCGGCGGCAATGAGGCGGGTGCCCGCGGCGCGGGCCCGGTTATAGAGGTTAAATAGCGCCCGCTCCCAGATCGGCTCCCCCGCCACCGCCTCCAGGTCATCCAGACAGATAAGCCCCAGCTGCTCCAACCCCTCCAGCATCGCCACCGCCCCCTGCGCCACCAAGGCGGGTAGCGGCAGATAGACCGGGCTCCCCCCCTGACTGGCGTGGTGGTGGCAGGCCGCCTGGAGCAGGTGGGTACGCCCGCAGCCGACAGGCCCCCAGAGAAACAGGAACGGCTCCTCGGCCGCCTCCAGTGCCGCCACCAGAGGCAGATTGGCGCCGGGCTCAAACAGGGCGAAGGTGGCCCCGTCGCGCAGACCGATATCGAGGGTAAGTTGGGCAGCCATGGCAGAAGGATTAAGTGGGGGGGTCGTCTTCGCAGCCGGCGTAGATCTGACTGGCCAGGTAGCGCTCGTGGGCGTAGCGCAGCAGCACCGCCACCACCGCCGCCACCGGCAGCGCCAGCAGGATGCCAAAGAAACCGAACAGCTGGCCACCCGCCAAGACGGCGAAGATCACCGCCACCGGATGGAGGCCGATCCGATCCCCCAGCAGGATCGGTTGCAGCACCAACCCCTCGATCACCTGGCCGACACCGAACACCGCGAGCACCAGCAGCAGGTGCAACAGGTCTTGGAACTGCATCAAGGCGGCAACGCCAGCGGCGACGATACCAACAATAAACCCAAGATAGGGGACAAAGGAGACGGTGCCCGCCAGCAGACCGATGAGCAGTGCCAGGTCGAGCCCCACCAGCCACAGCCCCAGGGAGTAGATGAACCCCAGCACCGCCATCACCAGTAGCTGGCCGCGCAGGAAGGCGGCCAGCACCTCGTCGGAGGCGGTGGCGAGGCGCACCACCTCCGATTCGATACGCCGGGGCAGCAGCTCGCGGATCCGCGCCACCAGGTGGTCCCAATCGCGCAGCAGATAGAAGCTCACCACCGGCACCAAGACCAGATTGGCCAGCCCGGCCAGCACCGCCACCCCGGAGCGGGATAGCTCCCCCACCACCCGCGCCACCGCGCCGCCAGCGGCCTTCCAGTTCTCCAGGATGATCCGCCGTAGCGCCTCCACATCGAGGTCGATCTGGGTACCAAAGGAGTCACTCAGGCGCGGTAGCAGCCAGTGTTGCAACCAGTCGAAGAAGGCCGGGACCTTATCGACCAACAGCACCAGCTGACGCTGGAGCATCGGCAACAGGATGAGCAGCAACATCAGCCCCAGTAGGGAGAAGGCGGCAAACACCAGCACCACCGCCCGGGTGCGCGAGTGGCCGCGCTCCTCCAGACGATCCACCACCGGATCCCCGATATAGGCGAGGATGGCCGCCGCCAGAAACGGGGTCAGCACCGGCGCCAGCAGCCACAGTAGCCAGCCGCTCAGCAGCAGGAGCGCGAGCCAGAACCAGCGCTGGGAGTCAGCCCAGGCCCCCTCCCCCCTTGCGGCGCGTGGCAAAGGCGCGCCCTCCCCAGATCCAGACATATTCAGCCCCGCTCATTAACGTCGTGATAGTCACCACCGTCGTCATCGCCCGCACCGCCCACTCTGCCACCCCGCCAAGGGCGAGGGAGGCCACCACCAGCAACACCAAGATGAGCTGGGCCCCGGTGTTGAGTTTGCTGGCGAGACTCGGCGCCATATCGTAGCGACCGACCAAGAAATGGAACGCCACCGCCCCGGTGACGATCACCAGATCCCGCCCCAACACCAATAGCGTGAGCCACCAGGGGATGGCCCCCTGCCAGCCGAGCAGGAAAAAGGAGGTGGCGAGCAGGGCCTTGTCGCCCATGGGGTCAAGGATGGAGCCGAGCCGGCTCATCCAGCCAAAGCGGCGGGCGAGAAAACCATCCAGGCCGTCAGAGAGGGCGGCGACGGCAAACACCCAGAGGGCACCGCGATACTCCTCCCGAAGTATCAGCCACGCCAGCGGTACAACCAACAGGATCCGCAGCAGACTGATGAGATTCGGGAGTTGGCGGAGGCTCACGGCAGCAGCCGGAACTCCACAACCGCAGGCGCCTCCCCGCCCACCGGGGCGGCCGCCGACTGCATCCGCGCCAGGGTACCGCCGGCGGCGATGAGACCGAGCACACTCTGGGTATCGGCGGTGAGCGACAGATTCAGCTCCATGGCGTTGGGCTCCACCGCCAGCGTCTGCACCCGTGCCACCCCCGGCAGTCCGCGCAGATAGTCCCGCACCCGCCGGAAGTCCCCCAGCCCCAGGACATCGGAGATCTTGAGCCGCAGGTCACCGGTTACCCCATAGCCGCCGTTGGACTGCACGCTGGCGGGGACAAACTGCTGGGCGAGATCGTTGGCCACCTGGCCCATGGCGCCATCCATCAACTCCGCCAGGCTACCGGCCGACCCCTCCCAATTGAGCGACTGGGCACCGAGCACCAGGGCAAAGTGACCGCGCCAGGCGTCCGCCGCGGCCGACTCCACCCGCGCCACCAGCACCGTGCCCGCCTCATAGCGGCGGGATAGCTCCCGCAGCACCGGGTCGCCCCCGTTCCAGAGTTCATCCGCCCGGATCCGCCCCAGCTCCGCCAGATCAAGCAGCGGTAGCCGCGCCATCACCCCGCGCCCCTGGGCCGCCGTTGTCACCAGCGCCGCCTCGGCATCGGAGGCGCCCACCAGCCGGGTCCCCTCGGCCCCCTGGATCACCAACCACACCAGGGTCAGTGGCCGCGGGCTGCGCCACACCGAGCGCCCCTGCTCCCGCACCGCATCGTCCAGGGTACCCTTGTCGAACCGCACCCAGATCTGTAGCCCTTCTGGGGTGGTCTCGTAGCGAAATTGGTCAATGAAGCGGGTGGGACCGCGGAACAGGGGGGCAAGTTGGGGGTCACTTACGCTGCCGCTGGTGCCGGAGAGGCGGTCGATCACCTGTCCCAACCCCTCGCGCAGGGCGCCACTGCGCGCCTCTTCGCTATTGTTGGCCACCGGCACGGTGACCTCATAAAGATTGTCCTGCGGATTGGCCTGCGCGGCCCCCCACAGGAGGCAAAAAAGCATGAAGATGAAGGGTTTTTTCAGCATGGCAGGCAACCTAAGCGAGACGCTATCGCAAGTCAAGCAGCAGAGGGCGCCAGCGGGTGGGCGCGCCCTGCGCCCGGTAGTAGAATGCGCGTTCTTTGTGACCGGGAGAGCCGAGCGTGGCAGAGCAGAATCAGAGTGGCGGGTTGAGCTATCGGGATGCCGGGGTCGATATCGATGCCGGCAATGCCCTGGTGGAACGTATCAAACCCTATGCCCGCAGCACCCTGCGCCCCGGCGCCTTGGGTGGACTAGGCGGCTTCGGCTCGCTGTTTGAGATCCCCCTCGACCGCTACCGTCAGCCGGTGCTGGTGGCCGGCACCGACGGTGTGGGCACCAAGCTGAAACTGGCGATGCAGCTGGGTAAACATGACACCATCGGCATTGATCTAGTGGCGATGTGTGCCAACGACCTGGTGGTCCAGGGGGCGGAGCCGCTCTTTTTCCTCGACTACTACGCCACCGGCCACCTCAATGTAGACGCCGCGGCCGATGTGATCAAAGGCATCGCCGAGGGGTGTCGCCAGGCGGGGGCCGCCCTCTCCGGCGGGGAGACCGCCGAGATGCCGGGGATGTACCAGGGCGACGACTACGACCTGGCCGGCTTCTGCGTGGGGGTGGTGGATAAGGATAAGGTCATCGACGGCAGCCAGGTGGTGGCCGGCGACTGCCTCATCGGCCTCGCCTCCTCCGGCCCCCACTCCAACGGCTACTCCCTGATCCGCAAGATCCTGGAGGTGAGCGCCACCCCGCTGGAGGCCGATTTCCATGGCCGCCCCATCGGCGAGGTGCTACTCACCCCCACCCGCATCTACGTCAAACCGCTGCTGCAACTGTTCCAACAGGTGACGGTCAAGGCGCTGGCTCATATCACCGGCGGCGGCCTGCCGGAGAACCTGCCACGGGTGTTGCCGGAGGGGACCCAGGCGGTGATCGATAGCGCCAGCTGGGAGCTGCCGGCCATCTTCGCCTGGCTCCGTCAACAGGGGCAGGTGGCCGAGGCGGAGCTGTATCGCACCTTCAACTGCGGCGTAGGGATGGTGGTCTGCGTGGCGGAGGCCGATGCCGAGCGCGCCATCGCCCTGCTCAACGCCGCCGGCGAGTCGGCCTGGCGACTCGGCCGGATCGGCGCGGCGGATGGCAAGCCGTCGGTGGAGATCGTCTGACCATGGGGGAGCGACTGCCCATCGTGGTCCTGGTCTCCGGCGGTGGGACCAACCTCCAGGCGCTCATCGAGGGCGCCGCCGCCGACCTGCCCGTCACTATCCGCGCCGTCATCAGCAACCGCCCCGGCGTCTTTGCCCTGGAGCGGGCGCAGCGGGCGGGGATCCACACCGAGCTGTTGGACCACACCCAATTTGCCGACCGCGAGGCCTATGACGCCGCCCTGGTGGCGCTGATCGACCGCTTCGAACCGGCGCTGGTGGTGCTGGCCGGCTTCATGCGCATCCTCACCCCCGGTTTTGTCAACCACTACAGCGGTCGGATGATCAACATCCACCCCTCGCTGCTGCCGCGCCACCGCGGCCTCCACACCCACCAGCGCGCCATCGAGGCCGGCGACAGCGAGCATGGCGCCACCGTCCACTTTGTCACCCCGGAGCTGGACTCTGGCCCCCTCATCCTCCAGGCGCGGGTGCCGGTGCTGCCGGGGGATGATGCCGACACCCTCGCCGCCCGGGTGCTCACCCAAGAGCACCAGATCTACCCCCAAGCGGTGCGCTGGTTCGCCGAAGGGCGGTTGCAATTGGTGGCCGGGGTGGCCCAGCTCGACGGGGCGCCGATCCAGATCGGCGCCCCAGACGCAGCCCCCCTAGCGCAGCGTTAAGGACACTCCGGTCGCAGCGGCAGCTGCGCCCGCACCGTGGTCCCCTGCCCCGGCCTGCTGCTCAGCACCAACTCACCGGCGTGGGCCTCCACCACCAATCGGCAGAGGTAGAGCCCCAGGCCGAAACCGCCGGTCTCCCGCTGACGGGAGGCGTCGGCGCGGTAGAACGGCTCGGTGAGGTAGGGGAGGTGTTGGGGGGCGATCCCCGGGCCGTGATCGCTCACCTCAATCAGGTAAGTGGCGGGGTGCAGCGTCAACCTCAACACCACCCGGGCAGAGGGGGCGCTATGGTGCAGGGCATTGCCGAGCAGATTGCGGAGCAGCAATCGTAACCGTGCGGCGTCGGCACAGGTGACCACCGCCTGCGTCGGCAGTATCAACTCCAGCCGCTGGCGTTCGCCAGCAAAGCGCTCCTCGATCAAGCGCTCGATGAGATCGACCAACTCCACCTCGCGCAGTTGGAGCCGTTGATGGTCACCATGCAGCCGCTCGGTCTCCAACAACTCGTCCAGCAGCTGCTCCATCTCATCCAGCTCCTCCTGCACCACGTGGCGCGCCGCACCGTCAGGGGGGAGAAACTCCAGCCCCAATTTGGCGCGGGTCAACGGCGTCCGCAGCTCATGGCTCACCGCCAATAGCAGCTGCCGCTTCGCCTCCAACAACTGCTCCAGGGCAGCGGCCATGGCGTTGATATCGCGCACCAAACCGCCTAAGTCATCGGTGCGTTGCTCCGGTAATCGGTGGGCCAGATCACCGCGCCCGATGCGGGCGGCCCCCTCGCTGATCCAGGTAAGGGGACGAAACAGCCAGCGCACCGCCCCATAGGTGGCCAGCAGGGTGATCAACATCACCACCACCACCAGCAGACTGGCCTGCGGATGCTCGCCCTGGGAGAAACCAGGCAGTGCCAGCAGGATGGTATACGGCCCGCGCCGGATCCCCAACACGTGGTGGCGACTCACCCGATAGAGATCGATCTCCCCGTTGTGGTGATACGGCTCCCCCAACTCCGCCAGCGTGGGAAAGGCGGGGTGGGAGGCCCACGCCAACCCCGGCCCCAGCAGGCGGATATCCAGGGGCAGCTCCTGCGCCAGCTCAGCGGCACGCTGCGGATTGGGAGGGGTACCGAGATCGGCCACCAGATAGGCAAGATAGTGGTGGGCGTAGCTCTCTAACCCGCGACTCAACTCGTCGTGGTAGAGCAGACGCAACCCCGCCACGGTGGCCAACGAGGCGAAAAGAGCGGCGACCACAAAGATAAGCAGCAGCCGCGCAAACAGCGAGCGGCGCAGACGCCACCAGATCCCCTTCACGTCGGCTCACCGATGAAGGTGTACCCAGCGCCCCAAACGGTCTTGATATAGCGCGGTGCGCGGCCGCGATCCCCCAGCTTGTGCCGCAGACGACTGACCAGGAGATCCACCGATCGGGTCAGCAGCTCGGCATCCACCCCCTTCAGCCGGTTGAGGATCTCATCACGGGAGTGGGGCACCCCCGGCGTGGCGGCGAGGAGCGCCAACAGCTGAAACTCCATAGTGGTTAACCCGAGTGGACGGCCGTCGAGCTGCGCCTCCTGGCGCAGCGGATCGATGTTCAAGCCACCAAAGCACAGCCGCCGCGGCTCAGACCGCAACCCGACATTACGTCGCAGCAGCGCCTGTATCCGGGCCACCAGCTCCCTCGGTTCAAAAGGCTTGGCCAGATAGTCGTCGGCCCCTAACTCCAGACCCACCACCTTGTCGCTCAACTCTCCCCGTGCGGTGAGCATGATGATGGGGAGATCACTCTCCAACCGAATCCGCCGACACAACTCAAAACCGTCGATATCCGGCAACATCACATCGAGGATGATGAGCCCCACTGCCCCCCGTCGCAGCCGAGCCAACCCCTCCTGCGGGTGGTGTGCCGCCTCCAGCTCCAGACCAAACCGCAGACAATAGGCCCGCAGTAGCTGGGCCAACTTGCGATCATCGTCGATGAGTAGGACGCGGGACATGGAGTTCTATCGAGAGGGCCCGTATCAGGATACGCCGAAGCCGGCCCCCGGATCCGCCAAGAGGGGCAACGGATACATATTGATACATTGCGATACCGGCGCGACACCTCTGCCCAGCGCCCACTCCGTATGCTCCTCTCACCATCCACCCACAGGAGAAGCTGCAATGTCACAACCCAAGAGGCGCGTGTGGCGCTGGCTCTGCATCACCATCGTTGGCGGGATTGCCGTGACCACCGCCCTGCTCGCCGGCTGTAGCCACTTCAAAACCCCGGAAGAGCGGGCCCAGGCGCTGGTCAAACACGCCGCTTGGGAGCTGGATCTCAACACCGCCCAGCAGGCCGATCTACAACACGTCGCCGACGCCATGCTCACCCTGCGCCAGGCGCTAAGGGGCGTCGAGGATACCCAGTACCAAGCGCTACACCAACTCATGACCGCAGATGCCTTCGATAGCCAGCAGGCACTCGCCCTCTACTCAACAGCACGCCAAGAGCTGGATCAAGGGGTGCCGCAGGTCATCTCCGCCTACGCCCAATTCCACGCCGGCCTGAGCGCCGAACAGCGGCAAGAGCTGGCCGAACGCCTCAACTGGCTACACGACAGCCACACCCCCTGAGGACCCCAGCCGGGGGGCCCCCTCGCCCCCCGGCAACCAGGGCAATGAATTAGCCAAAGCGATCAATCTTTCGGCGATCCCGCATACAGCCCAAACGAATAAGCGTCTTAGTGACGATGCGAAAGCGCTTAATCTCCGCCAGACTCGGCACCTCCAGCTGGCGCAAATAGCGGTAACTACGTTGCAGCGCCCGCAGCCTCTGCCGCTTGCGCCGACACACGGGACAGTGGACACAACGGGCATCCAGCCAAAAACCCAACACCTCATACCAATAGCGCTGCTCCTCCGCAAAAAAGTAGAACACCCGCCCACACTGCCGGCAAGTGAGCAACTGATCGGTATAACTAGCCAGGCTTGTGCCGCTCACCGCATCCGAACGGTGCTGCTTGGCTGGATCAGCGGCAATAGTGCGCTCTTGCCCCGGCAAGGGGTTCTCGAATCTGGGGTGTTTAACCAACGTCATCAGTGCTCCAGACAGGTGAATTACGCCACCCACGAAGAGGGATGCCCCTCCCTCTAGGTACTATAACGGCGCACGGGTCATACGTTGACCGGGTTAAGAGATGGCGAGTGTCGGCGAAAACCGAATAGATATACAGCAGCCCCTGCGCGCACAATCCGATGTAGGTCGGCGTTAGCGCAGCGTAACCCGACAACCCTCCGCAGGAGCACAATGTTACTCCACTGAGGCCGTTGGTACCGCGCAGCGTGGGAACTCTGCCGCTGCGTTTTTGGCGATGTGTGCCGGCGTGGGGATTGTCGGGTTACGCTGCGCTAACCCAACCACGATGATCACTACGTGCACAATCCGATGTAGGTCGGCGTTAGCGCAGCGTAACCCGACAACCCTCCGCAGGAGCAC
>QKFD01000042.1 GCA_003251535.1 Chromatiales bacterium | reverse complement strand
TCCATCTCGGCACCGATGCTTCATCATTTTTTTAGATCTTTATTATCGTTTTATATCCTAACGCTGACTACTGCCCACCCTCCCCCTTCCTCACGGCCCTCCCCCAAATAAAAAATGGGGTCGCATCATTTTTAAATCTACCAGACCAACACGGGATCTCACACAGACGCCCTCTTAGCACCAATAAGGGTGTGCGACATAGTGCATATTCACTACCAGAAACGCCTATGCACCTTGGCACAATGCGAGCCACGTCCCGAGCGCCAGCGATGTCATAAAAAGTGGCTTGACGTCTTACCTGCCGCACGCCATAAGTTATAGTGGCGCCCACCCACTCATAGTAAATGGCGCTGCCTGCCCCTCTGTTGCAGGGCACTGCGGATAGTATTCCGAAAGTGTGATAAGGGGGGATTGACAAATTATGGGTGGCGGGCGAAAACTTGCGGCCACTCACGGATACATGGAGGGAGCGGGGATGACTCAGGAGTTTATAGCGGTCGCTGACGCTTCGCCGTCACGCAACCTATAACCACCCCGCCATGTCTATCGCCGGCGCCAGTGCCACGCTACTGAGACTCTTGGAGGATCAGTTGAATGCCACTGGGGGGCTGGGCGGTTATTCGGTTTCACTCTTCTCAACCCGCAACTTTGCCGCGGGTCTCACCAATCAGATCGCCCTCTTTCTCTACCGAGTCGATATCGATGAGGCGCGCCGGCAGGTGGAGCTTCCCCGGCTCGCGCCGACCGCCCCCAAGCGCTTCGCGCTCGGGCTTGAACTCTACTATTTGCTCACGGTGTGGGGAAATCAGTCGGCCGAGGGGGAGCAGCAGATGCTCGGTCGCTGTATGGAGATCTTCGAGCGTCACCCGCTCCTCTCCGGCACCCTCCTCGCCCCAAGCTACCCCTGGGAGGGTAACGACGCCCTGCGGCTCTCCCTCGCCCAGCTCTCCACCGAGGATATGCTGCGGCTCTGGGATAGCCTGGAGCCGCCTTACCAGCTCTCCATCCCCTATGTGGTGCGCACGGCGCGGTTGGCCACGCGGGAGCGGACCGATGGCGGCCTAGCGGATAGCCGCACGGCGGTCCTGGTCCAAGGGGTCGGCCCATGAGCGTACCGGCGGCAGAGTTGCTCACCTGGGCCGCTGGCCGCGGCGGCCACTGCCTCGCGGCGGTGGGGGTGCTGGGGGTGCGGCCGCTGCGTTATCTGGTGGATGGGGTTGCCCCAGGCCCCCAGCCCCTCGCCGGGCTCTCGGTGCGGGTGCGGGGTGAGGCCGAGCGCCCCCTATGGCACCCCTCCACCGGCCTCTACGGCTTTCTCCGCCTGCCGCCTGGTCCGGTCACCATCGAGATCACCGATCCCGCGAGGCGATTCCTCCCGCAGGTGGTCACCGCCACACTCCCGGATCGCCTGCCAGTACGCCGCGCACTGGAGCAGTGCCGACGCCCGCCAGCGGGGAGCGCCGCGCCACTGCTGCTGGATGTGGCCATGCACGCCGCCCCGGAGTTGGTGCTACCACCGGGGGCGACGGCCCTCTGGGGGGTGGTCTCCCAGCTCGCCGATGGCGCCCCGCTGGCCGGGGCGCTGATCCAGCTGGAGAGCGTCTATGCTGGCCTGCCGCACCAGGTCACCACCCTCTCCGCGGCCGACGGCTCCTATCTGCTGCCGCTACCCGGCGAGGTGGTGGACCGCCGGGTAGCGCCACCGGGCCGGGAGTTCTCCCGCGCCCTGCGACTCTTTTCACCCCGCCCGCCGCTGGCCGCAGCGCTGGCCGACGACTTCGTTGGCGGCCTCCCGGCGGAGGTCTATGCACTGGATCCAACCGCCGCCAACAGCCCATTCCGCCCTCGGCGGTTTCGTCTGCGGGCGGCCGATGGTGGGCTGCGTCGGCGTGTTGGCGGCCGCAACCCTGATACCACGGTTTCCATCGGCGAGTCTGTCCGATGGGATGTCGAGCTGCTTGCCTGAGGTCATCACCCATGCCTGAATATCTCGCGCCCGGTGTCTTTGTCGAGGAGACCAGCTACCGCGCCAAGTCCATCGAGGGCGTGGCCACCTCCACGGCCGGCTTTGCCGGTCAAGCCAGGTTTGGCCCAGTGACAGGACTACCCACCCTGATCACCAGCTTCGAGGAGTATCGCCGGATCTACGGCGACGATGCGGAGCTGCTCTTCAACGGGGTCCCCACCACCAACCACCTTGCCCATGCCGTGCGGCTCTTCTTCGAGAATGGGGGTAAGCGGGTCTACGTGGCTAGGGTGTTCCGCCCCGCGGCGGGCAGCTCGGTGGCCGATAGCCGAGGGGTGAGCGCCGCCCTCTCCGTGCTGGGGAGCGACCGTTTCATTCGGGCGCGCTTTCCGGGCCGGGCCGGTAATCGGGTGATCGCCGCCCGGGCGACCCGCAGCGGCAATCTGCTGATCGGCACCGCCCCCAACCGCACGGTCACCGGCCTACGGCGGGGCGATCTGGTGGAGGTGGTGACGGGCGGCGGTGCGGTGAAGGATCGCACCATCACCAGCACGGGCGCCCAGGCCATCACCGCCGGCAATCTCTACGCGGTCTCGTTTGACGTAGCGGGGCGGCCACTGCTGAGCAACGCCGGGGGTCCCCTAGATCTCAACAGTGCCGGCCTCACGGCGGTGCAGAAGGTCAACCTAGATCTCAGCGTGGGACCCAACGGTGACGGCTCCACCGGGACCAGTAGCGATCTGGTACAGCGGCTCTCCAGCCACCCCGACTCGGATCGCTTCATCGGCTCGGTGCTACGCCACGAGGACCCAGCGGCCGGCATCGAACCACCGGCGGATCGCACCCAGGCGATCTACTTTGACCTCGGCAACCTCCCCTCCACCTCGGCCGATCGCACCAGCTTCGCCCGCGACCTGCTGCTGGCGCTACTGGCGCAGGGGAGCTACCCACTCACCGGCGGCAGCGATGGCTTGGAGGCCGACCCCAACGCCTTCAGCGGCAGCGGGGTGGGCCACACCGCCAGCGGCCTCACCGCGCTGGCCGAGAACGAAGATATCGCCATCGTCGCGGCGCCGGGCTCGGCCGCCCTATCCAGCGCCGATGAGCGCCAGGCGGTACGTGACGCCCTCATCAGCCACTGTGAGAATCTGCGTTACCGCTTCGCCCTCCTGGCCGGCCCCGCCAGTGCGGACCAGGCCGTTATCCGCGAGGTCAAGGGCAAGCACGACTCCAAATATGCGGCGCTCTATTACCCCTGGCTGGTGGCCAACGCACCGGGCGGCAGCCGCGAGACCATGCTGTTGTCACCGGAGGGGGCGGTCGCCGGGATCTACGCCCGGAGCGATATCGAGCGCGGGGTACACAAGGCGCCCGCCAATGAGACGGTGCGGGGGATCCTGCGCTTCTCCCGCAACGTCACCAAGGGCGAGCAAGAGGTGCTCAATCCCGAGGGGATCAACTGCCTGCGCTTCTTCGAGGGCCGCGGTTATCGGGTCTGGGGCGCCCGCACCATCTCCTCGGATCCGGAGTGGATCTACGTCAATGTCCGCCGGCTCTTCATCTACCTGGAGCACTCCATCGATCGCAGCACCCAGTGGGCGGTGTTTGAGCCCAACAACGAGGAGCTGTGGCTCAAGATCCGGCTCACCATCGAGGGGTTCCTCTACGACGTCTGGCGCAGCGGCGCGCTCATGGGGAGCAAGCCCGATCAGGCCTTCTTTGTGCGTTGTGATCGCACCACCATGAGCCAGTCCGACCTCGACAATGGGCGCCTCATCTGCCTCATCGGGGTGGCACCCACCAAGCCCGCCGAGTTTGTCATCTTCCGCATCGGTCAGTGGACCGCCGATGCCTCCATCATCTAACGGCGCCGAAGGAGCCCCCCATGGCGATTCTCAGAGAAGACCCCTACGGCCCGTTCAACTTCCGGGTCACCATCAGCCCCCAGAGCGGGGGCGAGTTCCGCGGCGGGTTCTCCGACTGCTCCGGCCTCTCCAGCGAGATCACCTACGCGGACTACCGCGAGGGGACCGACCCCGCCAATCGGCCGCGCAAGGTCCCGCTCATGTACAAGGCGGGCGATGTCACCCTCAAGCGGGGGCTCATCGCCTCCCTGGATCTCTGGCAGTGGGTCGATCAGGTGCGCAAGGGGAAGATGGATGCCAAGGCCACGGTGGTGATCCAGCTCATGAGCGAGGATGGTGCCGAGGCGGTGGCCACCTGGCGGCTGGTCAATGCGCGCCCCTCCAAATGGACCGGACCCACCCTAGCGGCCAAGGGGGCCTCCGACGTAGCCATGGAGGAGCTGACACTGGTCTGCGAGGACCTGGAGTACGAGTAAGAGCGAGCACGGACTGATCCCCCATGAGCGTCGCACTCCAGGGTGGACTCTGGCGCCCCGGCCTACCACCCGGCGTCTACGAAGAGCGGCCGGCGGTCGCCCGGCGTGCCCGGGTGAGGCTCGATGTCGCGGCCTTTATCGGCCTGGCGGAGCGCGGGCCGGTCAATACGCCGGTCGCCATCGAGGACCCGGCCCGCTTCGAGCGCCTCTTCGGCCGCGCCCTGCCGGGGCTGTTGCTGCCCCAGGCGGTCCGGCTCTTCTTCGCCAACGGTGGTCGCCGCTGTGTGGTGGTGCGCTGTCTGGACCACGCCAGGGTGCGCACCAGCCGACTGGTGCTACCCGGGCTGCGGGCGGTGCAGGCGGCGGCCAACCGGGCGGCCCGGGTGGCCGCCCGCAATCCGGGGAGCTGGGGTAACGACCTCGCCCTGCGTAGTCGGCTCCAGCGGCGGGCGCTGCCGCTGCGGCTAGAGATCCAGCGGGTGGGCGGCGTGGCGCAGGGCCACTACTTTGCCAGCGGCGCGGGGATCTCGGTGGGCGACACCCTGCTCCTGGTGGGCCGCCCCTCGCACAGCGGCCGGCCCCCACGCCGCCTGCTGGTGCGGGTCAGCGCCATCACCCAGGGAGCGGCCGGTCGGGAGCTGACCCTCGCGCCGCCGCCGCCGCGCGGATTTCGCAGCAACGAGCTGCTCGCCCACGCCCAGCGGCTGACCCTAGATCTGGAGATCAGCCTCCACGGGCGGCTATTGGAGTCCTGGAGCGACACCGCCCTGCACCCCGATCACCCCCGCTTCCTGGCACGGCTGATCGGCCGCCGCGCCGAGTCGGAGGCGCTCCGCCCCGCCCGCTGGGATCAGCCAGATCCCGAGTCGCCGGCGGCGGAGGTAGACCGCCTCTGGGGCGCACTGGGCGACCCCTTCGGCTCCGAACTGCTGCGACCGAGCGCCGAGCTGGCCGACGCCTGGCTCATCCCCGAGGAGCAGCTGCTCAACGCACCGCTGGGGCTGACCCTGAGCGGCGCCGAACTGCCGGCGAACCGCCAGGGTCGAGATGCCCACCTCACCACCAGCCGCGACCACTTTTTCGAGCCCACGGCTATCCATACGGCGGATCTGCTGGCGGATAGCAACCACCGCTTCGTCGCCTTCGCCCTGCGGCCGGGGCCGTTTGATCCCACCGGGGCACTGGCCACCTGGGACAATGCCCACCCCTTCGAGCCGGCGGCGCTGATCTCACTCCCGGACCTGTTGCACCCGACCCCACCAGAGGCCGCGCCGGCGGATCCGATAGCCACCACCGAGCGCCCCTGCTTTGCCAGCGTCTGCCTCCCCACCCCGGAGACGGCGACGCTGCCGGTGGCCGACTACCCACGCCTGGCCTTCGATGCGGCGGATCTGCGTGCAGCCCAGCGCCGGGTGGTGACGGCCTGCGAGGAGCAGGGCGCCCGGATCGCCATGCTAGATCTCCCCCCCGGCCTCATGGAGCAGGCGATCAGCGCCTGGCGGGAGACGCTGGCAAGTGATCGGGCGGTGCTCTACGCCCCCTGGCTGTGGGCCAATCGCCAAGGGGTGGCCGGCGAGCTGCCCCCCTCCCCCGCCGCCTGCGGCATCACCGCCCAGGTGGAGCGCGAGATCGGCGTCTGGGCCGCCCCGGCCAATCGGCCGGTCGCCGGTGTCTTCGGCCGGCGTGCGGATGGGCTCCTGCCCGACCCCGGCGTCCTCCATCAGGAGCGCATCGCCGAGGTGCGCGCTACCGAGCGGGGCCTGCTGCTACTCGGCGCCAGGACCACCAGCTACGACCCCCAATGGAGCCATCTCTCGGTGCGGCGCCTACTGGATTGGCTCCGGCTGCAACTGGCCGCCGACCTCGCCTGGGCCCCCTTTGAGCCCAACGGGCCGCCCCTCTGGTCGGCCATGGCCGGCACCGCCAGCAGGCGGCTGCGGACACTGTTCGATGCCGGCGCCTTGGCGGGCCGCACCGCGGCAGACAGCTACTTTGTGCGCTGCGACCGGAGCACCCACAGCGACCTCGACCTAGACGCCGGTCGGGCACTGCTGTGGGTGGGGGTGGCCCCCGCGCTGCCGGCCGAGTTCATCGTCTTTAAGTTGGTCCGCCATGGGGCGGATGACCCCCATGTGGAGGCGCTGCTATGAGCGCAGACGAGACCCTGCTCAGCCCCTTCAACTTCGCGGTGGAGATCGAACTCTCCGGCCTGGGTGGCGACGAAGGGCTGGCGCAGGGGGCGCGGGGTGCCTTCGCCGAGGTGCAGGGGCTGGAGATCACGCTGGAGCCCACCACCTTCCGCGAGGGGGGCTACAACAGCGGCCCGCGCCAGCTGATCGGCAAGAGCAGCACCCAGCCGTTGATCCTCAAGCGCGGCCTCTCCCTCGACACCGCCTTCTGGGACTGGATCCAGCGCTGCACCGACGGCACCTTTCCCATCCCCTACCTCTCCGGCACGGTGCGGGTCTACCCGCCCGAGGGGGCGAGTGGCGACGGCGCGGCCTGGCGCTTCGTCAACGGCATCGTCACCAAGGTGCGCGCCGCCAATCTGGACGCCAAGGCCCCCAGGGAGGTGCCGCTGGAGGAGCTGCATATCGTCCACGAAGGGCTGAGCCGGGAGTCGCTATGAGCAGCGCCCAGTTCAAACGCGCCAGCCTGGTCCCCTTCGATGCCGGTGGCAGCAATCCGGAGGAGTCCAAGGCCATCCCGCTCGACTTCAATCCGGAGACCCTGACCCTCAAGGTCTCCGCCGGGGAGCAGAAGGACAAAGGGCGCCGGGGGCGGCAGCAGAGCCAGAACGTGGGGGCCTCCAAGGCGACCCTCAGCTTCGAGTGCATCTTCGACTCCACCCGCCCCAAAGAGAGTGAAGCGGGGGCGGAGGGCGATGCGGAGGAGATGCTCGATGTCCGGCTCCGCACCAAGCCCATCGCCGACCTGCTCCAGGTCTACGGCAGCGGCCGCGACCAGGCCCCCAGACGGGTCCAGTTCCGTTGGGGGACGCTCCAGTTCAACGGGGTGATCAGCCAACACCAAGAGGTGTTCGACTACTTCAGTCCGGGCGGCGTACCGCTCCGCTCTAAGGTCCAGCTCACCCTCACCGAGCAGGAGTTCCGCTACGAGGTGACCGCCGAGGATGCGGCGCGGCGGCGCGAGGCCATCGAGCAGGCGGGGGCCGGCGCCAGGCAGCAGGCCGCCGCCAGTGGCGCGGATAGCCTGCTCGGCGGCGCCTTGGGTTTTGATCTGAGCGCGGGCTTTGGCCTGGAGCTGGGGCTGGACCTCGAACTGGACTTTGGCCTCGCCGCCGAGTTTGGCCTCTCCGCCAAACTGGGCTTTGCGGCGGATATCGGCCTCACCCTCGGGGCCGGCATCGATCTCGACCTCAACGCCGCCATCGATCTCTTCGGCGGCGCCGCCCTCAGTGGTGCGGTGGGCGGCTCCGCGGACCTGAGTCAAACCGGCTTGGCCGTCACCCAGCCCTCACCAGGACTCGGTGGCCCCGGCAGGCCGGCGAGTAGCTGGGCGCCGGAGGGGCCGAGCCCGGGCAGTCGAGCGGCGCGGCTCGCGGCGGCGGTCAATGCCGGCCGGTCGCAAGGGGTGGCCATCCGCGCAGAGGGCGCGGCCAACGCCACAGATCGGGCCGCACTCCCGATCCGCGGAAGCCCGCCCCTCGCCCTCCGGCGCCCCATCGACCTGGCACAGCCGCTACTCGCCAGCCGGCAGGAGGGCACCAGCGAGGGAGAGGGGGAGCGGCGGCCGCGCTGGGAGCGGCTGCCCGACACCCCAACGGCGGGGGCCCAGCACCTACCGGGCTGCGGCTGCCGGCGCTGTCGAGAGTGAAGCCCCTGACCTGTATCCGCCAACCCGACACGACATAAAGAGCCATGAGTGTGCATATCGACGAGGTCTCCACCATCATCGAACCGACCGCCGGTGAGCGCGGCGCGGGGGAGGCCGCCGAGGGCGGCGGCAGCGCGGCGGAGGTGCAGATTGAGGAGCTGCGGCCCCTGGTCCGGATCCTGGTGGCCGAGGAGCTGGAGCGCTGGCTGCGGGCCCGGGGTGAGTGCCCGTGAGTGAGGCTGAACGGGTCACCGCCGGCCGGCCCTGGATCCGCATCGATGGCGAGCGGGCCGAGCGCTTGGAGACCGATCTCATCCGCCTGGAGGCGCGGGCCGACGCCTCCGGCCTGGCGCGGCTGGAGGCGGTCTTCGTCAACTGGGGGAGCCGCAATGCGGGGGAGCCGGTGGACTATGTGCACTTTGTCCGCAGCGCCCTGGACTTCGGCGCCGGGATCGAGATCGCCTTCACCGTCAACGGGGTGGAACAGCGGGTCTTCGATGGCCTGGTCACCGGACTCGGCGCCGCCTACCCGGAGCTGCGCCCGCCCGAACTGGTGCTGCTCGCGGAGGAGCGCCTGCTGGCCCTCCAGATGCGTCAGCGGACCCGGCTCTCAGAGGCGCAGAGCGACGCCGCCATCGCCGAAGCGATCCTCGCGGAGGCGGATCTCCAACCCTCGGTGGGCCGGCCCGGCGCCCACCACCGAGAGCTGTTCCAGGTGAACGAGGATGAGCTATCCGCCCTGCGCGCCCGGGCCGGGGATGCCCTGATCCGGCTGGCGGATGGCCAGGTGCGGGTGACGCCAGCGGTGGCGGAGACGGAGGCACCGATCCGCCTCTCACGGGAGAGCGGGCTCATCCGCTTCAATGTGCTGGCGGATCTCCTCCACCAGCGCGGTGAGGTCCGGGTCCACGGCTGGGATGTGGCGGCCAAGGAGGCGATCCACGAAAGTGCCGACGCCGCCGCCATCCGGCCCGAAGCGGGCCCTGGTCGCCTCGGCCCAGAGGTGGTGGCCGAGGTGTTCAATGGCGCCGCCTTGGACCTGCACCTGGAGGCCCCCGCCAGCGTGGAGGAGGCCAAGGTGATCGCCGAGAGCCAGATGCGCCGCCGGGCCCGCCGCTTCGTGCGCGGCAGCGGCACCACCAGCGGCACGCCCCAGCTGCGGGTGGGCTCCCGGCTCGAACTGGTGGACCTCGGCCCCTGGTTCGGTGGCCTCTATCTGGTCACCGCGGTAACCCATCGGTTCGATCAGGCGGATGGCTACCGCACCGAGTTTGAGGCCCAGCGGCCAGACCTGGGGGATGACTCATGATCCCAGGCATCGCACCGGACTCCTTAGTCCGCACCAACCACCGCCTGCACGGCGTCTATCCGGCCTTGGTGACCGATCTACAGGACCCGGATGGCCAGGGGCGGGTGCGGATCGAGCTGCCGTTTGTCAACGCCGAGCAGGGCCCCGCCGCCACCCCTTGGGCGCGGCTCGCCACCTTCATGGCGGGCCAGGGGCGCGGCAGCTGGTTCATCCCGGAGGTGGGCGATGAGGTGCTGGTGGCCTTCGTTGCCGGCGATCCGCGCCACCCGGTGGTGATCGGCGCCCTCTGGAACGGCCGTGACACGCCCCCCGAGACCATGGACGCGGAGAACAACCGCCGCTCCATCACCTCCCGCTCCGGCCACAAGCTCACCTTCGATGACAGCGCCGGGGGCGAAAAGGTGGTGGTGGAGACCCAAGGTGGCCACCGGCTCGCCCTGGATGACGCCGGCGGCGGCACCATCACCCTGCACCACGCCAACGGCGCCAAGATCGAGATCGACGCCGCCGGCAACATCTCGGTCACCGCCAATGTGAAGGTGAAGGTGGAGGCCCCGGCCGGTCTCGACGTCAGCGCCGCCATGGTCAAGGTGGACGCCCCCATCGCCATCTTCTCCGGCGTGGTCAAGGCGGATACCGTCATCACCAACAGTGTCGTCTCGGCGAGCTACACACCGGGTGCGGGGAATGTCTGGTGATGGCCGGCAGACGACTCACCATCCCCGCCCCCCGCCGCGTCCCCCGCGAGCTGCTAAGAGTGGTGCGGCCCTACTTCCTGCGGGCGGCCGCGCCAGAGCCGCAGCCTGCCGGCCCGCAGCTGCTCTCCTTCGAGTCGGACGCCTTCATGGAGGAGTTCATCGCCCTGGCCGGGGGCCGGCGTTCGCTGCCGCGGCTGCTCCCGTGGCGGGACTGGTCCGAGCCCCCCGCCGCCCTGCTCGATGGGGCGGGCGCACCGCTCTATCCGGTGGCGGCGTTGGGGCGTTCGGAACCCCTCGGCCACCTCCCCGAGTCGGGCGCCGGGATCGATCCAGATGGGATCCCCAGCGGCACACCACCCTGGATCCGCAAGCTCTACCTGCCGCTGCATGAGCGCTTCAACCTGGTGGCGCTGGATCTGGTCTGCCGCTCCGCCGGCTGGCCCAAGGTCGCCCGGCAGCGGGTGGTGGCGGCCGGCGTGGTGCTGCGCCGCCTAGTGGCCGATCCCACGCGGGAGCGCTGGGAGGATTGGGTCGCCATCGATGAGCGGCGCGGGCTCTGGATCGAGTGCCTAGATGCCGACCTGGCCCCCCTGGGGGGCGGGACGCCGGTGGATCCGGCACGGCTCCCTGAAACCGCCCTGCTAAGCCACTCGGCGCGCCTGCGGGCACTGCTGGGGATCCCGGCGACGCAGCCGCTGGCGGTGGCCCTCAGCAGCCAGAATATGGCCCTGGTGCCACCGGACGCCGGTGCGGCCGCCGACCATTGCAGCCTGTTTGGCTACCTGCCGCTCTTCAGCGCCGCCCGGGAGGTGCCGGCGCGCGAGCTGAGAGGTCAGACACCGGCCCAGCTCGCGGCCCACCTGGCCAGTGCGACCCGGACGACCCTCAGCGCCCTATTCGCCGATATCGGCGGCCTCCAGACGCAGGCGGCGGCGGAGCTACACACCCTCGTGGAGCAGGGGCTGCTGCCCGACCGACCGACGGCGGGCGAACTCAGCCTCGCCCGGGATCAGATCAGGTTCTTCCCCGCCTCACCCTACGGCTCCGCCAACGCCCGCGACAACGCCATTGCCACAGCGGTGGACCAGGTCCTCATCGCCACCCTGCGACGGCTGCTCGATCGGGACGCCAGTGATGCGCTGCGGGATGCCCAGATCGCCGGGCAGGTGCCCACCGGGCAGACCCTCTGGGACGCCTCTGGCGCCGCCGGCAGCGCCACCCAGGCCGGCCTGCTGGCCGGCTGGATCCGAGACAACGCCATCGCCCTGACCATGCGCTGGGACAGCCTGGTGCGGGAGCGTCTGCACCAGGTGATGGGGCCTTGGCTAGATCAGGGGCTCATCCCCGCCCCCCCCTTCGGCAGCTCCAACACCCTCCAGGCCCACCACCTCGGCTCTCTACTGCTGCTGGCGATGCTCCGCCTGCGGGGGGCTCGCCTTGGGCTGGCGGCCCACCTGGCGCGCCAGATCGGCTGGGATGACCCGACGGAGCGGCTGCGGGCAGTGGACGCGGCCGGCAATCCGGCGGCCACCGTGGCCTCCCTGGGGGAGGAGGTGCAGGCGATCCTGGATCTGGAGGCGGGTCGTGCCGATCCACGGACCAGCCCCCCCTGGCCCCCCATCGGCTATGGCGGCCTCGCCGGGGCGGGCCGGCTCTTGGCACTGCACGAGGCCGGGTTGCGGCTGGCGGCGCTCTACCGCCCCTTAACTGCCGGCCTGATGGCGGCCGGCGCCGCCGCCCACCGCCAGCTGCAACTCCAGGCCACAGCGGTGGCCGACCAACTCTGCGCCGTGTTCGGCCTGGGCGCCGGCCTCGCCCCCATCCGCCTACGGGGGGTGGATCTGCTGGAGCAGCCGCTCCTCGGCCCCCTGGTCCTGCCGGGGCTCTGGCCAGATCCGGTGGGCCTCGACCAGTTCGCCAACGCCGCCGCCGATCTCTACAACGCGCCGGGACAGCCGCTGGCCCTCACCGAGGCCCAGGGGCGTGACCAGGCGCCCCAACTGCGCTTTGACGCCGACCACCTCTATGGCGCCTGGTGCTGGGTGCGCATCGCGGGCCGTAGCGACTGTGAGCTGGAGCAGCTGATCTGGTCGGCGCGGAGCGAACCCTTCAGCATCGCCGACCCCACGGATCTGCTGGGGGCCAAACCCGCCGCCATCCGAATGCCGGACATCCCCAAGCTGCTGCGCGACCTACCCAGGCTCGGCAAGGCCCAGGCGCAGCCGTTTGCGGCCATCACCTCCCCCCCGCAATCGGGGGTGGTGACCGGCGAGGAGCCGGATGAGACGCGCCGGGAGTGGGGGATCGGTTTCATCTGTAGCTTCGGGATCCCGATCCTGACCATCTGCGCGCTGATCCTGTTCAACCTCATCTTCCGCATCCTGATCGTGC
Organism: Chromatiales bacterium; assembly: GCA_003251535.1. Classification (GTDB taxonomy): domain Bacteria; phylum Pseudomonadota; class Gammaproteobacteria; order Thiohalomonadales; family Thiohalomonadaceae; genus SZUA-493. The sequence continues at coordinate 30,038 of QKFD01000042.1, read as the reverse complement.
TGCCGGGGTTCGCCTGGATGCTGCTGCTGAAGATCTGCATCCCAATACCGAGGAGGGGCCCATGAGGGAGAGGCTGGGACGGGGGATCCGATTCCCGCTGGTCACCGGCGGGGGGTTCGGCTGGATCGCCGGGGCGGAGGCGGTGGAGCAGTCCATCCGCGCCATCCTGCTCACCGAGCCGGGGGAGCGGATAGCGCGGCCCAACTATGGCGCCGGGCTGCGCCGCTTCCTCTTTGCCGCCAACAGCCTGGAGCTGCGCACCCGGATCCGGGAGACGGTGGCCGCGGCCCTGCGCCGCGACGAGCCGCGGATCTCGCTGGAGCAGGTGCTGGTCACCACCGATCCCATAGAGCCGACGGTCCTGCGGATCGCCATCCGCTACACCATCCCGGAGCTGCCGGGGCCCAGGAACCTGGTCTTTCCCTTCTACCTACAGGAGGGGTTCTAACCCCATGGCCATCACCCCGCCCAGACTGGACGATCGGGCCTTCGAGGACCTGCGTGCGGAGCTTATCCGCCGCATCCCGGTCCACGCCCCGGAGTGGACCGATCACAACGCCTCCGACCCCGGGATCGCCCTCATCGAGCTGTTTGCCGCCCTCGGCGACAACCTGCTCTATCGCTTCAACCGGGTGCCGGAGGCGGCCCGCCTGGCCTTCCTGCGCCTCCTCTCCGTCCCCCTCAAGGGGGCGCAGCCGGCGCGGGCCCAGATTCAGCTGGAGCTGCCGGCCGGCGCGGTGGATCCGGTGACGCCCGACTTCTCACCCGGCACGCCCCGGCTGCGGGTCGCTGCCGGCGAGATCCAGTTCCAGGCCCTGGAGGAGGTGACGGTCCTACCGCTGGAGGCGCGGGTCTGGCTCAAACGACCCTACAGCGGCGCCCTACTCCCGGGGGGCATCCAGGGGGTGGAGGAGCTGCTGGAGGATCACCTGGGTAGCGCCCCCACGCTGGCGCAGTATGAGCCCACCCCCCTACCCGCCCCGGAGGGGGGTGTACTCCCCGCCGGGATCTCCAGCGCCGCCACCCTGGACAGCGCCATCTGGGTCTGCCTGCTGGCACCGGAGCGGGCCATCCGCACCCTCTCCAGCGGCGACGATGAGGCCGCCTTAACGGCGCTCCGGCAGCGGCTGGCCGGCCAGCTGCTCACGCTGGGGTTGCGCGTTGACGCCAGCCTCTGCGGCCCCACCGATCACCAGCTCTGCCCCGACCCAGGCGGTGATCCAACCCGCTGGCCCCTACTCTGGGAGATCTCCACGGGGGCCTTCTCCGGCGCCAGTCGGCGGCTGGACCGGGCGCTCTACCGGCGGCTCAGCGTCGTCGCGGACGCTAGCGCTGGACTCACCCGCAGCGGCACGGTGCGCCTCCGGCTCCCCGCGGTGGCGGCGGATGGCAGCCTGCCATTCGGTGACTGGCGCGCCGAGTCGTTCGATCCACCCGATCCGGATCTGCTCGGGGTCGGCCCCCTCCCCCCCCGCCTGGACAACGCCCAGGAGGCGGCCCGGGTGGTGGCCTGGATCCGCATCTCCCGCCGCGACCCCAGCCATCCGCCCCTCCGACTGCGCTGGCTGGCGGCCAATGTGGTCCCGGTGGAGCAAGCGATCACCGCCGCCCCTGAGCTGCTGGGGTATGGCAACGCCCGCACCGGGCAGGCGTTGAAGCTCGCCCATCCCGCCGTGCTCCCCGGCTCTGAGCAGATCCAGGTGCGCGGCGTACAGGGCTGGGAGAACTGGCAGCCGGTCGAAGACCTGGCCCAAGCGGGGCCGGATGACCCCTGTTACCGACTCGACCCCACAGAGGGGAGCATCACCTTTGGCGATGGTCTCCACGGCCGCATCCCGCTGCCAGGGGAGGCGATCCGCTGCCTCACCTACCGCTACGGCGGCGGTGTGGCCGGCAATGTGGGGGCCGGTCGGATCAATCGGGTGCGGGGCGGCCCGGCCCAGGCGCTGACGCTCAAGGTGGGCAACCCGCTACCGGCGGAGGGCGGGCTGGATGCCGAGAGCCAGGCGGAGGCCGCTGCCAGGATCCCGACGCTCCTGCGCCACCGCGAGCGGGCCGTGGCCCAAGAGGACTTTGTGGACCTGGCCCTGGAGACGCCGGGTGCCGGCATCGGCCGCGCCCACTGTCTGCCCAGACACAAGCCCCACGAGCGGGTGGATGGCGTCCCCGGGACGGTCACCCTGATCGTCCTGCCCGCCTATGACCCGCTGGATCCCGACCGGCCCAAACCGGATCGGCAGCAGCTGCGCCAGGTGTGTGAATACCTGGAGCCCCGCCGCTTGGTCACCACCGAACTCTACGTGACGCCGCCGGAGTATGTGCCGCTCTCCTGCTCGGTGGCGGTGGAGCCGATGCCCGGCAGCGGCGAGGAGACCCTGCGGCGCCACGTGGAGCTGGCGCTGCGCCAATACCTGGCCCCCCTCCCCCCCTACGGCCCCGATGGGGCCGGCTGGCCCTTTGGGCGCCGGATCACCGAGCGCGACCTGGAGGCGGCGGTGCTGCGGGTGGCCGGCGTGCGGCTGGTGAATGAGCTGCTGCTGGTGGGGGAGGAGATCGCCGCCGACGGCACCACCACCGCGGTCACCCAAGCGGTGGCGCTACGCGCCTGGCAGCTCCCGGTGGTCAAGGAGGTGCGGGTGGTGAGCGGTACCGAGGCCGAGCCGCTGCCGGCCCTGGATAGTGAGCCACCGGCACTGCCGGTGGAGGCGATGCCGGTCCCCGTGCTGAAGGAGTCCTGCTGATGGCCGGCCCCAGCTTCGCCCACCTCAGCGGCCGCCCCATGTGGTCCCACTGTGACCACGACCGCACCCGCATCGAGGGCGCCCCGCCCGCGGTCTGCCTGGCACCGGCGCAGGGCGACCCCGCCGCGGGCGGCGCCGATACCGATCTGGCCGCCTGGCAGGCCGTGCTCGGCTCCGCCCTCCTCTGGCGCTGCCCACCGGATCAGTGCCTCGCCGAGCGGCCCCTACTGCTCGATCCACTGCGGGGGTTACTGACCCTGGGGGAGGCGGGCTGGCTGCCGCTGGCCACCCCGCCGCCGCCCCTGCCGCCCAGCGGGGCGCTCCACTTCGCCCCACTCTCGCCCCCGCCACCGCCCAGCCGACCGAGCGCCATCGCCCTGGACCCCTGGGGGCGATTGTGGCTACTGGAGCGGGCGGCGCGCCGCCTCACCCTGCTGCGGCCGGACCTCCAAGTGGAGGCCAGCCTGCGCCTACCGGCGGGGATCGACCCCATCGCCTGCGCCTGCTCCGCCACCGGCCTGCTGCTGGCAGATGGGGCCGCGGCCCAGATCCTCCACCAGCCCTGGGGTGGCGAGTGGCAGGGCTATCGACCCACGGGGCTCAGCGCCGCAGCCGAGATCCTCGCCCTGGCCGCCGATCCCGCCTGGCCCCTCGGCCTGCTGCTGCTGCGGGATGGGGCGGCCTATCGGCTCCTCCAGCTGGATGGGGCGGGCGCCAGCCTCTGGCCCCTCGCACTGCTGGATCCCCCCCTGCACCTGCTGGTGACCGGCCCCGACAGCCTCCTCCTCTCCCAACCCACCCAGCGACCGGGTGCCCCCCTGCCCACCCAGTTCCGCGCCTTCCAGCTCACCGCAGAGGGGCCGCGGGCGGGCCAGGGGTACGGGGTGCGCGCCTTTGATGGCCGTGCCCTCTGGCGCCATGGCGAGCGCCTGCTCGCCTCCACCGCCAAGGGTGCCCGGGCGCTCTATCCGCTGGAGCAGCGGCTCCAGAGCGAGGGGGTGGTGGAGAGCTGGGCCCTCGACTCCGGCATCTTCGCCTGCCGTTGGCACCGCCTCTTCCTCGACTGCTGCGTGCCACCCGACTGCACCCTCACCCTGGAGGTGAAGTGCGCCGACCAGCTACCCCCCCTCCCCCTGCGCCGGCAGGCGCGGCCACCCGCCGATCAGGTGGCGGCGGTGGCGCCAGCGCCGGCCACCGATCCCTGGCCCCCCTTGGGGAGCCTGGAGCCGGAGGAGGCCGACGGCTGGATCACCCTCGGCGTGGCGGATAGGCGGCCTGGCCTGGCCGATCAGAGCCTGCCGCCGGCCACCATCCAACGGGCGAGCGAGGATCCCCTCAAGCCCCAGCGGGTCGCCACTGCCCCCCCGCCGACGGCCATGCAGACCTGGGAGTGGCTGCTCCCGGCACCGCCGGGGCGCTATCTCTGGGTCCGCATCCGGCTCCACGGCAGCGGCCGACGCGGCCCCACCCTCTTCGCCCTCCGCGCCAGCTTCCCGCGCCAGTCACTACTCGACTATCTACCGGCCTTCTGGCGCGCCGATCCGGAGGGGGCCGAGGCCAGCGACCGCGCCCTGGCGCTGTTCGAGTCCTTCACCAGCGAGCTGGATCAGCGCACCGATGCCCTGCTCCATCTGTTCGATCCCGGCCTGACGCCGGCCTCTGCCCTCCCCTGGCTCGCCTCCTTCCTGGCCCTCACCTTCGACCAGCGGGTGGGCGAGGCGGTGCGCCGCCAGCTACTCAGCGAGATCGCCCTGCTCTATCGCCAGCGCGGTACCCTGCCCGGTCTGCGCCGCCTCCTCTCCATCCTCGCCCAGGCCCAGGTGCAGATCATCGAAGGGTTCCGCCTACGGCGCCCCACCGCCGCCTTTGTCGAGGGTGCCGCCATCGGCCCTGGTCTGGAGCTGGGTGGCGCGGCGGGCCCCTTCGGCTTTGTCACTGCCGAGCCGGTGGAGCGGGAGCTGCGCATCGCCCACCAGCGGCTGTTGGAGCGCCGCGCCTTAGCGGAGCCGCCCTGCCCCGCCGCCGCCCCACCGGACCCGCTGGTCGATGACCCGCTGATCGCCTTCTACCGTAGGCACGCCCACCGCTTCACCGTGCTGCTGCCGATCCCCTGCGACCAGCCGCTGGCGGCGGTGATCGAGCTGGCCACCGAGCAGAACAAACCGGCCCACACCCTCCATCGACTCTGCTGGCTGGAGACCGGCTTCCGGCTGGGCAGCGCGAGCCTGGTGGGGATCTCCGCCCTTGGCGCGGTAGCGGCCCCCGCCCCGGCGGTGCTGGGTGAGGCGACCCTCTCCAGCTTCACCACACTCCATCGGCCCGGCCCCAGCAGTGGCTACCGGACCTTCCACAGGACCACCTCCAACCACATGGATTCAAGAGGGCAGGCGCTATGAGCACACCCTTGTCCGCCGAGACCTTTACCCCCCTGGATGACCCGGATCCGGCGACCCCAGGCGACCCGTTGGTCCGGCTGCGCTACCACTACGGCCAGCTGCTCGGGGCCGAGGATTTCAGCACCGAACAGCGCTACTTCGTCCTGCGGCGCAGGCTGCACAACGCCCTGCTGCATGGGGTCGGCACCGTCTGGGGGCTGCGGGTGAGCGCCGTGGCGGGCGCGGAGCCCGCCACCCTCCAGCTCCACTGCGCCCCGGGGCTGGCCATCGATCCCCTGGGGCGGGAGGTGTTTCTCCCCGAGGCGGTCTGCCTGGATGTCAGCGGCCTGGCGGCCACCCCGTTCTGGCAGGACCTCTCCCCCCCACCCAGCGCCGCGGCGGAGCTGCCGCTGGAGGGTGAGGCGGAGGGCGAGGAGGAGGCCGGCGATCCCCCGGCGGAGAGCCGGGTCCGTCGGGTCTATGTGCTCCTCTACTACCGGGCCTGCCTCAGCGCGCCGGTCCCCGCGGTGGTGCCACCCTGCACCGAGACGGCCGATGCCATGGTCCACTCGCGGGTGCAGGACAGCTATCGACTCTGCCTCGCCGCCGCGCCGCCGGCCGATCCGGCGGAGCCGATCCGCTCCCTCCCCCTCGGCCAAGGGCCAGCCGATCCGCGCAGCAGGCTGCTGGATCTCATCCTCGATCCCCCGCTCCCGCTGGCCCGCTTCTGGTCCGGCCAGGAGGAGGCCCCCCTGCTGTTGGCGGTGGTGGACCTGGAGCCGGTGGGCGATCCGCCGGCAGGGATGACCCTGGTGGGCGAGGTGGACAACGGGGTGCGGGCGATCCTGCCCCACCTCCAGGCGGTGGCGTCACTGGCCCTAGAGTGCCGGCTCGACGGCGCCCCCGCGGCCGCGGCCTTCCAGGTGCTGGGGGTGAGCGCAGGGCCCGGGGCCAACGCCGGCAGCATGACGCTCCGAGTCAGCACCAGCGCAGCGCCGCTCCAGAGCACGCTCACCGACCCAGCGGTGCGGGTCCTGCGGCTGGATCCCGCCACCGGCTGGACCGAAGCCCCGGTGGTGAACCGGACCGCGTTGGCGACAGGGATCGAGATCGGTATCGCCGAGGCGTGGGATGGACCTACCACCTATCAGCTCTGTCTCGCCGGCAGCGGCCCAGCGGCCATCGCCGATAGCGCGGGGCGGCTGCTCGCCGGGGTCCTCGGCGAGCCGCTCCCCGCGGGGGTCGGCCGTGATGTCTATCTCTCCGCCCACTTCGATCCAGCCCCGTGAGGGAGGCCCCATGAGCATCTACGAGATGAACAAGCGTCCCACCTTCACCGCCTGGGAAGAGTTAGTGGAGAGCGCCTCCCCCGCCGCCCGCGAGGAGATGCTGAAACGGATCTTCGAGATCCAAGCAGCCGGCGATCCCGGCGGCTTTGTGGAGGGGGCGAGCGGAGATATCCAGGGCTGGAACAACCTACGGCGCACCAACTGGTTCAACGGCCGCTATCTCACCGCCGAATCGCTCAAGCGGCAGGACCTCTATCTCGACGCCCGCAGCCGGCTGACCGCCCAGGCGCTCACCCCCGGGGTCGCCTGGGGGTTGGGGTTGCGGGTCGATGGGGCCAACCAGACCCCGGTGCTGGTGAGCACGGAGGGCACCAAGCGCGGGAACGGCTTTCCGCTGGAGCGCGAGCTGGAGCTGCAACGCGGGCTCGCCTTTGACCACGGTGGGCGCCCCATCCTGGTCTCCTCACCGTTCCGCTTCACCATCGAGCAGCTCATCGGCACCTACCAGAAGCGGCCCCGGCAGGTGGTGGGGGGCGGCATCGAGTTTGCCCCCTGTGTCTGCCTGACACCGGATCCGGCGGGGCCGAGCGGGGGCGGCGCCCTGGCCCCCAGCGGGCCCTATCTGCTGGTCATCGAGGGGGCCGAGCAGCCTGAAGGGGAGGCCAAGGTGATGGGGGATCTCTGCTCCAAGCCCCAACCGGCCAACTGCCAGGCGGATAGCTGGCGCGGCGGGTTTGGCCTCTCCCTGGTGCGCTTCCCGGTGGAGCTGCCCGAGCGCGCCGATCTACGCACCGCCTGGGACCTGCGCGGGACCCTCTCGGCCTACTTCTTCGATCTATTTGAGCACCCGCTGTTTAAGCGCTGGGACCCAGAGTTTGCCCTGAATAGCGGCTTCTGCGCCGCGAGCGGCCCAGGCCGACACGACGGGGCGGCGGTGGCCCTCGCCATGCTCTACCTGGCGGAGGATGGGAGTGTCGCCTTCCTCGACCAGTGGATCCCGCGCCGCACCATCTGTGGGACACCGGCCGAGGCGTGGCACCGCACCCGCTTTGGCGCCCCGCCGCGGGCCGCCGCCTGGGCCAGGATCCACCAGTTCCAATGTATGCTCGCCGAGAGCCTCGCCCGGGAGCCCCTGCGACCCACCATGGAGGCGGATAGGCCGCCCTGGATCGGCCTCCTGGCGCGGGGCTTCCGGCACATCCCACCCATCGGCTTCCTCCCCATCACGCCGGATGGCAGTGCCAAGCGGGAGTCGAAGAGCGGGATCCCACTCTTCGACCGGCTGCTCGCCCTGGGCGATAACCTCTCCCGGGCCGGGCTGGATCTGCTGGTCTCGCCCCTGGTCGCCCACGCCCTGGAGCAGGCCCGCGGCTACTTTGTCGGGACCAATGTCATCGCCTATGGGGTGGTGGCGCTCCACGACGACGATATCCTGGAGGACCTGGCCAACACCTTCGACAAGGACCCCATCCAGCTCGGCCCGACCCACTGGGAGGAGCGGCTCGCCGCCCTCCTCGGCCCGGACTATCAGCTAGAGAACCCGCACGACCCCAACCTCCACGGCTACGGCATCTTCACCGGCGGCTTCTATGTCGCCCTGAGCCGGCTCTTCTACGCCCTGGGGCTGGAGCAGCTGGTCAATCGACGCACTGAGATCGTCAAGCTGGTGGTCCCGCTCCAGGGGCTGACCCGGCAACACCCACTGCTGGGGCGGATCGAGACGGACGCCATGCCGCAGACCGCCCTGTGGGGGGTCAATCCGCTCTCCACCGCGGGGGGCCCGCTGGCCAACCCCAACCCCGCCCTCTTTGGCGAGGCCAGCAACCTGGCGGGGATCGTCCAGGAGTTGGGGCTCGATATGTTGCCCCGCCACTTCGTGGTCTACGTCAAACAGCGCCTGGTCCTGCTCGACCTGCTCTTCTATGTCCTGGAGATCTTCCAGGTGGTCATGGAGTTTGTGCTGCTGGCCCTGGGGGCGAGTCGGCACAGCAGCACCAACGCGGCAACGGGCGGCAATCAGCTGGTGACGACGCTGCCCACCACCGAGCAGTACCACCAGGCCTTCATGCGCCAACCCGCCGAGAAGCGGGCCATGGTCGCGGCCGTGCTGGGCCAGCCCGAGGTGCAGGAGAGCCTGGTGCAGGCCGCCAAGCTGGTGGATTCGGAGATGTTGCTGGCGGGGCGCAACCTCACCTTCAAGGCGCAGGTCGCCGATCGGGAGGCAGCCCTGGCGGCGGTCGGTATCAGCGACAGCAGTGAACGCCAGCGGCTCGCCCTCGCCGAGGTGACCGACGCCTACGCCGCCGAATACCCGGACTATCAGGTGCTCCAGATCCTCGCCGCCACCCAACCACCGGCGGGGACCTTGACGCTGGTGGATCGGCTCTCGGTGGCGGGCCCCAGCGCCAGTGGCCCGACCCTCGCCGATGAGTTGACCCCGGGGGGACCCACCCTCTTCGAGGGGAACGCCAGCCGCACCCTCTACGCGGAGCTGCGCAGTGGACTCGATGGGATGAGGGTGAAGGATCTAGTCCCCGCGGCGACCAGCGAACTCACCACCAAAGAGTTACTGAGCCGCTCCCCCGAGGAGGCGCAGCGCTTGCTGGGAGGGGCGCTCTACGAGCAGTTTCGGGCGGCCTTCAGTGCCGAGCGGGCGGCGGCGCGGGAGGGGGCCGAGGCGCTGGCCAAGGGGCTGCCGGCGGAGCTGGTCAGCCGCCTGGAGTCTGAGGTCGCCTCGGGCAGAGGGGCGGCGGAGGCGATCGCCGGCCTCAAGCTGGCCACCGAGCTCACCCCGGAGACCCGGCTGGCGCTGGCGGGTGCCGAGCGGCTGCTCCAGCTCCGTGGCGGCGGTATCGAGGCCCTCCGCCCCGTACTGCGCCGGCCACAGGGTTGATGGGCGACGGCGCCCATGACGCTCCAGATCGCCCGGCTCTCGACCCGGATCAGACCGCCAGACCCTGACACGGGCGCGGCGGTGGCCGGTCACGTCCGGCAGGCGCTGGCCGGCCCGCTGCCCAGCGCGCTGGAGGGGGCGGCCGCCCGCGCACTGGCCCGGGTGGGGGCCGATCCCGACTCGTTTCTGGTGGTGCGGCGGCTGGATCTGCGGCTCCAGGCGCGCAGCGGGATCGATGGTGCCGACCTGGCCCAGGGTTGGGCGGCGGCGCTGGAGGAGGCGCTGGTCCGACTGCTGCACCGGCTCCAGGAGGGCGCCCCAGGTGCGATAGCGGAGGGGGTGCAGCTGGCGGATCGCTGGGCGGCGGAGCGGCTCTATCTAGTGGGGCTGGCGGCAGGTGAGCCGCCCTGGTGGGCCCACCACCTGGCCCACGCGGCGGGGCAGGCGGCACCGACCCCGGCCGAGCTGATCCTCGGCTGGGTGGCACAACAGCCGGCCCGCGCCATCTGCGAGCTGGCCCAACTCACCCACAGCTGCCCCGCCAGCGCGGCGCTCCTCAGCGCAGCCGAGGCCCGCGCCCTTAGCGACGCGCTCCTGGCGCAGCTCCCCGCGGGGGAGCGCCCCTCCCCCGCGGCTACCGCGTCGGTCGCAGGGGGACCAGCCCCACCCCAACAAGGACAACCCGCAACGACGGACCCCCTCGCCCCCTGGCGGCAACTACTGGCCGCCACCACTGCCCAGCTACCACCACAGCTGACCACGGAGCAGCGCGCCCCTTGGTTACTCGTCCGGCTCCTGACCCAGGCACCGACCCTGACCCGGCTGGGGCGCGAGCGCCTTGGCGCCCTACTGCACCCGCCCTGCCAACCCCCACCCGGCGCCCCCCTCACCCCCCAACTTGCAACGGGAGCCAGCCCTGGGGGCGAGCCGCCCAGGGGCGCGCCAACATCCGCGGCGCCCACCGCCGCTGCCGCCGTGCCCAGCGCCGTCAACGACGGCCAGACCAGCCCACTCGCCGATCCCCACCCCGAGCCCGCCGCCACCTGGGTGGGGGGGCTGCTGCTGCTCATCCGCCCATTAATCCGGCTCGACCTCCTGCCGGCGGGACCGGCGGCGGGTCCCCTGCTGGGCGACCTGGCGCTCTGCGCCCTGCACCGCGTCTTTAGTCCCCTCCCGGCCGCCGAGCGGGCCGCTGCCCTGGAGCGCGAACGCCCCCTCCTCACGCTCTTTGCCCCAGAGCGGGAGTGGGGAGGGGCGATCCGACAGCTAACCCCGCAGGATCCGGCCGCCGATCCGCTACTCGATCAACTGGTGGCGCAGATCCCGCCGGAGATCGCCGAGGCCCCCGCCAGCCGCCAGCTCTACGGGCGCCACCCCCTCGCCTTCGCCAGCGAGCCGGAGCGGAGGCTGGCGCGGCTGGTGGCGAGACCCGGGCACCTCCTACTCAGCGCCTGGTCCGCCGAGCTGATCTGGCCCCTCAGCGCCATCGATCTCGCCCTGCGCCGGGCCGGTTGGGACCAGGATCCGGGCTGGGTCCCCTGGCTCGGCCGGGTGATCCGGTTCCGCTTTGGGGAGCCCGCATGAGTACGCCCATGGCCGCCGACATGCCACTCGCCACGGGGTCCGAGCCAGAGGTCTTGGCACTCTGGCTGGCCGGCGCCGCGGGTCGGCTGCTGCTGCACCGACCCGGCGAACCTGGCCTGGTGCGGCTGATCCGCGGGATCCTGCCGGAAGGGGAGGCGCAGGCGCTCTCCCAAGCCATCGCCGATGCGGGGGGAGAGCTGTTCCAGCGCCTGGCCGGGCCAGCGGCGGCCACCCCCCTCGGGCGCATCGCGGCGGGCTGTCGGCTCTGCGCCTTCGATCTGGATCTACTCTCGCTCGCCGTGCTCCCCTGCCTCGACGAGGATGCAGCCCTCGCCGTCGCCGCCATCATGGGGGGCGAGCGGCGGCTGAGCCTCGGGGTGGCCCTCAAGCTGCTGGTGGGCGAGCTGGGCTTCCCGGCGCCGGTGCGCCAGGCGGTGCGGGAGTCGCCCCTCTGGCGCCACGGCCTCCTGCGCCCGGCCTCCCCCCACGCCGCCCCGCTGGAGCGGCGGCTCGACCCCAGCGAGTCGCTGCTGGCCGGGCTCGACGGCGCCGCGCCGGAGCGGATCGGCGATGGCTGGTCGGTACAGAGACTCTATGCAGCGCCGGGGCCGACGACCCCACTGCCGGCGGCCGCCCAGCGGCTCGCCGATCTCTGGGACGACGGGGTGGTCCACCTCGCCGGGCCTGTCGGTCAGGCCGAACAGCTGCTGATCACCGCCGCCCAGGGGGGCCCCTGCCTACTCCTCAACGCCCCCGCCACCGAGGAGCCCGAGGCCCCCTGGGCCGAGGCGACGCTGATCGCCCTCGCCACCGGCGCCCGGGTCGCCCTACGGACCGAGGCGCTGCACCTGACCGCCCCCCCGCCCTGGCTCCCGCCCAGCCCGGTGATCGCCCCCGGCGGCTTCGCCCTGCGTGGCCCCGAGGCGCGCAGCTACCGGATCGACCTCCCCGGCAACGACCCCCTGGCCCTCGCCGCCGCCTGGCGGGCGACGCTGGGCCTGGGCGAGGCGGAGGCGGACGCCCTCGCCGCCCACACCTGGGTGGATCCAGAGCGGATAGCAACCATCGCCAGCGGCCTGCCGAGCGGGCTGGGGGTCGCCGAGATCCGGGCGGCCCTCGCCGCCCTGGCTCCCACCCAGCCGGTGCGACTTGCCAACCGGCGCCACCCCCAGGTGGCCTGGTCGCGGCTGGTGGTGGCGGCGGAGACCCGGGAGCGGCTCGACGACCTGGTGCGCCGGGTGGAGCGGCGGGTCACCGTCCAGCTGCGCTGGGGCATGACCCGAGGCGAACGGGGGCGGGGGGTGATCGGGCTGCTCCACGGCGAGTCGGGCACCGGCAAGACCCTCGCCGCCGAGGCCCTCGCCACCCGCCTCGCCCTCCCGCTGCTGGCCGTTGATCTCTCGCTGGTGGTCTCGAAGTACATCGGCGAGACCGAGAAGAATCTCGCGGAGCTGTTTGCCGCCGCCGAGGGCTACTCGGCCATCCTCTTCTTCGACGAGGCCGATGCGCTGTTTGGACGCCGGACCAACGTCCAGGACGCCCACGACCGCTACGCCAACATCGAGGTCAACTTCCTGCTCCAGCGCCTGGAGAGCTTCGAGGGGATCGCCCTGCTCTCCACCAACCTGCTCCAGGGGGTGGATGAGGCGTTTATGCGCCGCTTCGATCAGGTGATCCAGTTTCCCCGCCCCACCGTCGCCGAGCGCTGCGCCCTCTGGGAGGCCCACCTACCGACCGGGCGGGTGGCGCCAGAGGTCGCGGTGGTGACCCTGGCGGAGCGCTTCGAGCTGACCGGAGGCGAGATCCGCAATGCCGCCCTAGGCGCGGCCTTCAGTGCAGCAGCGGGCGACGGGGTGATCAACGGCGTGCTCCTGGAGCGGGCCGTGGCAGAAGAGTTGAACAAGAAGGGCCGGCCCTTTCCCGGCCATTGAGTGGCTCACACGAGGGAGAATACAGATGGCTGACATAGCAACCGTGCTCGACGAGGCGCAGGCGGCCCTGACGAGCCTGAGGGATTCGGCTGGGGCGGCGGTGGCGGGCGGTGCGGCCCAACAACAGGTGATCGAGGCGGCCTGGGCGGCGGTGGCGGCGGTGCAGGCGGCCAAATCCAAGAGCGAGGGGCTCGCCGCCCGCCTCAAGGCGCAGGATCAGACCCTGGATGCCGCCCTCGCCGCCCGCAAGGTGGCGCTGGAGTCGGCCACCCCGGCCCAGACGGAGGGCACACCGCCGCCCCTGGCGGATGCCGCCGCCACGGCATTGCGTGGGGCGGTGGCGGCAGCGGCCGGGGTGACGGATCTCCAGGTCGATGGCGAACTCAGCGGCGCGGTGGCCGACCTCGATGCCGAGATCGCCGCCATCGCCGACGCCACCGATCCCCTGGTGATCGCCCAAGTGGTGGCCACCGAGGAGCTGAAGAATCGACAGAGTGCCTTTGCAGATAAGCTGGCGTTGGCTGAGCAGGCGCTGGCGTCCGCCCAAGGGGCCCCATCGGCCCTGGCCGCCGCCCTCACCCGCGCCCTACTGCGCCGCGCAGAGGCGAGCGCCGCCCTCGACCAGGGGGAGATCAACGCCGCCACGGTGGCCTATGTCGATTACCAGAGCGCCCGCGGCCTGCTCACCGGCGAGGCGGGGGATAGCGACGGTAACGCCCTGCGGGCCGCCTGGGTCGCGGCCCGGGATGAGGCGCTGGGGGCGCTCGCCGATCGACTCCAGGCCGAGCTGGTGCTGGCCGAGGCGGAGCGCAAGCTGGCGGTGCGCCGCAGTGCGATCAGCGTCGCCCAGGCCACCCGTCCAGCGGACGCAGAGGGGGCGGTGGCGGAGGCGATCGCCGCCCTCCTGGCGCCCCCCCCGGGCCCCTGAGGAGGGGGGCCCCGACCATGGCCGCCACCCACCCCAGGGAGTTGCACCGCAGCGCCCAGCGAGCGAGTGATCCGGCAGAGCGCCAGGCGGAGCGGGTCGCCGCCCGGCTACTCTCACCGAGCGCTGGCGCAGGGCTGCACTGCACGGCGTGCAGCGCCCGCAGCGCCCCCTGTCCCGCCTGCGCAGCCGGGGCCGAGGCGGCCCTGGGGCCGGCCCTCGGCCACTCGGTGGCCAGTGGACCGGCCATGCCCCCAGGGGCCCCGCTACCGCAGGCCCTGCGCGCCCGCTTTGAGCAGCGGCTCGGCACAGCGCTCCCGGAGATCCGCCTCCAGCGCGGCCCGGGGCCGGCGCGCTCGGCCCGCAGCGAGGGGAGCCGCGGCTACGCCCTCGGACGCCACATTGTGCTCGGCGCCGAGGCGCCCGCCAGCGAGAGCCCCGAGGGTGAGCACCTCATCGCCCACGAGGTCGGCCACGTGCTCTCGGGCCACACTGGGGTGCAGCGGGAGAATGGACCCCGCCCTCCCCCGGACCTCACTACCCTGAGCAACGCCGACTTCCTGATCGAACTCCAAACCGCCCAAGAGCCCACCACCAGCGATGAGCGGCGGCGGGCGGTGGAGGCCGAGCGGCGGCGGCGCGTCGCCTTGGGCCACGAGTGGCTCACCCCTGGGCTCGCCGCGACCCCCGGCGAGTTCTATCGTCTGCTGGCGGGGGGCGGTGTCGAGGCGGTCCTGCTGGCCGATCCGGCGTTGGCGCTCGGCCCACCTATCGATCTCCAGGGCAGCCCCATCCTCTCCAGTAGCCAGTTTCAGCAGAGGCTGACGGAGCGGGCGATCCCAACCATCGCTGCCTCCATGCTGGGCCCGGCCGCGGGTGGGGCAGTGCCGCCCCCCCTGGAGCTACCCACCGTCCGCCCCCCCTCCGGGCGCGGCGCAGTGCCCTACCTGATTGTCGATCCCGCCACGGCACCGGCGGCGAATCTACATCTCATCGAGGTACATGTACCCACCGCGGAGCACCTGGGCGGCCCGCGGATCATGGGGGAGCCGATCTACGATCTGCCGCCGGCGCTGGCCGCCCGGATCCAGGCCGGGGAGACGCTCACAGTCCAGGAGCTAAACAGCCTGCTGGCCATGCAGCACAACGCCCGGGTGAACTACCGGGTCGCCTTCGGTTTCGAGCATGGGCAGCCGCTGGGGTTAGGCACCGACACCTTCACCGGCCGCGCCGGGGAGAGCGCCAGCAGGGGCTATGTCTACGCCGCGGAGGGGAGTGGTGGCGTTGGACAGGCCATGCTCGGAGAGCGGGCAGTGCGAGCCCTCCGCAGCGGCGTGGAGTTGATGGCGCTGGAGGTGGGCACGAGCCAGCGTGCCGTGCCAGGGGCGGCGCCCGGGGCGCCCACTGCCGTCGAACGGTTCCACGCGGAGCTTCACCAGCTGCTGGGGCGTAGCGGCGCCCCGCCCACGGCGGGACAGCACTACTCCTTGAATCGCCGAGAGATGGCCCGCCTCGCCCTGGCGCTGCACGCCGCAGCAACCCCAGAAGAGACCACGCTGCTGGCCAGGATCGCCGGTGGTGACCAGGGCGCCATCGCCCAGCTGCGCGCCCTGCCGCCGCCAAATATCGAAGCGCTCGCCTACCGTGCAATGCTCGAAAGCCTGGCGCGCAGTGGGTTCCGCAATCAGCTGCTGGCCCGCACCGCCAGTCCGTTGACCCCCGAGTGGGGCGCCGCACAGCGCTACGGTCCCTGGGGCGCCGGCGCCCGCGCCACCGGCATGGGTAGCGGTCTGGGGGCGCTCATGGCGCTGGGGTTCGATGCCTCCAGTGTCGCCATCAACGGTGGTGACTGGGGTGCGTTTGCCGATCGGGCGCCCCAGACCCTCACCCTCGGTGGCGTAGGGGGCGGTGTCTCCGTCGGTCTGGAACAGGCCCTGGTGAACCGAACTTCCAGCACCCTCATGGGCCAGGCCCTCGTGCCCGGCCTCGGCACCGGACTGCGGCTGGTGGGGACCCGGCTGGTGAGCGGCGGCGCCGGGGCAGGGGTGGCGGAGCTGGTGCTCATCTACGGCTTTGAGGACCGACCCCACTCCACCGGCGAGGTGGTGGGACGCACGGCACGCAGCACCGGCATCGGCATGGTGAGCGCCGGGGCCGGCACCCTGGCCAGCGCGGCCACCACCAGCCTCATCGGCGCCATCCTCTCCACCGGCGGGGCCGGTGCCGCCGGTGGCAGCGTAGTCCCCGGCTGGGGGACCGCCATCGGCTTTGTGGTGGGGGTCGGCGCCGGCGTCCTCACCTATGTGGTCCTCGATCAGGCCCTGCCGAGGGTGGAGCCGACACCGCCATAGTTCACGGCTGTATTGGGCTTTGTAGTGCATCCCTGCCGGGGAAACGCGGCCAGCCGGAGGGGTGCCCTCCCCCTTCGCCGCCTGCCGCAGGGCGCCCCCAACAGCCACCGATCCAAGCTCTTTGAGTGGAGGGCCCATGGCCACCGCACCCCGTATGAGATCGACCGCCCCCGCCCGGCGGCGCAAGCAGATCAGCCGACCCAGTGACCACGAAGAACAGCAGGCCCGCGCCGTAGGGCAGGCGCTCGGCGCCGCCCCCATTGGCGCCACAACCGCACCCAATCTCCACCTGGCCGGGCTGTCGGCCCGCACCCCACCCACCGCCGCACCACCGGCCGACACCCCGCCGGAGATCGCCCAGGCCATCAGCGCCCCGGGCGAACCCCTGGCGCCCCGGCTACGCGGCTACTTTGAGCAGCGACTCGGCGCCGATCTCGGCGGCGTGCGACTCCACCATGGCGCAGCGGCCCAACAGGCGGCCACTGCGGTCGGCGCCCGCGCCTTTGCCCTAGGACACCACATCGCCTTTGGCCCCGGGGCCTATCCACTCACCGGCACGACCGGCCTGGCGCTGTTGGGCCACGAACTGGCCCACACCCTCCAGCCCGCTGCCCATGAGGTGCTACGCCGGGACACTGGCAACGCCCCTACCACCCCAGCCCCCTCCCCCAACACCACACCGGCCACCCCGGGAGCCGCCCCGGCAGCAGGTGCCCTGCGCTGGAATGGGATCATCGTTAGCAGTGACCAGGCCGCCCTCCGCCGCCAGTTCGAAGGGCTGGTGGAGCATGGCGGCCTCAGCGAGCTGCGCCGCTGGGCACAGGGCTTTCTCGCCCTTGATCGCCAGACCCTCTCGGCGATCAGTCGTGCCCTCAGCGAGACGGACTTCGGTAGCCTCAACAGCGCCGTGAGCGAGACCTATCTCCAGCTCGAAACAGACGCCCAGGGCTTCGCCGATGAGCTGCGGCCGAAGGCGACCACGGTTGCCAACGCCATTCTCGATGCGAGCCGGGAGCGGATCGAGGCGGAGCTGGAGCACTATGGCATCAAACAGACGGAGGTAGCCCCCGCCGGCGGCGGCGGGGCCGAAGGGGCGCCCGCCGCCTACCAGACCCAGATCACCGTGGAGGATGGCGCCGCCGGACAGGAGGCGCAGAAGCGGGCCCGCGAGCTGGCCGGGACACGGCGCACAGCGGACGCGGCCCAACAGACCTTGATGAAGCTGATCGAGGGGCCCGGTATGTCGGAGATCGACAAGGCCCTCCGGCGACAGGCACCCGGGTTGAATACCCAGTTGAGCGGCGCGGAGGAGGGTTGGAAGCGCGCCGAAGACCAGTACGCCAAACAGGCGGTGGCCGCCACCCAAGAGTTCCCGCTCCTGGCGATGTACGCCTCCGGTGCCGATGCCGCCGCACGCCTTGCCGCCTTCGCCGCCCAACCGGCCGAGCAGCTCGGTCAGACCATCTGGGGCGAGGCCAGCAAACGGTTGGCCAACATCGAGACTGTTCGTGGAGAACTCGGTGGCCGCTTCAATCCCCTCTTCAACCAACGCATTGTCGATCTCACCCTCGGCAAGGAGGAGATGCCGGCCTGGCAAAAGCGGGTTGGCCGCGATCAGGTGGCGGCGGCCAAAGCGAAGGCCGAAGAGGATAAGGAGTTCTGGACCGTCATCGCCATCGGTCTGGGACTCATCGCCGCCATCCCCACCGGCGGCGCCTCGCTCGCGGCGGCGGGGATCGCCACCGCCGTGGGCATCGCCGGGGCGGCACTCAGCGTCTACAACGCCTACGAGCACTGGCAGGAGTATCAACTCCAGATGGCGGCCACGGCGACCGATTTTGCCAAGGCCGAGGCACTGGCCAAGGATGAACCATCGCTGTTCTGGTTGGCCATCGACATCATCGGCGCCGGCCTCGACCTGGGCGCTGCGGCGATGGCCTTCAAGGCGCTCGGCAAGGTGATGAAGGCCGCCCAGGCAGGTGATGTCGCCGCCGCGCTCAAGGTGGTTCAGGTGACCGACAGTGCGGGTATCACAGGCGCGGCGAAGAACAAGATCGTCGGTGAGGCGGTGGCCGGTCTTAGCGAAGAGGCGATCGAACAGACCGCCAGGACCATGGCCCACTCCGGCGGGATGCGGCGCCAAGAGTACCTCGCGCGCCTAATGGCCGACTTAACCGAACACACCAAATTCAAAGGGGAGCTACAACAGACCCTTGCCCTACTGGAACATGTGCGCGGGCGCATTCCGGAGACGGCACGCGAGATGATCCAGAGCGGTCGCGTGCAGGTCTTTAACGAGGCCACCCTCGTGAAGGTGTATGGTTCGGAGAGGGGGGTAAAGATCTGGAACGACCTATCCTATGCCGATGGCTTTTTCGACAAGGGGGTCGATATCATATTTTTGCGCACCAAGGGCTCCACCGAAGATCTCGCCGGCGCACTGGTGCATGAGGCGACCCACCGCATCGGCAGTGCCAATCCAATGCGCGGCAATGATTTCATGTCCGAGGCCATTGCCGAATTTGCCGAGCGCGACTTTTACATCACGCTCTATAGCGAGGGCGGCCCGCTGGCCGGTCAAGCCCCCAAGTCCGAGCGCATTCAACAATTCCTCCACTGGAGCGATGAGCAGCTGATGCACGACATCGAGGTGCGCTACTTTGAGGCCAAAAAAATGCTGGCCCCGGAGAAGCGCGTCAAGTTCAAAAACGTCGCCAACGAATCGCCAGAGGAGATTGTCAAATCGATCTTCGACGACATCGCCGCCGATTACCAGAAACGACTCGGTGGCGGTGGCTCACCCCCCACCTCCAACAGCCCCCCCTGATCCGATACCCGCTGAGGCGCTGGGAGGCCAACCCGTGGGTTCCATCAACTGCCATAGGTCGCTAGTCGCCATAGCGGGTGGGCAAGATCGGCAGCGGCTGAGCTCGGGCTGAGCGGAGTTCAGGCAGCGGTTTGCGCCGCGCTGCTTGCTGCCACCAGGACGCTGGCGTAACCGATCTCCTAAGGCTGGATCTACCCGCTGTTTGGCGATAGATTGCACCCCGCCAGGCAAACAAAGGCTCGCACCCAAGGCCGGCGCGTGACAGGCCGTTGGACGCCACGAGTGGCCGCCCACGCAGCGAGATCCCACGGCCATGCGAATGCCATCGCTAGCCATCAGAGTCACTATGGAGAGCCCCATGAAAAAAGTCCTCGGCCCCGTTGTCATCCTTCTAGCCCTCGTGGTTGGCTATGCGGCAGCAGGGCCCTACTTGACCGTCTCCGCGATCAAACGCGGCCTAGCGGAGCAGGACGCAGAGAAGTTGTCAGAAAACATAGAATTTCCAACACTTCGGCAGAATCTGAAAGAGCAGCTCAACGCGGCGATGCTAAAGAATGCCGCCACTGAACTCAAAGACAATCCATTCGCCGCCCTGGCGGCCGGTTTGGCCAGCAAAATGACCGAGGGGATTGTCGATTCATTCGTCACCCCCAGCGGCCTGGCGACCCTAATGGAAGGCAAGAAACCGACCCCTAAGACCCACTCAGACGAATCGACGCCCCCGCAAGAGGACGACCTCTTCAAAAATGCGCGATACACCTACGACTCCATAAGTCGCTTCTCCATCTGGGTGCCCAACGACACGGGAGAAGAGACCCGCTTTGTTTTGCAAAGAGAGGGCGTCACCTGGAAACTGGTCAATCTGATTATCCCGCTTTGACCCCTGCCACTGATCTCCACCGCCCGTGGAGGACGCCCACCACCGTATCCCCTCAGCGTTTGCCACAACTAACCTAAGAGGCGCGCCAGAACCCCAATGCTGAAATTTACTATCACACCTCACCTGGGGGTGGGACCTGTCAAGCTCGGCATGAGTATGGGCGAGGTAGAGAGCGTGCTGGGCAAACCGGAATATGTGCATGGCAACCGCCACGGCTATCTTGCCGGTTTCATGGTCGATTTTGACGCCGCAGGGCGGGTAGAGTTTATCGAACTGGCAAACTCGCCCCACTTCCAAGCAACCTTCCACAACCGCTGCCTGCACACCATCACAGCGGCTGCGGCAGTGGAATTCGTTAGCCAGTTTGATATCTATGACCCGCATGACCCTGGCATCGGCTATCGCTACATATTCAAGGCACTACAATTGAGCCTGTGGCGTGGCACCCTGCCAAGAAAAGACGAAGACGAAGACGAAGACGAAGACGAAGACGAAGACGAAGACGGTCAATATTTTGAGGCAGTAGGCATAGCCATAGAGGGCTATTTCAAATAATCAGACTCAATCAGATTTCATACCCAATTCGTCTATTAGGTCGCATCAAAAAATTCGGCACCTGCGCCATATGGGTAGCGAGAACAGCCCAACATGCCCCTTGCCCGGCGAAGGAGAGCACCTAGGTTGCAGAACCCGTTGATCATCCACAACCACGCTGCCCATCCAACCCAGCAGATCACCTGCCGTTACAGCCCCTCACCTTGGCACAGGAAATATTCCCTGCGGGTCAATCGCCGTGGTGATAAAGGCCTTTTAGGCTGTTCTCCGAGCCGCAGCGCCCCTCCCCTTCCAGCGATACCCCTCCTCTCCGACAACGGGAGGGCCGCGCCCCCTGATGGGGTAAGTTGGGATAGCAAGGTCCAGTTGTGTAGCGATTGCTACAGATCGGCCTAAAGACCTCTGGTACTCCTCTGAGTCGCGGCCCTGAGTCAGGAGACTCCCCATGCAGAACGACCCTTGCCACGGAGGCAGCCATACCGCTGTGTCACGGCTAGCAGCGCAGCACAAGACCCCTTCTAGCGCTAGCCCAATGCAGAGACTCGACACCTGGCAGCGTATCCAGCTCGCCTTGTTCATTGCTGGTTTGGCTACCGTTGGCCTGCTACTCTTCGTGCCGACGGTGGGACTGCATCTCTTCTGGAATATCTTGATCCCCAGTGCCCCCGCCCTCGTTGTCGTGGCACCGGGTCTATGGCGCAATATCTGCCCCATGGCCTCGCTAAGTCTGCTACCTCACCGCTTAGACTCCTCCCGGCGCCTGACACCGACGCGCCGCACCGCAGAGCTATTGAGCCTTGCCAGTGTCACGACCCTACTCCTCATCGTCCCCTACCGCCACATCAGCTTGAATACAAATGGACCGCTGTCAGCTTGGATGCTGATCGCTGCGGGCCTAGTCGCCCTCTGGATGGGGACGCGCTACAACTGGCGTAGCGGTTGGTGCACCAGTCTCTGCCCTATCCACCCCGTTGAGCGCCTCTATGGGCTGGCACCCGCACTGACATTTCGCAACGCCCGCTGTACTCAGTGCGATCGCTGCTCATCCCCATGCCCCGACTCCACTCGTTCTATGACTCCGGCGATTACCACCCCATCCCCCCTAGCCACCGCACTCGGGCAGGTGATGATTGGCGGCTTTGCCGGTTTCATTTGGGGCTGGAACCAGGTCCCCGATCTCTCAGGCCCGATCACAACTGACGAGCTACTGCGCGCCTACCTCTGGCCATATGGCGGCGGCCTCGTTTCTGGGGCTGCTTATGCCGTTCTGTACCACTTTGGAAGTTCGACAAAGGCCGCACGGACCCTGTTGGTCAGGGTCTTTGCCGCGGCCGCGGTATCTACCTACTACTGGTACCGCCTCCCTGCGCTGGTGGGACTCGGCCTCTACCCTGGGTGTGGGATGCTCATCGACCTCGCGGCACTACTCCCCCCCTGGACCGAACATGCCCTGCATACCGCCACAACACTATTCTTCTGCTGGTTCATGGTCATCCGTCCCAATCCCCGCACCAGCTGGAGCGAGCGTCCCACGTTACCCAGGCCCTCTGCCGCCAGATAGCTACCAGTTCACCGCCCCCTCCCCCCAGGACCATCACCCTGGGGGCACTAGTCGCAGCACAACCGGCAATGAACCACCCGTTCGTCCTCCCCAGAGAGGAGGTGGAGCGCCACACCACGCCCACACCACCACGACAGACACCCGGCGAAACTCCCCCGAGACCATTCCATGTGGTTCTGATCCCACCCGGAAGGCAGAGGGTCCACCGCCCCATTCGATAGACAGATTGACTTATTACTTTGGGAAACGGCCGCACCCTTCGTTATCACTGGATGCAATTGATAGTGCCGTGGTCGTTTTCAAGCTCAGTGCAAGTACCGAGAATCCAATTCACACTCAAAACATTTCTACCTTTACCGCAATCGATATAAAGTGTGGCATCGTCTACCGATGGGTCACCTTCAAGATAACCAGGAGAGAGACTCCAACCACACGCCTTGCTGGAGGTCAAGCTGGTATTCACGGACTTTCGAGACAGGTAGTTAGCGACCGCGGTGTTCTCCAACCACTACATGAACCCCACAGAAAACACTGGCTGGAACGCACAGGAGGTGATTCGGCGTTGGCACGGCCTCTTCCCCAGCCACGCCCTGAGCCGACGCATCGAGCAGGGCGGGCCGTTCTCCAAGGCCAAACGGCAGCCTGGTTGCCTTCTGACACGCGCGCCTGACCGACCCTCAGTTGATTCATACACGCCATGAAGGAGAGCGCCCCAACGCTAGCGTCTGGGCCAGTGCCACCACCTGCGGCAGGGTGTTGCTCTGGGGGTGGATGGGTGCCAGACCAAGAGAATGCGGAGAATGCACCCAGTCGAGGTCACACCATAACCAACCCGCCTCGCCTGTTGTGGGAGTTTGGAGCCCCCGAGGGCATCGGGGGCTCCTATTATCGGAAGGGTCAGAAAAAAATACGGTGCCAGATAGGCTCAGGGGACTTTAACCGAACTAACGATACCCCCGATCAATAATTTTGAATTCTTGATTCGCTCCCCCAACATAATCCCACTGCCAAACATCGGCATTATCTTGCTGGCTGACCCCGGCTATATCCATGACCCTGTTACTATGCTGGAAGACAAGCTTATATTGTTGGGTGCCCAGCTCATATATCTTGACCTGCTGATTCGGCCCTGAGTGGCAATCCCATTGCCAAATGGTCTGACCATTTCCGGATGCCCCGCCGATAACATCAAGACATCTTCTGCTGTGTACGGCACGGAGTCGATATGTAGTCCCCGAGGAGCCCGCAACCACGTTGGTATTACTGGGATCTACGCGATCCACTGCCTCTAAGAAAAACTTTTGACGGTCATCACCATTATAGCCGTACTGATAGGCATTCTCGCCGTTTCCGGTTCCAACCCCCAGGGTCACCGCCTTTGTATAATTAAGGATATGCCGCGGATGCAGGGAGAAGACTTTTCGCTTGGCTTTACGGAAAGAGATTCTCGGCGCCATAGCCGTCAGCGGACAGTTGTCCGGATTTGAATACAGCACATGCTGGCAGCTGTCCTTGCTTGGGGCCCCCCAGGACTCGTAGAAAGTATAATAATCGCCTGCATAGGGATCAAAATAGACCACATTTGACCACACGGCGCCTTGGTCCCAGGTACTGAGGGTTGCGCTCGAATCACCGGTAGTTCTATTGTAAGTGTTTGAGGCAATCTTTACTCCGTACTGGCTATCGATACGTCCGAGCCAGGTATCGTCATCCGGCATGAGATACGAGAGCGAAATATAGTCGGCCGTACTGGTCACCGCCGACGTCAAGCTGCCTGTAATGTTGTTCCACAAAAAGTAACTGGCGTAGGTTGGAAAGTCTCGCGCATAGTCACGATAGGCATCAAATCTGCTGTTGTAGTTCATGGTAAAAATAGCGGCATCCTGACCAACAGCAGATACCATCGCATTCTGTTTGTACCACAAAGATTTACTGTATGCTGCCGGATGGCGATACAATTCAATGGCTGTACTTTCAAACACCGGAGCCCCATTCACTATGGAGAACTCCTGGACATAGACACCGCTAAAGCTGGTGCTACCGCAGGACGTCGAGCCCCGGCACTCATAGGACATAATGGTGCGCCCTTGGTAGCTATCGAAGTAGTCCGAAACGACATTCGGATCGACATGGGGCAGGCCAGTGGTGACTCGTGCGAGGCCGAGGGCAGCGAAAGGCGATTGCGGACCTTTGTAGTTTTGTGCGGTTGCCAGGTTGCCTTCCGCGTCACAGCTGAGGGTAGAACTAGATACTTGCCCATTAGTAAAGGAACAGAGTTTATACTTCAAGTTGGGCGTGGTCTCGTCAAACGCATTGCAGCCCGCACCACAGGCAATGTATTCCCACGTAAAAAACAGCTTGCCGTCCACTGCAACCAAGTTCAGATTTTCTATGCGCTCGTAATGATCGTCCTGACTGATGGTTGCAATTCTCGGGTTAATCATCGTCCAATTCCGTAAATCCGACACCCCGAATGACATGAAATGCTCTGCTTGAATGGCGGCGAGCCCAAAATCCTCTGACCAGTAATTGGTGTCCTCGGTAGCACGAAAGACGATAAATACCCAGTTGGTAGACCCGACTCGCATTTGTGTTAATTTCGGAATGGAAACCGACGTTATATTGTTTCCATACCATTGATTCCAATAGGCTTGATCCACACTCGGGTTCGTGAGCAACTGAACATTAGTATTCCATAGAATCGGTGAATGTTCGATGTCTGCGGCCGATGCATAGCGGCCACACAAAAGCAGAAACAGAAGTATCGAGAAATTGATACGGGACATCATTGTCATCACTCCCTATGATGGATTCCAGAATACTGCGGTAATGCCGCAGATGAATTCTATTGTCCGATACCGAGTGGCCATCCCTCCCTTTGCGCGGTTAGTTAATCCTTTGAGCCGTCTGCCATCCCCTGCACCGCCATTTTAGTATATGCTAATTTAGCCAGACACCCTCCAGGTCTATTTTATAACGCATTGATTTTTCTTGACGGCAAATAAATGTATCTGATTCAGCCCAAGCAGGGTGGGTAGAGTGGAGCGAAACCCACCATTGGCACGAGATAGAGGGTAGTGGATTTCTCCTGTCGGCCCGCCCCACCCGACACCAAATGTGCCTTTCTCGACCCAGGCTACGCGGGCTTGCCCCAGAATGCCATAACCCATTGCAAAAACATCCACAACCACTTAAATATTTGACCTCCCCTTGCTTCCCGTTCGCCTAATAATAACTGTTTGGACACCCACTTGAACAAAACCACTCGTCCCCCATCAAGCACTCCCCCCATAGCGCGGCCCCTCAACAAGGAACTATTGGAATCCTGCAACAGACCGCCTCAATAATGTTCTGACCCCGTTCTGATGGGTGTCCTACGAACCTGATGGGTGTCCTACGAACCTGATGGGTGTCCTACGAACCTGATGGGTGTCCTACGAACCTGATGGGTGTCCTACGAACCTGTTGTTATGCAAATCTACTTTGCTATGCCGATTCTAGCTGCGGTAGCGCAATCCCCAACTTGCCTGCCACGCCAGGAAGATCGCCATTGCCCGCGGATTTCGCCTTAAATCCCGCCCCAACGAGATCTTTTATATACAGCTTGTTATAGATGAACATAAACACCAAATTGCTCAATCCAAACGTCAGCAACGCCAGCAGAAAAATAATTACCGCCCATTTCCAATCGCCGCGAAATAGTGCCGGGAAGAAACCAAAAAAGAATACTGTCCATGAAAAACCGACAGGTGCTTCTTTAACTGCACCGCTTACACGATTTTCAAACACAATTGTTGTATACGCCATTTTCTCTTCTCCTTGAAACCTGCCCTTTCTATTAATGCGGTGTATCAGGGCATTCACTCCGCATTTCGCCGCATATAGTCGCAGCAAGATCGACCAATCTTTTCCTACGCTTCGGTTGACTCCCTCTCGATACATCTGATACTTAGAAATGTCCACTATGGCTTACTGCATAACAGTTACTAGCCGGATGGCATCCGCATTTAACCACGGAAAAAATCCGCCTATCCCGACCATCGGCATACCGTGCCACGCCACCGCCTCCGCACACAACCCCTTTCCAGATTGGCGCGATCCCCACACCGCGAGCAGCCATATCACACCCACCGACGGCGTAATATTCCGGCTGGATAGACGGACTGCTTTCACAGCGCGGCGGGACCCTGCCCAGGGGCTTGCGCTCCGCCTCGCCCACAGATACTGTACATCCAAACAGTCCGCGTAGCCTGGGTGATATGTAGGATGGCGTAGAGCCGGAGGCGAAACCCATCATAGCCTCGACAAGGCGCACAGCCTCACCGCTCTCCGACAACACCATGGATATCCGGAGCATAGCCCCAATGGGGTAAATAGATACCTTCCGACACACAGCGGTGAAAGCTAGAATAGGGCCAGTCACCTACCTGTTTTACCCACCCATGCTTAACCGGATTGTAGTGCAGGTAGTCAAAGTGGGCGTTAAAGTCTGCCTGGTCCCTCAATGTATGATCCCAAAAGCGACGTTGTCAGATACCACGCTCGGATTTCCTCTGACGGCTCACAGATATGCGCTCTCCTACCGGCAGTGCTCGGGCAAAGTTGCCTTTGATGATGCGCCATCGAGTAGAGTAGTCTCGGTCACCGAATGGCAATGTCCAGATGGCATGAGGATGTTCAGGGAGAACGACCCAGGCGTCAATACGGAAGGCGTGGGCCTGTTTTACCTTTCGGACAGCGGTTCGCAGGAGATTGATATTTTCTGTCAGGAGGCGCGAAGAGCGATTGGCCAAATTGACCGTGAAGAAGAAGCTGCCACCTGAAATATAGTGCCTGCGATATGCCGTCATTTGTTTTGTTTGTTGGCTCTGCCTAGGGGGTATTGCGTGCCAAGAAATTGATGGGTTTCGTTCCTCAACCCATCCTACGCGGGCTAAGCCGACACCCGCCGCCACAGACCTAAAATTAAACCAAAAAAGCCCGACGGCGGGTGGTCGGCCTTGAGCGACAAGTTAGGCTTTTGGTCTAGTTAAAAATACAAAAATGCCCAATATAAAATCACCAAAAAACCAAATTGCAAATATAAGCCCTACACCAATAGTACCACCAATTAAAGTACCTGCTTCTGCCGCATTAGAGCCTGCTGTTTGTACGGTATCTGCAACTTGCCCAGTGTAACTAAACCAACAAAAAAAACCATTAATATATTGAAAAGAATAAATGCCCATTTAATGAGTGTTCCGAAAAAACCTCTTTTAGGTTTTCTAAGTTGAAAACCACAGCTAGGACATTTTAAAGCTGTGCCACTTACTTCTTTATTGCACTCTGGGCAGTTTATGAGAGCCATTGGAAATCTCCATTAAAATGAAATAGATTTATCTAAAAATTCAACTTTATCCATAATATCCGTTAATTGGTTAGAAATTTCTACAGCCTCTTTTCTATCCAAACTAAAGTGCCCCATAGAAAATCCTTTAGATTTACGGATTGATACGGAGAAACCATATTTCAAAGAGGTTCTAAAAGTTACAACATAATCTCCCACTGTTTCATCTTCTGAAACATCCGACGATGTTTCTTTTTGTTTTTTGTAAAATTCAGTTGCTTTTGCCAGTATAGGGCCAATTTCTTTTGCTTCTGTGGGTAACAAATATATAGACTCTAAAGAAATACCTATTTTTTTATGCAATATTACTCTTAATTTATCTGGCTCTTTCTGAATCAAAAGCGATGCTTCACCAGGGCTTGCAACCGTCCATGTAAACGAGTAATCATCAATTACATACTCTTTTGCATGGACGAAACCGCTTAACGTAAGAATAAGTCCTAAGAAAAGTATTTTTTTCATTTGTAATCTCCTAAAGATAAATAGACAGCCTAACGACAAGCTCAGCCGACCCGGCGGAGCGCAGCGGAGCCGGGGTCGGCTGGAGCGACTTGTTATGTGATACTTGTTTGATTGCTATGGGCATTCCCTCAATGCCTGTAAGAGGTTTTGAATATTCCCAAGACCAGCATTTCGATTCACTCTGCTGAGTAATTCTAAAAGAATATTCTTAGTTACAAAATCTGGTTCAACATACCATAACGGGTTATTTCCTTGATTTGGGTATCCATGACTTGTCCCACCGTTCCATCTAACACCAAGGCATCTATTTGCTGAACCGTCATAACTTCCCCAAATTGCTGAATTATCTCCATCATCATATAAATCAATGACATTGCTCCATTTGTTTGGTCTTACAGTGCTGCCTGCTGGCATATTCTTGCTCCCGTTGATTTACACACATAACGCCGCAAATCACCGGCAGCCAAGAGCTGCATAGCGAGGAACGAGCGGCGCAGCTTTTGGCTGTCCGAGTGCATTTGCCTTGTTAGGTTTACACACCCCAATATGGCGTATGTGGCCTCACAGACAATAATGACCATGTCCCATCTTTCGGATTCTTGAGTTCTTTAAATTCACTAAAGTCCTCATTAAACTCACATTCAGTTGTAAAGTAATCCGCTGTCCATGTCACAGAAAACCGCCTAAACTCCTCTCCTATTTGGTAGTAATTCTCTCTCCATGATGGATGGCCTGCATGATTGTTATAAAACAAACCACCACTTCTAAAGATAAGTTGCTCTAACTCTGTAGATTTCTTTCTCCATGTTGTGCCAGGCAATGCGCGGTGAAGGTCTTCCTGCGTTTTAACATCGTTAAGGCGCAAAGAACTATTACCAACTATTTTTTCGAGAATACTGGTAAACTCTTCAAGCGACCTTGAGTTAAGATCAAAGTATATCCGTGTTTCTGGCAACCATTCTGGACTATGTTCACTGGTTTTAACGGGGATTAAAACTCCTTGCTCACCCCTCA
The DNA here is from genome assembly GCA_003251535.1 of Chromatiales bacterium. Taxonomy (GTDB): domain Bacteria; phylum Pseudomonadota; class Gammaproteobacteria; order Thiohalomonadales; family Thiohalomonadaceae; genus SZUA-493. The sequence goes on along the minus strand of QKFD01000042.1, from coordinate 1,264 downwards.
ACTCCCTGCCTTCAATTGCTTCTTTTTCTAGTGAGGCCCACTGACTTTTATCATATTCTTTTGAAATTAAAACGATGCAATATTTCGATTGGCGAGAATATATGTTTCTTAAATATTCTGCGCCATTCCTTCCAATCATTTCGTGTTCATAATCTCTGTCATAAAAAACACTATATTTACGTTCAAGCAACCTATTCCTTATATCCTCTGCTAATGAACGTTGAGCACCTGCGAAGGACAAGGCGAAATCAAATTGTGGTTTATGTTCAGCCATGTTTTTTTTTGAAACCTAACAGTTACTAGCCGGATTTCTTCCGCATTTAACCACGGAAAAAATCCGCCTATCCCGCTTTTCGGCATACCGCGCCACACCATCGCCTCCGCACACAATCCCCCTCCGGATTGGCGGGATGCCCACGCGGCAAGCAGCCGCACCACCGGTACCGACTGCGTAATAGGCGGAAAAATTCCGGCCGGATAGACGGATTGCTCTCACGGCACGGGACGTTACCCAGAGGCTTGCACTCCGCCGCGCCCACAGGGGCTGTGCGTCCATACAGTGCTCATGGGGTGTTTGCCAATGGACCAGCCCCCACCCGGGCGGCTCATGGATCGCCTGCGGGAGGCGATTCGGGTGCGCCATTACAGCATCCGCACGGAAGAGACCTATCTGTTCTGGGTTCGGCGCTTCATTCTGTTCCATGGCAAGCGCCACCCCTCGGAGATGGGGGCGACGGAGATCAGCCGCTTTCTCACCCACCTGGCGGTGGAGCGCTCGGTGGCGCCCAGTACCCAAAACCAGGCGCTTAACGCCCTGGTGTTTCTCTACGACAGGGTCCTGGCGCAGCCCCTTGGCGAGATCCCCGCTATCGTCCGCACAGCGCGCAAACCAAAGATCCCGGTGGTGCTCACCCAGGAGGAGGTGGCGAAGGTGCTCGCGCGGCTCTGTGGCGTCTACTGGCTGATCGCCTGCCTCCAGTACGGCGCCGGGCTGCGACTGCTGGAGGGCGTGCGACTGCGGGTGAAGGACCTGGAGTTCCACCACCAGGCGATCCTGGTGCGGCATGGCAAGGGGGGTAAGGATCGGGTGGTCACCCTGCCGGAGGCGGTGATTGGGCCGCTGCGAAATCACCTGAAGACGCGCACCGATCTGTTTGAACAAGACAAACGGGCCGGCTGCGCAACGGTATATCTGCCTGATGCCCTGGCCCGGAAGTACCCCAATGCAGCCTCTGAATGGGGCTGGCAGTATCTGTTTGTGGGC
>QKFD01000097.1 GCA_003251535.1 Chromatiales bacterium | reverse complement strand
ATCAACCGCGGTATCACCGACTCGTTGCTGGAGTCCCAGCTCACCATCTATGAGGCGCTCACGGAGGATAACCAGAGCAGCTGGCAGCTGTTCCGGGGTGCCATCCCGGTGGAGGGGCTCAATATGTCCCTGCCCATCAAGCGCTCCCGCGGCATTGTTGAACTACTGGCCTGGTGCTACTTCAACAAGATCATGGATCGCTCTACCAATGTGTTGGTCCACTCCACCAAGAGCCACTTCACCATCAATGAGCTCAACGCCATTGTGCAGCGGCTGGCGCGGACCTTCTCCCACGATCTGGTAGAGAACGCCTCGGTGCAGGACTACGCCGCCCCCAGCGCCCGGGTGTTGCGGGCGGTGATGTTCGTCAATGCGGGGGTCGATCTATTCACCGCCCAGGCGATCCACAAGGCGCTCTCCGGTGGGCGCAACGACGCCCTCTGTTATGGCGCCATGCGGGACAACCTGGTGCAGGAGCTGGATCTCGTGCTGCTCACCTCCTGGCGCGAGGTCCAGGTGTTCCACTACACCGGCGCCCGGGGGTTGATGGAGTCGCTGATGGAGTACTTCAATCGCGCCCCCCCTTCCCGCGGTGAGGCCCCACCGGAGATCCACGTCCACGGGGCGGTAACGCTGCGGGGCAAGACCGTGGAGCAGCGCATCAGCGAGCTGTTCCACGACCTCATCACCTGCTTCGCCACCCCAGCGCAAATACCACCACGCTACGTGCTCCAGGTGCAGAGTGGCTACGTACTCATCACCTTTGACAACGCGGTGCCGCAGTACCGGGCGTTTGACAATCTCTCCCTCCTCATCCGCCAACTGGGAACCCCCCTGGCCCAATACATCCCCACTGTGTTTGATCGCTACGCCCTGCGCGACACCCCGCTCCCCATCCTCTATGAGGCCAATAGGCCGGGCTCGGTGCAGTTCTTCTACCGCCCAGTGGGGGAGGAGGTGGATATCTATGTGCTAGATGAGCGCGGCTCCCTGTTCCACCAACGCCAACCGTTCTACGACGCCAGCGCCCTCATCAGCCAGTACAGCCGCTTCTTTGAGGCGGTGCTCAATCGGGTCAACTTTCTGGTGCAGGAGGGCCACCCGATGGCTGGGGCGGAGGAGATGGAGTTCTACCTGGTACGGCAGGAGAGCGGGGCCCAGACCAGCCAGTGGAGTGTGGAGCGGCGCCCACCGGAGTACCACATCCCCGGCAAACACTACTTCAGCCTCCAGGTGATCGTCGATGCCGACACCAGTGGCAAGGCGGAGTTTCGCCTCTATGTGGAGGAGCAGGAGTTCACCACCCTGGAGTACGGTAGTGATCTCTTCCCAGCCGTCACCCGCTACATCCTGAGTCTGCGCGAAGGGGGCCAACCCTACCCCATCTACATCACCGATATCGGGATGTCCCGCGCCATCCTAGGGGAAGATGGCCTGGGCAAAGTGCAGACCATCCACTTCCTCAAGTACAAGCGCAACATCGAAGATCAGCTCAACCGGACCATGGCGAACCTCACCAAGAGCGCCTAAGAGCCGCGCCCCTCAGCCTCCTAGCCTACGGCTCGCTATTTACCCAGCCGCACATCCTCCAGGATGGAGTGGAGATCGTTCTTCCAGCGCATAAAGAGGAAACGCGCCTCGCTATCGGGGACCAACTCGCGGAACAAGGAGGGGTCAAAGGTGGCCACCAAGGTCTCCTCCCCTTCGGCGAAGATGGTCACCTTGATGGGGAGATAGGGAATGAGCTGGGGATAGCGGGCGGTCAGCTCCCGCACCTCATCCAGCTTGCCGAGGAAGACGATGCGGTATTTATCGGTCTGATAGCCGCTCGCGGTCAAACCGATATCCACCCGCTGCACCCGGGAGACGGTGTAGCCGTGCTCAACGATGGCGTGCTGCAATGCCAACATCGCCTCTTCAAAGGCGAGGGAGGAGCGCACCATCATCATGTCATCGGCCCGTACCCCCGCGGTAACCAGCAACAGCAGGAGGGCCAGCAGAGTACGCAGGATCACAGCGTCGCCTCCTCCATGATTTCCAAATACTGTTGATGGAGCGTCTCACAAGAGCGATCCAGTTCGGCATTGTTGAACAGACGGCTCATATATTTGGGATTCATCGCCATCAACTTCACCTCCCCCTCCCACTCCACGGCGGTGATCCGGCACGGCATAAACAGCCCCACCCGCGGATCGATGGTCAATGCGCTATTGATCTGATCGAAATTGCAGAAGTAGACGATCACCTGCTTCGGGTTCTCCTCCTCCGCTGGGGCGAGGCCATTCTCCAGCGTCTGCACCCGAATGATGCGGTAGTTCTTGCCGATAGCGGCCCGCTTCAGATTCTCCACCGTCTCCTCTAAGGAGTAGGGGGAATCGACGGCCAAAAACGGCGCCTCATTCTCCGCCCGCTCCCAGCGGATGGGCGCCTCACTGAAACTCCGCACATAGGCCACCACATCATCCATCTCCTTGGGGGAGAGGCGGTCGGCAAAGGAGGCCATAGGGGTACCGGCGCGACCATGCTGGATGGTGGCGCGGATGAGCCGATCTGAGGCGGAGTAGAGGAAACCGACGTTGTTCAAGGCCGGCGGGATGATGGGGAAGTCGCGGGGCCGCGAATAGGTGACGCCCGTCCCGTGGCCCCCTTCACCCTTGGTGCCATGGCAGGTGGCACAGTGGTTGGCGAAGAGCGCCTTGCCCGCCTGCGCATCCCCCTGGATGGGCTTCCAATCCTCCTGCGGGGAGGGGCGATCGGCCGGCTGCCAGCTGCGGATGAAGGCCACCAAGGCGGTGATCTGGGCGTCACTGAAGTTTCTATGGGCCGGCATCACCCGCCCTGGACGTCCCTCCCGGATGGTGCGGGAGAGATAGTTATCGCTTACGGTGGCGAGGAAGTCGGCATTGGCCAGTGGCACCCCCACCCCACCGTGGCCGTCGAGACCGTGGCAGCCGGCGCAGGCCTGGGCAAACAGCTCGGCACCATCGGGCGCGGCTAACGTGGCGTGGGAGAACAACAGGAGAGTGAGGGCGAGGAGGCGTCGCATCGTCGCTCCAACCGGCAGGGTCTAGAGAAGGAGTTCTGATCTTACCCCATTTATCCCACTCGCCCAGCGCCCAGCCCCGCGAACACCCCGCAATCTTCCTACCCTAATCCCCCAAGAGTCGCCTGATGTTTCCCCGCGCCGGCACCGCTATACTGACTGGCTTCGATCCAGGAGCCCGCCATGCGCCTTTGTTGGGGTAACTACACGCTGCTCGCGGTCACCGCCGCCCTCGCCCTGGTCTCGCTGCTCTCCGGCTGTGGCAGCAAAGGACCGCTCTACTCCCCCTCAGAACAGAAGCAGGAGGGGCAGCGCTGATGGATCACTTCCACTACCGTGACGGGGTGCTATGGGCAGAGGGGGTGGCCCTCCCGGCCATCGCCGAGCAGTATGGCACCCCCTGCTTTGTCTACTCCCGGGCGACCCTGGAACACCACTTCCGCGTCTTCGATCAGGCGCTGGCAGCGGTGGATCACCTAGTCTGTTACGCCATCAAGGCCAACGCCAACATCGCTCTGCTGAATCTACTGGCCCGCCTAGGGGCCGGTTTTGACATCGTATCGGTGGGTGAGCTGGAGCGGGTGTTGGCGGCGGGTGGGGATCCGGGCCGGGTGGTCTTCTCCGGGGTGGGCAAGCGGCCCGATGAGATGGCCCGCGCCTTGGAGGTGGGGATCCGCTGTTTTAATGTCGAGTCTGAGCCTGAACTGGAGCGGCTCGACGCCGTGGCCCGTTCGCTGGGACGGCGGGCCCCCGTCTCGCTACGGGTCAATCCAGACGTGGATGCCAACACCCACCCCTATATCTCCACCGGCCTGCGGGACAACAAGTTCGGTATCGACATCCAGGAGGCGGAGCGCATCTACCAGCGTGCCACCGCCATGGCCGGGATCGAGGTCACCGGCATCGACTGCCATATCGGCTCGCAGATCACCGACACCACCCCGTTTGTCGAGGCGATGGAGCGGATCTTGGCGCTGGTGGACCGTTTGGCGACAAACGGGATCCAGCTGCGCCATGTCGATCTCGGCGGCGGCCTGGGGATCACCTATCGCAACGAGGCCCCGCCGTTGCCCGCGGACTATGCGGCCCCCCTGCTGGCCCGCCTCGCCGGCCGCGGCCTGGAGGTGCTCATTGAACCGGGGCGCGCCATTGTCGGTAATGCCGGGGTCCTTCTCACCCGGGTAGAGTTCCTCAAGCACACCGCCCACAAGGACTTTGCCATCATCGATGCGGCGATGAACGACCTCATCCGCCCCACCCTCTACAGCGCCTGGCAGGCGATCCTGCCGGTGGTACCGCGGGAGGGGACGCCGCGCACCTATGACGTGGTGGGCCCGGTGTGTGAAACCGGCGACTTCCTCGGTAAAGAGCGGGAGTTGACCCTTGCCGAAGGCGACCTACTGGCGGTGCGCTCGGCCGGGGCCTACGGCTTCTCCATGAGCTCCAACTACAACAGTCGCCCCCGGGCCGCGGAGCTGCTGGTGGATGGTGAACAGGTACACGTCATCCGTGATCGGGAGCGGATCGAGCAGCTGTTCGCTGACGAACATCTGGTGCCGTGATGGAGCGGATCCCGGAACCGGAGTTGATGGAGGCGGCGGAGCAGGCACTGGCCTACGCCGCGGCCGACTTCGCCGAACCGCACGACCGCTTTGTCGCCCTCTTCCGCGAGCGCTTTCCCCAATTTGGGGACGGCCAGGTGCTCGACCTCGGCTGTGGCCCGGCCGATGTCACGGTCCGCTTTGCCCACGCCCTGCCCGGGGTCCGCATCGACGGCATTGATGGTGCCCAGGCGATGCTGGACCATGGTCAGGCCAGGGTGCAGGCGGATGGGCTAGAACAGCGGATACGTCTATGCCACGGCTATCTGCCGTTGGCCACGCTGCCAAACAGTGGCTACGACGCCATCATCAGCAACAGCCTGCTCCACCACCTGGCCGATCCACTGGTCTTGTGGCGGACGGTGCGCCAAGCGAGCCGCCCCGGCACGCTGCTGTTTGTCATGGACCTGCTGCGCCCCGCCTCCCGTGCGGAGGCCGAGGCACTGGTGGCGCAGTACGCCGCGGATGAGCCGGAGGTCCTGCGTCACGACTTTTTCTACTCGCTGCTGGCCGCCTACCGCATTGCAGAGGTCGTGGCCCAGCTCGACGCCGCCGGGCTCCCCGGCCTCACCGTCGAGGCGGTGAGTGACCGCCATCTCATCGTCTACGGCCTGTTGAGCTGACCCCCCACAACGCCAGGAGAGCCCGCCATGACCTTTGACAACCCTGGGCCGGATGAGATCCGTGGCCTGCTGCAACAGGTGCGTACCATCGCCGTGGTTGGCCTCTCGCCCAAACCGGATCGCCCCAGCCACCACGTGGCGGCGGCGCTGCAGCGCTTCGGCTACCGCATTATTCCGGTGCGCCCCGGGATCCAGGAGGTGCTGGGGGAGCGGGCCTATCCCGATCTCAGCCAGGTACCGGACCCCATTGACCTAGTGGATGTATTCCGCGCCCCGGAGCAGGTGGATCCCATCGTCGATGCCTGCATCCAGCTCCGCCTACCGCGCATCTGGTTACAGGATGGGGTGATCAATCTGCCGGCCGCCGAGCGCGCCCGCGCCGCCGGTCTGACGGTGATCATGGATCGCTGCATCTACCGCGACTACATCAATCTGATGCCAGCCGCCCGCTGACTGAGGGATGGGGATGAAGTTCACCAAAATGCACGGCCTCGGCAACGACTTTGTGGTGGTCGATGCCATCTCCCAGCGGGTAGTGCTAACACCGGCCCAGGTGCGGGCCATTGCCGATCGCCGCTTTGGGGTGGGCTGCGATCAGCTCCTGTTGGTGGAGGCGAGCAGCCGCAGCGACGTGGAGTTCCGCTATCGCATCTTCAATGCCGATGGCGGCGAGGTGGGCCAGTGTGGCAATGGCGCCCGCTGCTTCGCCCGGTTTGTGCGTGACCACCACCTCACCCGCCACGACACCATCCGGGTGGAGACCGCCAGTGGCGATATCACCCTCTATCTGGAGCCCAATGGTGATGTACGGGTCAACATGGGCCCACCCCGCTTCGCCCCCCCGAGCATCCCCCTCGCCGCCTCCGCCGAACAGGCGCACTACCGCTTCGACCTGGAGGGGGGCACCGCCCTGGAGTTGGGGGCGGTCTCCATGGGCAATCCCCACGGGGTGCTGCGGGTGGAGGCGGTTGATCAGGCCCCAGTGGCGCAGCTGGGACCCCAACTTGAATCCCACCCGGCCTTCCCGGAGCGGGCCAACATCGGCTTTATGCAGGTGATGGACCGCAACCACATCCGCCTGCGGGTGTTTGAACGGGGCGCCGGCGAGACCCTCGCCTGCGGCACAGGCGCCTGTGCCGCGGTGGCGGTGGGTCGCCGTTGGGGGCTCCTCGATGAACAGGTGGAGGTCCAGCTCCCCGGCGGTCGCCTTACCATCCATTGGGCAGGCGGCGAGGGGGACCCACTCTGGATGAGCGGCCCAGCGGTGAGCGTCTTCCATGGGGAGCTTGATCTTGCCCAGCTACCGCGGGTCCGCTAGATAGGTGACGGGGCCTCGGTCCCCTGCCAGGCCACGGGCCTTAGGCCGCTGGCGGTACCGTCGCCAGGAGTGAAGGACGCCGGCTCACCGCCGTAAACCAAGCAGCGAGCTGCGGACAGCGGTCGCGCCAACCATCGGCGGCAAAACGGAAATCGACATAACCCAGGGCGCAGGCCACGGCGATCTGCGCCAGGTCAAAACGCTCTCCCCAACTCGCCACCTCCCGCTCCAGCGCCGCCAGACCGTGGCCCATGGCCTCCGCTTGGAGCGCCAACCAACTGGCGGAGCGCTCCCCATCCGGCCGGATCACCTCCATTCGCCGCAACACTGCCGCCTCGGCGATCCCATCGGCCAGGGCCTCTAACCGGAGGGCGGCCAACCGCTCGGGCCCTAGGTGTGGGATGCGGGGCGTAGCGCCGTGCAGGCCATCCAGGTATTCACAGATAACCGGCGAGTCAAACAGGCTCTCGCCGTTGGCCAGCAGCAGAGTGGGGACCTTACCGAGTGGATTGGCCCGCACCAGCGGCTCCGGCGGCTGCCAGGCGTTGACCGGGATGAGTTCGATCCCCTCCGCCAACCCAAGCTCATGGGCCAAAACCAGGACCTTGCGGACAAATGGCGAGAGGGGGGAGTAGAAGAGTTGCATGGGCGACCGCTCCAACGGTGGATTAAGGGTGTGACAGGAGGGTACTACGGAGGAGATCCACAGCCGCGATCCAGGTCAGCGGCCAGCTCTGGCGATCCCACTTGTCAAATAACCGTATAAAAAAACGTGTTGCGCGTCACAAATTTCCGTCTACAATCGTTATCTCTTTAACCCTTTAATAGCGAGAACCGGCCGATGGCAATCTCATCAGTCAATTCCGCCATGCATTTCCAGTATCAGCTCAACCAGTCTCAGCGCGATGTGCTGTCGGCTGCCACCCAGATTGCCCAGGCGGGTAATCAGAAGGTATCCGATATGAAGGATTCGCTGATGCTCTACACCATTGAAGGCAATCAGCGCACCGCCGGTATCCAGGGTCGCATGATCGACACCTTCGCCTGACCTGCGGTAGTTACCCGTTGTGCACGGCCGTAAAGCGGGGCCTCCGCGGCGGCCGTTGCCCTATTCTGCGGGCGTCGCCCCCTCGGCAGCGGGGCGAAACACCCACCACTTGGCGACAGCGAAGTTGACCCCCATCCCGGCGATGGAGCCGAGCGCTACCCCCACCACCAACGCGCCGGCACTCCCCCCTTGCCAGGCCACCCAGCTGGCGTAGGTGGCATAGTTGATCGCCCCACCGAGGGTATTGGCCGCCAGGAAGTGGAGCCACTCGGCCAGCGGGTGGCGGCCACTGGCGTGGCGGAAGGTGTAGCTGCGGTTGAGCATCCAGGTGGTGGTGGCCGCCAGCAGATAGGAGCCCACCCGGGCAGAGTAGGGATCGAGCCCCAATCCCAGCGCCAACCCCGCCACACTCGCGGCATCCACCAGAAACCCGATCCCCCCCACCAAGGCGAAACGCAGCAGCTCGCCCGCAATTGGCGGCAACGGCATCACTCGCCCCGATCAGGACAGTGGTAGGGTGGCACTGAGAGGTAGAAGAGCCGTCGCAGTTCACGGCGGCCCCGGGTAACGGTATCGAGAATGACGCCGGAAGCGAGGCTGAGGAAGGCGAGGATCATGACGCCGGTGGCCAAAATGGCGGTGGGAAAACGCGGCACCAACCCGGTCTCCACGTAGGTGATAAAGACCGGTAACGCGAGGAGCAGCGCCAAACTGGCCAACAGCACAAAGAGCCCGCTGTAGAAGGTGAGCGGGCGCTCCTCCTTAAAGAGGCGAATGATGGTGCGGAGGATACGCCAACCGTCGCGGTAGGTGTGCAGCTTAGAGACGGACCCCTCGGGGCGATTTTTATAGGGGGTGACCACCTCGGCAATGGGCATCCGTAGCTCCAAGGCGTGGACGGTCAACTCGGTCTCGGTCTCAAAACCGGCGGAGAGGGCCGGAAAGGATTTGACGAAACGGCGCGAGAAGACCCGATAGCCGGAGAGCATATCCTTGAGATCGTTGCGAAATAGGAATGACACGAAGCCAGTGAGCAGCTGATTGCCCAAACGGTGGCCGGCCCGAAAGGCCTCGCTGTGGTGCTCCTCCAGGCGCGAGCCCACCACCATATCCAACTGCTCATCGATAAGCTTCTGGACCAGGGCGGGGGCGCTGGGGGCGTGGTAGGTGTCGTCACCGTCAATCATGACGTACACATCCGCCTCCACATCGGCAAACATCCGTCGGATCACATTGCCTTTGCCCTGGCGCCGCTCGCTGCGCACCACCGCCCCTGCCGCCTGCGCCACTTCGCGGGTGTGGTCCTGGGAGTTGTTGTCATAGACATAGAGGGTGGCCCCCGGCAGGGCGGCACTAAAGTCGCGCACCACAGCGGCAATGGTGCGCTCCTCGTTATAGCAGGGGACTAGAACCGCGATGCGGTGGGGTGCGATGGCATTCATCTCGTTGGGGTCCGGGCGTTGCTAGGTAGTTGGCCCGCCTCGCTGGAGATAGGGAGGAAGGCGGAAGAATCTAGCACGACCCAAGAGGCGCTGCCCAGGGCCGAGTTGCGCCCCTCCGATAGGGGGCGCAGGATCGTAGCAACCCCATGCAAATTAAGGAGAAGCGACATGACTGACGATCCCCGTATCCTCGCCCAGCAGCGGGCCGAGATCACCGAACACCACATCTACAGCAAGCTCGCCTGCCAGGCCCAAGGAGAGAATCGCGCCGTACTGGAGCAGGTGGCGGCCGACGAGCTGATGCACTACGACATCTGGCGCTCCATCACCGGGGTAGAGGTGGAGCCCGATCGACTGCGCATCTTCTGGTATGGGGTGTTGGCGCGCCTGTTTGGCCTCGCCTTTGCCCTCAAACTGATGGAGGGGGGGGAGACCAAGGCGCAGCTCTTCTACCGCGAGATGGCGGCCCGCTACCCCCAAGTGGTCTCCATCGGCGCCGATGAGAAGCGCCACGAGAAGGATCTGGTCACCCAGCTACACGATGAACGCCTCGCCTATGCCGGGGCCATCGTCCTCGGTCTCAACGACGCCCTAGTCGAGCTGACGGGCACCCTCGCCGGCCTCACCCTAGCGTTCCGTAACGGTGAACTGATCGCCGTCACCGGGCTCATCATGGGTGTCGCGGCGGCCCTCTCCATGGCCGCCTCGGGCTACCTCTCCGCCCAGGAGGGGGAGCAGGAGGCGATGGACCCCATCAAGTCAGCCATCTACACAGGGGTCGCCTACATCATCACCGTGGCCATCCTAGTTGCCCCCTACTTCCTCTTCTCTGAGGTCTTCGTCGCCCTGACGGTGATGTTGATCTGCACCGTCTTCATCATCGCCGGCTATACCTTCTACATCTCGGTGGCCAAAGAGGTCTCCTTCCTCGGCCGCTTCCTGCGTATGGCCCTCATCTCCTTGGGGGTAGCGGTGATCTCCTTTGGTATCGGCTGGCTGCTGAAGGCGGTGGTTGGGGTCGATGTGTAGCAAACCAATGGAACGGAGAGGGGGCCCGCAGGCCCCCTATTCCACCCCATATCAGGGCCCCTCCCAGTGAGAGCTAGGAGGGGCAAGGATATTGAGGAAGAGATCTCCCCAAGCGACCTGGCTTAATGCCCGCGGAAAAATGCACCGAGCCTCAATCTGTGCCGGAAGAGGATCGCGATCAGGCAGATCAGCAGGACATAGCCCAAAAAGTAGGCGAGTCCCAGCCCGCCATACAGACCGGCGGCCGCTATCCATGAATAGAGCACATAGAGCCCGCTACTCGCACGCTCACTCACCCAAGCAGCCACCAGAAGGTTAGGCAGCAATACAATGCCGATCCAGACCCAATCGGGCATATCGTGTCCTCTGGAGTAGCCCATCGATCTGGGAGATGTAGTAGTTCGCTATGGACCCAAGTACCCAAAATGCCAGCGCAACACCCAGCACGCCTCCCGTTATCGCACCCACTGCGATACCTATCGCCCCCCATGCTAGATTGGCAAGAATGCCGCGCAGCGGTCCAGGCTCCAGCGCCTGGATCTCATAGAGCACAACGGACCATGCAATGATGGCCACAATGGCCAGCGCAATCAGCGGACCAGCCAAAACCGCCAAGATCAAGGCAAAAGGCAGTAGCGAGATAATGAAGGCAAGGCTGACGAAGATTTGCATAAGCGCATCCCCGAAGGCCCCACTCCCGCCATTGAGCCCTCCAGCAATCTTCCAGGCACCCGCGCCCGTGGCAGGATCCACAATGATGTATCCGGCTCCCTGCCAACCATTCACCGAGATCGGGTCCGTATGTGCAATCACCTCCTTACCCGTGGCAAGCGCCTGCCGCATCTCATTCAAGGCTAAGCTGCTTTGGTGAATATTGGGCAGCGCGGCACTCTGATTCGCCGGTGTAATATGGTAAATCCGCTGGCCCTGCTGACTGGCCTTTTGCAAGGCCTTGACAGCCGATACCGCCTCGCCTTGATTCTCTGGCGTAGCAAACATCTGTTCTGGAACCAGATGTTCCAATGCAGAGCTCAAGGCCCCCATCCGAAAGACAAAATTAAACTCTTTTTGAGCGTCCCCGCCCTCAACAACCTGCACAGAAGCGACCCGATCGAGATCCATCTCAATAAGTCCTGGCCCAATGGAGCGAGGAATACCAAATAGATATGACACTTTCGGCACATACCCATAGGTCCCCGCTGAATGCATGAGGCTCATATGCGCCCCTTGCGATAGCGAAGCGACCTGAGAATAGGTACTCAACTCACCGAAATAACCCAGTACACCTGCAGCAAAGATCTGGCCCAAAATATCTTCGCCCGTGATCCCCGTGACCGATGCACCACTGTCTATCTGAGATGAAACCGCCGCCAATTTAGCCTTGGCGTCCTCCAATCGGGTCACAGAGACTCCACCACTAATCACCGCCACCGCCAAATACGAGCCGGCCACGATGGGCGACGGATACACTCGGCGAGCCCCATCCCCTGAGACTTCAAAGGCAAAGTTCACGTCTTCACCCAACCGCACAGAGGCGCCCGTGAGTACGACCTCGCCATCCACTCTAAGCTCAGGCACTACATAAATGAGATAGGATGGGATAGTCGTCACCAACTGCGACAGATCCGTCACACCACCATCAGGGTAGAGAGAGAGTATTGTTTGCTCATCTGCTGCGGTTGCAGGCCTAAACGAGATGGTGACCCGATGATTATTCAGTGACGACCAGGTAAAGCTTTTTGCGCCATTCAGCCCACCGAACAGATCCGTGGAGAAAGCAAACGAGATCTTGGGACGCAAGGCGCTGGGCACCTCGGCATAAACCGCACCACGGGCCACCACCGTTGTGGCCAGCCCTGCCGGTAGTCCCGCGAACGCCTGCACAATCAGCTTGCCGCCACCCAATACATCACGAGCGGTGGTCCCTGGATGCGCATTCACCCATGTCTCCAAGGCGTGCTGGGCCTGTGTTTGTGCCGCTTGGAGAAAGGAGGGATCCAAACCTTGCATCCAACCTTCTGTGTCATTAATCGTGCTACTGGCTTGAAATTGGTCCTTTAACTGTTGGCTATCAATGCCCGCCAAGGCAATCACATCAAGCCCTGTTGTGTACTCATACTGTTTGAAACTCGGGTCCATTGGGATCCAAGCATCCGCTGCACGATTGATGGCGCCCCCTGAGGGTTCAAAATCCACCGCGGCCTCAACCCAGATGTGCTCCATACGGGCCTTGGTGATCACACCACCGGAACTCACGCTAGAGATAGGAATACCACCACTCGCGGCAAACACCAGTGCTGAATTGACATCCTGGAATCCACCCGCCCAGTTCATAAATTGATCGATGGGTAACTCCACCGTGCCATGGACATAGCGCGCAGGAATCCCCGAGGCGCGCAACAAGGCAATCGTGAGGCTGGAGATATCGAAGGCATTGCCGCGCCCCATCTCCATGGTCAGTTCAGCACTCTGACTGGCCCCCCAAGTAGGCAGCCACTCGATGTGGTTGCGTACCCAGGCATAGATCTCCACTGGGCTATAGTGAAGTTCAGCTGCTTTGGCACGGATGGCATCGGTTAGCGTGACCTCCCCACTTTCGGCTAACCATGCGGGATCGGCGGCACCGGCTAGAGTGGTGTAGTCAAAATCACCAAGTGCTGCCGTTTTTGCCATCGGTGAGGAGGTAAAACCCGCAGCGACAAATTGCTCCGTCGTCAGCTTCGGCTCATTCTCCGGATTGGGCTGTAATGGCATAAAGGGGAGCTGCTCGGGATCAAAGGGTTGCTGAGCCCGCTCCATTTTTTTATTGGCCAACCAACCTTTTAGCCCCTTAGCCGCCGTCAGTTCTACCGACTCGCTGGCAGCCTGTTGCAGCGTTTCAAGTTGGGTGAGCAGATCATCCAGATCCTGGCGATAGGCGGCCAGCGCATCCTCATGGCGTGCCTGAATGATATCGGGCAGATGCTTGTCGTTTATCTGCTGCCCCATAGACTCAAAATTGCGGGTAACTGCTTTGTCCAGTTGACGGATAGCCGCATCTAACTGTTTGAGTTCTGCCCGTTCATTACCGGCATCCTCTTTGCTTTCCAGCCGCTCAATGAGCCTAGTAATACGCTCAGTTACCTGAACTAGATGCTTTGAGAGCTGCGCCTCATCTGTCTCTGCAGACGCCGCCGTTGGAACAGTGCTTGGTGCAGTACGAATAGCCGCCGCTGCCGGTGCAGTGATCAGGCCAAGAAATGCGACGAGCACAACACTTGAAACGGTCTGCATGAGCAGCCCAGTGTGGCGCAGGTGGGAGAGGAGAGGTAATTCCATGTTGTATTTCCTCAAGTTCCCCAACGACGAGGGGAATCCGTCAATGCCTATTGGTTATTGGTTAGTGAGGCTGCGCCTCGATGTTGAAACCTATACTCGAAAGATGACGTTCCCCATACCCTCTGATGGGCCATGGCGCTGCTTGGCATCGCTCACCCCATCTGCACGACGGCGCTACCGACCGTTGCATCGACTCAGGGCTTTTGTGCTGAAGGGAGCGAGCCCATAGAAGCCCACGGGAGTCCATTCGACACTCCAGCGGATGAATGCAGCTGCCTAGAATGGGAAAAGGAAGGGAAACAGAGGAGTAATACAACGGTCGTAGAGGGGTCACAAAGGCCCATAGGCTGACCCCAGCTGCGTGCTACAGAGTACGGCCGAGAGGTAAAGTCACAACGTAGACGATGGGGCATACAACGGCACCCGCCACCCTTCCTTCGCTCTTAGCTGCCCGATGGTCGTACACCGTCTCTTGTGCCCAGCCACCACCCACTGTTCCCTCTTAATCCCATGTTAAGCTGCGCACATTTAGCCCTGCTCCGCCATAAACTTCAATCTGGCACTTATTTTGTTCTTCAGGCGCACGTGGAAATATGCCGCTGTTACAGGGGCTCCGTGGGGATAGAGGCTATAGATAGGGGGAAGTGAGTGCGCCCACCGCCACACCTTTTTTTGTGGACGCACGGCCAAGCCCATCGAGGCTGCCGTCACGAAAGCTGCGCAGAGGCCCGCATGAGACGCACGCCATCGTTAACGGCACCGCCAGCGAGCTAAAGGGGAAAAGGTCTGATGTCGCTGTCGCGCAGGCCCATCCCTGTGGCCCAAGCAGACAACAATCAATCCATGGCCGACGGCATATCGGCTAGCGACGAATGCCCTCTCTCAACCAAGGGGCCCACCGGCAGATGCAGCTGGAGCGAATCCCACCTGCATCGCCAGGGGCGGTGGTTAGCGCATCAATCCTTCGCCCACTCGAAGGCGTCGGAGTAGCAGTGTTCCGGCGGCAACCCCTTGCCCCCCAACATCTCTTTGGCCTGGTAGACCATCTGCGGGT
This sequence comes from Chromatiales bacterium, assembly GCA_003251535.1. GTDB lineage: Bacteria > Pseudomonadota > Gammaproteobacteria > Thiohalomonadales > Thiohalomonadaceae > SZUA-493. The sequence goes on along the minus strand of QKFD01000097.1, from coordinate 28,505 downwards.
GGCCGCAGGCATAGAGTTCAAAGTCGCTGAGGTCGGCAAAGTCGGCCAGTGCCGCCTCCTGCACATGACCACTACGCCCCCCCCAACCGGCCTCCGGCCGCGAGAGCACCGGGATATAGTGGATGTTGGGGTGCTGTTGGGCCCACTGCTCGGCCAGGGCGTGGAGGTAGAGCCCGGCCTGGGTGCGGGCACCCCAGTAGAGATAGATGGGACGCTGACACCCTTCAGCAATGGCGTGTTCGATGATCCCCTTGATGGGGCCAAAACCGGTGCCAGTGGCCAACATGAGGATGGCGCGGGAGGAGTTCTCCCGCAGGAAAAAGCTCCCCTTAGGCCCCTCGATCTGGATGCTAGTAAGCTCCGGCTCCCCCTGGAACAGGGCGTCGGTAAAGGCGCCCCCCTGGTTGTGGCGAATATGGAACTCCAGCGGATTGTCGGCGTGGGGCGGGCTGGCGATGGAGAAGGCGCGGCGCTTACCATCGGCCAGGATGAACTCCACATACTGCCCCGCCAGGTACTGCAACCGCTCTCCCGCGGGGAGTTGCAGGAACAGCCCCATGACCTCCTCCCCCAACAGCACCTTGCGCACCACCTGAGTAGTGAGTTGACGCACTGGAATGGAGGCGGCCTCCTCCACCTCCTGGATACGGATCACCACCTCACCCCGCGGCCGCGCCTGGCAGAGGAAGGCCACCCCCTGGGCGGCATCTTCCGGTAGTAGCCCCGGCGGCAACCGATCACCGGGATAGTCCACCGCCCCCTGCTCCACCTGCCCATGGCACTCGCCGCAGAAGCCGCCGCGGCAACCGTAGGGGAGGGCAATCCCCTGGCGCAGCGCGGCATCCAGGATGGACTCATCTTCGGCCACCGCAAAGCGGTGGCCACTCGGCCGCAGTTCTACCGTGCTGCTCATGGGATGTGACAACTCCTTTTCTTGACAAAATAGGTGCGGATTATGCGGGAAAAGCCCCAACGGGGAAACCCAAGGGGCGGAGTGTACGCCATCCTCTCAGCGGTGCGCCGCGGGAGGGCCGGATGCCCTTCCACCCAGCCATATGCCAAGATTTATTCCCGGCAGGCGGTTTCATGCGACGGTGCGGGCCCGTATCATTTCGCCATGGTTCGCTTGCGCCGACTCCTCCCCCTCTGTGCCCTCGTGCTGCTGATGGCCGGCTGCTCCGGGCCATCGGAGGTGGTCCGCTCCCCCACACCACCGGCGCCCACCGCCCCCACCCCGGGGCTGCCGCTGGCCGCAGTGGTGGCACTGGAACAGCTAGGCACCCCCTATCGCTATGGTGGCGCCGCCCCCGGTGGCTTCGACTGTAGCGGCCTGGTCTGGTACTCCTACCTACAGTCGGGCACCGCACTGCCGCGCGCCACCATCGATCAATATCGCTACGTCCAGCCGGTTGCCCAGCAGGCGGCCCAACCCGGTGATCTGCTGTTCTTCAAGCTGGCGGGCAAGATCTCCCATGTCGGTATCTACCTCGGCGAAGAGCGCTTCGTCCACGCCCCCTCCAGCGGGCGACGGGTGGAGATCGTCTCCCTATCGGATCCCTATTGGCGCAGCCGGCTGGTCCGGATCGGGCGGATCCCCTGAGTCCCCATCCATCCCCCATGCAGATCGGTCCCACAGGTGAGCAGGAGGCGGCACAACGGCGCGCCTTAGAACGACAGAGACGGCTGGCCACCGGCCTGCTGCTGCTGGCCGCAGTGCTGTTTGTCGCCACCCGCCTGGTGGAGGAGCCGAGCTTCTGGGTGGAGCTGCTGCGCGCCGCGGCGGAGGCGGCCCTGGTGGGTGGTCTGGCCGACTGGTTTGCGGTGACCGCGCTCTTCCGCCACCCACTGGGTCTGCCGATCCCCCATACCGCCATCATCCCCAAGAACAAGGCGCGCATCGGTGCCGGCCTCGGCCGCTTTGTCGAGCGCAACTTCCTCCACCCGGAGCTGGTGGAGCAGAAGCTACGCAGCCTGGCCTTGGCGGAGCGGCTCTCGCGTTGGCTGGCCCGGCCGGAGAATGCCAACCTGGTGGCCGATCGCATCGTGGCGGCACTACCGTTTATGGTGAAGTCGCTGGAGGACAAAGAGCTACGTGACTTTCTACGCCGCACCCTGCACGACCAGCTCTCCGCCCTCGACCTCGCCCCCATCCTCTCGCGGGTCCTGCGGCTGTTGACTGAGGGGGGCCACCACCAGGCGCTGTTTGACCGCGCCCTGCTGGTGGCCCATCGCCAGCTGGTGGCCCACGAGGAGCGGATCTACCGCCTGGTGCGGAACCACAGCAGCTGGTGGGTGCCGGAACGGATCGATCAGGCCATCGCCGAGAAGATCATCGCCGGCCTCCAAGACCTACTACTGGATCTCTCGCAGCGGGATAACGACGCCCGCCACGCCTTTGACCAGTCGGTGCAGGAGCTGATCCAGAATCTGGGGCAATCGGAGGACTATCAGCAGCGAGTGGAGGCGTTCAAGCGCAAGCTGCTCTCCCACCCGGAGGTGCAGGGCTATCTACTGGCGGTGTGGGACGGATTCCGCGACCTGCTGCTGGATGACATCGCCGCAGAGGAGTCAAAGCTGCGCAACGGTGCCCGCCACGCCTTGCAATCCATCGGCCGCGCCCTGGAGCGTGATGCCCCCATGCGCGAGCGGTTGGATCGCCGCATTGAATCGCTGGTACTCACCTTTATCGTCCCCTCCCGTTCGGAGATCGGCCGCTTCATCGCCGAGGTGGTGGGGCGCTGGGATAGCCGCACCATCACGGATCGCTTCGAGCTGGTGGTGGGGCGGGACCTGCAATATATCCGTATCAACGGCACCCTGGTGGGGGCCCTGGTGGGCTGCCTACTGTTTCTCCTAACGCAGGCGCTCGCTTAACCCTCTTCGCTATATCCATCCTGCCGCGCCCGTGCCTCGGCCAGACGCAGGCGGATCGCCTCGGCCCGTCCCACCTCATAACCGATGTAGTAGCCCAGCACCAAGATGCTACCGGCCAGGACCAGTAGGCCACTCGCCACCAGTAGAAACTCCGGGCTCATGACGCCTCCTCCACCGCGCCACTGATGGCGGTGGGCAGTGAGGTGGCGGCAGCGCTCCACTGCGGCACAGTGGCGTGCCAGCGGCCCTGGGGGTGGTTCCGCCCAGCGGCCGTGGAGGATGGCTGCGGCGGGGCAACCAGCTGTCCCCCCCGGCCATGGTGCAGGCCCGGCGTAGGGCGTTCGCCCCCGGCCAGCAGCTCCTCGGCCGCCACGGAGTAGCTCTCGCCTACCAGGCGCAACGCCACCCGGGCCGTGAGCAGGTTGACCGTACAGGCGATGAGCGGCCGCTCCGACCAGCGCAGACGGGCCAGCGCCGCCCAGAGATCGGCAATGGCATCGGGGTGGAGCCGGGCGTGCCGTGGATAGGGGTGGGTCGGCATGGTGCTACGCAGAAAGGTGCCCACGGTAAAGAGGCGTGAATCGTAAGGCGTGTTGGCATACCAACAGGCGACACGGGAGCGGCCAAAATGTAGCTCGGCCACCGTCAGACCGTGGTCGCACATCTGCCGATTGAGGAGCGCCAACACCTCATCCAAGCGGTCATCAAGGGGACCACCCAGGCCGATGCGATGCACGGCAGAGGGGGCGGCGGAGGGACGGGCGAGGTCGGATGACATCGGTTACCACCTGCGCGAGGGCCGTCTAGGGGCGTCGGAAGAGGGGTGCCCAGGGGCACCCTAAGCGGCGCCACTATAGGCGACAGGAGTTGCAGTGGTATGACATGGCGGACAACCACCGGCGCCACACTCCATCAGTTGAAACATGAAAGCGGTATGACTGTAGATCTTTTGCCAATTCGCAACGGCCCGTTGCCAACGGCCGTCTACAGGAGCATCCCATGGCGAGTGACGATATCGAGGTTAAACACTTCATCCCCGGGCGGGTTCGGCTCAAGGTGCCGGCAGTCCGCCGCTCCCCCGATTTTGCCACCCGCGTGCGGCAGGAACTGGGCGCCCTCGGCGGCGTCCATCAGGTGGAGATCAACGAGACCACCGCCAGTGTCATCGTCCAGTACGACCCGGGCCTGTTGCGCGATCCCCACGGCCAAGAGGCGATGTTCACCGTCCTGGGCAGCCTCTTCCCCTCCCTCGATCTGGGGGCGTTGCGGATGTGGTTGCAGGTCAACCGCTATCTCGGCTGAAGAGACACGGCGTTACGATAGGAGTCGGAGCGGGAGGGCGGGCCCCGCCACCCACGCCGGACCCCGTAATCATCACAATAGCGTCACCTTATTCTGCTCAACTGACTTAAGCGTGGATCACCGCCGCGGAGCGGGATCCCCAGGAGACTCCCATGGCACTGTTTGAAGATCTGTTTAAAGGTAAGGCAACCACCGGCATCGCCATTGGCCTCGGTGCCGCCATACTCACCCCAGTGGTGATCTCAGTGCTAGGCGGCGCCGCCCGCCCCCTCGCCCGAGCGGCCGTCAAGTCCGGCATCATCGTCTACGAAAAGGGTAAAGAGACCCTCGCCGAGTTTGGCGAGGTGATGGATGACCTGGTGGCCGAGGCGCGCGCCGAATTGGAGAAGGGGCAGGCCCAAGGGGCCGCCATCACCGGTAGCGTGGCGGGGGCCGATGCGGCCGCGCAGAAGCCCGACGAGGCATGAGCGCCAGCGCCCGAGTCACCCACGCCACCAGCAACCGGTTACGCCTCCAAGTACCGGAGCGGCGCCGTGACAGTGACTACTTCGCCCACCTCGCCACCCGCCTAGCCGGCCTCGCCGAGGTGGAGCAGGTGGTGGTCAACCCTGCCACGGCAGGGATCTTGATCCACCACCACGGCCTCAGCGTGGAGCGCTTGGCCAGCTTTGGCAGTGAACAGGGGCTGTTTGACCTCCACCTCGCCACCCCGGAACAACACCCCCTGTGGCAGGGGGCGGCGGCGCTTGGCAACACGCTGGATCAACAGCTCCAGCGCAGCAGTAGTGGACAGGTCGATCTACGCTCGATTGGCTTCTTGGTGCTCGTCGCCATGGCGCTGGTGCAGTTCTCTCGCGGCCAGATCCTGGCCCCTGCCTCCACGCTCATCTGGTACGCCAGCGATCTCCTACGCCAAAAGCAGTGAGTCGCGCCCCTAACCGGTCGGTAGCCCACCGACCGTAGCGCTGCCGATCCACAACGTCCGATTTTCCCAACCAGTAGATGAGGCTCTCACCATGGCAGACGAACAGCAGCAGCCGATGAACGAACAGATGGGCACCAGCGGGCGGACCGTGCGTGACGGCATCGTCTCCAGCCTGAAGGGGATCAACGAGATCGAGGCGGAGATCGTATCGCTGGTGCGCGATACCGTGGCCAACTCCCTCCGCGCCACTGGGGCGGTCTCCGGCGAGGCGGTCACCATCACCCGTGACGTGGTGCGCGGCGCCATTGCCGCCACCGAAGAGGTGGGCACTGGCCTCACCCTCTCCACCAAGAGCGTGGCCAAGGGGGTGATCATGGGGGTGAGCGATGTCGGGGGTGATCTGCGGGTCGCCGCCGAGGAGATCGTCCGCTCCACGGTGCGTGGCGCCTCTGAAGTAGGGGCCGATGTCTCCGTCACCGCCCGCCGCGCCGTGGATGGGGTGATTGAGGCGAGCGCCGAGATCGGTGCCAACGCCATCGATCTGGCCAAGAGCGCCAGCGGCGCCGCCATCGAGGCGGCCGGCACCATCGGCAACGCCGCCGTGGCCACGGTACGTGACATGCTGGTGGGGGTGGTGGGTGGTGTGAAGGAGGTACTGAACGCCGCCCTGCCGCACCACGAAGAGCCCAAGCAGTAGTGGGAGTGACCGCCGCCACCACAGGCGGTGGCGGCGGTCAGATTCATCTAGGCGTCAACAAAGCTTCACGTTTGCCTGCTTCAATGGGTGGATCCAAGGATGAGTTCGATGAACCATGCCTCACTATATCCACCACCTGCCCGGCCGCCTGCGCATCAAATCGCGCCAGCTCAAGCGTAACCCCGGTGCCATCAGCAGCGCTTGCAGCCTGTTGGCCAACCACCACGGCATCGACGCCGTAGAGGCCAACAGCGTCACCGGCAGTCTACTCATCACCTACGACCCGCAACAGCACCATCCAGACCAGCTACTGGCCATCCTGAGCGGTGCCGGCCTCATCGCCGATGGTACCGCCACCCCGCCCCCACCGGAGGAGGATCGGCTCACCGTCACGATGACCGATGTCGGTGGCAAGATCGGCAAGGCGGTGCTGGGGATGTTGGTGGAGAAGGCGGTAGAGCGCTCGGCACTGGCGCTGGTGGGCGCCATCCTCTAAGCCCTCCACCGTCTACTCAACGCTCTCCCAACTCCCCTCTCCCCAACGCCCCTGCCATAGGGTCGTGAAGTGCTCCACCGCCGCCGGATCGCGCTCATCCGGTGACCAGACGTGCCCCCCCACCCCCTTCTGTCCCAGGGCGTAGTTGCCCACCGCCAGCTGGCCCACTGCCGTCGGTGCCACCGCCAACTGCCCTACCGCCAACTCTCCGGCGATCGCCACCTGCCCCAGGGCATAGAGACCGAAGGCCGCCTGGGCAAAGCCAAACAGTAGGCCAACCCCCAGTTGGGCGATGCTCACCAGGCCGAAACTCGCCTGCCCGATGGCGATCCCACCCACGGCGATCCGCCCCACCGCCACCACCCCTTTGGCCACCACCCGTGCCCCGGTCTCTGGCGAGCGACCGCGGGTAAAGTGGAACCAAGGTAGCCCCAGAAAGGTGGCATGGGTACGGAACTCCGCAAAGACGGCGCCGTTGGGATACATGAAGCGGCGCCACTGACCCAGGTGGGTATTGGTGATGAGATAGTCGGGAGGGCTGCTTTTCAGTAGATTTTCCATCGGTGCTCCCCACAGGCGGACCCAATCTGAAGCGGCGCCATCGGCCGCCTGCTAACTCCAGCTACGCTACAGCCTGCCCACCCAAGGCCGACCAGCGGCCCGCATGGCGTCAGGCAAACCCCAACCGGACCCTATGCTACACCACCCCTTGGGATCCTTTTTGCAACGATCGTCTCCGCCCCGGCACAGATAACCGCCCCTCTCCTCGTTGACTTTGCAAATGAGAATCTATATCGTTTGCATAAGTTGTCGATTATTGGTTGGAGAGTCCCATGCGTATTACTGTCCCCTCAACCCTGGCGGTAGCCGCCGTCGCACTGCTCTTGGGTGGTCAGGCCCAGGCGACGGAGGTGGTCAACCTCTACTCGGCCCGTCAGGAGAGCCTGATCAAGCCGCTGCTGGATCGGTTTACCGCCGAGAGCGGGATCGAGGTCAATCTGGTGACCGGCAAGGCCGAGACCCTGCTCCAGCGGCTGCGCTCGGAGGGGGCCAACAGCCCAGCGGACCTCTTTATCACCACCGATGCCGGCCGCCTCCAGCAGGCGGTGGCGGCGGGGGTGACCCAGCCCATCCACTCCGCCCGGCTGGAGGCGGCCATCCCCGCCACCTACCGTGACCCGGAGGGGCAGTGGTTTGGCCTCTCGGTACGCGCCCGTCCCATCTTCTACGTCAAGGGCAAGCTGGACCCGCAGCAGATCCACAGCTACGCCGATCTGACCGATCCGCAGTGGCACGGCCGCATCTGCATCCGCTCCTCCGACAACATCTACAACCAGTCGCTGGTGGCATCGATGATCGCCCACCAGGGGGTCGCCCCGAGCGAGGTGTGGGCCGAGGGGCTAGTGGCCAATCTCGCCCGCAAACCCACCGGCGGTGATCGAGACCAGATCAAGGCGGCGGCGGCCGGTCAGTGCGACCTCGCCGTAGCCAACACCTATTACTACGCCGCCATGCTCGAATCGAGCGACCCGCAAGAGCAGGCGGCCGCCCGCAAACTGGGGGTGATCTGGCCCGAGCAGGAGGGGCGCGGCACCCACGTCAATGTCAGCGGTGCCGCCCTCACCAAGAGTGCGCGCCACAAAGAGGCGGCCATCGCCCTGCTGGAGTTTCTGGTGAGCGATGCGGCGCAGGTCTGGTATGCCGAGACCAACCAAGAGTATCCGGTCAAACCGGGGGTGCCGTGGAGCGCCACCCTGGAGCAGCTCGGCCACTTCAAGGCCGATACCATCAACGCCACCCAGCTGGGGGAGTTCAACGCCGAGGCGGTGAAGTTGATGGATAGGGTCGGTTGGCGCTGAGGCGCCGCTATCCTTCGCTAACGCTAGGAGGCGACAGGAAAAAGAGAGGGTGTGGCAACAGGTTCATCCCCGATAACCCGCGTGGGGCGGGCTAGGGGTCAACAATCGGACAGCATCGCCCTTGGGCGGCGCGCTTTTTCCCCACCCGGGGTGACCTCGGGTGGGTCTTTTTGCGTGGGGTAACATGCCGAGCGAAGGGCAATCTTGGAGGGGCGGCGGCCGGCCGGGGATCTGGCCGTTGGCCACGGGTGCAACGGCGCTGCTGCTGGCGCTGCCGGTGCTCACCATCGCCAGTTTTCTCTTCACCCCCGCCGGTGAGGTGTGGCACCACCTGGCCCAGACCCGCCTGCCGGACTATATCGCCGGTTCGCTCTGGCTGATGCTCGGCGTGGGTGTTGGCACCCTCGCCATCGGCATCCCCAGCGCCTGGCTCACCGCCGTGTGTGACTTCCCCGGCCGCCGCCTCTTCGAGTGGGCACTGCTGCTGCCGCTGGCCTTCCCCGCCTACATCATCGCCTACACCTATACCGGCCTGCTGGATGTCTCTGGGCCCCTCCAGGAGACGTTACGGGAGCTGACCGGCTGGAGCTATGGCGACTACTGGTTCCCGCCGGTGCGTACCCTCCCCGGGGCGGTGGTGATGCTCTCGCTGGTGCTCTACCCCTACGTCTATCTCCTCGCCCGCGCCGCCTTTCTCGACCAGTCGGTGGCGGTGTTGGAGGCGGGCCGCACCCTGGGCAGCGGCCCTTGGCGCGGCTTCTTCACCATCGCCCTGCCGCTGGCCCGCCCCGCCCTGGCCACCGGCCTGTCGCTGGCCCTCATGGAGACCCTGGCCGACTACGGCACGGTACAGTTCTTCGGCGTTGACACCTTCACCACCGGCATCTTCCGCACCTGGTATGGGCTGGGGGACGCCCCCGCCGCCGCCCAGCTGGCCGCGGTGCTACTCGGCTTTGTCTTCACCCTGCTGCTGGTGGAGCGCTGGTCGCGCCGCCGTGCCCGCTACTTCCATGGCGCCGGCGGCCATCGCCACTTCCCCCGCTACCAGCTCGGTGGTCTCCGCGGCTGGGCGGCGACTGGCGCCTGCCTGATACCGGTGGCGTTTGGCTTTCTGCTCCCGCTCCTCCTATTGCTGCGCTGGGCGCTGCGCACCGCACCCCAAGGGGTGGATGGGGAGTTTCTCCAACTGATGGCCAACAGCTTCGGCCTCGCCAGCGTGGCCGCCCTCATCACCCTGCTACTGGCGCTGCTGCTCGGTTACGGCCGCCGCCTCGCCCCCGGCCCGGTGACCCGTAGCGCGGTGCGCATCGCCGGCATGGGTTACGCCATCCCCGGCACGGTGATCGCCATCGGCGTCATCATCCCCTTCGCTGCCTTCGATAATGCGTTGGATGCCTGGGCGCGTGACCACTGGGGGATCGCCACCGGCCTCCTGCTCTCCGGCACCCTGGGGGCGGTGCTATTCGCCTATGCCGTGCGCTTCCTGTCGGTCTCACTGCAAGCGGTGGAGGCGGGGCTGGGGCGGATCCGCCCCGCCATGGACGATGCCGCCCGCTCCCTCGGTCTCACCCCAGGGGGGGTACTCGCCCATATCCATCTGCCGCTGCTGCGCGGCACCCTGCTCACCGCCCTGCTCATCGTCTTTGTTGATGTGCTCAAGGAGCTGCCGGCGACCTTGATCCTACGCCCGTTTAATTTCAATACCTTAGCGGTACGCACCTATGAACTCGCCTCTGATGAAAGACTTGCCGATGCCGCTCCAGCCGCCATCGCCATCGTCCTGGCCGGCATCATCCCGGTCATCCTCCTCTCCCGCACCATCGCCCGTAGCCGACCTGGAGCGGCGGATGCTGCTTGAGGCGCAGGGGGTGGAGATCGGCTATGGCGCCGTCACGGTGGTCAAGGGTGCCCAGTTCACCCTCGCCCCCGGCGAGATCGGCTGTCTGCTGGGACCCAGCGGCTGCGGCAAGACCACCCTGCTGCGGGCAGTGGCCGGTTTTGAGCCGCTACGGGCCGGGCGGCTGCGGATAGCCGGCGAAGAGGTGAGCCGCCCCGGCACCACCCTGGCGCCGGAGCGCCGTGGAGTCGGGATGGTCTTTCAGGAGTTTGCCCTCTTTCCCCACCTCTCCGTGGCGGATAACGTCGGCTTTGGCCTGCGGCGACGCGCGGCCGCCGAGCGACGCCGACGGGTCACTGATCTGCTAGAGGTGGTGGGGCTCCCCCACTGTGCCGACGCCTTCCCCCACCAGCTATCGGGCGGACAGCAGCAGCGGGTGGCGCTGGCCCGCGCCCTCGCCCCCTGCCCGCGCCTGCTGCTCCTGGACGAGCCCTTCTCCAGCCTGGACGTAGCCCTACGGGAGGGGCTGGCGCGGGAGGTACGCGCCATCCTCAAAAAAGAGGGGATGACCGCCCTGCTAGTGACCCACGACCAGCAGGAGGCGTTTGCCACCGCCGACAGCATCGGCGTCATGCAGGCGGGCTGCATCGAGCAGTGGGGTGACGGCCCCCAGCTCTACCACCGGCCGGCCAGCCGCTTCGTCGCCGACTTCATCGGCCAAGGGGTGCTGCTGCCCGGTACGGTCCTCGCCGAGGAGGCGGTAGAGACCGCCGCCGGGGTGGTCAACGGCCCCCTCCCCGCCAGCTATCCCCCAGGGACGCGAGTGGCGCTACTGGTACGCCCCGATGAGGTGATCGCCGACCCCCAAGGCGGCGTCAGTGCGCAGGTGGAGGCGTGCGCCTTTCGCGGCGCCGACTACCTCTACACCTTCCGGCTGGCGGAGGGCAGCAAACTACTCTGCACCACCTCCAGCTATCACCATCATCCGCTGGGTAGCACACTCAAGCTACGGCTCAATATCCGCCATCTAGTGGTTTTTCCCCAGGATTGAGCGCCAACGTCAGCTAACCCCGCCTATCTGCTCTACTCCCCGCTGTTACCGCGAACTGCTACCATTACATTGCCCCAATATTGGGCAGGCAAGGATTCAGTGCGCCCCGCCACGGCCAACAGCGCAGTGCCGCCCCGGGGCCACCGCCCGACTGCCGTCGTGCCTGTCGGGCGGCCCCGCGGTTCCATGCGCTCCCCCGTAGCGTTCACCCACGATGAGACATAGCAGCCCCCTGGGCTGCGCGTCTAACCATCCGCACCGAGAGAGAGCGGGAATGAGTGAAAAAAGCGTTCGACTCGCCGCGGGCGAGCTACGTGTAGCGGTGGAGCAGAGCGATCTCCCGTTGGAGTTCCTGTGCGACTTTGCCAGCCGCCGCAACCCGAAGCGGCCCTTTCTATTTGTCAGCCGCGTGCTGGGGCGCCACCTGCCGGTCGCCCCCCAGACCATGCGCATGGTCCACCGCCGCCTGGCGGCCAAACTGGGTCCGGCGCTGCCGGGCCCGGCGCTGGTGATCGGCATGGCGGAGACCGCCGTTGGCCTCGGCCACGGCATCCATGAGGCGTGGCGCCAGATGAGCCGGCGCCACGATCTGCTCTACCTCCACTCCACCCGCTACCACATCGACGCCCCCCTCCTCTCCCACTTCGAGGAGAGCCACAGCCACGCCACCAGCCACCTGCTCTACTGGCCCCAGGCGGCGGAAGATGCAGCGCTGCTCACCGAGTGTCGCACCCTGGTACTGGTGGATGACGAGGCCTCCACCGGCGCCACCTTCGTCGCGGTCGCCGAGTCGTGCTGGCGCTATATGCCGCAGCTCAGCCAGATCATCTGCGTCACCATCACCGATTGGATGGGACGCGCCCGGCGCGCCGAGATCGCCCACCAGATGCCGGTGCCCAGCCACTTCGTCTCGCTGTTGCAGGGCCAATATCAGTTTCTCCCCTCCGGCGCCCCTCCGCCGGCCATGCCCAATGTCACCGGCAACGGCGGCATGAAGGATCACCTGCTCCCGGCCAACTGGGGGCGCCTGGGACGGCGCACACCGACCCCGCTACCCGCAGCCGCCACGCACCTTCCCGTGCGGCGCGGCGAGCGGATCCTGGTGTTGGGGACGGGTGAGTTTGTCTATCCCCCCTTTCAGCTGGCCCGCCACCTCGCCGCCCAAGGGGCAGAGGTGGCAGTGCAGGCCACCACCCGCTCGCCGATCCTCCCGGGTGGCCCCATCCACGACACCTTGGAATTTCTCGATGCCTACGAGGATGGCATCCCCAACTTCCTCTATTCGGTCACGCCCGGGCAGTACGATCGCGTCCTGGTCTGCTACGAGACCCCCCCCTCCACCGCTCAGCACTCGTTGCTGACAGCGCTCGGTGGCGAACCGATCTTCTTCTCCCCAACCGAGGAGTGAGTACCTGTGAAGCAAGCCAATCTGGGCCGCCGTGTGGGCGGCCCTCTGCGGGGCTGCGCCCATCTGTGGGTGGCGCGATGAAACGGATCGTCTTCGTCGATCTCGACGACACCCTATTCCAAACGGCGAGAAAAAATCCGACCGCCGCCCACATCGCCGCCGTGGACAAAACGGGACAGCCACTCTCATTCCAGTGCGGCAAACAGATCGCCTTTCTCGAATGGTTGGCGCGCGACGCACAGCTAGTGGCGGTGACCGGCCGCAGTGTGGACGCCTACCGGCGGGTGCTGCTGCCACTCGGTGAGCAGGCCATCTGCTCCTTTGGCGGCGTGATCCTGCAACCCGACGGCAGCCCTCACCCCGCCTGGCACCAGACCATGGCCGCAGCGGCACACGACTGTGCGCCGCAGATGGTGACGCTGGAGCAGGAGATCGCGGCGCTCTGCGCCGAGCTGGAGATCGACGCCCGCCACCGCATCATCTACGACGCCGAACTACCGCTCTATCTCTCCATCAAACACAACCAGCACGCCGTGACGGAGCTGGCGCAACTGGCCGCCGCCAGCCGGCCGCTGCTACCGACCAATTGGGTGCTCCATCTCAACGGCAACAACATGGCAGTGCTGCCACCGTTTCTTGACAAGCGGCGGGCCGTCGCGTTCTTTCTGCAACAGCTGACCCAAGATGGGCCGGTGGTGACCATCGGTGTGGGCGATAGCCTCACCGATCTCGGCTTTATGGCGCTGTGCGACTACGCCATCGCCCCCAACGGCTCGCAGATCCTCAACCAGTTTCACCCTACGCCCGCCAGGACGCAGGAGGTGGCATGAAGGCGAGAGAGCAGGAGTTCAGCGGTAGCTATCACCCCGCCGACGTCACCTTTCTACTTAAACCGGTGACGATGCCGTTCATTGATGTGACGCAAAAGGAGCGTGAGATCCAGAGCGGTCGCAAACACTACTCGGAGATGTTGGCGCCGGAGCGGCCGCCAGCGGCCGAATATATGGCGGTCTTCCGCGAGGCGTTTGCCACCAATCGGGCGCGGGTCGGCCGCGATGTGGCCGCGCTCGCAAAGGCGATCGCCGCACGCCCCGGCCCAGAGACGGTGCTTATCAGCCTCGCCCGCGCCGGCACACCTATCGGTGTGCTGCTCAACCGCACCTTGCTGCGGCTCGGTCGTCAGGTGAAGCACTACTCCATCTCCATCATTCGTGATCGCGGTCTCGACTTGGTGGCCATGCAGACCATCCTCGCCCGCCATCCCGCAGCCGATCTGGTATTTGTTGATGGTTGGACCGGCAAGGGGGCCATCGGTCGGGAGCTGGCCCACTCCCTTGCCAACCACCTGCCGCAGCTGCGTGACGCACCACTCTGCGTCCTCTCCGATCTGGCAGGCGTGGCCGATCTCGCCGCCAGCGATGAGGACTATGTGGTGCCCTCGGCGATTCTGAACGGTGTTATTTCCGGGCTGGTGAGCCGCACCATCCTCTCCACCGATCTGATCAGTGACGATGACTATCACGGCTGCGTCATCCTGTCAGATCTGACAGGGGAGGATCTCAGCCGCTGGTATATCGATCAACAAATGGTCGATATCATCGCAGCCCTCGACGCCGCCACAGCGGCCGAGTGGAGTGACGCGCAGCGACAACAGGCCGCCATCACCTCCCGCAGCTTTGTCAGTGAGATGCTGCGGCGCACCGGCATTGAGGATATCAATCGGGTCAAACCAGGGATTGGCGAGGCGACGCGGGCGCTGCTGCGGCGGGTACCGGAGCGGCTATTTGTCCGCCAACCGCAGGAGCAAGAGGTCAAACATCTGATGACGTTGGCGGCGCAAAAAGGCATTGTGGCGGAGATCGATCCAGCGCTGCCCTATCGGGCGTGCGCCATCATCAAAACGATGGGGAACGGATGAACAACAAGCACATTTCCGCACTCGAACTGGGCGCCTCGCTCTATGTCCCCGCCACCCGCGGTGATCTAGTGGCGGTGGCCAATGGCGAGCGCTATCCATTTTTGCGCTCGGTCATTTTTTGCACCGAAGATAGCATCCTGCCCCACCAGTTAGAGATCGCCCTCGGCAACCTGAGAGACGCCCTGACGCGCCTCTCCGGCGAGGGTCCGCTGCTGTTTATTCGGCCGCGCGATCCCCACACCTTGGCGCGCATCCTCGCCCTCCCGGGCATTGAACAGATCACCGGTTTTGTCCTACCCAAATCGACCGCCGAGTCGGTGGCGCAGCACATCGCCCACCTCCCGGCCAACAGCCACTTCCACCTCATGCCGACCCTGGAGACGCGGGAGGTGTTTGATCCACAGGCGATGCGAGAGCTGCGCCGGCTGCTCAGCGCCCCTCAGCTGCGAGAGCGGATCTTGGCGCTGCGCGTTGGGGGCAATGATCTACTCAATCTACTGGGGATCCGCCGGCGCCCGGGCCGCACCATCTACGACACCGCCATCGGCACCACCATCGCCGCCTTGGTCACCACCTTCAAACCGTTTGGCTTCCATCTCACTGCGCCGGTGTTTGATGACTTTGGCGATCCCGAAACACTCCAGGAGGAGGTGCTACGGGATCTGGATCACGGCCTCAGTGGCAAGACGGCCATCCACCCAACACAGATAGCCGCCATCGAGCAGCACTATCGCGTGCCCGCCGCCCATCTGGAGATGGCGCAACGCATCGTCGATGAGGAGGCGCCGGCGGTATTTCAGATGGATCGGGTGATGTGTGAACCGGCCACCCACGTCGAGTGGGCCCGCACCACCATCGCACGGGCGACCATCTACGGCACCGAAGAGACAGTGCCGTTTTTCGACCGGCGCTTTGCCGTAACCTGAAACATCAGCCCCTTAGGCCACGCGGACGCAACTTTGGACCGGCGCCACACAGATCCCGGCGACAGGTGCCGGCACCATCTCCGGTTGGGCACTACCCAGTGCCAAGCGCACCGCCCAGTAGGGGAGGGGCACACCGGCCTGACAGCTGTAGATCAACCCGCCCGACATGCGGCTGTTGATCTCCAGCAGGTAGGGCTGCCCCTCCCACTCCTTGGTTTGCAGGTTAAACAGACCGTCCAGCTGGTAGCGCGCCGTCAGCTCCGCTGCTATATCAATGGAGGGTCCGCTGGTCTCCAGTACCTGATGACTACCGCGCTTCACGCGCGCCACGGCACACACCATACGCCCGCGTTGGGCCAACACATCCACGCTGCGCTCGATCCCTGGCAGGTAGACCATCAACATCATCTCCCGCTCTTGGGGCGAGCCGGCCAGCGCAGCGCGAAAGGCGTCCACCGATAGATGCATATGGTCACCGGCAAGCAGTCGCTGCATATCGTTACCATCCCACTCCAGGAGACGGAAGCCGCTCCCATAGATCCCCTCGCTCGGCTTCACACAGAGCCGCAACGCCGGGTCTCTATGATCGGCCAGCAAGGCGTCAAAGTCGGCCAGCGAACGGAATACCCAATAGGGCGGGAGTGGGATGGCGGAGGTGCGTAGATCGTCATACAGCGCGTTTTTGCGCTCCACCAGCGCCATGATGGCGGCATCTCCCATCAAACTGAGGGCGATGCCGTGGGCCTCAAAACGCTGTCGCTGGCGGGCGATGGCAAGGCGTTGTCGATGGGGTACCAGCAGGTCTATCGAGTGCTCCAGACACTGCGCCAGACACCAGTCCACATACTCCGCCTCGCTCAGCGCCGTGGGCTCAACGGCAAACTCGTCGGCCGCCTGCGCAATGGCGGCGAGCGGCTCGGTATGGCTGGCCCGCAACCGCAGCTCAGCCTGCGGATCGTGGGCGCGAATCAGGGTAAGGACATCGAAGGTATTGGAAAGGCCTTTGTTGAACCAAATCTTCATTGCGGCGGACACCACAACCGATCATGCGGATTCATATATGCCTATGAGAATGGAGGAAGACGGGCGTCGTTAGCTTGACTCGTTGGACGGCTCTGCGGACAATCACCGCAGCCGTTATGGACCCATCGACGGCGCACAATGCCCGTCGCGGAGCCTTATATTGGTCGCATCTCGCACCCTGCTGCAACGACCATTTTCTCAACCATCCGGAGGAGTCATCATGGCAGTGTCGCTATCTAAAGGCGGTAATGTTTCCCTGAGCAAAGAGGCCCCTGGCCTGACTGCTATCGACGTAGGTCTCGGCTGGGACGCCCGGGTCACCGACGGTGCAGCCTTCGATCTCGATGCCTCGGCATTCCTGCTGAATGAGGGCGGCAAAGTACGTAGCGATGCCGACTTCATCTTCTACAACAACAAGACCTCCGCCGACGGCTCTGTGGTCCACCAGGGCGACAACCTCTCTGGGGCGGGTGAAGGGGACGACGAGGTGGTCGCCATCGCGCTTGATCAGGTGCCGGCTGACGTACAGAAAGTGGCCTTCACCGTCACCATCCACGAGGCGGAGTCCCGCGGCCAGAACTTCGGCCAGGTGAGCAATGCTTACATCCGCGTGGTCAACAAGGCGGATGGCAAAGAGATCGCCCGCTACGACCTCTCGGAGGACTACTCCACCGAGACGGCGATGATCTTCGGCGAACTCTACCGCCACAACAGTGAGTGGAAGTTCAAGGCGATTGGTCAGGGCTTCGCTGGCGGCCTGGGTCCCCTAGCGCGGAACTACGGCGTCAACATCGGCTAAGGAGTGTGCCATGAGTGTCTCCCTTGCCAAAGGCCAGAAGATCAGCCTCACCAAGGAGGGTGGCGCCCTGAGCCAGATCTTCATGGGCCTGGGTTGGGATGTCGCCAAAAAGAGTGGTGGCGGCTTTCTCGGCGGACTCTTCGGCGGTGGTGGCGGCGGTGATATCGATCTCGATGCCTCCTGCCTGGTGTTTGACGACAGTGGCAATCTGGTCGATGAGATCTGGTTTAGCCAGCTGCGGGGCATGGGCGGCGCCATCATCCACACCGGCGATAATCTGACCGGTGAAGGGGATGGCGACGATGAGGTGATCAAGGTTGATCTCTCCCGTCTACCGGCCAACATCAAATCCTTGGTGTTCACCGTCAACTCCTTCCGTGGCCAGAGTTTTGACAGCGTTGCCAACGCCAGTTGCCGCGTAGTTGACGACACCAATGGCAAAGAGATGGCCATCTTCAATCTGAGTGAATCAGGCCCGCACACCGGCCTCATCATGGCCAAAATCTACCGCCACAACGGCGAGTGGAAGCTCCATGCCATCGGCGAAAAGACCAATGGCCGGACCTTCCGCGACATGATGCCGGCGATTCAGGGCGCACTCTGATCGTCCCGGCCCCAAAGGGAGAGGTGGAATGAGCGTGACCTTGGTGGCAGGAGGCAACACCTCCCTGCCTGCATCTGATCACGTCACGGTGGCCGTAGGCTGGGAACCCGCCGCCCTACCCGCCATGGAGATCGACGCCTCGGCCTTCATGGTGGGCAGCAGCGGCAAGGTACCGAGTGATGAGCACTTCATCTTCTACGGTGCCGCCGCCTCTCCCGATGGGTCGGTACGCTTTCTTGCCCGTGCGAGCGGTGGCGCCGCCACCGATCTACAGGCCTTTGAGGTCGCCTTGGCAGCGGTGCCAACCGCTGTCGAGGCGATCGATATCTGTCTCACTATCCACGAAGGGCAGCAGCGCAAGCAGAACTTCGGCAGCCTGCAACGGGTGGTAGTACGCCTGGCCAGCGGCCTGGCCGGCGAGGAGCTGGCCCGCTTCGAGTTGACCACCAGTGGAATGGGAGAGACCGCCATCACCCTCGCTCGCCTCTATCGGCGGGCCGGAGAGTGGAAGTTTCGCGCCATTGGCCAGGGCTTCGTCGGCGGTCTGGCCCCTTTGGCGCGCAACTATGGGGTCAACGTGGCAGAGGAGGAGCCGGCGCCCCCTGCGGCACCGACACCACCGCCAGCGCCAGCGGCGAGGGCCACCCCACCACCACCGCCGCCTGGAGGCGCCACTCCCCCACCGCCGCCGCCCGCTGCCCGGGCGGCCCCACCAGCACCGCCGGCCCCCTCCCAGGTGCGGCTGGATAAGAAGCTGGCCGAACTGGAGAGGCGCGATCCGCAGCTAGTCTCACTGGTCAAAAAGGTTCAGGTCAGTCTAGAGAAGAAGGGGTTGGCCAGTGACCGGGCCAAGGTCTGCCTCTGTCTCGACATCTCCGGCTCCATGGAAAACCTCTATCGCAGTGGCAAGATCGCTACCCTGATCCAGCGGGTGATGGCACTTGGCTACCGCTTCGATGACGACGGGGAGATAGATGTCTTCCTGTTTGGTGCCCGTGCCTATGAGCATGGTTCGGCCGGGCTCAGCAACTACCGTACCCTGGTGGATGAGATCATGCACCGGCACTCCCTTGAAGGGGGAACCAACTACGGCAAGGTGATGGAACGGATCCGCCGCTTCTATGCCCAAAACAATCGGGATCAGCGGCCGGTCTACGTGATGTTTGTTACCGACGGCAACACCAGCGATCAGGCGTTTACCGAGCAGCAGCTACGGGAGGCCTCCAAGGAGCCCATCTTCTGGCAGTTCATGGCCATCGGGGCCCGCCCCAGCGAGAAGCGCGGCTTCTTCAGCCGCATCTTCGGCAGTGACTTCACCTTCCTCGAACAGCTAGACAACCTCGCAGGGCGAGAGCTGGACAACGCCAACTTCTTTTTGGTCACCGACCCAACAGAACCGAGTGACGAAGAGCTGTTTGATCTCCTTATGAACGAGTACCCCGACTGGCTGCGCGAGGCGGCTGCGCGGGGCATCGCACGTCTATGACATAGGAAAGCCATGGGCACATCACTGAGTGCTGGAGCCAATATCGGACTGGGTGACGCCTCCCGGGTAGGCGTCGCCATCGGCTGGGCCCCAGAGGGACTCGACGACATCGACGCCTCCGCCTTCCTCTGCGGCAGTGCCGGGAAGGTGCTATCGGACGCCCACTTCATCTTCTACAACGCCCCCCGCTCCCCCGACGGAGCGGTCCAGTTCCAACCCCAGGCGGGCAGTAGTGAACTGCTACGTCAGCAGTTTGAGGTTGACCTGACGCGAGTCGAGGCGGCCGTTGAGCGGCTGGAGCTGGCGCTCACTATCCACAACGCCCAGGCACGAGGGATCAACTTCGGCGCCCTCCAGCGGGTGACGGTGCGACTACTGGACCTCGCCAACGGCAGTGAGCTGGCCCAGTTTGCCGTGCCGGTGGGCGGGATGCAGGAGACCGCCCTGATCCTCGCCGCCCTCTACCGCCGCAACGGGCAGTGGAAGTTCCGCGCCGTCGGCCAAGGTTTTATCGGTGGCCTGGCCCCCCTCGCCACCCACTATGGCGTCGATGTGGCCGCCGATGAGCCGGCGCCCCCCGCGCCAGCACCCACCCCTGCCGCGCCACCACCACCGGCCAAGCCCACCGTCAACCTGAGCAAGGTAACGCTGGAGAAGCGGGGGCAGTCGGTCTCCCTGGAGAAGCGTAGCGAGGCGGGGTTTGGCGAGATCCTCTTCAACCTCAACTGGAATCAGCGGCCCCAGAAGAGCGGTATGCTGGCGGGGCTGTTTGGCGGCAAGCAGGGGATTGATCTTGACCTCGGCTGCCTCTGGGAGCTGGAGGGGGGTGAGTATCGCGGGGTGGTACAGGCGCTGGGCGAGGCGTGGGGCGAGTTCCACAACCCCCCTTTCATCCAGCACGCCGGCGATGATCGCACCGGTGCCGTTGCTGAAGGGGAGAACATCCGCATCAACGGCGACCGCCTCCCCTACATCCGCCGCATCCTGGTCTTCGCCTACATCTACGCTGGCGCCCCCAACTGGGCGGCCGCCGATGGGGTGGCGACGGTGAAACTCCCAGGCCAACCCGATATCGAAGTACGTCTAGACAACCCCGTTGCCGGGGAGGCGATGTGCGCCATCGCCCTCATCGAAAACGATCATGGCAAACTCAAAGTGACCAAAGAAGAGCGCTATTTCCATGGCCACCGGGAGATGGATCTCGCCTACCACTGGGGTCTGCGTTGGGTCGCCGGCTCAAAAAACTGAATAGGAGACGAGCATGTCCTTCACCGATTGGGTAAAACGCAACGTCACCGAAGCACGAGATGCCCTCAACAAAGAGGTCACCAAGTTCAAATCCAAGGACCTGCTAGAGGCGGTGGTGGCGGGCTGCGCCATGGTCGCCTATGCCGATGGCAGCGTCTCCGCGGCGGAGAAGCAGAAGATGATGGGCTATCTGCGCAGCTCCGAGCAGCTCCAGGTATTCGATCAAAACGACGTCATCAAGCTGTTCCAGAAGTATGTGGAGAAGTTCGAGTTTGACTCCACCATCGGCACCGGTGAGGTGATGCAGGCCGTGGGTAAGTTCCGCGGGAAACCGCAGGCACAGCTGGTGATCCGGGTCTGCTGCGCCATTGGCTCTGCCGATGGCGATTTCGATGACTCGGAGCGGGCGGTGGTGCGCCGCATGTGCTCCGAGATCGGCCTCAACCCGGCCGACTTTGACCTCTAAGCATAACGGAACCATTCGATGGCCAGTTTTGGTTTTCCCCTTGAGACCATTGCGATCTTCTTCGCGGTGGTTGCCTTCTCCGTCTTCATGGACCTGTTTGCCCACCGCGGCACCCAAGAGATCTCCGTGAAGGATGCCAGCCTCTGGTCGCTGTTCTGGATCAGCCTGGCGCTCGCCTTCTACGGTTACCTCTGGTTCCGTTTCGACAAACAGTGGGCCGATCTCTACCTCGCCGGCGTGGTGCTGGAGAAGTCGCTCTCCATCGACAATCTGATGGTCTTTATGGCCATCTTCGCCTCCTTCGGCATCAAGGGGGCGCTGCAACACCGCATCCTCTACTGGGGCATCATCGGCGCCCTGGTGTTCCGGGCAATCTTTGTCGCCGCGGGCACCGGCCTATTCCACCTCGCCCCCTGGGTGGGCTTCATCTTTGCCATCGTGGTGGCCTGGTCCGGTTGGAAGATGCTCACCGCAGGCAAGGAAGATGAGGAGGTGACCGACTACTCGGAGCACTGGTCGGTACGGCTCACCGAACGCATCATGCCCATCTTCCCGCGGATGCACGCCGAGCGCTTCTTTGTCACGCGGATGATCGTCAACGACCTGGCCAAGGATGACCCCTCCATCCAGATGAAGCGGGATGCGGCCCTATTCGCCACCCCGGCCTTCCTCTGCCTCATGGCCATCGAGACCTCCGACGTGATGTTCGCCTTCGACTCGGTGCCGGCGGTCATTGCAGTCACCCAGGAGCCGCTGCTGGTCTATGCGGCGATGATCTTTGCCATCCTCGGCCTGCGCTCGCTCTACTTTGTGCTGGCGGCCCTGACCCGTTACCTGGTCCACCTGGAGAAGGCGGTCATCGCCCTGCTCTTCTTCATCGCCTTCAAGCTTACGCTCCAGGCGGGTGAGCATGTCTTCGGTTGGAGCTTCCTCCATATCTCCCCCAACGCCAGCCTGATGGTGGTGCTGGGTACCCTGCTGGCTGGGGTGGTGGCCTCCTTTATCTGGCCGGAGAAGGAGGAGGCAGAAGCGGGCGAGAAAGAGGCGTCACAGAAGTCTGGCGACTGACAACTAAAAAAAATTTGGGCGGGGGGATCGCCCCCTGCCCACCCCAAAGGAGCATGTTAGATGGCCATTTCACTCAACAAGGGGGGCAACGTCTCGCTCTCCAAGCAGGAGCCCAACCTCAAGCAGATCTTGATCGGCCTCGGTTGGGATGCCCGCGCCACCGATGGCGCCGATTTCGACCTCGACGCCTCCGCCTTCCTCCTCGGCAGCAACCAGAAAGTGCTGAGTGAGCTGGGCTTCATCTTCTACAACAACCTCACCTCCAGTGACGGCGCCGTGCAGCACACCGGCGACAACCGCACCGGGGCCGGCGAGGGGGATGACGAGGCGATCAAAGTGGCCCTGGATCGCCTTGCCGCCGATATCCAGACCATCGCCATCACCGTCACCATCCACGACGCCGAGGCGCGACGCCAAAACTTCGGTCAGGTCAAAAACGCCTTCATCCGTATCGTCAATGACGATACCGGGCGGGAGGTGGCACGTTACGACCTCTCCGAGGACTACTCCACCGAGACCGCGATGATCTTTGGCGAGATCTACCGCCACAACGGCGAGTGGAAGTTCCGCGCCGTCGGCCAGGGCTACTCCGGTGGACTGGCGGCCATGTGCGCCCAGTATGGGATCCAGGTCGCCTGATCCCCGTTTGCCATCCACCACTACCATAGGAGTCTGCGATGCGGCGCCTCCCCGTCTACCTGGTCCTCGATCTCTCCGGTTCGATGCACGGCGAACCCATCGAGGCGGTGCGCAACGGTGTGCAGATGGTGGTGAGCACCCTGCGCAGTGACCCCTACGCCCTGGAGACCGCCTTTCTTAGCGTCATCGCCTTCGATGCGCAGGCGCGCCAGCTCACCCCGCTGACCGAGGTGGTCAACTTTCAACCTCCCACGCTGGAGGTGGGCACCACCACCGCCCTCGGTGACGCCCTGCGCCTCACCGGCGAGTGCATCGAGCGGGAGGTACGCAAGACCACACCGACCGAGAAGGGGGATTGGAAACCGCTGGTCTTTCTGATGACCGACGGCCAGCCCACCGACGACTGGCAGGCGGGGCTGAACGCCTTTCGGCGCGCCCCCACCGGCACGGTGATCGCCTGCGCCGCCGGCCCCCACGCCAAGGTTGACCTGCTCAAGCAGATCACCGAGGCGGTGGTGGTGCTCGATACCGCCGACGCCAGCGCCATCGGCGCCTTCTTCAAATGGGTCTCCGCCAGCGTCTCCGCCACCTCCAAGCGGGTGGATCTCAACAAGCGCGATACCAGCGGCATCAGCGAACTGCCGCCACCGCCGCCCCAGATCACCCTTGCCTGAGTTTGCCTACCCCAGGAGGACCACGTGAGAAGATTGCCGGTCTATCTGCTGCTCGACACCTCCGGCTCGATGCGGGGCGAACCCATCGAGGCGG
Organism: Chromatiales bacterium; assembly: GCA_003251535.1. Classification (GTDB taxonomy): domain Bacteria; phylum Pseudomonadota; class Gammaproteobacteria; order Thiohalomonadales; family Thiohalomonadaceae; genus SZUA-493. Next base: position 5,111 of record QKFD01000097.1, on the reverse strand, counting down.
TCAACACGGGGATCCGCGTCATGGTGAGCGCCCTGCGCCAGGACCCCCACGCGCTGGAGACGGTCCACCTCAGCCTCATCACCTTCGATACGGACGCCAAGGTGGTGGTCCCGCTCACCCCGTTGGACGAGCTACAGGTACCGGAGATCACCACCCCTCAGTCGGGGCCAACCCACCTCGGCCTGGCGCTGGAGACCCTCGGTAACCGCATCCGCCAGGAGATCCGCCGCTCCACCAACGAGGAGAAGGGGGATTGGGCGCCCTTCCTATTTGTGATGACCGATGGCAAGCCATCGGATATCCAGATGTTTGAGCAGCAGTGCCCGCTCATCCGCGAGATCGGCTTTGCCAGCATCATCGGTTGTGTCGCCGGCCCCAAGGCGCGCAAGGAGGACCTCACCCCCCTCTGCGACCATGTAGTGGCCCTCGACACCATGGATGGCGCCGGTTTCAGCAGCCTGTTCAAGTGGGTCACCTCCGCCATCTCCAGCGGTAACCGGACCATGGGGGCGGCGACCAGCGTCACCCTGCCGCCCCCGCCGCCAGAGGTGCATGTGGTGTTCTGACGGCGCGGGATATCACCCCCTATATCCCCCCACCCAACGGCCCCGCTACCCCAACCCTAAACCGCTGTAAGGAGGGCGCGATGCGCCGACTGCCGATCTTCTTTCTAGTCGATGTCTCCGAATCGATGGTCGGAGAGCAGCTCTACCGCCTTGAAGAGGGGATCGGCGCCATTGTCGCCACCCTGCGGCGCGACCCCTACGCCCTGGAGACCGCCTACCTCTCGGTCATCGCCTTTGCCGGCAAGGCGGTAACAGTCAACCCCTTAACCGAGCTGATCAGCTTCCATCCGCCGGAGCTGCCGGTGGGGGGAGGCACCGCCATCGGCACGGCCCTCAACCACCTGATGGATGAGATCGACCGCAGCGTGGTGACCACCACCACCGACCGCAAAGGGGACTGGCGCCCCATCGTCTTCCTGCTCACCGACGGCCACTCCACCGACGACCCAAGCGCCGCGTTGGAGCGCTGGAACCGCGGCTATCGTAGCCGTGCCAATCTGGTGGCCATCTCCATCGGCGGCACCGCCGATCACACCCTGCTGCAACGGCTGACCGACGACGTAGTGGTCTTCAACGACACCGCCCCCGACGCCTTCGCCCGCTTCATCAAGTGGCTCAGCATGTCCATCCAGAGCCAGAGCCGCAGCGTCAGCAGCGGCAGCGATGGCCGGGTGAGCCTGGCCAAGAGCGAGCCGGGGCTGCTGGTCCCCGTCAACGCCGCCGCGGGCCTGACCCCATTCAACGGGGTCGATGACCGCTACGCCATCTTTGTCGGCCGCTGCGCCAAGACCAAGCTCCCCTACGTGGTGAAGTACGAGCTTCACCTGGGGCGCATCGAGACCTCCGATCCCGCCCTCTCGGCCCTGCTGCGCACCCGGCGCTATGCCCTAAGCGCCGCGGTGCCGGTGAAATACAGCTACTTCGATCTCTCCGCCGGCGATCCCGTTGGCCAGTCGGTCCACTCGGCGGATCTGGTGGGCCAGCCGCAGTGCCCCCACTGCAACGCCCAGTTCGGCATGGCGGTGTGCTCCTGCGGCAAGATCCACTGCGTCACCGGCGATGGCGAACAGACCTGCCCCTGGTGCGGCGAGGTCGGTTACTACAGCTCCGCCTGTGACGGCGATGGGTTTGATGTGGCGCGGGGGCGTGGATGAGTGCGGGCTTCCAACCCAGCCCCCAACTGCGGGCCTCCCTCCAGGAGCTACTGGAGGCGATGGCGGCGGCGGGGGTACCCGATCCCGGTGTCGGCTATGGCGGCAGCGACCAGCTGACCCCAACGCAGCGACGGCTGCTGTTGTTGCTGGCGGCCAGTGAGGCAGTCGCGCCGCCGGAGGCGCCAACCGTAGCCCCCGCCACGGCAGAGGAGGACAGCCCACCGGCGGAGGCGGGTGAGCTGCCAGCGACCGCGCCGGAGGGAGAGCCTCCGGTGCCAGAGGGAGCGCCGGAACCGCCCCCGCAGCGGCTCGACGCCCCCCAACCCGGTGGGATCCCACCACTGCCACCAGGAGAGGAGGCGGCACAGATGCTCGAACCGCTACGCAAGAGCCTATTTCTGAAGAATGCCAAGGCAGGTGAGCCCTACCAGGCGAGCCTCGCCATCGAGGGGATCGACCAGCTGCAACTCCTGGCGGGGGAGATCCCCGGCCTCACCCTAGATCTCGCCGACGCCACCCTGCATGGCATCCCCACCAGCAGTGGCGACTTCCGCTTGCGGCTGCTGGGCCAGCGTCACGGCCAAGGGGTGGAGATCACCGCCAACCTAGCCGTGATCCCCGATCCCTATTCGCTCTGGGCCAATAAGCCGAGCAACCCCGAGGTACCGTTCTGGAAGCCGGATAGCGCCACCCTGCGCTTGGACACGGAGCTGCTCTGCGTCGGTGCCAGCCAGCGCGGCCGCTCCCACGCCCACGAAGGGAGCTGCCGCGATGACGACCTCGGCCTGCTGCGCACCGCCGACGGCTGGTATATCGCCGCCGTGGCCGACGGTGCTGGCAGCGCCCGCCTCTCCCGCCGTGGCTCCCAGCTGGCGGTGGCCACCGTGCTGCACGAGCTGCCGCCGCTCTTAGAGCAGCAGCTCGCCCCCCAACTGGAGCGGCTGCTGGCGGCCCACCAGCAGGGCAATGGCGACGCCACCCGGCAGCTCCAGAGTCAGATCTACCAATCCCTGGTCACCGCTGCCTTCGCCGCCGCCAAGGCGATCGAGGCCGAGGCCGAGGCCTACGCCACCTCTGCCGCCGCCTTCTTCACCACCCTGGTGCTCTGCGTCGCCCGGCCGCTGGCCACGGGTTGGTTCTGCGCCGGCTTCTCCGTGGGGGATGGTGGCGCGGCCCTGTTTGACCTGGAGACGATGACCCTCACCCCCTTGAGTGCCGCCGACAGTGGGGAGTATGCCGGTCAGACCCGCTTCCTCCAGCGCTCCGAATTTGCTGGCGGTTTCGAGGAGGTGGCGCGGCGTATCTTCTTCTGCCACCAGGAGCGCTTCACCTTCCTGGCGCTGATGACCGACGGCATCTCCGATGCCAAACTCCCCACCGCCGCCGCCTTTGCCGATCCTGAGCAGTGGCGCCAACTCTGGTGCGACGACCTCAACACCGCAGTCGCCTTTGACCGCGCCAACCCCGCCCTGGAGCAGCAGCTGCTCGACTGGCTCGGTTTCCGCTCGCCGGGCAACCACGACGACCGCACCATCGCCCTTCTGTTGCCGTAGAGGAACCTGCCGTGGGCATCATCCGTTTGACCACCCAAGAGGGGAAACCGGTCGAATACCGGGACGAGATCATCGGTCAGGGGGGGCTCAAAGATGTCTACCTGAGCCCCGACGGCAGCTATGTGGTGGCCTTCTTCCGCGACCCCCTCGATAGTGCCGGCAAGGAGCGACTGAAGGCGATCGTTGGCCCCTATCGAGAGGGGATCTTCGCGCAGGAGGGGGGGAGCTACTGGCAGGAGCTGTTCTGCTGGCCCACCGGCGTCGTCGAGCACGGCGGGCGCATCGGCATCGTGGCGCCGGCCTACCACCAGCAGTTCTACTTTGAACACGGCTCCATCAACAACGACTTCCTCGGCATCAAGGGCAAGGAGAAGGAGGGGAAGTGGTTCGCCAGCGCCTCCAACCGCGCCAAGTATCTCGCCCCGGCCGAGAAGGGTAGCTGGCTCACCCATCTCCAGATCGCCCTCGCCATCAGCCGTGCCGTGCGCCGGCTACACGCCGCCGGCCTGGCCCACTCCGATCTCTCCTACAAAAACGTGCTGGTGGACCCCACCCGCGGCAAGGCCTGCGTCATCGACATCGACGGCCTGGTGGTGCCCAACAAATTCCCGCCCGACGTGGTGGGCACCCCCGACTTTATCGCCCCCGAGGTGATCGCCACCCAACAGCTGGATCGGCACGACCCCCAACGTAAGCTCCCCTCCACCCTCACCGATCGCCACGCCCTGGCGGTGTTGATCTACATGTACCTGTTCTATCGCCACCCGCTGCGCGGCGGCAAGGTACACGACCTCGACGCCACCCGGGATGAGGAGCTGGCGATGGGCTCACAAGCGCTCTTCATCGAACACCCGCAGGACGCCAGCAACCGGGTGCGCAGCGAGCAGCTACGGGCCGCCGAACTGCCATGGGGTGACCCGACCCGCCTCCCCTACACCATCGCCGGACCGCTGCTGGCCGATCTCTTCCGCCAGGCCTTCGTCGATGGCCTCCACAACCCCCAACAGCGTCCCACCCCCTCCGAGTGGGAGAGCGCCCTGGTGCGCACCCTGGACATGATCCAGCCCTGTGCCAACCGCCAGTGCGAGATGGGCTGGTATGTCTTCGACAACACCACCCAACCCCGCTGTCCCCACTGCGGCACCCCTTACCAGGGGCAGCTGCCGGTGCTCAACCTCTACTCCAGCCGCCACAGCAACGCCTACCAACCCGACAACCACCGGGTGATGGTCTGGAACGGCCAATCGCTCTTCCCCTGGCACGTCAACCGCAAGATCTTCCCCAACGAGCACCTCACCCCGGCCCAGCGGCGCCGGGTGGGCTACTTCCAGCTCCACCAGGGGGAGTGGTACCTGGTCAATGAGGGGATGCCGCAGATGGTTGACCTCGCCAACCGCCGCGAGATCCCCCTCGGCGGCAACGTCAAACTGACCGACGGCAGCCAGTTCCTCCTCTCTAAGGAGGAGGGGGGACGGTTGATCCAGGTGCAGTTGGTGGGGGGTTAGCCGCTTGCTGACAAACCGCCCAAGGCGCGGCTCGCCATCTCCTGTCACCTGCGAGTGGGCACGGCTACGATGGGTATCCTGCGGGGATAGTGGTTCCCCCAAACTGACTGAGTAGGCCGCCCCCGCCTTGCGAAGGGTGGGGTCAAACTTTTTGCCCCACCCTGTCACATCTGCCAGCTCCCTTCGGTTCTCGCTTTCCTTAAGCTATTTGGCGCCCCTGCGACAGGGGCCACGCCCGAGTCACCCGGTGCAGCCGCGCTGCCCAGTTAAGCGAGAGTCCCCTGATGTCAAAGCGCTGCCTTCTCCCCCTTCTGTTGCCGTTGCTGCTGGTCC
>QKFD01000111.1 GCA_003251535.1 Chromatiales bacterium | reverse complement strand
GCAACGCTGCTCGGCCATCTGCTGGAGGTCGATACGCCGGTGTGCATGGGGGCGTTCCTACTGACCAAGACCTCGCCGCTCTCCTGTACCGTCTACGGCTTTCGCAAGCCGCCCAAGGGACGAGTCCACCGGACCTTGCGGGGGGAACGCGCTCAAAGTAGCCAAAGTCGCAAGCACGCGCAACGCGAGCGTGAACCCTGGGTGTTGGTGACTTCATTGTCGGGCGGGAAAGCCATCCTCCAGCAGGTGATCGAGGCCTATACCAAACGGATGCAGATTGAAGAGGCGTTTCGCGACACCAAGGACGAGTACTACGGCTTGGGGCTCAATCGCTCCCGTTCGCGTTCGGCAACGCGCTTCACTGTGCTGCTGCTCATCAATGCCCTCGCCCTGTTTGTCGCCTGGTTGATGGGTAAGGTGGCAGAGCTGCGGAAACTGCACCACTGCTACCAAGCCAACACCGAGCGTAGCCGGCGCGTCTTATCCTTCGTTTTTCTCGGTCTGCGCGTCCTCAGTCGCGCCCCTTTGACTATCACGCCTGAGGAGGGGCTGCGGGCTCGACTCGATATCGCCGAGGCGCTCCGCGCTGGCGTTTCATGATGAAATTCGTGGGGATTCCTCAGGTCCTGAACTGCCGCCCCAAGACCGGACATCCCGGCGTCAACCGCCCGCGACCAGAGTGCTTCTGGCCGGTGGATGCTTTGAAACTGACTGAAAGGCTGATTGGCAAGCAAGGACCGCTTTCATGATAAACACCAATAGTCGGCAATTGGCCAGAACTTGGCCTTACACACGATACAAGAATTTCGAGGCATCTCTGCGTAAGGCTGCGGAACAATGGTTCAGCGAGCGAGGATGCGAAACCCATCCCAGGATGGGGTACTGTCTCGCACGTCATGATCTTTGGCCCATGAACCTCATTTGTGAAGATGTCGCGGATTACATCCGCCAAGAGCAGGAGAGACATCGCGGCGAGGATTCGTTCCCTCTGCACAAATACCTGCATCACGGACTAAGCAGTCAGGCGATGGCCTTCAATCTGATTGGCCCTCTGATTGTGCGCAACGATCTCGAACCTTTGAAGATTGCGATTGAAAGGCTCGGTGTCGAATGGCCAGGCGGGGATGTCGAGGCGGTTTTTGAGCACGACGACCGATCAGTCTTTAACGAAGACAATGGCCAGCCCACTTCAATCGACATCATTCTGTCAGGCTCATGCAACAGCCTCTTCATTGAAGCAAAACTGGTGGAACGAGAGTTTGGTGGCTGCTCCGTTTTTGCTGGCGGTGATTGCGAGGGTCGGAATCCATATCCAGACAGGCTTGGCGAATGTTACTTGCACCATATCGGCAGGAAATATTGGCAGCGCTTGGATGAGCTTGGCTTTTCTGAGACAACTCTTGTCAATGGGGCTATATGTCCGTTTGCGAACTACTACCAATTTTTCCGTGAGGCGATGTTTGCCTTTGCCAAGCAAGGGACCTTCATATTGCTGCACGATGCAAGGAACCCGGCTTTTTTGAGGTCAACGGATGATGGGATGGCGCACGGAGGGTTATGGCCGTTTCTACATGAGGCGATCCCGCAGAACCTACGTCATCGAGTTGGCAGGTTGACCATTCAAATGGTTGTTGAGGCGATACAAGAATCGGGCGGACACGAAGACTGGATTGGGGATTTCAAGAAAAAGTATGGGCTTCAGTAAGTCGCTCCGGGCGGCTATTCGATTCCCGTTTTGGGAACCGAACCGGCGTCCGAAAACCGGATTCAAAGTTGTTGCTGAGAAGCGCCAGGTATCCGGTTTTACTGCAAACCCGTCACCCTCGTCCGGTGCCGGGAAATCAGGGGAGAAAATCGTTTCTCTGGTCGGGTTGGTGGGAAATGCTTGTGCAAGATGACTTCGGCGTTTATTATCAATGAGTTACGAGGAGCGCGGGCTTTGAGACTGATTTGCGGTAGGTCGGCGTTCCCTCCACCATGTATAAAGGCGCAATCAACTGCAAAAACAGTGGGTTGCGCCTTTTTTTTTGTGCTATGTGGTGGCCAAATTAGGGGGTTTTAGGTAGTTTTTAGCTCAGGAAGTGCAGCATTGAGTGCAGCGTGGTTCACGCCTATCATCGGCTGCACCCGCTGTCTTCCCAGACACAAGCACCACGAGCGGGTGGATGGCGTCCAGGGGACGGTCAGCTTGATCGAATCCGGGAAAAGCAAGGGGATCACCCATGTTAGATAGCCATGATATCTTCCAACGACTTGAACAGGCCGCAGAGTCTATCCGTCAGGCAGACGGGCTCCTGATCACCGCCGGGGCCGGGATGGGCGTCGATTCGGGATTACCCGATTTCCGCGGTCATGAGGGGTTGTGGGAGGCCTATCCCGCCCTACGCAAGGCGCATATCCAATTTCAAGATATAGCCAGTCCAGAGACCTTTATCGAAAATCCTCAGCTTGCCTGGGGGTTTTATGGCCATCGGCTCAATCTCTACCGCCAGGCCCTGCCGCATGAGGGGTTCAACCTCATCAAACAGATGGGGGAAGAGAAACCCCATGGATATTTTGTCTTTACCAGTAATGTTGATGGCCAGTTCCAAAAGGCGGGCTACCCCCCCACGCAGATAGCGGAATGCCATGGTTCGATCCATCACCTTCAATGTATCCATGGCTGTATGAATGAGATATGGTCGGCCGACGATCTGGCGATCACAACAGACGACAGCCGTTGCCTTATCACCTCCCCGCTGCCCCGCTGTCCCCACTGCGGCGACGTCGCCAGACCCAACATCGCACTCTTTGGTGATAACGCCTGGCTCCCCGAACGCTACCTCGCCCAGAAATCACATTTTATTCGCTGGCTCAGCCCGATCTCACGACTCACTATTCTTGAAATCGGTGCGGGGACAGCCCTCCCAACGATAAGAAATATGGGCGAGCAGCTGACGGGAACCCTGATCCGAATCAACCCTAGGCAACCCCATACGTCCAAAGCAGACAGCCTCTCCCTTCCCTTCGGGGCACTCAGCGCCCTGACAGGCATCACCGAACTATATTGGAAGGACCGTTGCCCCTAGGGGGCCCTACGCCCCCTTCAACAGCCGCTATGCCGCCACGCTCCCCGCTCTCGGGGACCTCAGTGATCGGATAACCGTAGATTGGGCCGGACTCAATCCACCATCCAACCGCCCCCTACCTGGCCCCCACAACGCCCCCCCCCTGTCGTCACGACACCGTTGACCAAACCACAGCCCCTCTACCCGCAATCCATGGCCAAGCCCACTTGTCACCCCTGCCAAATCGAGGCCGTTAGGGTGCTGAGATCCGAGCGCTGCGCCGGTACACTTGGCGACAGCGCAGCGAGCGTGAAGCCAAGCAAAAACCAGTCTCAAATCACTACAGGGGGAACCACGCAACATGCGTAGATTACGGGTTGATGAGGTAGATGCCGATGGGCTGGCTGCGCTAGCGGGTGTACAAGCCGGCGACTATCTGGACAGTTATAACGGCGCACCGCTCCCTGATGTAGAGACCCTCCTCTACGAGATCGAGCACGCCCCAGGCGATGAGAACGGACTACGCATCATCCGTGAGGAGGCCTTCCTCGACCTCATCTGCCCCCAGGGTCGGCTCAGCCTCACCCTCAGCGAGGTGGAGCTGGATCCGGATGCCTATCAGCGGGTTCTCTATAGCGCCTCAACCCGCGAAGAGCGGGAACAGGCACGACGGCTGGCGGCCATCACCCTCACCACCACCCCGCAGCTCGAAGGGTATCGCTGTGAGGTGATAGAGATCATCTCCGCTGAATGCGTCTATGGAATGCACATCTTCCGCGATCTAGCCGCCGCCATCACTGACGTTGTGGGTGGCCGTAGCCGCTCCGTGCAGAAGGTGCTGCGCGATGCCCGCCAGACCTGCCTGGAGGAGCTACGGATGGAGGCATTAAAGTTGGAAGCCGATGCGGTCGTCGGAGTTGATCTCGACTACAGCGAACTCTCCGGGGGTGGCAAATCGATGCTCTTTCTGGTGGCCTCCGGCACGGCCGTGCGCACCACACCACTGGAGCCAGGTGAAGGGGCTAGAGGTCGCCGCTAAACCTGCGGGAAGAGACGCCGGGACCCCCTGCGTCAACGCCGCGCAGTCCCTTTATAGGGAAAGTAGCCATCGGATTCTAAGTGTGATGAAGACCACCACATCACGATGACCATGGAGCCCATATCTATGCGCAGAGCGAATGTTCTACCTACCCAGATCGACGCCTTGACCGTGGAAACACAAGAAAACACCTGGGGCACCCGGAAGGCACAACACCAGAAGAATGAATCACAATCCAACAACACAAACATCCGTCAGCCAATCCCTTTATTCCGCTGGCTAGGAGAGTGCCTATGCCTATTTTATTTACTCCTCACCACGGGCAGCAGCCATGCCACCACGCTCTTAGACAAACCCAACTTTGCGCTACAAATACAAGGCACCATCTCCACTTTTGTCCGTGATGACGCGGGGCGCCTTTATGTGGGAGGAAGTTTTGATTATGTCAATGGCCACTTTCTATCTAACTTAGCTCGATTAAACACAAACGGGACCGTTGACACTACATGGACCCCCAACCCAGATGGCCCGGTCAATACCTTAGCCATCCAAGGCAGCAATCTCTATGTCGGTGGTTCATTCTCCACCATCGGCACACAGACACGGACCAATTTAGCAAAAATATCCACCAATGGGAGCGGTGTTGCTGATAGTCAATGGATACCCAACCCTAACAGCATAGTGCAAACACTCATACTAGACACGGAAGGCTATCTCTATGTTGGCGGTTTTTTCTGGACCATCGCCCAGCAGTCACTGCCCTACCTTGCCAAACTCTCCACATCAGGGGTAGGGGCACCGGAAAATAGCTGGCGACCCGGACCCAGCGCCCCAGTGATGTCGCTACTATTAGATAGCAATCACAACTTATTCGTGGGGGGCTTCTTTAGCACCATTAGCAATCAGAGTCATCCCTACCTTGCCAAACTCTCCTCTACGGGCACTGGCCTAGCGGATCCTAACTGGACTCCAACGCCCAATGGATATATTGAAACCATGCTGTTGGATGGCAGTGGTCAGCTCTATGTCGCCGGGGGGTTTTCAACCATTGGCGGCCAGGCGCTGCCTGCTCTGGCACGGATCTCCGATAGCGGTACGGGGGCTGCGGACCCCACCTGGTGGGCACCACGTCCGGTCGGGCAGATCTACACCATGCAACTCAATGGCACCGATCTCTATGTGGGGGGAAGTTTCACACAGATCAGTGGTCTCTACCGACAGAGCTTAGCCAAGCTCTCCACGAATGGCATTGGTGAGGCCGATGCAACATGGGATGCCGAACTCACGGAGGGAGGTATTGCGGCGCTTCTCCCCGATAGTGCGGGCAATCTCTATGTGGGGGGAAGCTTTAAAGAAATTCAGGGAGAAAAAACTATTGGACTGGCGCGGATAAGCAACCAGGGTCAACTAGACACTCAGTTTATTTCTGCCATCGGCGCCCGACTACAGCCCCACTACAGTGACAAGACCATTACAGGCACAGCCCGCCAGAGCGATGGCCGCATAATATTAGGAGGAGATTTCTTCACCTATAGCAGCGGCAAAATACTCAGATATCTCATTCGCATCAATACCGATGGAAGTCTTGATGAAAGTTGGACGCCCGATCCCAATCAAGCCATTACCGCCCTGACTATAGACAATACCAATCATCTCTACGCATGTGGCGACTTCACCATCATTAGCGGCACCACCCGCACAACCATTGTCAAACTATCTCTCCCAAGTGGCGCTGTAGATCCCACGTGGATACCGAAGACAAATGGACCCTTCACAGCGATTGCCTTTGACGGTGCAGAACACGTGGTAGTCGCCCGACTACCTGGATACGACAACAAAATACGACAAATCACCACAGGGGGTGTAGGTGTAGAAGATCGCAGCTGGAATTCGGATTTAGACTACATAAATGCACTGGTCATTGACCATGAGCATAACATTTTCGCGGGGGGCACTTGGGGTATCACCAAAATTGATGGAGCCACCCATCAGGTTGACACAAATTTCATGAGCGCTCTCTATAGCCTTGAAATCCATGCATTAGAGGTGGATGGGAGTGGCAGTCTCTACCTCGGGGGGAGTTTTTACAATATCGCTGGCAGCACCCGCTACAACATTGCAAAGGTCTCTACCACCACCGGCACACTGGATCCTTATTGGGCGCCTCAGATCAATGACAAGGTTTATATCCTGGCATTGGACGGCTCAGGTCATCTTTACGCGGGTGGGGATTTTTCTATGGTAGGGGATCAGCCGCGCCAGCGCTTGGCCAAGATCCAAACAACAGGCAACGGGGTATTGGATCCGGGTTGGGCGCCGATCGCCAATGGCAGAGTTGAGCAAATTGTAGTCGATGGCCTCGGGTCAGCCTATCTATTAGGCGAATTCACGGCGATTAGTGGTACTCCCCGCGGCGGTTTAGCGGCGGTCACCACAGAGACTTGCTACGGAGATAACCTGCTCTTGCAGGACAAGAACTACAACAGCGGCACCACCACCTGTACTGCCACCACCGCCATTACTACTGCTGGCAACACGACCATCCAATCCGGCGCCACGCTTCAACTCCACGCCCCTACCATCCGGCTTGAACCCGGTTTTCACGCCATCACTGGCAGTCACCTAAATGTGAGCCAATAGAACATTCCCATCACTCTTGCTAGCCAGCCAACCGTGGGCTAGCAAGCGCCCTGATGGCCCTCTCACTCCCCCAGCAGACCACCCGCCAACATCTCAATCCGATAGGCGTGATAGGCCGGTGTCTCGTAGGGGTGCTCCGCCAGTAAGCGCCGCAGGGCAGCGGTGAGGTAGCGCGCCTGACAGATCATCTCTACCTTATATTCCACCACCCGCTCGATGCGGTCCCTCTCTCCCACATAGGGTTGACTGCCCGGCAAGGGTCGGAATTGGCCGCGCCCCTCGGTCTCCCAGCAACAGGAGTCGTAGTGGCCCAGTCGGCCAGCCCCCTCTTCAAACAGGGCCGCTTTGACCTGCTCCAGGTGGCTCGCTGGGACGTAAAAACAGATCTGATACATCGCTCTCCCCCGCTCCCCTTCTCGATGATATTTAGCCTCCCTACTACAAGGCGTCCTAACCAACCCACGTGTAAAATCGGCTGAAAGAGTGTTGTAAGATTCGACCTCTCCAGCCGCGTTAGCATCTCTCCGGGAGACCGGTGTCTCACGATATGCACCCACTAGGAGAGGTATAGATGATCACTTCCCGCTCGGTTATCCGCGGCCTACTGCTGCCTTCCGTCGCCCTTGGCTATGCCCACCTAGCCCTGGCCGAACCCCCAGCGCTCCCCTCTACCGCTGCCCCTGTGGCCCAAAGCGAGGCGCTGGGTATGGCCATCGCGGATGCCGTGGGGCAATCCACTGACTGCGCCACTATGGGTCAAAATTTAGAGGCTGCCATCGCCTCGCAAACCGATGCCATCAAGGCGATCGTGGCCTCCGATGCGCCTGATAGCGGTATGCTCAGCGATGCGCAGCAGGCGATGTTGCAAGAGATGGTAGAGAGGGCCAAACACTGCGCGGGTAAGATAGATAGCGCCGCCCTGAAGCGCACGACAGCCGAACTCGCCACGAGGGTCCAGGGTTACCGCAATAGCCCCTCCTACTCCGCGCTGCTGCCTAGCCACCTTAGTCGCGCCAAACCGCTGCAACTAGAGTCCACCTCGTCTTGTGAAAATGGCTGCTGCATCAAGGGGTGGCAGACCTGGGCGGCGGTTACCACCTTCACCATCGCCTGCGCTGGTGGCGACGACCAGGCCTGCTGCATGGCCACCACCATCGCCAGCTACAATGCCTGCGTCAACACCTACTGTCCAACCAATGACTGCTGTCAGAATGTGCCGGTGAACCCGCCGGATCCGCCGGAATAAGGGCAACTGCCGGGCGCTACTATCATAAGACCAGCGCAGTGCTCAACCTTCGGGGCTGACCCACGGCGTTTGTGTGTGGGGTGAGCCATGCCGTCCTATCCACAGGGCGGACAACGTGGCCATTACAGCGGGGATTGGGGGAGAGGTACACCCGGCAGCCGGAACTGTCGCCGGCCCCGGGCGTACCCTTACTACAAAAGACTAGCGGCAGCTTGCCGGAAGGTACTTGCTAGCCATGCCACTGTCGCTACAGATCCACTCCATACCATCCTCTGTCGCCTGCGGCGAGAAGACGAGGTAGGGTTGTTCATCGAGGTCAGCCGACTCACTCAATTTAGGATCGGTGAAATCGATAATGACATTCCCATCATCGGCGGAGAGGCTGACCGAGTACTTCTCATTTACGAAGTCCGAGAGGTCGAGCTGTTCGATCTCTTCACTGGTGGGATAGCGATTATTGGCCTCCGCGAAGCGCTCGATATAGTCCCGCACCGGGGCTACATCCGTCACGGCCGCGTTCACCTCCACCCGCAGGGTGTAGTCTTGGTAAGCCGGTATAGCGACGGCGGCCAAGATGCCTACAGCGGCGATACCTCCGGCGCTGCCACCCGATGCCAAGATCTCCATCGGATTGCTCTCAAAGGCGATCTCAAAGCCAAGCCGCGATTCATTGGAGGTGAACTTAAGGCTATAGGCCCCCTGCTGCGGTAGACCGGCCTCCCGTGCCGTCGGCAGTGCAAACATATCCACCGGCTGCTCCACCAGATCACCGAGGAAACCAAGCAGCTCCAGATTCATGCGGTACATGAAGGCCGGCACGCCATCGAGGCGCATGGAGGCGAGGAGTAGTGCCCCACTGGCATCCATGCGCTGCTGCTTTTTGAGCCACTGATCGATAGGGGTACGTTGGCTGATGTAGTTACGATCGATGAGCACCTGCGGCAGACTGGCCATCAGCAGATACTCCCCCTCCTGCACCCAGTAGAGGTGACCCGGGGCCATCATGAAGCGCATGATCAGCTTCGTCTCCGGCTGATCCATGCCATCCAGCTCTTCACCCATCAGGGCGTTGGTGGTCGGCATGATCAGATGGTGATAGGTGTGACCACCGATCTCCCGCTGCTCGTGTTTGAAGCCCAGTTTCTCGGTGGCGTTGGTCAGCAGTGCCTGGAACTTTTCTGGGTTCTTGAGGCGCAGCGCCGCATACTCACCGGCCTCATCAGCGATGATGCTGAAGTCCTGACCGAAGGTGGCGAAGATATCCTCGAACGAGAAGCCGAGCTTGGCGGCAAACTCCTGCTTGAACTGCTGATAGTTCTGCATCGCCTTGGGGCTTAACAGGGCGATGTTGGCCTCAATGTTGGTGAGATCGCTGCTGCTCGGCAGGCCCATCACCACCACCCCATGCGGCATACCAGCCGCTTGCACGGTGGGGGTTGAGGCCATCACGGGCACGAAGCCACGCATCCCTCCAGCGGGCATCTCCACAACCACCTTGAGGCGCTGGGTGCCACCACTGGTCCCCATGCCCACGCCCATGTTCTTCACCGCCGCCATACCGACGAGGGGCGCCATCGCCGAAGAGGAGGCGCCTGAACTCATGGCCAAGGCAGAGAGCTTGGGGGGATTCATCCAGAGATAGAAACCTTGACCGCCGGCGTCGATCTCCTGCTCCAGTGCCTGCATCAGCTGATGCTTGTTGGGTTGCAAAGTGGCGCGCACTGCTGCCAGATCGCCCTCAGCCAAAAAGGGGCTGCACGCCATATAGAGACGCACAGGCGCTTTATCCAGCTGCACCTGACAGGGGATCCCCTCCCAGCTGATCGCACCACTGCCATCGGCGGCTACCGGCGTGGTGATCTCCAGCTGCGGGAGTTGGTTGGCGGCCTCGGTCAAGCCCTGATTGAAGGCGTTGGCATCGGCAAAATCGACCTGCGTGGTGAGCAGCAGGAGGGGCAGCGGGGTGCCGGGCTGAGGGGCTGGCAGCAGTGCCAACTCGATGGGTGAGTTGGAGTGGAGCAGCAGTAGCCGCATCAGCGCCTGCGCCTCCTCATCCGGCACCTCTGCCACTACCGTCTTGCCAAGGCTGCCGCGGATCCCCTGCATCGCCGCCTGGAAGGGGGCGGAGCCGATCGCCTTGTCCAGCACCCCACCCGTCGGGACGCCGATGGTCCCCCAGAGATTGGGGATGCGCAGGTAGGCATAGGCCGCTTCAGGCAGCTCCCCACGTAGCGCGGCGGCCGCTGACAGGGCCGCACCAGTGGCGGGTTGGACCGCCCGCATAGAGACCGCAGCGGATGGCTGGGTGGCCTGGCCGGTAGCGGCTGGGGGCGGTGAAGAGGCTTGGTCGCAGCCCGCCAGAAGGATAGCGGCGAGCAGCGCCGAATGGCGCAGCAGTTTAGACATAACAATCTCTCTCCCAAGCTAGTTATTGAGTCGTAGCACGCCGGTCGCAGGTCGCCTAACCCCCTCACCGGCAGCGTGCGGGGAAGGGTACTGGAAAGGGCGTGGGCTGGACAGATAGCAACCGCATCATCGACAGAAAGTTTGACCGAACATTCACAAATAAGCGTCCATGGCGTGAATTTCGTCGCTTAATCGTGTCCCCCACCCCACAACCTATGGGCGCACTGGAGTGGCGATCTTTTAATCGGGGACAGCGATTTTAATGGTGTATCGGTACCCAGGAGAGGGCCATTACCGCCACTGCGCCGGTGAGTACCCAGGCCACCCCGATGGCGCGGATCGGGCCCCAGCGACAGGTATACCGGATGAGGAGATAGTGCGCCCCCCACAAGAGCAACAGGCCCAGGGTGATCTGAAAGAAGTCATGACTAAAGGCGTGACTCAAAATAAACAGCAGGAGAAAGAGTCCTCGGCGTAGATTGGCGAATCCCAATGCCAGGCCCCCGATCCCAAGGACGATGAGATAGCTGATTAGTATCCCCCACCTTCGGCCGTTCATCGGCGCTTTTCCCTCCTTGTCTGCTGCTGACGGCCCCCCCCACCCTCGCTGCCCCACGGCCCACCATCGGTGGCGCTGGGGCCACTACGCTGCACCAGCGCGGCCTTGGATGGCAATATAGCCCGCGGCGTCCGCCAGCACTGAGTTCCCCGTCTCCCGCTGGCAGCGGTGACAGACCCCAACGCTAACGCTCCGCTTGGGCCCGCCGCGCCCACCAGCGCCGCCGCATCCGCTGTAGCAGCCGATAGCAGGGTGGACAGCTGGCGTGGGCCAAGCGGCGCAGCCACAGACTCGGCACACGCCGCAGGTAGTGTTCAAACACCACAGGGAATGGCAGGGTGCGTCCGCTGTGGCGGCGCCCCAGTGCCATCAGTAGGCGGTGGAGCCCGCTCCACTTGGCCCACCGCTCCCACCGCCGGTAACCGGGCAGAGGGGCGGCGATGAGACGGTGGGGGCGTTGGCGGCCACACAGGGCAAACTCGGAGAAGGAGCTGCCCTCGCTGCCGACCAAGCAGTTGGTGGCGCGCAGCAACCAGAGGTCCACCACCGCCGCCTGGATGGCGCCGGCGGCGCAGCGATCGAGCGACTCCGGGGTGGTCCAGACCACCCGCTCGCCATAGCGCTGGCGGAACCGTTCATGCACCCCTTGCCGGTGGTACTGGTGCGCGCTGTAGGGTTCAGGGGCACCGTCGTCGCTACTGAGGAAGATCCCCGCCTCCGGCCACTGGCTTAGATAGTGGTCAACCGCCGCCAGCGCCGGCCCGATGTTGCCAGCCAGATCGGGCCGGGCCTGGAGGAAGTCACCACGGCGCAGGTGGACCCCAATCATGGTGGGGCGGAAGTGGTCGCGGATGAAGGCGTCGATGGTCGCCTGGAGCGGCGGGATGGGTTGCAGCTCCAGGGCGAGGGCGTGGGCCGCCGCCCATAGCGGCCGGTGGTGGGGATAGCGCTGTGGGAGTAGCAACCAACCGCAGAAACCCACCACCAGCTGCGGCTGCTCGACCGCCGTGAGATCGGGCAGGGGATCGAACCACCCCCGGTAGTAGGGCAGCGGCTCGATCACCTCCTGATCCACCACCTCCACCGGCCAGGGGTTGCTGAACAGCTCATCAAAGGCGGCCCCGCAGGCGGGGGTGATGGGCCAGAGCAGCCGCAGCTGGCGCCCTGTCGCCCGCGCCAAAATGGTACCGGAGAGCAGAACCAACAGCCGATTGCACAGGCCGGTGGAGGCGAACAGGGTGAGCTGCCGCCCCGCGGCGTCCCCCTGATCAGCGGGGGTGATCGGCAACGCGGCCGGTGGGATAGGGGGGGTGGGGGGGTGGCGGGACATCTGGCTTAGGCGGGGTGGCGGGACGCGCCCCGCGCCGCCGCCCCACTGGGCGGCGGTGGAGTGGCATCGGGATCGAGGGCCGCCAGGAGTCGCTGCCAAGGGTTGTCCTGTTGCGCGGCCCACGCCTGGTAGGCCTCTGTCTCGGCAGCGGCGGGTAGCTGCTGCATCACCGCCCACCAAGCGGCCCACTCATCCGCCACAGGGACCACCCCCGGTGGTAATGGGGTGATGGCGTAGCTGGCGTGCTCCGACACGGCACAGGGGATCCCGGCACACGCGAGTTCTGCCAGTCGGGTCAGACCGCCGAAACCGATCTGCTGCGGCAGCAGCACCCCCTGGGCAGTGGCCAGCAGGGCATCCAACTCCGCCTGCTCGACCCAGCCGCGTAGCTCGACATGGGCCGGTCGCTCCGCCGGCGCCAGCAGTCGATCGGTCGCGTGCCCACAGACCACCAGCCGCACCCCCGCCGGCAGGCCATAACGCTGGGTCTGGCGTAAAAACCAGCGAAACGAGGCGCCGGTGGTGGGGTGATAACCGCTGCCAAGCATCACCAACAACCCCGCTACGGGCGGGCGCCTACGCCGCTCGGCGCGGATCCGCTGTAGGGTGGCGGCGATCTCCCCCACCGGCTGGTAGGGGTAGTAGTGGGAGGGGAAGCCGAGGCCGTTGACGAGGCCAGTCTCTACCCGGGAGATGAAGAGGCGGGCGTCGCAGGCGGCCAGCGCCCGCAGCTCGTCGCTGAAGTCGAGGGCGGTGAGTTGACACTCCCGAGCGCTGCCCCGCAAGGTGCCGGCACCGACATCAAACGCCTCCAGGTTGGCCGGGCAGGCGACGGTGCGGATACCAAGGCGGGCATTGAACCAGGCGAGGCGGGCAAAGCTACTGTGGCGTACCACACAGATGAGCGGGCGCGGCAGCTCGGCCACCCGCTGGCGATAGCGGGCGAAGATGCGGGGATCGGCGTAGCGATCGAGCACCCGATTGGGGCCGGGCGGCGGTGCCCCGAGCGGCCCCCCCAACGCCAGCCAGAGCAGCTTACGCCCCAAGCGGGCGCGGGCGACCAGTTGCCGCAGGGCCCGGTATCCCCGCCGCAAGCTCGCCACCACCCCAGCGGGGGCCACCCGCACCAACCACTGGCGCCAAGTCAGGGATCCCCCCGTGGCCCCCTCGCCGCCACTCAGGCTGGCCAACTCGGCGGAGTAGTCAAACAGGGTGAATCGCTCCTCCCCCACCGCCGCCCGGAGGTCGTGGGCCACCTGATAGGCGCGGTGGTGACTACCATTGCCCACGGGGCGGGGGGTATCGTGGACAAAAAAGATGATGTGCATCGACGGCGCGCCCCGCTACCAGTAGAGACCGCACGTCTCGCCAACCCCGTCGGCCAGCGGCGCCCCCACCAGATCGATCAACGGCCGCCCACTGGCCTCAAGCAGCCGCTGCATCTCCGGCGTCAAGGTGCGACCGATCACCACCGCCTCCACCTGCGGGAGGGTGGCCGCGAGATCGCTCACCAAGCATCCATTCAGCGCCGCTGGCAGTAAGGGATCTGCCGGTGCCACGGCGGATCGATACCGCAACTCCGGCGCCAGGATATGCAGCTCCACCCCCTGCGTCAGTAACCCTTGCGCCAACTGCACCAGCGGGCTCTCACGCAGGTCATCGGTCCCCTCCTTAAAGGCGAGACCGATGAGCAGCAGGCGGCGGTAACCCAACTGCGCCAGCCGATCCAGCAACTGCGCCAGCTGGTGTTGGTTGCTGCTGGCGATGCCGCTTAAGAGTGGCAGTGTCAGCGCGCTGTGCTCGGCGTGGTCGAGGATGGCGCGCAGATCCTTGGGGAGGCAGCTACCGCCAAAGGGCAGACCGGGATTGAGATAGGCGGCGCTCAGATTGAGTCGCAGATTGCGCGCCACCAACCCCATCACCGCCCGACCATCGACCCCGAGACCATGGGCCAGCTGGCCGATCTCGTTGGCGAAGGTGATCTTGGTGGCATGAAATAGGTTGTCGGCATACTTCACCAGGGCCGCCGCCTCCCACGCCACATAGTGGGCCGGCGCCAACCCCGGATAGAGCTGATCCAACAGGGTGCGGTCCACGGCGTCGGCACCGCCGTGGATGAGCAGCGCCGGGTTGAAGAAGTCCTCGATCCCGCTCCCCTCGCGCAAGAACTCCGGGTGGACCACATAGCCGACATCGCGGCCGATCACCAGGCCCCGTGCCTGCAATAGCGCCATCAAGGCGTGGTGGACCTGCGGCAGGGCCGTGCTGCGCACCACAATGAGATGACGCCGCCCCTTGGCCACCACCCCCTCGGCCAGGGTCGCCACCACCTGCCGCAGCTGACCATCGTCCACCCCACCGCCAGGCAAAGAGGGGGTACCGACACAGACGAAGGAGAGATCACTCTCTGCCACCGCCGCCAAGGCATCCTCGCTAATACCGACACGCCCCGCCGCCCACCCTTCGGCCCACAGCTCCGGCAGCCCCGGCTCGTGGATGGGTGGCGGCTCACCACGCCCCACTTGGGCGCTCTTGGCGGGGTCACTGTCGAGCCCCACCACGTGGTGGCCGAGGCGTGCCAAACAGGCGATAGAGACCGTCCCGATATAGCCGAGACCAAAGAGGCTGATCCTCAAACGGCTGCCCTCCTTGTGGGCATCAGGGCAGGCCCGCAGGCCGCCGGTGAAGAAGGTGGTTGTCGTCGGAGCGGTGACCGTGCCCGCCTGCGCCAGTGGCCACGACAGGGGTTACTGGCGCACGGCGGCAACGGCATGGGGAAGCTCCAGATGGCGCCGCATGTGGTAGGGGGCCATCTCGTAGGGTTGGGTGCGATAGATCCGTTGCAGCCAATCGGCATAGCCCTCCACCAGCTGGGCCACCCGTACCGCGTGGGGCTGGCTGGAGGGTGCCGGGGTGAGAGCAGGGCCGATCTGGATCCTCAACCGCAGTTGCGGCGTTAGGGTCACCGCCACCGGCAGGATGGCGGCGCCGGTGAGCAGCGCCAGCTCGGCGAAGCCGGTCTGAAACGGTCGCTCCCGACCACAGTAGCTGAGGGTCAGCGGGTGCTGCCCCTTATAGCCGTCGGCCAACACATGGACAAAGCCGCCGGCCAGTAGCTGCTCGCGGGCCGTGGCCAACTCGGCGGCCCCCGCCACGGTGCGGACGGCGGGGTCATCCCGCTCGACAGCTGGGCGCGTCTTGGACCAGCCCCAGAGGGTAGGTCCCGGATCGGCGTGCTGCCAGCGCAACCAGAACCAGAAGGTGCGCACCAACAGGAGGTGGCTGTGGAGCAACAACACCCCCTGACCGCGCCCCAGGGCGGCCTGTAACTGCGCCTCCCCCACCAGCTCAAATAGCGGCTCCACCTCGGCCCGGCTGGGCTGCTCCACCAGACGGTACAACAGCGGCTGCAACAGGAGCAGCTGGGCGTGGCGCTGCTCTGCCTCCGCCGGCGCGATCGCCGTCGTCCCCACCACCACCGCAAAGCGGTGCAGCAGCGCCAGCTCTTGGCCGAGCAGCCGCTGCCGCAGCCAAGGGTTGGCCACCAACCAGCGCACCACAACGCCGCACCACTGGAGACCGGCGCGCCCACGACCAACGGCGATGGTCAGCCGCAGCAGCCTGAGCAGCACAGCACGAAGGAGGAGGGCGAGGCGTGAACTCATCCGCCCACTCCACAACTCGGCAGCCCCATCGGGCTAGACGGGCGGTATCGACCAGTGGCAGCAAGGCGGATCGGCATCGCCTCAGCCCGCACCATCCGCCGCAGGGGCGTAGGCGGCGAGGTGGCTGCGCCGCACTGCCGCCGTCAACTCGTGGTAGTTCTCGTACATCTCGGCGTAGGGGGTATTCCAGGTCTTGCCAATGGCGGAGCGCACCGGCACATCCTTGAGGCCCAGCGCCTCCCACACGGTGTGGGTGGTACGCTCCCACTGCCGCGGATCGGCCAGATCGCTCTCATAGACAAAGCTGAGGTGGGGGATGTCGATGAGGGCGCTGCGCTCCAGCTCCAGGAGGTGCAGTCGATACTCCATCATGCGCAGCAGCCGCTCCGGCTCCACACTCAACAGCGGCTCCGCCAACGGCTGCTCCTCCTCGATCGGACGCACCCAGTAGTTGTAGTGGGCAGCGGCCAACTGGGAGAGGGCGGAGTGGAAGATATCCCGCCGCCAGAGGTGGACGATGCTCCAGCGGTGCTGGTGGGCGCGGGCGATCAGCTGTTTGGGATCGGTGACGTAGTAGGGGGCGATCTTGCAGCCATAGGTCGAGCTGCGGTGGCGCAACGCCCGCAGCTCCAGAAAGGGGAGAGGATAGGCGCGCTGCGGCCAACCGACGGCCCGCCCCAACCGGCGCCAGCGTTTCGACGGCTTGAAGGATTCACCATCCCAAAAGAGATCGGGATGGGAGTCCAGCAGCGCCCCCATGAGGGAGCTGCCGGTGCGGGCGTGGCAAAATAGGATGAATTTTCTCCGCTGCTCTTTGGACATGGTCTGCACCCCTTCTCTGTGACCGTCACCAGTCACTCGATCGCTCATAGCCGAGTTGTAGCAAGAGCGGACCGTAACGATCCTTGAACGCGGCCACTACTCTGGGGGTAAAGTAGTTGCGCCAGTCGCCAGCCACCCCTTTACGATAGTGGTGCCGCACATCCTCCTCGCCCCGCGCCCGCCCACCGCTTTTGCGTTCAAAGGCGTGGTTATCCAGGATACGACGCAACAGGGGTTGTGGTAACGAGGTGCTCCGCCGCAGCGGGCGCATACTGTAGCGGCGCCACAGTCGATCCGCCAGCTCCCCCCAGCCATGCCGCGGCGTAGTGAAACCGAGAAAGCGAAAGATCTGCCCAAACTGCACCAACGGATCGGCAATCAACGCCTCATAGCGCACCTCGTGGATATCGGGCTGCTGATAAGACCATGCGGCCAGATTGGCAAAGTTGTCCGCGGCAAACTCCAGCTCCCGCAGCAACCCCTCCTCCACCGACGGCAGCTCCGCCAACTGCTGCCGCCACACCGCCATACGCTCCCGATTGTGCACCGTCACCGGGTGGGAGTAGCGGTGGGAGAAGTAGCCCGAGACCAGGATATCGCGTGGATCGCGGATGACGTGGAAGCCGCGGAGCGAACCCCGCTGACGCAAGGCGGCGGTGATCTCGACATTGGCGTTGGCCACATAGAGCAGCTCGGCCTTGGCGACATCGCCCTGCGGGTTGCACAGCTGCGGCGCGGCGCTAGGCTGGGCCACCAGCACCACACTGTCGAACCCCATCCCGGACCAGGCGGCAACCCGGCTGACCACCGCCTTGATGTATTGGGTGGCGCACTTGTGGTGGCCGAAAAAGATGCGCTGGATGGGGTCTGCCCCAGGCCCGCCGGCAGCCGCCACCGACCGCTCACCAGCCATAACCCATCTCCTCCAATATCTGGCCCCAGCGCCCCCCTTGGGCGCTGCGGAAATGGGCGCAGGTGGCCGGCGTAAAGTGGTTGCGCCAGTCACCGATGATCCCCTTGCGCGTCGCCGATTCGGCCGCCTCGCCCGGCCGCCGGCCGGTGACCCGAAAGAAGTCATGGCGGGCGACCAGCGCCTCGATCTGGCGCTGCGTCACCGGCAGTGCCAGCGGCTCCACCAGGCCGGCGAGGGTGGCCGCGGGCCTTTTGTGTAGCGCCTCATAACTCACCCGCAGGGCGAACGGGGTACGGTACCAACGCTCTAGCTCATCCAGCAGCGTGGGGCAGGGATCGGCCAGCAGGCGATCGATCCGCTGCGCTACCGATAGCGCCTGGAACGCCTCGCCCCACCCCCCCTGCGCCACCGGCAGCCGGGCGCGTTGAAAGGCGGCCGAGACCAGCACATCACGCGGGTCACGGTAGATGGTGACAAACTGCCCCTGCGCCGCCTGCGCGGCGTTGCTGGGCGGATCGGCGTGCCCCTTGAGGATCGCCCAGCCGCGGATCGCCGCCAGCCAGTGGTAGTCGGTGCTACCCGGCAGCAGGGCACCGTAGCGGTGGAGATGCGGCGGCACCTCGTCGATGGCGTTGCGCAGATCCCCCAGCTCTCGCAGGAGGTTAAATAGCCAGGTGGAGCCGACCCGGTGCCCGGAGCCCACCACCACCACCCGCCGCGAACCCTCCAGGGTGCGGCCGAGGCGATGCGCCAACCAAGCGGGATTGGCGCGCAGGTGGAGCCAGAGCAGCCCGCCCCGAGCGACGAGCTGCCGCCCCCGCCGCCGCAACGGCGCCGGGAGCAGATGGCGCAGCGCCACCCTCCCCCACTGCGCGCTAGGCACCGGCCCCAGCTGCGTCACGCCAACAGGGCGTCGAAGTTGTGCGGTCGGGCGGTCGCCCGGGAGGCGGCCTGCATCAGGGCCTGCGCCTGCTTATCGGTCAACTTGACGATATCCTGCGCCAAACGGTTGGCCTGCTCACTGCACTGATAACCAGGCAGTGCCAGGGCGCGGCTCACCTCCATCCGCCCCTTGAGTTGATCCGCGAAGATGGCGCGGTAGTCGGCGGCCCGCTGGGGCTCCCGCAGCGACTGATCGATGGCCCAGGCGGCGGCGTAGGCGCCGTGCATCGCCAACACCACCCCCACCGAGAAGATAGGGTCAAGAAAGCCAGCGGCATCGCCAATGAGGTAGTAGCCGGGACCGGCCAGCTGCTCAGAGCGGTAGGAGTAGTTGCGGATGATCCGCACCGAACCCGGGATATAGCGGCCCGGCGCCAGTAGCTGCGCCAGGCGCGGCAAGCGCGCGCACTGGGCGAGATAGAACTGCTCCCAGCTCTCCTTCTCATCGCGCATCCCCTTCACCGCATCCACCGGCACAATGAGGCCGACACTGGTGTTGCGCCGCAGGGCGATGTGCCAGCACCAACCCCAATCGCCCAGGTCCGGGATGTTGGTCACGTAGGTGCTGGGGGCGATCTCCGTCACCTCCGCAGCGGAGTGGACGCTCCCATCCACCGCCAGGTAGTTGGCGTTTTCGAAGTAACCCCAGATGCTCATGAAGCGGAACGCCTCATCCAGCTGCCGGCTCCCCGCCTGGCGCGCCAAGAGGGCATTCTGTCCGCTGGCATCCACCACATAGCGGCACTCGATCTGGTTGAGCTGCTCGCTCCCCGTGGGTCGGAACTCCACCCTCACCGGCTCCCCATCGCCGGCCGTCTCCACCCGGGTGACGGTGATCCCCTGGTGGACCTCCGCCCCCTGGCTGCCGGCATGGTCCAGCAGGATGGCGTCGAAGCTATCCCGCTCCACATGCAGCGCCGGGCGGGTGTAACCGAAGTCGCGGAACGACAGGGTGCGCATCTCGCCGTTCCACTCCACCAGACCGCCCGCCTTACGCACAAATCCCTCGGCGAGGATCCGCTCGGTCACCCCGGCGGCATCGCAATATTTCCAGACATCTGGGATGAGGCTCTCACCCACCGTGGTACGGGGGAAGTGCTGCCGATCCAGCACCACCACATGGTGGCCGGAGCGGCTGAGGAAGGTGGCGGCCAACGCCCCGGCGGGGCCGCCACCGATCACCACCACATCACAACGCTGGGGAATATTCATGGTGCCTCCTCGCTCGACTGCTGTTTGGCCACCACCAGCGCCTCGATGGCGGCGAGGGTGGCAAAGTGATCGAAGACGATCTCCTGCGCCCGGATCTTGATGCCGAAGCGATCCTGGAGAAAGGTGACCAAGCGGAACAGGCCGAGAGAGTCCACCAGCCCCGCCTGGATCAGGGGGTAGTCGGGGGTCAGCTCCAGGCCCTGGCTCTGCGGCGCCAACTCAGTGCGGATGTAGTCGGCAACGGGATCGGTAATCGCGGTCATGAAACAGGGCTCCTCAACACAGGTCATTTCACAGATACGGCCGCGGCCAGCGCACGCAACCGCTGCCGGTCCAGCTTGCCGGTGGTGGTGAGCGGCAGCGCGGCACACGCCTCCCAGCGCTCCGGCACCATATAGGCCGGCAGCCTGGCGCGGCAGTAACGGATCAGCTCCGCCACCGCCACTGGCGCCCCTGCCATCGGCACATAGTAGGCCAGCAGACGCTGACCGCCCTCACTATCGGCCAGCGGGACCACCGCCGCCCCATACAGTTGGGGGTGGTCGTGGAGAGATGCCTCGATCTCCCCTAGCTCGACTCGGTAGCCGCGGACCTTCACCTGGGCGTCGCGGCGACCGATGAAGCTGTAGCCCCCCTCCGCCTCCCGGCGCACGCGATCCCCACTACGGTAGAGCCGCTCACCAGCGGGGCCGCGGCAGAAAGCCGCCGCCGTCGCCGCTGGGCGGTGCCAGTACCCCTCCATCAAGCCATCGCCGCCGATGTAGAGTTCACCGCACTCCCCCACCGCCACCGACGCCCCCGCCTCATCCAGGGCATAGACCACCATCCCCGGCCGCGCCGCCCCGATGGGACAGGGGGCCGGCAGCGGCGCCCCACCAGGGGGCAGCGGATAGGCCGTGCAGACGTTGGTCTCTGTGGGTCCGTAGAGGTTGTAGTAGGTCGGTCCCGGCAGTACCTGGCGCAGCTGATTGAGTTCGCGCAGCGGGAATGGCTCACCGGCAAATAGCACCAGCCGCAGGGCAGAGAGGTCGTGACTCGCCAGATCGCCATGGTGCAGCAGGCGGATGAGGGCCGAGGGGACCGAGTACCAGACGCTGATGCGCTGGTGCGCCAACCACTCCGCCAGGGCGTAGGGAAACAGGGCGCGGGTGGCCGGCACCAGCGCCACCGTAGCGCCGACGGCGATGCCGGCCAACAGATCGAAGATAGAGAGATCGAAGTGGAGCGGCGCCGAACAGGCGAGCCGATCCTCCGGCCGCAGGGCAAACTGCCCCACCGCCCAGTGGACAAAGGCGAGGGCGGCGGCGTGGCTAATGGCCACCCCCTTAGGCTCTCCGGTGGAGCCGGAGGTGTAGAGGATATAGGCCAGTGCCGTCGGCTCCTCGGCCAGCGCCGGCGGGGTGCTGACAGGCGGTGCTTGGTTCGGCTGCCAACCGCTGCGCCGCCCCGCCGCCGTCACCTCGCCGGCCACGCTGATGGGCAGGGGCGGCGGTTGCCGCAGGTGCGGCAAGAGGGCATCCAGCGACTCGCCATCGCCGATGAGGGCGGCCAGCGCGGCATCCTCCACCATCAACGCCAGGCGGGTGGCGGGGGAGTCGGGGTCGAGCGGCACATAGGCGGCGCCACACTTCAAGATCCCGAACAGTGCCACCACCGCGTTGCAGGATTTGGCCAGGTAGATCCCCACCCGCTGACCGCGACCGATCCCCTGCGCCATCAGCGCCAGGGCTAAGCGATCCGACTGCCGATCCAGCGCTTGGTAGCTCAGCGCCCCGGCCTCATCCCGCAGCGCCTCCGCCTGCGGCGAACGGGCGGCGCTGCGACGCAACAACGCCGCCAGATGGGCAGTTTCCGGTAGCGCCACGCCTACCCCAGACCCAACCACTGGGCGATGGTGCGCCGCTGCAACTCGGAGGTGCCGGAGTAGAGGGTGCTGGCGGTGGCGTCACGCAGATCCCGCTCCACCGCACTGCCGGCGAGATAGCCATGCCCCCCTTGGATCTGGAGGGCATCCCGTGACGACGCCAGCCACGCCTCGCCGATGGTCAACTTGCACATGGCCGCCTCCAGATGGGCCGTTTGCTCACGCCCCTTTAACCAGGCGTAGCGATAGAGCAGGCCACGCGCCTGCTCCAGCCGCAGCCGCATCTCCACCAGGCGACCCGCCACCCACTGGAACTGGCTAATGGCCTGCCCAAACTGCCGCCGCTGGCGGGCGAAGGCGATGGCCTGTTCCAGCTGCCGCTGCATGGCACCCACCACCGGCGCCAGGATCAGGCCCCGCTCCCACCCCATCGCCTCGGTGATGATGGCCATCCCCGCCCCCTCTAATCCAAGGCGGTGGCTGGCCGGCAACCAACAGTTGTTCAGACGCAACTCACCCACGCCGGCGGTACGCATCCCCTGGGTCGGTTGAGGTAGATCGGCCTCCAGTCCAGGGGTGCCGCGTTCGATGAGGAAGCCCGCCAAACCGTGGGCCCCCTTGCTGGCATCCACTCGCGCCAGCACTAGGAAAAGATCGGCCAGCGGGGCGTTGGTGATGAGCACCTTGTGGCCATCCAGGCGGTAGCCCTCCCCTTCGACACTGGCCGAAGTGGTCAGGGCAAGGGCATCAGAACCGGCGGCCGGTTCGCTGATGGCCAGCGCCCCCATCCGCTTACCGCTGGCTAGATCAGGCAGCCAGCGCGCCTGCTGGGTCGGGTCGCCAAACTCCAGTAGCGGCATCGCGCAGCCCCACAGGTGGGCGCCGATGGCCAGCGCCAGACCGTTGTCGGCACAGCCATAGCCCAACCCCTCTAGGGCAGCAACGGCACTCAGCGGATCCAGTCCGCGGCCGCCCCATTGCGTCGGCAGCGTCAATCCCAGCAGACCATGGCCACCGCACTGCTGCCAGCCGGTCCGATCAAACTCGCCGCGGAGATCGCGCTCTGCCAAGCCCTGCCCCAGGGCCTGGCGGGCAAACTGCACCGTCTGCTCATAGAGCGCCTGCTGCGCGGGATCCCAGGCAAAGTCCATCAGGTCGTCTCCGGTTGGGGTGTACGCCGGAAGAGCGACCCACCGCTGCGCTCCATCCAGGCAAAGAAGATGACACCGCTCAGCACCACCACCCCACTGAATAGATAGAGCGCGGGGGTGAGCGGCAGGATAAATAGCGCTAGCAGATATTGGGCAACGATGGAGGCGTAGAGCAGGTGGCGGATCCGGTGGCGACTCAGATATTGCACCAGCCACGCCCCCAGCGGCGCCCCGACAACCACCACCGGGATGCAGACCCACCAGAACTCCCACGCCTTGGGGGCGATGGCATCGAGTACCGCCCCCTGCCAGAAGAAGCCCACCAGGGAGTTGCTGGCCATCAACACCACTGAGGTAGGGGTGGCGATACGCTCGCAGATACGAAAGCGCAGTACCAACAGCGAGAAGACAGTGATATCGAGCCCCGTGCCGATGATGCCACTCACCATCCCGCCCAACATCCCCACGCCCAATAGTGTGATCCCCCCCAAGCCGCCCAAGGGGGGCAGCCGGGTGGCCACCGAGCGCTCGTTGTCACGATTGACCCAGTAGAGGGCGGCGATGAAGGAGAGCCAGAAGCTGGTAAAGAAGAGCTTGGCGTAGACCGGTGGGATGGCCGGCGCGATGTAGGTGAGGCTGAAGATGATACCGAGGGCGCCACCGGCACCGGCAATGACAATGGCGCGCAGCTCCACCGGGATCCGCAGCAGAAAGATAGAGAGGGCGGCGGTGGTCATACCCACCGACTGGATCATCAGCGAGAAGTCACGGGCGGTGGCCGGCGCGATGTGGAACAGCAGCGTCATCACGGGAAACGCCACCGCCCCGCCCCCCTCGGCGGTTGCACCGGCGATGAAAGAGCCAAAGACCATGGTCACCGCCATGAAGCCCTCCTTGGCGTAGAGCCCCCAGGTGTGGTGGAGGGTCATCCAGCTCCCCCAGACTAACCAGATGGCCACCACCACCAGCAGCAGCTGCCGCGGCGGTGGGGTGATGGCGCGGGTCTGACGTGCAATCGTCATAGGCTCTCCTTAGCTCGTAACACTTTCCACCTCCTGGCGGCGCTCCATCTGGGCACGCCAAGAGCGGGCATAGCGCCCCTCGGCCGCCAACAGTTGGCGATGGCTCCCAGATTCCACGATGCGCCCCTCGGCCATGACATGGATGGTGTCGGCCTGCATGGCGGTGGTAAAGCGGTGGGTAATAATGAGGGCAGTGCGACCCGCCAGTACGGAACGCAGGCGTTGCATCCACTCCGCCTCCGCCCAGGGATCCATTGCGCTGGTCGGCTCATCCAAGATCAGCAGCTCGGCCTGTCTCACCAAGATACGAGCCAAGGCCAGCCGCTGCCATTCGCCGCTGCTCAACTCGGCCTGGCCGAACATCTTGCCTAGCACCGTATCGAGACCATCCGGCAGACGCGCGGCAACGGCAGCAAAGCCGCTGGCCGCCGCGGCCATGGCCAGCTGCTCGGCGGTTGGCGGCTGGCGCAGCTCACCGATGGCGATATTCTCCGCACAGCTGGCCTGATAGAGCAGCGGCCGCTGCATCAGCAGACCGATCCGTCCACGCAGATCGGCCTGCGCCATCGCCCGTAGGTCGATCCCATCCCAGGTGATGTGTCCGCTATCAGGGTCGTGCAGCCGGCAGATGAGCCTGGCCAAGGTGCTCTTGCCGGCCCCGTTCTCACCCACAATGGCCACCAGTTGGCCGGCCGGTAGCAGCAGGTCAAACCCCGCCAGCGCCTGCCGCTCACTACCGGGGTAGCGGAACGCCACCCCCTCCAGCCGCACCCCCTCGCGCAGGCCAGGGGGGGGCGACTGGGGCAGCTCTGGGTCCCGCAGGCGCGGTTGGATATCCAGATAGGAGAAGAGATCATCGAGGAAGAGCAGACTGCGGTAGAAGGTGCTGACCTGGGTCAAGAGGGTGTGCATCAGCTTCTGCCCCTGACTCAGCGCCTGCCAAAACATCGCCAGTTGGCCTAGGCTGAAGCGCTGCTGCGCCACCTGCCACGCCATCCAGGCCATCGCCGCCACCCCCAACAGGGTGCCAAACAGGCCGGCGCCAAGCCCCCAGGCCAACTCCATCCGCGCCAGTGCCACCCGCTCGCCCAAGCGCCGCCCATGCAAACGGGCAAACCGCTCCCGCAGGTAGTCACCAAGCCCCAGGATTCGCACCTCGGCGGCGCTCTGGGCCGAGAGCAGGGTCTCGTGGTAGTAGTCGGATTGCCGCCGCAGCACGGTGGTGCGTAGCCGCCAACGGTGGAGACGCCAAGTAGAGGCCAGGGAGACGGAAAGCGCCGGTCCGGTCCCCAACAGCAGGATGAGCGGCAACCACCAGGCGAATAGCGCCAGCACCGCCATCATAGAGAGGAAGGTGATGGCGTTCTGCGCCAACTTGCCCAGGCTCTCCAACAGCTGCACCGGGCCATCGATCGCCTCTTTGCTGGCCCGCTGTAACAGGTCGTAGTACTCCGTGGTCTCGTAAAAACCGATATCCAGCCGTATCGCCTGCTGCTGCAAGAGGCCGTAGATATGCCCCTGCCAGCGCTCCCCCACCAGGAGACGGATATAGGGCGTAAACTGCCCCGCCGCCTCCATCAGCGCCAAGAGCAGCAGCATCAACAGACCCGGCAGCCACCAACTCCCCCACCCCATACCCGGCTGATCGATGGCCTGGGTGAGGCCGTCGATGAAGTAGCGCGAGAGGGCGATAAAAAAGACCGGCAGCACCCCCTGTAAAAAGAGCAGCAGGGCGTAGAGCGAGGCGCGTCCAGGGGCCGCCTCCCACACCAAGCGCAGCGCCCGCGGCAGATGGCGCAGCTCGTTGAGATGCTTAATGGGTCGCAGCAGCTGCTCTCGCTTGGGGGATGCGCTGGGCACTTAGCAGTCAGCCTAAGGGTGTCGCTTCGCCACACTGGCTGATGGTCAACCACCAGTGACGCGCAAGGGATAAGGGGGAACGCAAGGGGGCATATGATTCCGTGGTTAAGGGTGGGATGCAACCATTTACTTACGCCACCGTTAAGATTTTTTCTACCCCGCGACCCTCGCCGGCAAGATCTAAACCAGCCATTAAGATATCCCCCGGCCGAGCTACGATAGCGGCGTCCTCGACCCGCCACTGGAACCCCGCCCCTCGGGCCGACCCCATGCCCTATGTGATCTCCCGGCACTCCCGCCAAGGCTGGACGACCCGCTCCCTGCCCTATTCATTTGCAATGCATTATGTTGCCGTTCACAACACGGAGCGCAGCACCTCCACAATGTCGCCCTTGGTCATGGGCGGACGGCCGAGCAATCGCTGCGTTGATCTGATGATTGAGTAGCTCCACGCCGCGGAGCTGACGCCGGCAATGGTCAGTGGGCCAAGCACACCCCCATTACCTATACCGATCAGGATCATCGGTAGGGCGATTTCGGTGGCGAACTCCGCGTGTGTGCCGGCGACCCCGAGCCAGCCCAGACCCACCACCAGCAGACCGAACGACAGCGCCATCAACCCGCCGTTACCCAAGCGCCGGGTCATTGCCGGCACAGCCATCGCGGTAATGAAGGTGGGGATGGTCATCGGCAAAAATGCGCAGCCGGCTTGCAGCGGCGAGTAGTCCAACACACCCTGGAGGAGCTGCATGGTGAAAAAGAAGCAGCTGACCATGGCGCCGAGAAACAGCATTCTCGCGGCATAGGCACCGGAGCGCTCCCGGCCATCGAACAGATGCAACGGCATGATTGGGTTCGCCACTATGGCCTCGTGGCGAACGAAGATCGCCACGAGGCCGATACCTAGACCGAGGCCCCACAGCGTGCTCGCAGCGGTCCAGCCGTTATCGGCGGAACTGACGCGAGCCAGTGTGTGTATCGGTTTCGACGAGCCGGTGGCGAGCCGCCGTCCAAAGGACCAGACCCAGCGGCACGTTCATCAGAAAACCGACTCGCCAGGAGAGGAGTTCAGCGAACACCCCGCCCAGCACCAACCCGAGACTGGCGCCGGCACCGGCGACCATGGAGTAGTAGGCGAGGGCATGGGTCCGCTCTTCGCCCTCAGCAAAATTGGCTGAGATAAGGGCCAATACGGAGGGCGCCAAGGTTGCGTTGACGGGGCGCACCGAGGCACTCAGAGGCGCTACGGTTGGCAGCCAGGCAGGAATGGTTCATCTTGACCGCCCTTTAACTTGCTTGGAGAGTGATTCATGGCCAAACGCGGTCCCGAGATCTACGTGAGTGTCGATATTGAGGCGGACGGCCCGATCCCTGGACCCCACTCCATGTTGAGCCTCGGTGCGGTGGCGCTCAAAGGGACCGGAGAGGAGGTGGGCGAGTTCAGTGCCAATCTGGAGACCCTGCCGGAGGCGAGTGCCGATCCCACCACGGCGGCCTGGTGGGCCAAGTTTCCCGAGGCGTGGGCGGCCTGCCGGCAGGCGCCACAGCCACCCGCAGAGGTGATGACCCGCTTTGCCGACTGGCTGGAGGCGCTGCCCGGTACCCCCATTTTTGTGGCCTGGCCGGCCACCTGGGACTTTATGTGGATCTACTGGTATCTGATCCGCTTCACCGGCCGCCGCCCCTTCTCGGAGCACGGTGTCGATATGCGCTCCTACGCCATGGGGATGCGGCGCGCCGATTTCCGCCACACCGGTAAACACTATCTGCCGCGCCGCTGGTTCCCGGCCCAGGCCCATACCCATGTCGCCCTGGAGGACGCCCGTGAGCAGGGATTGCTGTTCATCAACATGATGCGGGAGAACCGCGGCGAGGGCGGTCAAGAGCAGTAGCCCCGCCGCTATTCCCCCCTCCCCTCCGCGGCGGGCGCGATCTCTAGCGTCACCTGCCGGCCGCCGGCCAACAGCTGGTTGCTATAGGGCCAACCGAGACGGGCGGTGAGCCGCTCGGTCAGTTGTAGACCGAGACCGAAGCCGCTCTCCCCCTCCGTCTCGGGGGGGCCCGACTCGGCGGCTTGATTGGTGATTACCACCCGCTGGCGCTGCTGCTGGATCACCACCCGACCACTCCAGGTGTGTTGGAAGGCGTTGCGGATCAGGTTGCCGAGGACGATGCGGGCGGCGGCGTCGGGGAGCTGTAGCCGCCACGCCGAGGTCTCCAGTGTCAGGGTGACCGGCTTGTCCGCCAGCAGATAGCTCATCTCCTCCACCAGCTGGCGCAGCAGTTGGTCGAGCGCCACCTCACGCTGCGCCAGCGGCTCGGTCGCCTCCCGGCTCAGCCAGAGCAGGGTCTCGGTGAGGTGGCGCATGGTGAGGCTGGCGCGGTCGATACGGTCAACGATCTGCGCCTGGCGCGGCGCCAGCGGCTCGACCGCCTGCTGCTGGAGCTTGTGCAGCAGCTCGATGTTGTTGCGGATGACACTGATGGGTGTCCGTAGTTCGTGGCTGGCGTGGCGCAGGAAGCGGTGCTCCCGCGCCAACGCCTGCTGCACCGAGGAGAGGCTGGTGCGGATCAGTTCGGCCAGCTGATTCAGTTCGGGATAGGCAAAGTCTGGGGGCGGTTGATCGAGCTGCTCCACTTGCAGCGCCCGGGTCCAGGCCACCAAGGCCGCCATTGGACGGGAGACGCGCCGCAACAGCAGCCAGATGATGAGGGCCAAGGCCACGGCGCTGAAGAGGCTGATGAGTAGCAGTGCCTGGCGGCTCGACACCATGTTGTGCACCACCATCCGCGAGACCTTCGCCGCGGAGTTGGTCTGGGCGACGAACAGCGTCTCACCACTGCGCCGCAGGTGTAGGCGCAGGAGAAAGTGCAGCTGGCTCGGCCGTTGTAGCCAGCCTGAATCGTCATGTTTCAGCAGCACCCCCACCTGGGACGGCGGTTGGCCAAAGGCCTGCCGAATGGCCAGCGGCAGCCCCTCCCAGCGGCGCGCCACGTAGTAGCCGTTGTACTCCCCCCCGGCCTCCGTCGCCTCACTGTGGGCGAGGTAGGCGATCCCCGCCTGCTCCATGTGGCTGGCCACGATGTTGTCCATGCCGCGGATAAAGTATTGGGCGGTCAGCAGGGAGTAGCCCACCACCAGCACCCCGCCGATGGCGAGTAGGGAGAGGCTGATAAACCATTTAAGGCTGAGCTGTACTCTCATCGGTGGCCCTCAACACAAAGCCGTGGCCCGCCACGGTGTGCAGCAGGGGGGTGGGAAAGGGGGCGTCGATCTGCCGCCGCAGATGGAAGAGATGGACCTTGAGGCTATTACTATCGGGCACCTCTTCCCCCCACACCGCCGCCTCCAGGGCCTGCCGGCTCACCACTTGCGGGGCGGCGCGCAGTAGCGCCTCCAGCAGGCGCCAGCCGGTGGGCGAGAGGCGCAACGGCTGGCCGGCACGCTGCACGGTGCGGGCGGTGAGGTCCATCTCCAGATCGGCGCAGCGCAACCGCTGCACCTGCCCGCTGCGCCGGCGCGCCAGGGCGCGGGAGCGGGCCACCAGCTCCTCCAGTTCAAACGGTTTTACCAGGTAGTCGTCGGTCCCGGCGCGGAACCCCTCCAGTTTGTCGTCCAGCCGATCACGGGCGGTGAGCATCAGCACCGGGGTGTCGTCGCCATTAGCCCGCAGCCGCTGACAGAGGCTGATGCCATCCAGCCGTGGCAGGTTGAGGTCCAGCAGCAGTAGGTCGTAACGCTGCTGCTGGAGCAGGTGCAGCCCGGCCAGGCCGTTGCTGGCGTGGTCACAGCGGATCTGCTCCAGCTCCAGGTACTGGATGATGGTCTGCGCCAGATCGAGGTCGTCCTCAACCAGCAGGAGATTGAGCATCTCTGGCCCCCAGGGCGAGGATCCCGCGCCAACAGCGCCCCAATAGGGTGGCGATGTCGTGCTGGATGAGCAGCAGTGCCGGGATCAGGATCAAGGTAATCACCGTGGCAAACATAATCCCATAGGCGAGGGAGACCGCCGCCGGGATGAGAAATTGGGCCTGCATCGAGGTCTCTCCCAACAGCGGCATCAGGCCGGCAAAGGTGGTGAAGGAGGTGAGCAGCACCGCCCGCAGCCGCTCGCGGCAGGCCAGGGAGATGGCCTGATGGAGGTGGTCGGCGTCCGGTTTTAGCTCGTTGAAACGGGCCACCAGCAGTAGGCTATCGTTCACCACCACGCCGCTCAGTGCAATGATGCCGTTGAGCGAGAGGATGCCGAGGGTGAGGTCGTTCCACCAGTGGCCGAGCATGGCGCCGACGATGCCAAAGGGGATGGCGGTCATGATCAGCAACGGCTGGATGTAGGAGCGCAGCGGCACCGCCAGCAGCAGGTAGATCACCAGCAGCGCCAGCAGGAACATCTGCCCCATGGAGTTTTGGGTCTCCGCCTGCTGCTCCGCCTCACCACCGAAGTGGATGGTGAGCCCCGGGTACTGCCGCTCTAGCTGCGGCACCAGCTGCTGCTTCAGCTCATTGACCAGCTCGGTGGCGGAGAGGCGCTGTTTATCGACATCGGCAGAGAGGTAGATCGCCCGCTTGCCGTCGATGCGGGTGATGGTGTCGCGGGCGTAGCCGTAGGTGACACTGGCGACGCTGGCCAGGGGGAGTACCGCGCCGGCGTCGGTGCGCACCTGGGCCGCCAACACCGCGGCGACGCTGCCGCGCTCCGCTTCTGGATAGCGCACCTTGACCTCGATCTCATCACTATCGCGCTGGTAGCGCTGCACCACCTGGCCGTTGAACGCCTGTAGCACCTGCCGCGCCAGCCCCTCGGTGGTCATGCCGAGCGCCCGCCCCTGGGGGGTCAACTCCAGGTGTAGCTGCGGCTGGCTGGGCTCCAGGTTGTCATCGATCCCAAACACCGCCGGCAGCTGTTGCAGATACCTTTTCAGTGCCTCCCCCGCCTGGGTCAGGGTGAGGTCGTCGTTGGCCCGCAGCTCCACCCGCAGGGCGTCCACCATGCGCGGGCTATTCTGCACGCTCAGGGTGCGCACCCCCTCCGGCAGCCCCGCCAACTGGCGCCAGCGTTGGGTGAAGCGCCCGATGTCATAGGGGGCGTCGGCCTGCAACTCCACCGTCACCTTGCCGGCTTGGTCCGACTCGGAGAGCAGTTGCAGGTGGGCGATGGCGCTCTCGCTGGCATCCCCCCCGCGCAGCTCCTGATCGGCCTGCCGGGCACGCAGCTCCAGGAGTTCTAGGGCGGCGTGGGTCTGGCCGAAGCTGGCGTCGTTGCGCATGGTCAGCTCGGCCCGCACCGTGTCGCCGGGGATATCGGGGAAGAAGCTGATGCGGATGGCGCCGGTCAACGGCATCGCCACCACCAGCAGGAATAGCGCCATGAATAGCAGTGCCACGGCGTAGCGGTGGTGGAGCGCCAGGCTGATGGTGGGGCGGTAGAGGCGCTCGCTGAACCAGTTCAATGCCCCATCGGCGCCGTGTTGGATGTACTGCCAGCCGCGTAACAGCGCGTGGCGGCTGAGGCTGCGGTGGGTGTTGAGGTGGGCCAGATGGGCCGGCAGGATCAGCTTCGACTCCAACACCGAGAGCAGCAGGGCAGTGGCCACTACGGCGGCAAACTGTGAGTAGATCTGCCCTAGCCCACCGCTGATCTGGGCGAGTGACCAGAAGGCCGCCACCGTCGTGAAGACCCCAAACAGGGTGGGGATCGCCACCCGCAGGGTGCCACGGATGGTGTTGGCCAGGGTGTCGCCGTGGGCGCGACGCACGCTATAGACGCTCTCGCCCACCACCACGGCGTCATCCACCACAATGCCGAGGGCGAGGATAAAGCCGAAGGTGGTGAACTCGTTGAGGGAGAGCGCCAGGTAGCTGTCGCCCATGAAGTAGAGGGTGCCAAAGAAGATAAACGGCAACCCCATCGCCACCCAGAAGGCGACCGTCAGGTTGAGGAACAGCGCCAACAGGAGAAATACCCAGAAGATACCGCTGGCGGCGTTGCTCACCAGTAGCTCCAGGCGCTGGCTGATGGAGCTGCTGCGATCAGACCAGGTGGTCAACTCCACCCCTTGCGGTAGCTGCCCCTCGGCCTGCCAACGCGCCACCACCTGGCGGGCGTCGGCCACTGAGTCGGTGATGTCGTCGGTGCCGGTGGTGATCACCTGGAGGGCGATGCTGCTGTGGCCGTTGAAGCGGGAGAGGAGTGCCGTGCTGTCGTCGTAGGTGTCGCGGATGGTGGCCACATCCCCCAGCCGCAGCTGACGCCCGTCGCCCGCATCCAGCAGTGCGATGGCGGCAAACTCCTGTTGGCGGTAGGCCTGTTGTGCCGCCTTGAGTTGCAGATAGAGCTGGCTATCCCGCAGCACCGCGGTCATGGTGCTGGAGGAGCCGGCGTTGATCGCCTCCTCCACGGCGCTGAGGGAGAGGCCGTGGGCCTGCAAGCGACCCTCGTCGATCTCCACCGCCATCATGGGATCCAGCCAGCCGGAGAGGCCAACCCGGCTGATGTTGGGCTGCGCCAGGAGATCGGCCTTGAGGTTATCGGCCAGCCGCTGCAAGGTGGTGCGGTCGGCATCGCCATAGAGTTGCAGCCAGATGGCGTGCTCCTCCCGCTCCGCCTTCTCGATCACCGGCCGCTTGGCGTCGGCCGGGAAGGTGGAGATGGCATCCACCTTGGCCTTGACGTCCCGCAGTAGCTGATCAAGGTCATATGCCGAGCGCTTCTCCACGGTGACGGTGGCGCCGCTGCCGGTGGAGGAGCTGGTGATCGACTTGATCCCCGCCACCCCCTCCAGCTGATCCTCGATCTTGATGGCGATCCCCTCCTCCGACTGCTGGGCCGAGCCGCTGTCGTAGGAGACCGAGATGGTGATCCGATCCGGCTCCATGCTCGGGAAGGCCTCCTTGCGCAGGCTCCCCATCTGCATCACCCCAAGGGCGATCACCAAGATCATCAGCAGATTGGCCGCCACCGGGTTGGCGGCGAACCAAGGGATGAGCCCGCGTGGCCGGTTACTCATGGTCCACCTCCGCCACGGGGTGAACGGCCATCCCCTGGAGGTAGCCGTTCAGGGGGTGGATCACCACCCGCTGAGCCGAGGCCGCCAGCGCCGCCGGTGGTGCGATGAAGATCGCCTGCTCACGGCTAAAGCGGGGTGTCGCCGCGAAGGAGCGCAGGCTGTTGTCGCCATCGACATACCAGATCTCCCCTCGCTGGCTGAGGGCGGAGCTGGGTAGCTGCCACAGCCCCTCTTCACTACGGCCCGCCACCTGCGCCGCCAGAAAGGCGCCCGGCAGGAGTGGCGGGGTGGCCGCCAATGGTCCATCGACCGCCACCACCAGTACCCGCTGGCGGGTGGTCTCATCCAGGTGCTGCTCGCTGCGCACCACCCGCCCCTGCCACTGCCGACCATCCTCCACCCCCACCAGCGTCACCGGCCAGTCACCGGCCGTGAGTTGCGCCTCGGCCGGCAGCTGCTGCCAGGCGTGGGCCGCCAGCGGGATGGCGATCTCCATCTGATCGGTGCTGTAGAGGGTGGCCAGTTCGCTGCCCAGCTGCACATAGCTGCCCGGCGCCACCAGCCGCGCCACCACCAGGGCGTCATAGGGGGCGCTGACCTGGGTGCGGGCGAGATCGCGCCGGGCGGTGGCCAGCTCGGCCCGCGCCTGGTTTACCGCGGCCTTGGCCACTGCCAGCTGCGGGGCGCGCAGCACCAAGGCCGAATCGGGCTCCCCCTGCATCCCGGAGGCGCGCCACTCGGCCCGCGCCTGCGCCCCTTCGCGCTCCTCCTCCAGGAGCGCCAATTGGGCCTGCGCCAGCGCCGCTTCGGCACTGGCTACGGCGGCCCGGTAGTCACCATCGTCGATCTGGAGCAGCGTGGCGCCACTGGCCACCTGGCGCCCGGAGGCCAGCGCAGCGGCCACCGTTGTCACCTGGCCCGCCACCTGGGCGGTCAGGGTGAGTTGGTAGTGGGGCTGGGCGGTGCCATAGCCCTGGACCTGGGCGGTGTAGTTGCCGGGGGTCGCCGTCACCACCGCCACATCGGGGGCGATGGTGCTGGTGGCAGTCGCCGCGCTGGGTGGTGGGGCGCCGGCCGCAGCCGGCCCCTCGGCTGCCGGGGGCCCCCCCGCACCGGGGGGCGGTAGCTGCTGGCGCAGGTAGAACACCGCCCCCACCAGCAGCCCGAACGCCAACAGCACCCCAATTCCCTGCGTCAGCTGGCGTCTCATGGCGCCACCGCCTGCCCTTCGGCATCGGCGACCCCCAGCCCCAGGGCGAGGCCCAGATCGATCCGGTTGGTCAGCTGCTGGTAGTAGAGGTTGTCGTACTGCGCCTCTAGGTCGTAGGTCTGGCGCTCCACCGCCAAGAGATCGAGCAGGGTCGCCAGACCGGCCCGATAGCTCCGCTGATAGTGATCCAAGTTGCTGCGGGCGGCGGCCAGGGCGGTCTCGGTGTGGTGTAGGCGACGACCTAACGACTGCTCCAGGCCGAGCCCATTCCCCACCTCAGTGACGGCGGTGATGAGGGTCTGGCGATAGCCTTGGTAGGCCTGCGCCCCCTGTAGATCGGCGATCTCCGCCGCCGCCCGCAACTTCCCCCCCTGGTAGAGCGGCGCGGTCAACTGGGCCAGCAGCGACCAGACCGGGTCCGTGAACAGGGTCATCTGCGGCGATGAGGTGGCCGATTGCAGCGCTGCCGATAGGTCCAGGGAGGGGAGTAGCGCCCGGTAGGCGACGGCGCTGCGCGCCTCTGCCGCGGCGATGGCCTGGTAGGCCGCCAGCAGATCAGGCCGCCGCCGCAGGCTCTGCGGGGGCAGATCCGCCGGGGGCAGCGCCACCGCCGGGTAGTCGGTGGCTACGCTGGGCGGCAACGGTGTGCTGCGGCCCAACAGCCCCTGGAGCGAACGCTGCCGTTGGGCCAGGGTCTCGCGGTACTGCTCCAAGGTGGCGCGGGAGCTGGCGGTGGAGCTGCGGGCGCTATCCAGGTCCTCCAGCGAGCCGAGGCCGTTGCGATAGCGCTGCAAGATGAACTGCTCGTTCTGCTCCAGCGTGGTGAGCCGATTCTGCTCGATGGTGATGGCGTGGCGCTGGGCGATGAGCCCCAGCCACCCCTTCATCACCTCCGCCGCCAAGCTGTCGCGGGCGGCACGGTAGAGGGCCGCCTGCTCCGCCACATCATAGTCGGCGGCGGCCACCCCAGCGGCCAAACGCTGCCAGAGATCCACCTCCCAGCTCACGCTCAGGCCAGCGCTGTAGCCCTCACTCCCCTCCTGATCGGTGCTCGCCCCCATGCTGCCGGTCACCGTCGGCAGGCGCGCCGCCTCGCTCTGGCGCCGCTCTTGGCGGCGGATCGCCAAGGTCAAGGCGGTCTGTTGCAGCGAGGGGTTGGCGGCCAGCGCCTCCGCCACCAAGGCATCGAGTTGCGGCGAGTGGATCAGCTGCGCGAGCGAGGCGGGTGACTCCGCGCTGGCAGTGGCAGACCAAGCGGGCAGTTGTGCCAACTCTTGGTCGATAAGGGCGGGGTAGTCGGTCCGCTCCGGGGTGACGCTACAGGCGGTTGCCAGCAGTGCCACCAGGGGCAGTGAGCGCAACGGGATTGATGAACGACGCATGGTGGCTCCCTTCCCCGCCACGCTGGCGGATGGAGTGGTTGAGGGGGCCAGCTTAAGCGGAGTGGGGGTTAAGAGGGGGTTAATCCCCGACCACCGGTGAGAGTGGGGATAAAGGGGCGACCTATCGGCGTGCCGTTTAGCCCGTGCCTACACCGCCGAGCAAACCATGGCGGGCAAAGGTGGTGAGCAGTCGCTCGACGTTGGCTACCACCATACGCCGCAACCGCTCGCCCTCCACCGCCTCCCCCACCAAGCGCCGCAGTTCGGCATCTGCCGCGATGCGCTGGACCATGGCATCGACCAGGGCAGCGCGATCCCGAGTGCCATCTAATAGCCCCAACAGGGCGCGGGCAAAAGGGTCGAGCTGCACGGTGGTGTGGTGGCGGCCCACGGTGTGGTCGCTCCCAGCGGCCGCCTGCGCCCGGGCCAGCCGATGGGCACACAGGCTGGGGAGGGGGGCGGTTTCAGTTTGCGGGGCGGCCCCCACGAGACCGTGGGCCAGCAGGCCGAACAGCTCCGCCTCCAGGTGCTCCGTCTGCCCCGCCAGAAATGGTTCGCCCGCACTGGCCACCTGCTCTGCTGCCAGCTGCTGTAGTTCGGCCACCGCCATCGCCTGCGGATAACGCTCATAGAGCAGGCTCAGTGCCACCTTGGTGAGTGGATGATAGATGTCGTGGCGCTGGCCGTTGGCGGCGGTAAAGGGGGCGGCCTTGAGCTTGTGTAGGTCGATCTTTTTGGGCGGCAGTAAGGTGGTGTGCAGTGCCAGATCCATTAGCCGATCTGGCTGCGCTTCGCCTTCTCGCGCTAGGCCACTCCGGCAGAGCAGGCTCTGGCGAAAGTTACGGTTGACCAGAAAATCCATCCGTTGTGCCAGATCGATGGCATCGGTCGCCTCCTTCAACAACGGCGCGGCCCCCTCCTCCAGTGTCTCCGGGAACATGGTGTGGAGTTCGCTATCCGCCAGATAGGCGAGGCCGTGGCGGGCCGCCGCGGCAACAAACTGGCGAAATAACACGGGCTCGTTGGTGGGGGCCAGATACTCATGGAACAGGTAGCTGGGGTGGTGGGCGCGAATCCTACGGATCTCCTCGCGGAGATAGTCCGCATGGAGCCCCGCTCCCAAGGCGGGGTAGAGCTGATCGAGGAAACGCCGCGCCAACGCCAAGCGCCGCTCGGGTTGGGGCTCCCCCCGCACGGTATCCAGCACCATCTCCCGCAACATGCCGCGCATCTGCCAACCCGGCAAGGTGTTGTAGCTGATGTAGGCGATCCCGCGGTCACTCAGGGCGCGCCCCATCAGCGCCAACAGCGCCTCCCGCACTGGGGCAGGCACCCAGGAGTAGAGACCGTGGGCGATGATGTAGTCAAAGCGCTCCGCCCCGGGATCGAAGTCGAGCACATCGGCCACCTGTAGTTCGACATTGCCGATCCCGCTCTGCTGCAACAGCCGCTGCCCCGCCGCCACCTGCCCCGGAGAGAGATCGATACCGAGGAGACGGCTCTGCGGCAGATAGTGGCCCAAGGGGATGAGGTTGCCGCCACTGGCGGCCCCCAGCTCCAACACCCGGCAGTGGCGCGGGTCGGGGGCGTCGATGGCGAACAGCCGGGCGATGGCCGCCAAGTGCTCTGGGTGGGTAGCAGGGAAGGGGGTGCTGTGGTAGGGGATCGCTTCGTAGCTCATGGGGGCCGAACCGGCTGCGGGAGCCCCATATTGGCCCAGCCTCGGTCGAGGCACAATCGGCCATATGGCGGAAGGGCCGCCCCTCAGCAGAGGCAGGAACCCCAGCGCCGTGACCAAATCATCAACGCGCAGCCGGCGCGTTTATCTCCTGCCCAGCCCGGGCAATCCCTCCCTCAACCAGCTCGGGGTGAGGGAGGGATGGCTCCAGGTTAAGGAAGCTCGTCCACCTCCGCCCCTTCCTTGACTACCGGCAGGAGATCTTCGCGGCTGAGCCCCAGCTTGATAGCAGAGACGGTGGCGACATAGACCGAGGAGTAGGTGCCAAACACCACGCCGATGAGCAGCGCCAGGGCAAAACCGGAGATCATCTCTCCGCCCCAAACCAGTAGCGCCACCAACACCAGCACCGTGGTCAGACCGGTGTTGATGGTACGGGAGAGGGTCTGGTTGAGGGCGGCGTTGGTGATCTCGGCAGTGGAGCCTTTGCGCATCTTGCGGAAATTCTCGCGCACCCGGTCAAACACCACGATGGTGTCATTGAGGGAGTAACCGATCACCGCCAGCACCGCCGCCAAGACGGTGAGGTCAAAGGGGATCTGGAAGAGCGAGAAGATCCCAATCACGATGATGGAGTCGTGGATCAGCGCCAAGATGGCCCCCACCGCCAACCGATACTGAAAGCGTATGGAGACATAGAGGAGCAGACCGAAGATGGCGATGATGAGCGCCTTGCCACCATTCTCTGCCAGCTCCTTACCCACCTGCGGGCCGACATACTCCACCCGATTGACCGCCACATTGGGCTCACTCTGGCGCAGGACCTTGAGCAGCTCCTCGCTGACCTGGGCGCTCTCCTTGCCCGCCTCCGGCGCCAGCCGCATGAGTACCGTCTTGGTGGTACCAAAGTGCTGCAAGGTGGCCTCATAACCGGCGTTGGCCAGCTGGGTGCGCATCCCATCCAGCTCCACCGACTCGGGATAGCTCACCTCCATCACCAGACCGCCGGTGAAATCGACCGCGAAGTTGAGTCCCCGCACCACCAAGGAGCCCACCGCCAACAGCGTGAGCACCACCGAGAAGATGATGGCGGCGTTGTCCCAGCGCAGGAAATCGATGTGGGTCTGTCTCTTAAACAGTTCCATGGCGCAGACTCCTTACACCGGCAGACTGCTGAGACGGCGGCCGCCCCAGAGGTAGTTGATGAACATACGGCTCACGATGATGGCGGTAAACATGGAGGTGAGGATGCCGATCGAGAGGGTGACGGCAAACCCCTTGACCGGACCGGTGCCGAAGATGAATAGCACGGCGGCCGCCAGCAGCGTGGTGATGTTGGAGTCGGCGATGGTGGCAGCCGCCCGGTCAAAGCCGGCGCTGATGCTCGCCTGTGGCGAGTTGCCATTGCGCAGCTCCTCACGGATACGCTCGAAGATCAGCACATTGGCATCCACCGCCATACCTAAGGTCAGCGCAATACCGGCGATCCCTGGCAGGGTGAGGGTGGCGTGGAGGATAGAGAGCAGCGCGATGAGCAACACCACGT
Source organism: Chromatiales bacterium (assembly GCA_003251535.1). GTDB lineage: Bacteria > Pseudomonadota > Gammaproteobacteria > Thiohalomonadales > Thiohalomonadaceae > SZUA-493. The sequence goes on along the minus strand of QKFD01000111.1, from coordinate 4,591 downwards.
TGAACAGCAGCGCCACGTCGGCTACCAGGCCGAAGGCCCGGTAGTAGATGCCCATAAACAGCACCACCAGCCCGAAGCCCATTAGAGAGGCGGTGAAGCCCCGCTCGATGTTATCGGCCCCCAGGCTGGGACCGATGGTCCGCTCTTCTACGATCTGCATCGGCGCTGCCAACGCGCCGGCGCGCAGCAGCAGGGCGAGGTCACGCGCCTCCTCCGTGGAGTCGAGGCCGGTGGTCTGGAAGCGGCCGGAGAAGTGGTCACGGATAGTGGCGACCGAGATCACCTCCTCTACCCGCTTGGTCTCCAGCACCTCTTTGCCATCCACCATGCGTGACTCGGTGCGGTTCTCGATGAACACCACCGCCATGCCATGACCCACGTTGTCGCGGGTGAACTGCCCCATTTTGCGGGCCCCCACGCTATCCAGGCTGACCGAGACCATGGGGCTGCCACTCTGCTGATCAATACCGGAAGCGGCATCGATCACCTGAGAACCGGAGACGATTACCTGCTTCTTCAGCAGTACCTCGCCCCCCTTACGCACCTTGTAGAGCCGTGATCCGATGGGGATACGGCCCGCCTTGGCCTGGGCAACGCTGTTATCCTCATCCACCGCGTGGTACTCCAGGGTGGCGGTCGCCCCCAGGATGCGCTTGGCCTGGGCGGTGTCCTGCACCCCTGGCAGCTGCACCACAATGCGCTCATCCCCCTGCTGCTGGATGGTGGGCTCGGCAACCCCCAGCTCGTTGACTCGATTCCGCAGGGTGGTGATGTTCTGCTGGAGGGCGAAGTTGCGGATCTCGCGCAGCTGCTTCTCACCCAACACCGCATAGAGACGGAACTCCTCCCCCTGCTGCTCGGTCGTCAGGGTCAGAGCGCGGTCGGCGTCGTGCAGCAGTGTCTCGGCTTGGGCCAGATCTTCGGCACTACGCAGCCGCACCTCCACCCGCTCACTGTTGCGCACCACCGTCATGTAGCGCACCTTGGCCTCCCGCAGCTGGTTGCGGATATCGTCGGCCGTACGCTCCAGCGCCTGGCCGATGGCCGCCTCCATATCCACCGCCAGCAGAAAGTGGACACCGCCGCGTAGGTCGAGACCCAGATTCATCGGCTCGGCATTGAGCGCCACCAACCAAGCAGGGGTGCGCGGGGCCAGGTTGAGGGCGACGGTATAGTCGGTCCCCAGCGCCTGGCGTACCAGATCCGAGGCCCGGAGCTGGGTCTCTGAACTATCGAACCGCACCAGCAACCCGCCCTCCTCTGCCAACAGTTCGGCCGAGAGGGGGGTAATGCTGGCATCACTCAACACCTTGACCACCTGCTCCTTGGTCTGCTCGGTGACCTTGGTGCCGTGGTTGGCAGCGGCTATCTGGATCGCCTCGTCATCGCCGAACAGGTTCGGCAGGGCGTAGAGCAGCCCCATCACCAGCACGCCGATGATGAGCAGGTTTTTCCACAATGGATATCGGTTCATGACGGTCTCTCTCCCGCCGGTCCACCCTCGGACCAGCGGGATGCGCGCGACTCAACTGGGGAGGGTTAGAGAGATTTGATGGAGCCTTTGGGTAGAACGCTGGCAACGAGCTGGCGCTGCACCTTTACTCGCACGTTCTCCGCCACCTCGACTTCGAGGAAGTTCTCGCCTGCTGCGGTCACTTTGCCCACCAGACCACCGCTGGTGGCAATCTCGTCCCCCTTGCCAACCGCCTCTACCATCTTTTTGTGCTCCTTCACCCGCTTCTGCTGCGGCCGAATGAGCAGGAAGTAGAAGACAACGAATAGCAAGGCAAACGGCAAGAGTCCGCTGATGAGGTCAGGTTGCTGGGCGGCGGCAGGTGCCTGCTGGGCCCACGCCTCGGAGATGAAAAAGCTCATGGCGCTCCTTCGGATCGCTGGTGGTTGGCTGTACGACACCCCTCCTTATGGGGGGTTCCCGTCGGGGGCGACATTATGGCACAGCCTCCCCTCGGATGGTGCGGCGGGCATAGAAGTCGGCCACGAAGGCCTCCAGCTGCCCCAGCTCAATGGCCTGACGCAGCCCCCGCATCAGGGCCTGGTAGTAGTGGAGGTTGTGGATAGTGTTGAGCCGCGCCCCCAGGATCTCCCCGGTCTTGTCGAGGTGACGCAGGTAGGCGCGGCTATAGTTGCGGCAGGTGTAGCAGTCGCAGGCGGGGTCCAGCGGGCCGGTATCGTGCTGGTGGCGGGCATTGCGGATCTTCACCACCCCTTCGCTGGTGAAGAGATGGCCATTGCGGGCGTTGCGGGTGGGCATCACGCAGTCGAACATATCGACCCCCCGCTGTACCGCCTCCACCAGGTCCTCCGGGGTCCCCACGCCCATCAGGTAGCGTGGCCGATCGGCCGGCAACTGCGGCACCACCCCCTCTAGGATGCGCAGCATCTCCTCCTTCGGCTCCCCCACCGACAGCCCACCCAGGGCGTAGCCGTCAAAGCCGATCTCGACCAACCCCTCCAGCGACGCCTCCCGCAGCGACTGGAACATCCCCCCCTGCACGATGCCAAAAAGGGCGGCGGGATTGTCGGCGTGGGCCTCCCGACTGCGCCGTGCCCAGCGCAACGACAGCTCCATAGAGGCACGCGCCTCCGCCTCGGTGGCGGGATAGGGAGTGCACTCGTCGAAGATCATCACGATGTCGGAGCCGAGCGCCCGCTGCACCGCCATCGCCTCCTCCGGCCCGAGGAACACCGCCCGCCCATCCACTGGCGATTGGAAGCGCACCCCCTGCTCGCTGATCTTGCGCATCGCCCCCAGGGAGAAGACCTGGAACCCACCCGAATCGGTGAGGATGGGGCGCTGCCAATGCATAAAGTCGTGCAGATCGCCATGCTGGGCGATCACCTCGGTGCCAGGACGCAGCATCAGATGGAAGGTGTTACCGAGGATGATCTCGGCCCCGATCTGTACCAGCTCCTCCGGGGTCATCGCCTTCACCGTGCCATAGGTCCCCACCGGCATGAAGGCGGGAGTCTCCACGCTGCCACGGGGAAAGGTGAGGCGACCACGCCGGGCGGCGCCAGCTTGGGCCAGGAGGTCGAATCTCATGGGGAAGGCTTCCAGTAGTAGAGGGGGCCACTCACGGTGCGCCGTCAACAGCCGCGGCCCCACCCGGCGGTGGTAAGAGGAACATCGCGTCACCATAGCTAAAGAAGCGGTAGCGCTGGGTGACGGCGTGGTGATAGGCGGCCATGGTGCGGTTATAGCCGGCAAAGGCGCAGACCAGCATCAGCAGCGTTGACTCGGGCAGGTGGAAATTGGTAACCAAGGCATCCACCACCTGAAAACGGTAGCCGGGGTAGATGAAGATGTCGGTCTCGCCGGCATAGGGGGCCAGCTGGCCGGTACGGGCGGCACTTTCCAAACTGCGTACCACCGTGGTCCCCACTGCCACCACCCGCCCACCGCGGGCCCGGGTGGCCGCCACCGCGGCCACCGTCTCCGCCGACACCTCCAGCCACTCGCTGTGCATCTGGTGATCGCTGATCTGCTCTGCCCGTACCGGTTGGAAGGTCCCGGCCCCCACATGGAGGGTGACGAAGGCGCGTTCAATCCCCATACCGGCGAGCTGCTGGAGCAGCCCCTCATCAAAATGGAGACCGGCCGTAGGGGCCGCCACCGCCCCCTCGCGGCGGGCGTAGACCGTCTGGTAGCGCTCTGCGTCGGCGCCGTCAGCGGCACGCTCTATATAAGGTGGCAGCGGCAGCCGACCCACCTGGTGCAGGATGGGCAGAACGGCGTCAGGGAAGGTGACGTGGTAGAGATCGCCCGCCCGCTCTCCCACTACGACCTCCACGCTCTCCTCCAGAAGCAATCGGCTACCGGGCCGAGTCGCCTTGCTCGCCCGCAGATGGCAGAGCGCCTTGGTGGTCTCCAGGATGCGCTCCACCAACAGCTCCACCCGACCGCCGGTGGGCTTGCGGCCCAACAACCGCGCCGGGATCACCCGGGTGTCGTTGAACACCAACAGATCACCCGGGCGTAACAGCGTGGGGAGATCGGCAAAGGTGAGATCGGTCGGAGTCCCCTCGGCCCCTAACAGCAATAGGCGGCTACCGCCTCGATCAGCAGTCGGGAGCTGGGCGATAAGCTCAGGGGGAAGCAGGTAGTGGAAATCTGTGCGCTGCATGGGGCGCGGATGATAACAGAAGCGAGGCTTCCCGCACGGCCCAAGTTTGCTTATAATGCGCGGCTCCGCCGGGGTGGCGAAATCGGTATACGCAGCTGACTCAAAATCAGCCGTGGGTGACCACATGTCGGTTCGAGTCCGACCCTCGGCACCAAATCGCCACAGAGCAACACCCCGCAGGTTGGTATACGCCAACCTGCCTGCCCCCTCCTCTCCCCGTCCCACCCTCCAGGGCACAACGCCCTAGGATGGGACGGGGCTGTTGTTCTGCCCTACCGTAACCATGTCACTCCGCACTCGCAGCTGTGCTGCGGTATATCTGTTATTGCCCCCCAGCCCTCTTCGCTCAATCACAACGCCAAAATTTTATGATCTGACCCCAACCGCAGAGGTGGGTGTCCGCAGAGGTGGGTGTCCGCAGAGGTGGGTGTCCGCAGAGGTGGGTG
>QKFD01000120.1 GCA_003251535.1 Chromatiales bacterium | reverse complement strand
GGACCAGCAGCAACGGCAACAGAAGGGGGAGAAGGCAGCGCTTTGACATCAGGGGACTCTCGCTTAACTGGGCAGCGCGGCTGCACCGGGTGACTCGGGCGTGGCCCCTGTCGCAGGGGCGCCAAATAGCTTAAGGAAAGCGAGGACCGAAGGGAGCTGGCAGATGTGACAGGGTGGAGCAAAAAGTTTGGCCCCACCCCTCGCAAGGCGGGGGGCGGCCTACTCAGTCAGTTTGGGGGGACTGCCCAATCTCGGCACCAGCCGTAGAGAAAGCGGGCGATGCCCGGGATATTGCCGAGGTCGAGCCGAGGGATGAGTTGGGGCAGCTCCAGGGGGAGATCACTGGCCACCGCAAAGATGCGCGGGTCATCGGGGTAGAGGGGCGGTTTACCCAAGGCGGGGCGGTGCAACTCAATCTTTGGAATAGGTTCGTGCTTAAATCCCTCTACCAGCACTAGATCGCAGTGGCCAAGATCGAGCCTTGGCAGCAGCTCCGCCAGTGATGGCTCCTCACCCGGGGCGGCGCGCTCGCTAAACAGCCCAAACCGCTCCGCTGAGGCCACCAACACCTCCTGCGCACCGGCCTGGCGCAACCGCCAACTATCCTTGCCGGGGGTGTCGAGGGTGAGTTGGTGGTGGGCGTGTTTGATGGCTGCAACCCGCACCCCCAATGCCCGCAGCTCCGGCACCAGCTGCTCTAGCAGTGTGGTCTTACCGGTCCCGCTCCAGGCGACAAAGCCGACCACCGGCACCGGTGACTCCAGTTCCAACCGCTCTAGCTGCGTCAGGGCGTGCTGGTCGTTGACGTTGATGAAGGCGTGGGCGCTCTCGGGGAAGGGGGCCCAGGCCGCCCCAACCCGGCCGAGCCAGGCCTGTACGGCGCGCCCACCATTGTGCAGGAACTCCTCCAGGTCCCCCGCCAGCGCCCGCCTGGCCAACAGCAGCACCGGATGGCGTTTGCCCCCCACCTGGACCGCCGCGGCCGGCGCGCCGGTGGCCGCCATCTCTGCCAGCAACCGCCCCACCAGGTTGGCCGGCAGCCGCGGGGTATCGCAGGGGGTGCTCAGGATGAGGGGGTGGCGCGCCACCTGCATCCCGGCCAGTAGCCCGGCCAATGGCCCCAAGGAGCCGGGTAGGGTATCGGGCAGTACCGGTAGGCCAAACGGGGCGTAGTTGACGGCGGGGCGGTTGGAGGAGAGCAGCAGTTCAGCCACCTGCGGCCGCAGCCGTTCCACTAAGTGGGCCAGCAGCGGCCGCCCCTGGAAGGGGATCAGCGCCTTATCCTGCCCCCCTAGGCGACGGGCCTCGCCACCCGCGAGAATGACGGCAGAGACCGGTGCTGGAAGGGGTTGAGAGGTCATGGGTGAGAAGTCTATCACGGGGCCTGATGGCAACACCCAGGTCAGCACAGACATGGTGATTCAGGCACGTTGCCCGACCAAGATGACCGAGGCCGGCCGGCCACTCACGGGGTGCAGCGGCTCCATCAGCTCCACCAACTGTAGACCGCTCGCCACCAAGAGGCGTACCCAACTCTCCAGGCGCCGAAAGTACCAGGGCGCCGGCTCGCTAAACTCGGGACCAAAGCCGGCCCACGACCCCTCTCGCCAGCCGTCCCGGTAGGGGGCATCGCCGCAGGCGACCACCGGATGGAGGGTCTGCACAATCACTCTGCCCCCCGTGGTGAGCAGGCGGGGGATGGCGGCCATCAGCCTCTCCACTGCGTGCTCCCCCAACAGGGCAAAGTTGCTCACCACGACGTCGAAACTGAGGGTCAGTGCCCCACTGGCGATCTCCTCATAGGTGAGGGTGAGAAAACGCCCGCCCCCGGCCGCCCGCGCCTGCTCCACCAAGGCGTGGGTGGCATCGATGCCGATCACCTCGATGGCATGGGCCGCCAAGGCGCGACTCAACCACCCCTCGCCACAACCGAGATCCAGCACTGTGCGGGGCCGTTGCGCCAATACCGCTGCCACCACCGCCTGATCGGTCACCTGCACCCGGCTCTCGATGCTTCCACTGCGCACGGCGGCGGTCCAGGGGGTGGCGTTGTGGCGCCACGAGGTGAGGATCTGTCGATCGTCTAACGATTGCGGTTGGTTCATCTTCACTCCTCCTGGGAGTCCCCACAGGGCTTAGCCATGGGCGGCCAAACCCTTGTAATCCCGTCCGAAACCCGCCGCCAACAGCGCCGCCATGAGCGGCGATTGCAAGGCGGCGACACCATCGATCCGCTCGATCACAAAGCGCCGCCGCCCCTGACTGGCGGGCAGCCGGGCCAGCGCGCTCAGGGCGGCGTTTAGGGCGGAGGGCTCCTCCGCCCAACCAGAGGGGAAAGTAAGCAGTTGCTTACCGTCAGCCCCCAACCATGCCAACGGTGCTCCATCCACCAGGACCAACCAAGCCCCCGCCACACGCCGAGGTTGGCCGGCACCACTGGGCGGCCAGGGGAGCAGCGCCCCCCAGGGGTTGGCGGGATCGATCGCTGGTAGCAGGAGCGCATCGGCCACTGTCCAGCCGGCGGCGGGAGGCCCCTCGGGGCGAGCGGCCCGCAGCCGCTCCACCGCCTCCGGGAGGGCAAACTGCGCCCCCTCCAGCCCCTCGACAAAGAAGCCGCGGCGGATCTGGCCGCGCTCTTCCAACCCCTTCAGCACGGGATAGAGGGTGGAGAAACCACCCTCTATCCCCTCTGCCTGCACCACTGCCCGGCACACAACGCCGTAACGCCGGAGCAGCCGCTGCGCGGTGGCCAACAGCCGCTCGGTGGGGTGTGCATCTAACCCAGGGGGCACCACCCGCGACCACCGCCCGCCACTGGCAGAGGGGCCTCGCCGCCGTGGCCGGGTGGCGCTACCGAGGGCAAAGGCGCGTAGCGGGGTGAAGGTGTCATTGGTCACCTGACCACTCCAGACCAGCTCCCAGAGCGCCTGTAGTAACTCCGCCGGGGTCGGTGTGACACCGCCCTGGCGCAGCGCCAACTCCAGCTCCACCAGGAAGCAGGCCCCGCGCTGGCCTAGCAGCTCCATGAGCTGCTGGGCCAGCGGATCGCCGCTGGGGACGGTGCTATAAGCGGGCCACAGACCGATCTCATCCCGCCAGGCCAATACCACCCGCCCATCCCGTGCCCCCAGACGCCCGGCCCCCCACCACACCAGCCGGCCACTGGCCGCGAGGAGATCCAGCGCCTCGAAGCGGAAACCCGGGAGTCGCAGGGGGAGTAACTCGGTGGCCAGCGCCGACCAGGGGAGGGGGAGCCCCACCAGCCGGTCCAACGCCGCCACCAGTGCCGCCTCGTTGTCCACAACCGCCCGCCGTGCGCCGATCCCATGCCACTGCGGCAGAAAACGGCCCAGGGTGCGGGGCGGCAGAGCCGCCACCTCATGGCGGGCCCGCGCCAAGGTGAGCCGCCGCAAGCGGCGCAGGACCTCTTGATCACACCACTCGGGTACCACCCCCTCCGGCCGGATCTCCCCCTGGACCAACTGCCCCTCATGCCGTAGCAGGAGCAGCGCCGGTTCTAGTTGGGCAGCGGGTAGGCCAAAGCGGATGGCGGGCTGCTGGGTGGGAAAGGGGCCGTGGACCCGGGCATAGCGCCGCAAGAGGGCGACCAACGCCCCCTCCACTGGCGCGAGGTGGCTGGCCGCCAACCCATCTGGCGGCGCAATGCCGAGGGCATCGCGGTAGAGCCCGGCATCCTCAGCGGCGATATAGCGGGGCTCACCCGCCAGTTGGATGGCCACGGCCCGGCGCTGCTGTAACAACCGGTCGAGGAGCCCCGGCGCGCTGGAGCGGGCGCTGATCTCGGCGGCGGAGAGGTCGCCCAAGCGGCGGAGTAGATCGTGGAGGCGATCCGCGTCGGCGACCTGCTGGGCCGCGGCGGTGTATTGCAGCGCCTGCTCCAGCTCGGTCAACGCCTGCGGGTCAACCAGTGCCCGCAGCTCCGCCGCCCCCAACAGCTCGGCTAATAGTCGGCTATCCAGGGTAAGCGCCTGGGCGCGCCGTTCGGCGAGGGGGGTATCCTGCTCATAGAGGTAGGCGGCGACATAGGCGAACACCAGCGAACGGGCAAAGGGCGAGGGGCCGCGGGTCTCCACCGAGTGGAGGGTCATCCGCCCCTCCCGTAGCGCTATCAGCAGCTCCCGCAGACCGTTGAGGTCAAACCGCTCGGCCAGCGCCTGGCGGAAGGTCTCCAGGACGATGGGGAAGTTGGGATAGCGGCGCACCGTTGCCAGCAGCTGGGCCGCCTTGAGCCGCTGCGCCCAGAGCGGGCGGCGACCGCGGGCGTCACCACGCGGCATGAGTAGGGCGCGGGCGGCATTCTCTCGAAACAGGGAGGCAAATAGCGGGGTGTTGGGCAGCTCGGCCAACACCAGCTGCTCCACCTCCTCCGGCTCGGGCAGCAGGAGTTCGTTAGCGGGCAGGTGCTCCAGGTCCGGCAGCCGCAGCACCAGACCATCATCGCTATACATCACCTCGGGGTGGAAGCCGGCGCGCTCCGCCAGCCGCGCCTTGAGTGCCATCGCCCAAGGGGCGTGGATGCGGGCACCCAAGGGGGTGAGGATGCAGACGCGCAGGTCCCCTAGCTCGTCCCGAAACTGCTCCACCACCACCACCTCGTCGCTCGGTAGCCGGCCGGTGGCGGCGCGCTGCTCGGCGACGTAGGCGGCAAGATTGGTGCAGGCGTTGGGATCCAGCGGGTAGTGCTCCGCCAGCCACTGCGCCCCCTCCGCGATCCCCTCCAGCTGGCGCAGAAATGCCCCAATCGCCCGCCCCAGTGCCAGCGGTCGGCCCGGCCCCTCACCGTGCCAGAATGGCAGCCGTCCCGGCTCCCCCGGCGCCGCTGAGACCAGGACCCGATCCCGCTCGATCGCCTCAATGCGCCAGCCGCTCGCCCCCAGCAGGATCACGTCGCCAGCCTTGGATTCAAACACCATCTCCTCATCCAGCTCCCCCAGCTTGGGGCCACCGGCCCCCAACTGCACGCTGTAGAGACCACGGTCGGGGATGGTGCCGCCGTTCAACCGCACCGTCAGCTCGGCGCCACGGCGGGGGGTGATCTGATCGGTACTGCGATCCCAGGTGAGTAGTGGCCGCAACTCCGCCAGATCGCCGGAGGGGTAGCTGCCGCAGAGCATCTCCAGCACCCCCTGTAGGGCGGCGTCGGTGAGCTGGCGGTAGGGCCAGGCACGGCGCACCAGAGTGGCGATGGTCTGGGGCCGCTGCGCAGTATCAAGACAGAGGGCCACCAGCTGTTGGGCCAACACATCGAGGGGATTGCGGGGGCTCAGCGTCGCCTCGATCGAGCCCGCCAACATCCGCTGTGCTACCACGGCGCACTCCACTAGATCACCGCGAAACTTCGGGTAGAGACGCCCCGTGCTCAGCTCCCCCACCCCATGTCCGGCACGCCCAATCCGCTGTAGACCGCGGGCGACGGATCCGGGTGACTCCACCAACAGCACCTGATCCACGGCCCCCATATCGATCCCCAGCTCTAGCGAAGAGGTGGCAACGATGGCGCGCAGCTCACCCCCCTTGAGGGCCGTCTCGATCTCGCTGCGCCGGGCATGGGAGACACTGCCATGGTGGGCCTGCACCAGCGGTTCGCCGGCCAGCTCATTGAGGCGGGCGGTGAGCCGTTCACAGAGGCCGCGGCTGTTGACAAATACGATGGTGGAGCGGTGGCGACGGATATCGGCCAGTAGCGCTGGATAGAGCGCCTGCCAGATCCCGCGCTCCGCGGCTGGCTCTCCTCCGGCCGGTGGTGCCACCCGCTCCATCTCCGGCACTGGCACGCTCACGGTCAGTTGCAGCCGGGGCGGGGCAGCGGCATCCACCACCGTGACTGGCCGCTCGCCCCCGAGAAAACCGGCCGCCTCCGTCAGTGGCTGCACGGTGGCGGAGAGGCCGATCCGCTGGGGCTCGCTCACCGTCCACTGACAGAGCCGCTCCAGGCTCAAGGCGAGGTGGGCACCGCGCTTGGTGGGCAGCAGCGCGTGCAGCTCATCGACAATGATGGTGTGGACGTAGCGCAGGGTCGCGCGGGCCTGCGAGCCTAGCAGGAGGAACAGCGACTCCGGGGTGGTGGCGAGGATCTCGCTCGGTTGACGCAGCTGCCGCTGCCGTTCACGGTTGGGGGTGTCGCCGGTGCGCATGGCGACGCTGATGGGACGCAGGGCGAGATCGAGCTGCTGCGCCGCGGCGCCAATCCCCTCCAGGGGGGCGCGCAGATTGCGCTCCACGTCATACACCAGTGCCTTCAAGGGCGAGAGGTAGAGCACCCGCACCCCGGCGGGGGCATCACTGGCCAGGGTGAGGCAACGATCGATCCCCACTAGAAAGGCGGCCAGGCTCTTGCCACTACCGGTGGGGGCGGTGATGAGGGTGTGGGCCCCGGAGGCGATCACCGGCCACCCCTGCTCCTGGGCAGGGGTGGCAGCGGCAAAGCGCTGGGTGAACCAGTGCATGGTGGCGGGGCTGAACATGGTGTGGATGCTAACCCGGATCTCTCACCGCTGTGGATGGCAGCGGGCCTCTGGAGCGATGCCCGCTGCCCGTCCCATTTGAACTGCGCCGTCGGGGCCAGGGCGGCGCCCCTAGTTCAGACCCGAAACTGGCCCAACTGTTGGTGAAGCCGTGTCGCCAAGGCCATCAGCTGCTGACCCGCTGTTGCCACCTGCTCTGAGCCCTCGGCGGTCTGCTGCCCCACCTGGGTGATGTTGTTGATGTTGAGGCTGATCTCCTCGGCCACCGAACTCTGCTGTTCGGCGGCGGCGGCGATCTGGGCATTCATATCGTTGATGCGGGAGACTGCGTTGGCGATCTCCTGTAACGCCTGCCCCGCTTGGGCCGCCTGAGAGACACTCGCCTCGGCCTGGGCGCGCCCCTTATCCATCACCACCACCGCCTCGCTAGTGCCGCTCTGGATGCGTTCGATCATGCGCCGGATCTCCTCGGTGGAGGCCTGGGTGCGGGAGGCCAGGGTGCGCACCTCATCGGCCACCACAGCAAAACCACGCCCCTGCTCACCCGCTCGGGCCGCCTCGATGGCGGCGTTGAGTGCCAGCAGATTGGTCTGCTCCGCCACCCCGCGGATCACCTCCAGCACCTGGCCGATCTCACCACTATGCCGCTCCAATCGCTCAATGACCTCGGCCGCGTGGGTCACCTCGCGGGCCAGGGTATCGATGGTGCTGATGCTCTGCTCCACCACCTCGCGCCCCTTGGCCGAGGCGTTACCGGCCAGCTCGGCGGTCTCCGCGGCGGAGGCGGCACTACGTGCCACCTCCTCCACCGTGGCGCTCATCTCTTGGATCGCGGTGGCCACCTGGTCGGTCTCTTGGCGCTGCCGCAGCACTCCATGGCGGGTGGCGTCGGTCACCTGAGCCATCTGCGCCGCCGCCCGGCTCACCTCGTCGGAGGAGCGCCCCACTTCGGCCATCAAGGTCCGGATACGCCCCATAAATCCGTTGAATCCGGTGGCCATCTCACCCAGCTCATCCTGCCGCTGGTCGTCGAGGCGGAGGGTGAGGTCGCCATCGCGCTCGGCCTGCTGCATGGCGCGCACCGCCAACCGGATGGGTCGCCCCACCAGGCGGTTGGTGAGCCACCCCACCAACCCCACCAAGAGGGCGAGAATGAAGAGCGCCAGCAGCGAGGCGATCCCCAGCTCCTGCCTCGTCTGGCGATCAATGGCCGCCAACGGCCGGATCACCTCAAAGGCGCCGTAGAGATCCCCCTCCCGCTTGTTCTCCATGACGTGACCCGTGATGTCCTTGCCGTCACTCCGCCCCCAAAGTTCCTGCGAGGTGGCCGGATCGCCGTGGCAGGTGAGGCAGGTCTTGCCCAGGCGTACCGGCCGAAAGTAGCGCACCGCATTCAGATCTTCATCCACCACATGGTGCTCCACGGTATCGGGATGCTCATCGAAATAGCGCAGCACCTGCGACTCCAGCGCATCCGGCTCATTGCTCCGATTGCGTGCCCCCTCCCGCGGTGTGCGGAACTCGAAGCCCCCTTCCGCCGATTTGGCTTTAGCTGCCTCCCAAGCAGTCACCACCGGGATGGCCGCCATAACCTTTGCGCGCCGCTCCCGCTCGGAGTTGGCGGGCTGGTTGCGCAGCATCTCCGGCGAGAAGATCCCCAAGGCCCACTTGTCGTCCATCTCCTCCCGGACCGACTCGGCCATCAGTATCAGATTGCGAGCCGATATCACCTCCCGCTCCACTGCGTTGGAGCGCTGGTCATGGGCATACAGCCAGAAGATGAAGACGGCAGAGAGAATGAGGATGAGGCCGATGGAGAGCACGAGGCGGAAACCGACGGTATGGCGCACGGATGGATCTCCTCCCTAGGGGTGGATAGGGGCCGGCCCTAGCGATGGCAGAGCAGTGCCAGCGAGAACAGTCATTGGCGAGCAAGTTACTGTGCCATGCCCCTCGACACCACTAGGTCGATCCCGGGGCGGGAGGTAGGGAGAACAACGGGTTGAGCTGGAGCAACGGGGGAACGTGGCGGCCCGATCAGCGCCCCTTGTGGGGCGTTGACCGGACCATCGGCGTCTGTTTCTTAGGGGGAGGTTTACAGCATCGACTACGGTCCGACCGCTAGGCGGTGCGTCCCGGGGGGCCTAACGTCCGCCGTGGCGGCGAGGCCTCTCCTCGCGGCGTTGCCGTGCCCATACTGCGGGCACCATCGAAACCTGGAGGCGCTTACGCCAGCAGCCTGGTGGAGTGTCGCGCCGCATCGGCACACCCACATCGTCGGCTCCTGCCACCCCCAATGTGCACCCCAACCGTCTTAGCCGGAGTACATTTGCACTGGCCATGAACGCTTAGTCCGCCTGCCGACGCAGGAAGGCGGGGATGTCGAGATAGTCGAGATTATTCTCGTCAGCACCCGGCTTGGGGAAGCGCTCATTGCTATTGGAGTTGCGCAACACGGTCGGCCGCTCCAGGCTGGCATAGTCCACCTCGCCACCCGGCGCCTTGTTGACTACCAGCTTGACCGGTTGATCGCCTTTCGTACTCTGCGCCATCCGCGAACCACCCAGCCCCGTTGCCACCACGGTCACCCGTAGTTCATCGGTCATCTCCGGGTCGAGGGCGGTGCCCACCACCACAGTAGCGTTATCGGCCGCCACCTCCTTGATGACATTACCCACCTCTTCAAATTCACCGATGGACATGTCGTAGCCAGCGGTGACGTTGACCAGGATGCCGCGGGCGCCGGTGAGATTGATGTCTTCCAACAGCGGACTGGAGATGGCTGCCTTAGCCGCATCCCGGGCCCGCTCTTCACCGGTACCGTTGCCGGATCCCATCATCGCCATTCCCATCTCGGACATGACGGTGCGCACATCGGCGAAGTCAACGTTGATGAGGCCAGGACGGGTGATGAGGTCAGCAATCCCCTGCACCGCGCCATAGAGCACATCGTTGGCCGCCTTGAACGCCTCCAGCAGTGAGGTCTGCTTGCCCAGGACCGTTAGCAGCTTCTCATTGGGAATAGTGATGAGGGAGTCAACATACTCCTTCAGCTCGTTGATCCCCTTGTCGGCTACCTCGGCCCGCTTGCGCCCTTCAAAAGGGAACGGCTTGGTCACTACGGCCACGGTGAGGATCCCCAACTCCTTCGCCACCTGGGCGACGATGGGGGCACCACCGGTGCCGGTCCCACCCCCCATACCGGCGGTGATGAAGACCATATCGGCCCCTTCCAGGACCTCATTCAACCGCTCGCGATCCTCGAGCGCTGCCTGCCGCCCCACCTCCGGATTGGCACCTGCACCCAACCCCTTGGTGATATCCCCCCCCAGCTGCAATACGGTGCGCGCGGAAGAGCGCTTCAGCGCCTGCGCGTCGGTGTTGGCACAGATGAAATCGACCCCCTCAATCTGCCGACTCACCATATATTCGACGGCGTTACCGCCGCCGCCACCCACGCCGATGACCTTGATGATCGCATTCTGCGCGGGGGTATCCATCAGTTCGAACATTGCGATTACCTCCAACGAGTTTGTCCGTTTATTGTCAAACGATCGACTAGCCGCCCACGGCCCTACAGATTTCCTTGAAACCAGCTCTTCATCCGATGCCAGATCCCACCAATGACCCCACCTTTTCCCTCGGTGAGCAGGGCCTGTCCGCGATAGTCACGCCCAAACAGCAGCAGACCAACCCCAGTGGCGTATATCGGATTACGGATGACATCCATCAGCCCGGTCACTCCTTGCGGCACCCCTAGCCGTACCGGCATGTGAAAGATCTCCTCGGCCAGATCGACCGCCCCTTCCATCTTGGCGCTACCGCCGGTCAACACCACGCCGGCAGCGCATAGATCTTCAAATCCACTTTTGCGTAGTTCCGCCTGCACCAACGAAAACAGCTCTTCGTAACGCGGCTCCACCACCTCTGCGAGGGTCTGGCGGGCCAACCGCCGCGAGGGCCGGTCACCCACACTCGGCACCTCGATCATCTCATCGGCCCCCGCCAGCTGGGTGAGGGCGCAAGCATATTTGAGTTTGATCTCTTCAGCGTGCTGGGTGGGGGTCCGCAGCGCGACGGCAATATCGTTGGTGACCTGATCACCTGCAATAGGGATCACTGCAGTGTGACGAATGGATCCATCGGCATAGACCGCAATATCAGTGGTGCCACCACCGATATCTACTAGGCAGACCCCTAGTTCCTTTTCATCGTCCAACAGCACCGCGTTGGCGGAGGCGATCTGCTCCAAGATGATGTCATCTACCGCTAAACCGCAGCGCTCTACACATTTGACGACATTTTGAGCAGCACTCACCGCGCCGGTGACCAGATGCACCTTAGCCTCCATGCGCACCCCAGACATGCCGATGGGTTCACGAATCCCTTCTTGATTATCGATGATGTACTCCTGCGGCAAGATATGCAGGATTTTTTGATCCGCCGGGATGGCCACTGCCCGGGCCGCGTCGATCACCCGATCCACATCGCCCTGGGTGACCTCTTTCTCCTTGATAGCGACGATGCCGTGGGAGTTGTGGCTGCGGATGTGGCTACCGGCGATGCCGGCAAAGACCGAATGGATCTCGCAACCGGCCATCAGCTCCGCCTCTTCGATGGCGCGCTGGATCGATTGCACGGTCGATTCGATATTGACCACCACCCCCTTCTTCAATCCCCGCGACGGATGAGAACCGATGCCGATGATCTCGATCTCTCGATCAGAGCTCACCTCGCCGACAATGGCCACCACCTTGGAGGTGCCGACATCAAGCGCCACGATCAGGTTCTTGTCTGACTTTTTCGACATCTTGTTCTCCGAACCCCGCTATGCCCCGGCGGCGGGGGTCTCCCCGCGCCACTTGACCGCAAATCCGTTGGTGTAACGCAGATCGAGTCGTTCGAGCCGCGCGCTATCTGTCTTAAGAATGTCGTGGTATATCTCCTGCAACCGGGCAAGCCGCAGCTCATGCCCCCCGCGTCCCAGGAGTACCTGTACCCCGTCGGCCAGGATCAGTCGCCAAGCGTGGCGCTCATCCATGATCAACTCGCGGATGGCGAGGCCGCTGCCCGCCAACTGCTGGCTGAAGCTGCGATAGTGGGCGATCAAGGTCTGCTCGCTGCCCGCCGGTCCATCCAACTTGGGGAGCGCCGCCGCCCCGCGCCACGCCTCTCCAGGAGTGAAGCGCACACCATCGTTACTGACCAGTGAACCATCGCTCCACTGCGCCACCGCGTCGAACTCACGGATGTCGATCACCAACACATCAGGCCAGGAGCGGCGCACCTCGGCCCGTCTCACCCATGACAACGACTCCAACTCATCCCGCACCTCATCCACATCGAGCTGGAGGATCCCCTCCCGCGCATGGGGGCGAACCACCTCGCGGACGGCATCCAGCGTCACCTCGTTGAGCGGCGCCACAATGCGCAGCCGCCGTACCGGCAGGTGACCCGGCTCCATCAGCCACTGGCTACCGAAGTAAGTGCCATAACCTACGCTGCTCAGCAGCAGCAATCCCAACAGCGTGCTCAGCAAGCCGCGAAACAACCGCCCGAAATCGGGTGGTTGCCGCGGCGGCGCCTTGCGCCGTGCCTGGCCTCTATGTCTGCGTGCCGCCGTCATGGAGGCTCTCGGCGAGGATGCGCACCACCAGGTCATCAAACTCGATGCCCGCTGCGCGCGCCGCCATCGGTACTAGGCTGTGATCGGTCATCCCCGGTACGGTATTGGCCTCCAATAGATAGGGCTTGCCCGCCTCATCCATCAAGAAATCGATTCGGCCCCAGCCGCGGCAGCCCAGCAGACGGAAGGCGGCCAGTGCCATCGACTGCATCTCCGCCTCCAGCTCCGGCGCTAAGCCACAGGGGCAGAGATAACGAGTGTCATCGCGCAGATACTTGGCGTCGTAGTCGTAGAACTCCCCCGCCGGCACGATGCGGATCGCCGGCAGCGGCCGGTCACCCAAGATGGCCACGGTGTATTCACCACCACCGAAGTAACGCTCCGCGATCACCAGCGAGTCGTACTGCGCCGCCTGCTGCCAAGCACTGCGCAACTCCCCGGTGGCCTTTACCTTGCACACCCCGACGCTGGATCCCTCCCGCACCGGTTTGACAAACAGCGGTAGCCCTAGACGCCGCTCCACCGCCTCAAAATCACTGGCGACGGAGAGGAGTTCAAACTCCGGGACCGGGAGGTGGGCGGCGTGCCACACCAGCTTGGTGCGCCACTTATCCATACCGAGTGCCGAGCCCAGCACCCCGCTACCGGTGTAGGGCAGACCCAGCAGTTCGAGCGCCCCTTGCAGGGTGCCATCCTCACCGCCCCGCCCATGCAGCACGATAAAGACGCGATCAAAGGCACCGGCCACCAGTACCGCCAGCAGGTCGTGACCGGCATCGATGCCATGGGCGTCAATGCCGCGCCGCTGCAACGCCGCCAGCACCGCCCCACCGCTGTTGAGCGACACCTCACGCTCCGCCGAGGTCCCACCCATCAGGACCGCTACCTTGCCGAACTGCGCCGGCTCGTATGCCTCAACCATCGGTCGCCTCCCCCTCGCCCACGATGCACACCTCTGCTTTCAGCGCCACGCCAAATCGGGCACGCACCTCGTCGGCAACTTGGGCGATCAGCTGTTCGATGTCGGCAGCGCTCGCCCCGCCGGTATTCGTGATGAAGTTGGCGTGCTTGCGGGAATCGCACGCCTTGCCGATGCAGCGCCCCTTGAGCCCACTCGCTTCAATGAGGCGCGCGGCATAGTCCCCCGGCGGATTGCGGAACACCGAGCCGGC
>QKFD01000052.1 GCA_003251535.1 Chromatiales bacterium | reverse complement strand
GCCAGGCGGCCAGCGGCACGTCACGTCCACCGAGGCCAATGGCCACATTGTGGACCCGCGGCGGGTTGGCCAGTTCCGACAGGGCGGCCCGAACCTCCGGCCCCACAATGCCACCGCCCCCCACAGAGAGGGCCCGTTCCACCACGATGAGATCGGTCAGGCCGGCCACCGCCTCCTTCAGGGCATCCACCGGGAAGGGGCGGAAGCTGCGCAGCTTGATGAGCTTGGCCGGCGGGGCATCGGGATAGATCTCTACCGCCTCGCGGAAGGTCCCCAGGATCGAGCCCAAGGTCAGCACGCCAATGCGCGCCTCCTCTGGCCCCTCCACCGTGAGCAGCCCACCCGACTGGCGCCCCACCACCGCGGCGAATGCCTCATCAACGGCGATAATCTCCTCCTGGGCCTTCAGCAGGGCGCTGTGATGGGAGTGACGCGCCTCCGGGTAGAAGTCCGGCGAGAGCAGGGTCCCCATGGAGATGGGGCGCTGCGGATCGAGCCGGCGGGCAAACTGGAACGGCGGTAGAAACTCATCCACCTGGGCCTGGCTCGGGATGTCGATCCCCTCCAGGGTATGGGTCAAGGTGAAGCCATCGACACAGACCATCACCGGCAACTCGCAACGCTCGGCGATGCGGTAGGCCTGGATGGTGGTATCGACCGCCTCCTGGTTGTCGGCACAGTAGAGCTGGATCCAGCCGGCATCACGCACCGCCATGGAGTCCTGCTGGTCGTTCCAGATGGAGAGAGGGGCTGAAACCGCCCGGTTGGCGCAGGTCATCACCACGGGGATGCGCATCCCGGCGATGTTGTAGAGCACCTCCGCCATCAGTAACAGCCCTTGGGAGGCGGTGGCGGTGTAGGTACGGGAGCCGGCAGCCGCGGCGCCGAGCACCACAGAGGCGGCCGAGAACTCACTCTCCACCGAGACAAATTCACACCGCAGTTTGCCATCGGCCACCAACTTGGAGAGGTTCTCCACGATGTGGGTCTGCGGGGTGATGGGGTAGGCGGCCACCACCTGCGGGTGGCACAGCGCCACCGCCTGGGCGAGGGCTTGGGAGCCTTCAAGCGGCTGCAACATCAGCGATCTCCTTCCAGATCAAAGGCTCAACGCGACCGGCGGCCTCGGTGATGAGGGCGGCGTTCTTCTCTAATACCTCCCCCTTGAACTTGTGGCCCAGTATCTTAATCAGCGCCTCCACCGGCAGCAGTCCGGTCAAGCTGAGGAATCCGGCCAACAGCGCAGTGTTGGGCACAGGCCGACCCAGGAACTCCTTGGCCAGTTGTGACGCCGGCAGCGTGGCCACCGAGACGCCATTGGCCATCGGGAAGTCGCTGGCGGGACGATTGCTATTAATAAGCACCCCCCCACCGGCTTTGAGGCCGTCAGTCACCCCGGGGACGTGGAGCAGCGCCTCGTCCTGGATGATGAGGTAGGCCGGGGTGAGCACCTGACAGCGGCGCAGGATAGGCTGGTCGGCGATACGGACAAAGGCGACCACCGGCGCCCCACGGCGTTCAGCGCCGAAGTTGGGGAAGGCCTGACCGTGGCGCCCCATTTCAAAGGCGGCCGTGGCAAGGAGGTTGGCGGCCACCACGTTACCTTGGCCACCGCGTCCATGGATGCGGATCTCTATCAACGACATGTGCGAGCTTTCCTTCGTTCTGGCGCCGCCCGCGCGGCGAAGAGTGCACTACGATATGCCCCGTCCAAGCGGGATACAACCGGCAGCGAAAGATAGGGAGGCATCGGGACGGGTGGGCGCGAAGGGGTTATCAACGGAGACCACCGCAGCCTAACTGACTCCGGTTGCACTTTGACGATCAGGCGGTAACCCCCTGATCTTAGCCGCCTCCGCCACCAATGCTCGCTAATCTCAGGCTAGCGCTAAGGATAACCAACAGCGGGCGGTTCAGCCACGCACAGCTCGGCGGAAACAGGGTGATGAGGGGGAGAGGGGCGGGAGGAGCAACCGCGAGCCCCCGGTGAGATGAACCGGGGGCTCACAGGTAGAGGGGTGGGGATCAGCGATCGGCGGCCCAGGAGGGGTCACACAGCAGTAGCTCCAGCAGCGCCTTTTGGCTGTGGAGGCGATTCTCCGCCTGCTCCCATACGGCACTCTGCGGACCGTCGATCACCTCAGCGGCCACCTCCTCGCCACGGTGGGCGGGGAGGCAGTGGAGGAACAGCACGTTGGGGTCGGCACAGGCCATGAGGGCCATATCCACCTGATAGTTGGCAAAGGCCTTAGCGCGGGCCGCCTGCTCCTCCTCCTGACCCATACTGGCCCAGACATCGGTGGTCACTAGGTGGGCACCCGCCACCGCCTCCCGCGGGTCGCGCACCAGATGCACCCTACCACCCGCCGCGGCCACTAGGGCAGGGTTAGGCTCGTAGCCCTCTGGGGCGGCGATGACCAGCTCAAAATCGAACTGACAGGCGGCGTCGATGTAGGAGTTGCACATATTGTTGCCGTCCCCTATCCACGCCACCCGCCGCCCGGTAATCGCGCCGCGCAGCTCGGTAAAGGTCTGCACGTCTGCCAGTAGCTGGCAGGGGTGGTGATCGTCGGTGAGGGCGTTGATCACCGGCACACGAGAGAAGTCGGCAAAGCGCTGTAGCTTGGCGTGTTCAAAGGTGCGGATCATCACCACATCCACCATGCGCGATAGCACCCGCGCAGTATCCTCCACCGGCTCACCGCGCCCCAGCTGGGTATCGCGCGGTGAGAGGAAGATAGCGTGACCGCCAAAGTGGGCCATGGCGGTCTCGAAGGAGACCCGGGTCCGGGTGGAGGACTTTTCAAACAGCATCCCCATCACCCGGTTTTTGAGCGGTTCAAAACCGCCCCCGCTACGCCATAGCGCCTTCAGCTCGATGGCGCGGGCAATGAGGGCGTGTAACTCGCCCGACGAGAGATCATGGAGAGTGAGAAAGTGGCGAACGGCCATGGCTCAGCCCTGCTGCTGCGGCTCTTGGCCGAATTCGATGATAAGCCGGCTCACCTCGGCGACGATCTGATCCGCCTCGTCATCGGTGAGGACGAAGGGGGGGAGCAGTCGTACCGTGGAGTCGGCAGTGACATTGATGAGCAGACCCGCCGCCAAGGCGCGCTGCATCAAGATCCCACAGGGGCGATCCAGCTCGATACCCAGTAGCAGCCCCTGACCGCGGATCTCGCTGACAAAGGGCTGCTCTGCCAGCTGGCTACGGAAACCGTTCAACATCCGCTCACCGAGCAGCCGCGCCCGCTCCACCAGGGCCCCCTGCTCCAGGGCATCACACACCGCCAACCCCGCCGCGCAGGCGAGGGGGTTACCACCAAAGGTGGAGCCGTGGTTACCCGGCTGGAATAGGGTTGCCGCCTCTCCGCGGGCCAGGCAGGCACCGATGGGGACACCGTTGCCGAGCCCTTTGGCGAGGGTGATGACATCCGGCAGGACGCCGCTGTTCTGATAACCGAACCACTGGCCGGTCCGCCCCATACCTGTCTGGATCTCATCCAGCATCAGCAGCCAGCCGTTCTCATCGCAGAGGGCGCGCAGCTGCTGTAGATAGTCACTGGCAGGGATCCGTACCCCGCCCTCCCCCTGCACCGGCTCCACCAGCACCGCAACCACGCCGGGGGCGTTCTTGCCGACGGTACGGATCGACTCGATATCGTCGTAGGGGACCCGCGCAAAGCCACTCACCAGCGGCTCAAAACCCGCTTGGATCTTGCGATTACCCGTGGCGGTAAGGGTGGCCATGGTGCGGCCGTGGAAACTGCGCTCGGCGACAATGGTGACCGGGGTGTCGATGCCACGCTTATGGCCATAGAGCCGTGCCAGCTTGATGGCGGCCTCATTGGCCTCGGCGCCGGAGTTGGCGAAAAAGACCCGCTCCATCCCCGACAGCGCCGTCAACCGCTCACCCAGCGCCGCCTGGTTAGCGATGCCATAGACATTGGAGGTGTGAACCAGGCGACGAGCCTGATCACAGATCGCCTCTGCCACTCGGGGATGAGCATGTCCCAAGTTGCAAACAGCGATGCCACTGATGGCATCGAGGTACTTCTTACCCTCGGTATCCCAGAGCCAGGCGCCTTCCCCCCGCTCAAAGGTCACCGGCAGCCGTGCGTAGGTGGTCATCAGTGCGTCGGACATCGTTTTCCCCGCTCAAAAAAGCAAAAAGGCAGTCCCGAACGAAGACTGCCGATCAGCCAAAGGGGGGATTCTAATGGGTGATCGGGAGGGGTGCAACGGGCAACAGAGCTGCAACTCATTTACGGCAAATCGGCCCCGAACCGACGCGACTGAGCGGCGATCCGGGGCCTATCTGCGAGGAGTGTTACCCCTCTGGCACTACCCTCAGGCGGCGAACTGCTCGGCCACAAAGGCCCAGTTCACCAGGGACCAGAAGGAGGCGATATATTTGGGACGGGCGTTGCGATAGTCGATGTAGTAGGCGTGCTCCCAGACATCGCAGGTGAGCAGCGGGGTCTTACCATCGGTCATCGGGTTACCGGCGTTGGAGGTGTTGACGATCTCCAGGGCGCCATCGGTCCCCTTCACCAGCCAGGTCCAGCCAGAACCGAAGTTGGTGGCACCGGAGGTGGAAAACTTCTCCTTAAAGGCCTCGAAGGAGCCAAACGCCTGGTTGATCGCCTCGGCCAGGGCGCCCGTGGGCTCGCCGCCGGCACCCGGCCCCATGCAGTTCCAGTAGAAGGTGTGGTTCCAGACCTGGGCTGCATTGTTGAAGATGCCACCCGCCGACGCCTTCTTGATGATCTCCTCCAGGGAGGCGTTCTCAAACTCGGTCCCCGGCACCAGCTTGTTGAGGTTGTCCACGTAGGTCTGGTGGTGCTTGCCGTGGTGGAACTCCAGGGTCTCGGCAGAGATGTGCGGCTCCAGGGCGTTCTTGGCGTAGGGCAGGGCAGGCAGTTCGTGCTTCATCATTGACTCCTTCTTGCTCCGTGTTGGGAATCTGGGGGGGTTCCAGGGCCGGCCGGGCCGGTTAGAACGATTCTTGGTTGTTGACTTAAGCCATAAAGAATAGCGGATAGTTGCGAGCACTGTACATCAGTTTGCATACCCGCTTCAGCCGCCTCAGCCGGTATGGCTCACGCTGACCGACCGCTTAGCAGTCTTGTTCATATGGCCGCTAATGTCCAAGTCAACCCTATGACGATTGTGAGTCCCCCCCTATCCAGCGGCTGAATGCCGCCCCGGCAGCGCCCGCACCAGCCGATAGCCCAGGAGCAGGGCCAACAGGGCGCCGTAAAGTATTGGCTCGCGCAGATCCGCCTTGACCAACAGGAAGTAGTGGGCCACCGCCAACAGGGCGGCGGGATAGATAAGCCGGTGCAGGGCCCGCCAGCGCCGTCCCCCCAACCGCCTAATCATGCCGTTGGTGGAGGTGATGGCGAGGGGCAGCAGGAGCAAAAAGCAGCCCATGCCCAGGGTGATATAGGGCCGTTTCAGGAGATCGGCCCCCATCGCCGGCCAGTCGAAAAACTGCTCCAACACCACATAGCCGGCAAGATGGAGGGTGGCATAGAAGAAGGCAAACAGCCCGATCATCCGGCGCAACCGAATGGCACCGCTCCAGCCGCTCAACTCCCGCAGCGGGGTGATGGTCAGGGTCAAGAGTAGAAACCGCAACGCCCAGTCGCCATTACGGCGGATGAGGCTCTCAATGGGGTTGGCCCCCAGGCCACCACTCACCGTATCCCACCCCATGAGGGCCAGGGGGAGTAACGCCAAGCCGAATAGCAGAGGTTTTAGCCAACGCACGGGGTCGGACGACTGCCTGGCGCGCCCCTGGGCTCGGTCCATGGGGGTGGTTAAAACCATTGCGTCAGATCCATGCCGCTATAGAGGGAGGCCACCTGCTCCCCATAGCCATTGAACGGTAGGGTATCGCGCTTCAAAAACTCACCGATGCGCCGCTCCCGGGCCTGACTCCAGCGCGGGTGGTCCACGGCCGGATTGACGTTGGCATAAAAACCATACTCATGGGCATTGGCCCGGTGCCAGGTGGTCTGCGGCATCTGCTCCGTCAGCCGGATGCGGACGATGGATTTGATGCTCTTAAAGCCATACTTCCACGGCACCACTAGCCGTAGCGGCGCCCCATTCTGGGCCGGGAGCATCCGCCCATAGAGCCCCACGGCGATGAGACTGAGAGGGTGCATCGCCTCGTCCATTCGCAGCCCCTCCACATAGGGCCAAGGGAGGACGGCACGCTGCTGCCCGGGCAGCCGCTGCGGATCATGGAGGGTGGTGAACTCCACATATTTGGCATTGGCGGTAGGTTCGAAGCGCTTGAGTAGGTCGGCCAGCGGAAACCCCACCCAAGGGATCACCATCGACCACCCCTCCACACAGCGCAGCCGGTAGATCCGCTCCTCCAGCGGGTGGCGGGCGATGAGGTCCTCAACGCCTAAGCGACCTGGCCGCGCCACCTCCCCCTCAATGGCAACCGACCACGGTTGGGGGGTGAAGTAGTGGGCATTCTGGGCCGGATCGGCCTTGTCGGTACCCAGCTCGTAGAAGTTGTTGTAGGTGGTGATCTCCTGCCAGCTGTTGGCCTTCAGCTCGCTGCCCCAGGTGGTATTGAGGCCGGTGAAGTCGGCCCGGCCCGGCGGCGGCTCTGGGGTGCTATCGAACAGACCGGCACGGGCCGGCGAGGTGAGCAGTAACGCCCCAGCAGCCCCCAACCGCAGGAAGTCGCGGCGGGCGCGCCACACCTTCTCATCGGTGATCTCTGAGGGGCGGATATCGGCGGCTCGTCGAATCAACATGGCAGCTCTCCCAAGGACCCCAGCAGAGGGGTCTGATCGGTCGTAGAGATCCGCGTGGCACAGCCCAACCACTGCGCCGGCGGAAGGGGTGGAAGGGCACTCTGCCTACTGGCCGGCGCCCCCATCTCAGGGCGTGGCCGGTGTGCACGGCCGGTGGTAGCCGAACAGGTAGCGACCCAGCCAGTAGTCGAGGCTGAGCCAACGGCCGGCGCCGAGGAAGAAGAGGGCCAGGAGCATCACAAAGTAGGTGGCGGCAAACTCAATGCCGTTATTGAGTACCACCGGCGTGCCGAGTTCAGTGATGTAGTGATAACGCCCTGGGTGCTCTTGCGCCAACCACTCCAGTAGCCCATCCAAACGCAACGCCGCGACCGAATCGCTGGCCGCGATGGCCAACCAGCCGTTCTCCCAATGGGCGGTCAGGGCCGCCACCAGCATGGTGATCATCAAGGGGATGGCCATCCAGCGCACCCCCAACCCCAGTAGTAGTGCCACCGCCCCCCCAACCTCGGTGAGGGTGGCAAGCCACGCCAGCAGGGCCGGAAAGGGCAGCCCCAGGCCCCACTCCGGGTTGCCAAACCAGCTGATGGTCGCCTCCATATGGGCCAACTTACGGCCCCCTGACTCCCAGAGGATGGGGACCAGATAGAGCCGCAACAGCAGGGGTGCCAACAGATCCGCCCGCTGGGTCAGCACCATCAGGCGCTGTATCTCAGTGAGTAGCTTCATGCCCTGACCCTCCGTCGATCTCCCCCGCGATCACCCCCAGCTCCCGCCAGCGCACCAGTAGCTGCCGGCCAAAGGCGCTGGCCGCCGCCGGATCGGGATGGCCGATGGTCGTAGCGACCTCGGCCAGTAGCTCCCCACTGCGATGGCTAGGGTTGGCCGCCACACGCGACAGCAGCAGCGCCCCGGCTGGCGTCAGCTCCATCAACTCCACCCTATCGTGGCGGTTACGCCACAGTAACAACCAACTGCTCTCGGCCACGGCAGACCCAGGCAGGCGGTGGACTGGATAGCGGTAGCCCAGCAGTCGCTGCGGCGCCAGGAGCCGTAAGCCCCCAGCGACGGTGGGTGGCACCGCCGCCGCTTCGGCCCAGCTCAGACTCAATCGCTGCCACTCAAAGTCGGCCAGCTCCAGCAGAGGGAGTGGCAGCAGCGCCCCACCGCCGGCCAGCCAGGTGACAAACTCCCCCGGCAGGCGATGAAACAGCGGCTCTCGATGGTTCTGTTCGGCATAGAAACGGCGCACCAGCTGCTGCCACTGCCCCGCCCCTAACTGTCCTCGCAGCTGCGGCAGGGCGTCACCCAGGACACCATCAATATTGTTAAAAAAGAGTTCGCCATAAACGGCCACCCGCTCTGGCGCACACCCCTCCGGTGGTGGCCGCCGGGCAGGGTCACGCAGGTGGTTGGCAAAGGCGAACTGCCCCGCCGCCAGTTCAGGCACAGGCTGCATGGCGCCACCCTCCCTGCCGTTGTAGATGGCGGATGGTCTCCACCTCCGCCAGTAGCTGCGGTAGTGGTGGCAGATTGAAGTCCCGCTCCAGGAGCGTCGGGCGTACCCCACAGTGGTCGTAGGCGACGCCCAACAGTGACCAGACGGGATCGACCACCGCCGCCCCATGGGTATCGATCAGTAGATCGGTCGCCTCGCGGTAGTGGCCGGCCACGTGGATATAGACCACCCGCTCCGGTGGCAGGGCGCGGATGAAGGCGACCGGGTCCTCCCCGTGATTGACGCCGTTGACGTAGGCGTTGTTGACATCCAACAACAGATCACAATCGGCCTCCGCCAGCACGGCACAGATGAACTCCGCCTCCCCCAAGGTCCCGGGTGGACGCAGATAGGCCGAGATGTTCTCCACCGCGATGCGCCGCTCCAACCGCTCCTGCACCTGCCGGATACGGCCGGCAACGTGGTGTACTGCCTCCTCCGTAAAGGGCAGCGGCAGCAGGTCGTAGAGGTGGCCGTCAGCGGAGCAGTAGGAGAGGTGTTCCGAATAGAGCGGGACCTCATAGCGCTGAAAAAAGCCCTTTAACTGGTCGAGCAGCGCCCCATCCAGCGGGTCGGGTGAACCCAGGGAGAGGGAGAGACCATGACACACCAAGGGCCAGCGCTCCCCCAGCGCCGCCAAGGCCCGCGGGTAGTAGCCACCCAGCCCCAGCCAGTTCTCCGGGGCCAGCTCCAGGAAATCGATGGCAGCGGTCGGGGCGTCGGCGAGCGCGCCCATCAGGGCGCGCCGCAGACCCAGACCGGCACCTTGCAGGTGACGGTGCTCCATGACCGTCACCGACTACTTGTTAGCGCCGCACTTGGCTTCGCCCGGCGCCGGCTCCCCCTTATCACCGGTGTTGGCACCGCACTTCGCCTCCGGGGTGCTCGGCATGTCGGTGGCAGGGGTGGGCTTCTTATTACCGCCGCACTTCGCCTCACCGCACTGCGCCTCACCGGCAGCCGCGACCTGTAGGGGGCCGTGCTCAACGGTGGTGAAGGGGTTGCCGCCATCGGCCAGGGCGGAGCCAAAAGCAAATACGCCGCCGAGGGCGAGGCCAAGGGTGATGCCGGTGGTCTGTTTCATTGGGATTCCTCCGTTTAACAGGGCGGACCATCCGCCGTGTTGGGAAGCAGCATGAACCTCGGGTCTCACGCCCCTTTCGCGCAGATCTCACTTTTTCATCACAACCCTCCCCTGCCGCTCACCTCCCCGCTGGTGCATCGTCGAGCGCACAGGTAGGATCCCTGCCCTACCGCACCCGGTCACGGCGGCAGCTGCCGATCGGCCTGGATCTCTCAGCACCGTTACGGCGCGTTCGGACGGTGGTAAGAAATGGGGCCGCGCCGGGGTGATAAGCAGTGATTTCAATAACATCCACGCCTTCGTCCCCCGTTGCGGGGTGATGAATCTGAGGAACCAACATGGGCGCACAGTGGAAAGCAAAAGGTAAAGAGGCCGCCGCCAATGCCAAAGGGCGGCTGTTCACCAAACTGGCAAAAGAGATCATGGTGGCGGCGCGCAACGGTGCCGATCCCGACTCCAATCCCCGGCTCCGACTCGCCGTAGATCAGGCCAAAAAGGCCTCTATGCCGAAGGATACGTTGGAGCGGGCCATCAAAAAGGGGGCCGGCCTCCTGGACGCCGGTGTGAGCTATGAGAAGGTGATCTACGAGGGCTTTGCCCCCCACCGGGTACCGGTGATCGTCGAGTGCCTCACCGACAACGTCAACCGCACCATCTCCAGTATGCGGGTACTGTTCCGCAAGGGGCAGCTCGGCTCCTCCGGTTCTGTCTCCTGGGATTTCGATCACCTCGGCATCATCGATGCGACCCCCAGCAGTGCCGATGCCGATCCGGAGCTGGCGGCCATTGAGGCAGGTGCCACCGATCTGGAGCCGGGCGACGAGGGGGACACCCTGTTCTACACCGAGCCCTCCGATCTGGATGCCGTCAGCCGCGCCCTGCCCGAGCACGGTTTTAGCGTCAACTCCGCCCAGTTGGGCTACCGCCCCAAAAACCCGATGACGGTGGGCGAGGCGGAGCGGACCGAGGTAGAGGCGTTCCTGGAGGCGATCGACGCCGATGACGACGTGCAGACCGTCTACGCGGGTCTAGCAGACTAAACCCCTCCGCCCCCGCAATCGGGACACCACGCCCCGGTTGCGGGCCTGCCCGCAGGGGGGCTTTTCGCAACCGTTATAGAGAGCCGAATATAACCATGGCCGATCCCAAATCCTCCCCTCTCATGCCGTTGGGCGAGGCGCGCCAGCGCATCCTCACCGATCTCAGCCCACTCCCAGGCAGCGAGCAGCTGCCACTGCGCAGCGCCCTGGGCCGGGTGTTGGCGGCGCCACTGATCTCCCCTATCGATGTCCCCTCCTACGTCAACTCTGCTATGGACGGCTACGCCATCCGCGCCGGCGACCTGCCCCAGAGTGGCGAGGTGGGTTTGACGGTGATCGGCGAGAGCTTTGCTGGTCACGCCTTTGAGGGCACCCTGGCAGCGACCCAAGCGGTGCGCATCATGACCGGTGCGCCCCTGCCCCAAGGGGCCGATAGCGTGGTGATCCAGGAGCGGGTACGGCGCGAGGGGGAGACGGTCTTCGTCCCCGCTGGAGTCAAGCTGGGGGCCAATGTGCGCCTGGCGGGTGAGGATCTCACCCGCGGTGAGCGGGTGCTGGAGGCGGGCAAACGGCTGCTACCGCCGGAGCTGGGGCTCATCGCCTCCCTCGGGATCCCAGAGGTGCGGGTGACGCGCCGACCGCGCATCGCCTTCTTCTCCACCGGCGATGAGTTGCGCTCCCTCGGTGAGCCGCTGGGTAGCGGTGAGATCTACGACAGCAACCGCTACACCCTGCACGGCATGTTGAGCCGCCTCGGGGTGGAGCTGCTGGATCTCGGCGTCATCCCCGATCAGCGGGAGGCGGTCCACGCTGCCTTCGAGCAGGCGGCGGCCATGGCCGATGTGGTGATCACCTCCGGCGGGGTCTCGGTGGGTGAGGCGGACTATGTGAAGGAGGCGCTGGAGGCGCTGGGCGAGGTACGGCTGTGGAAGATCGCCATGAAGCCGGGCAAGCCGCTCGCCTTTGGTCGCCTCCGCCAGGCATGGTTCTTCGGGCTCCCAGGCAACCCGGTCTCGGCCATGGTCACCTTCTACCAGATCGTCCAGCCCGCCCTGCGCCGGTTGATGGGTGAGGAGCAGGTGGAGCCTATCAGCCTGCATCTGCCCTGCACCACCGCCCTGAAGAAGGAGCCTGGCCGTCTCGACTTTCAGCGTGGCCAGCTCCAGCGCGACGCCAATGGCCAGCTGAGCGTGCGCGCCACCGGGTCGCAGGGCTCCCATATCCTGCGCTCCATGAGCCTGGCCGACTGCTTTATCGTGCTGCCGGCGGAGAGCGGCAGTGTGGAGGCGGGCAGCCTGGTAGAGGTCCAACCGTTTGCCGGCATGATGTGACCCAGGCCCCGCCATGTACACCACCCTCGTCGATGCCGCCACCCTGAAAAGCCACCTCCACCACCCCGACTGGGTGGTGGTGGACTGTCGCTTCTCCCTCGCCGATCCCGCTGCCGGCGAGCGGGCCTGGCGGGCGGGCCACCTCCCTACGGCCCGCTACGCCCACCTGGATCGGCAACTCTCCGGGCCTATCACGGCCAGCAGCGGCCGCCACCCACTACCCAATCCACAGCAGTTGGCGCAGCAGCTGGGGGCGTGGGGCATCGATAGTCGCAGCCAAGTGGTGCTCTACGACGACTGCGGAGGGGCGATGGCGGTACGGCTCTGGTGGCTGCTGCGCTGGCTCGGCCACCAGGCGGTGGCGCTGTTGGATGGCGGCCTACCCCACTGGAGCGCCCAGGGCGGTTCCCTGGAGCAGAGCGACCCCAACGTGGCGCCACGCCACTTCAGCGGTGAAGCGGATGACCGGCAGTGGCTCACCACCGCCGCGGTCGCCCAGGGGGTGGCAGATGGCAGCCTGCTACTCATCGACGCCCGCACCGAGATACGCTTTCGCGGTGAACAGGAGCCCATCGATCCAGTCGCCGGCCGGGTGCCCGGCGCGGTCAATCTCCCGCTCCAACGCAACCTGGCGGCCGATGGTCGCTTCCTCCCCGCCGCGGATCTGTATGCCCTCTACGCGCCCCTGCTGGCGACCCGCCCACCCGCTACGGTGGTCCACATGTGCGGCTCCGGTGTCACCGCCCTCCACAACATGCTGGCGATGGAGCTGGCCGGTCTCCCTGGCTCGCGCCTCTATGCCGGCTCTTGGAGCGAGTGGATCCGCGATCCGGCCCGGCCAATCGCCACCGGTTGACCCCTCCACTCACCCCCGCTGCGGACCATCGATGAGGGCAAAGAGGCCGACCATCGACACCGCTGCCGCCCCCTCCCGCAGCAGCACACCCTGGATCCGACAGCGGTGCGGCCCGAGCTTCACCCCATCGAGCCGGCTCTCCAGCCAGCTGCCGGTCGCCACCGGCCGGAGGAAATCCACCTCCAGACGGGCCGTGACGATGTGGGCGGTGGCCGGCAGCTGCTGGAGCAGGTTGGCCGCCAACACCAGATCGGCCAGGGTGGAGAGAAACCCCCCATGGGCGGTGCCAAAGGCGTTGCAGTGGTGGGGTTCAATGGTCAGTCGAAAGCGCGTCTCCTCAGCACCGCGTAGGGCAAACAGCCGCACCTGCTGGGCGAGAAAGGGATCGGGCGGGGAGACCTGCGCAAACCCCTCAGCCAACCAGCTACGCTCCCACTCTGGTGCCGTCACGCCTCAACCCCCCAGGCAGCCAACGCCAAGGCGTCATCCAAGCGGTCATTGCCCCAGAACATCTCAGCGCCGACAAAAAAGGTAGGGGCGCCAAAGACGCCACGCTGGCGCGCACTCTCGGTCTGCTCTCGCAAGCGCAGCTTCTGCCCCTCCGCCTGGGCGGCGGCCACAATTTCGCCCGCCGGCAGACCAAGCGCCGTCAGCACCTCGCCACTCACCGCCTCACCCTCAATGGGGCAATCGGCCACAAAGTTGAGCTGCATCAGCCGCCGGCAGAACTCCCCCACCCACGGCATCTGCGCCCCCCAGAGCGCCACCCGCGTCGGCACCACGGCCCGTCGCGGAAACTCACTGGGACAGTGCCACGGCAGTTGGTACTTGCGGCACTGGCGCGCCATGTCGATCCACATGTAGGCACCCCGCTCCCTATCTAGCAGCAGAGGGGAGCGCTCCCAACCTAGGGCGCGGAAGACGACACCAAGCAGAAACGGTCGCCAATGAACCGTCACACCATGCCGGGCCGCCGCCGCCTCAATGCGCATGACACTGAGATAACTGTAGGGACTACCGAAGTCGAACCAGATCTCTATCGCTCTCTCCACCTCTCCCCCTTTGAACCGCGCCCAGCGGCTCCCATATTCCCCAAATCGATCAGGGAAAATCCCACCCACCGCGCGACCGCACAGAGGAGCTGTAATGACCCACCGTGAGCCCATCGAGCCCGAGGTGATACGCGAAGAAGAGTGGCCCAGTGCCGGCCTGGCACTACCAGGCACCGTACTGCCGGATACCATCTATCTGCTGCCGATGACCGATCGCCCCTTCTTCCCGGCCCAGGCCTTCCCCATCATCATGGATGAGAAGCCCTGGCTGGAGACTATAGAGAAGATCGGCGACACCCCCCACCGTGTGGCCGGACTCATCTTGATGCGCGACGGCGGCGGTGACCCAGCCGATTTGACGGAGAACGAGTTCTACCAAGTGGGCTCGGTGGTACGCCTGCACCATCCCGCCAAGGCAGACAAAAAACTCCAGTTCATCGCCGAGGGGGTACAGCGCTTCCGCATCATCAAGTGGCTCTCCATCACCCCGCCCTACCTGGCCCAGGTGGAGTATCCGCGCGAGGATGAGCTGCGCACCTCCGATGAGATCAAGGCCTACGCCGTCGCCATCATCAACACCATCAAAGAGCTGCTCCCCCTCAATCCACTCTTCTCCGAGGAGTTGAAATACTTCCTCTCCCGCTTCGGCCCCAACGAGCCCTCACCGCTGGCCGATTTCGCCGCCGCCATGAGCACCGCCAGCAAACAGGACCTCCAGGAGGTGCTGGAGACCTTCCCGGTGCTGGAACGGATGAAGAAGGTGCTCATCATCATCCGCAAAGAGCTGGAGGTCGCCAAGCTCCAGACCCAGATCCGCCAGAAGGTGGAGGAGCGGATGAGCGAGCAGCAGCGCAAGTTCTTCCTGCGCGAGCAGCTCAAGCAGATCCAGCAGGAGCTGGGGTTGGAGAAGGATGACCGCACCGCCGATGTCGAGCGCTTCCGCGAGCGGGTGGCCCCCCTCACCCTGCCGGAACACGCCCAAAAGCGGTTCGATGACGAGCTAAATAAGCTCTCCATCCTAGAGGTGGGCTCGCCCGAATATACCGTCACCCGCAACTATCTCGACTGGCTCACCCAGCTCCCCTGGGGGCTCCAATCCACTGATAACCTCGATCTGGAGCGGGCCCGCACAGTCCTCGACCACGACCACGACGGCCTCGATGACGTGAAACAGCGCATCATCGAGTTCCTGGCGGTGGGGGCAATGAAGGGCGAGGTGGCCGGCTCCATCATCCTGCTGGTGGGGCCGCCGGGGGTGGGTAAGACCTCCATCGGCCGCTCCATCGCCACCGCCCTGGAGCGCAAGTTCTACCGCTTCTCTCTTGGCGGGATGCGCGATGAGGCGGAGATCAAGGGCCACCGGCGGACCTACATCGGTGCCCTGCCAGGCAAGTTCATCCAGGCCATCAAGGAGGCGGGCAGCCAAAATCCGGTGATCATGCTCGATGAGATCGACAAGATCGGCGCCTCCTACCGGGGCGACCCCGCCTCCGCCCTACTGGAGGTGCTGGACCCGGAGCAGAACAACGACTTCCTCGATCACTATCTCGATCTCCGCTTCGATCTCTCCAAAGTACTCTTCGTCTGCACCGCCAACCAGCTCGACACCATCCCCGGGCCGCTGCTGGATCGGATGGAGGTGATCCGCCTCTCCGGCTACATCACCGAAGAGAAGATGGCCATCGCCCGCCACCACCTCTGGCCAAAGCAGTTGGAAAAGGCGGGGGTCAAACCGAGCAAGATAAAACTCTCCGACTCCGCCCTGCGCCAGATCATCGAGGGCTACGCCCGCGAGGCGGGGGTGCGCAACCTGGAGAAGCAGCTGGGACGTATCGTACGCAAGGCGGTGGTGCAGCTGTTGAGTGGCACCAAAGGACCTATCAAGGTGGGTCCCAACCAGCTGGAGGCGCTCCTCGGCAAGGCGGTGTTCCAGAAGGAGAAGACCCTCTCCGGGGTCGGCGTAGTGACGGGCCTGGCATGGACCGCCCTCGGTGGCACCACCCTCAGCATCGAGGCCACCTTGGTCCACAGCAAGAACCGTGGCTTCAAACTGACGGGCAAACTGGGCGAGGTGATGCGGGAGTCGGCGGAGATCGCCTACAGCTACATCGCCTCCCATCTGGCGGAGTATCACGGCGCCACCACCTTTTTCGACGAGGCCTTTGTCCATCTCCACGTCCCGGAGGGGGCAACCCCCAAAGATGGCCCCTCTGCCGGTATCACCATGGCCACCGCCCTGCTCTCCCTCGCCCGCAACGAGAAGCTGAAGCGGCCACTGGCGATGACCGGCGAGTTGACCCTCACCGGCTATGTCCTGCCGGTAGGTGGGATCCGTGAGAAGGTGATCGCCGCCCGCCGCAGCAAGGTGATGGAGCTGATCCTGCCAGCCGCCAACCGTGGCGATTTTGACGAACTGCCGGAGCATATCCGGGCCGGGTTGCAGGTCCACTTTGCCGATCACTTCCGCCAGGTGGTGACCGCGGTGTTTGGCACGCCGTGAGGGGCGAGGCACTCAGCCAAAGTAGAGCCCGTAGGGGCGCTCCAACTCCTCGGCCAACTCCGTCGGGGTGAAGTTGCGCACCTTGCGCAACAGCTCGTGGCCATCGAAGTAGATCACCACGGTCGGCAGCGTAAAGACCCGCTGCTGACCGGCGATCTCCGGCTGCTCCGGCGCCTCTACCAAGGCGGCGGCCAGCTGCGGAAAGCGCTGCTCAAGCAGCGCCTCCACCTTCGGCCGCAGCACCTGACAGACGCCGCAGTCGGCCCCGCCAAAGTAGATCAGGGCGGCACCATGCTGGGCGATGAAGGCGTCGAATGCCTCGGGCGAGGCGATAGAGGTAAACATGGGGCGTGGCCCTGCTGGCTAACGGGAGGGGCGATTATCCCGAAATCGGCCGGCAAAGGTAGGGGGGAGGACCCCCTACCCTGCCGCTGAGAGGGGCGGTTTAGAAGTCGCCGCTGGCCCCCCGCTGCATGATGTCGAGGATGATCTCCTTTACCTTGACCGCCTCCGCATTCAACTCCGGCGGCAGCGAGCGACCACCGTGGATCATCAGGTCCATGTTGAGGGAGTAGAGCCAGAGCTTGCCCTTTTGATCCTCCACCAGGGTGATGCGACAGGGGAGATAGGCCGACATGGCGGGGTCGTAGTCGATCATCATGGCGGCGGTGAGGGCGTTGCAGAACATGAAGATCTTCACCACTCGATAGGGCTTGCCGCTCATCGCCTCCACCTGCTTGTAGAGCGGCAGCTCACCCACATTCATGATGTTGTGTTCATTGGCCACAAACTTCATGGTCTCCTCCACCTCATCGGCGGAGATCCCCTCTTTGACGGCAAACTTCCACACCGTCGCCTCGGCCGAAGAACCGCTCTCCACCAACTGCTTGGCCATGGTGAGATAGGTCTCGCCCGCCTTGGGATCGAGCCCCTTTATCCCCTCATAGATCGGTCCAAAACGCACCAGCGCAGTGGTGATGGCGATCACCGCCAAGAGACCGATAATGGCAAAAACATTCCGGATCACATGCATGACTTTCCCCTCATGACGCCTGCGATTGTTATCGTTGGTGCGATCAGCGGCCCGCCGACCAGGACGCCAGCAGCACATCCCGGACCGGCACAGCAGACCGCCACCCGTTAGGTTTCGCAGTGATAGTTATGGTGATGGCGATAGGTTGTGTATGGCCCCACTACCGCACTTTGTCCCCACGGCCAGACCGATGGGGCTGACGACGGGCGCAGTCACCCACTGCCCCCTTGCCGCCCGCGGGCCAACTAGGGTGTAGCAGCGACTCCGGGGTTACCTGGCCCCCGGGAGGGGCGCCCCACCTACGGCGTGACGCCCTCCCAAGTCCCCCAATCAGCCTGGCTCAATGAGAACGGGTCTGAGCTTAGCACGCCCACCTTGCAACCACAGTCCCACCCCATCCAGCCCGGCGAGCAGTCGGCCTGCCGCCGTTTGACGCCCGCGGAGCTGCCTAGAGATAATGTTTAGTTCATTTGTCGGAAAATAGAGGGCGACCCATGACGCAGATGTCGGAGCAGGATCGGGGTGATCTCGCCATACTGGTGATGGGGATTTTTGAGGATTGGCGACTCGACCCCGAGGAGCAGCTAGAGCTGATAGGGCGCGACCACACCGCCAGCCAACGCGAATTGACCCGCTGGCGCCACGGTACCCCCCTCCCAGATGATGAGCAGATGCTGGAGCGGGCCCGCCACATCCTCGGCATCCACGAGGCGTTGCAGGTGGTCTTCCCACGCAATCCGCGCCAACCGGCCTTCTGGCTACGCAACCGTAACCCCTACTTTGGGACAGCGCCGTTGGCGGTGATGATCGATGATGGCCTGGCCGGTATGGATTGGGTTTGGCGCCACCTGGACTGCACCCAAGGCTGGAGGTGAGCGCCCAAGACCGCCGGGGCGCAGCCCTACCCCTGAGCCAAACCGCCTTTTACTGCTTGGTCAGCCAGGGCGCCACACCGTACCGGGACTTGGCGCGGGAGGCGAACTGAGCGGCCGCCTCGCGGGTGGGAAAGCCGACCACCCGCAACCGATACCAGGTCTTGCCATCCACTACAGCCACCTGCACCTCAGCTGGCACCCCCCGTTTTTTCAAGAGCTGCAACTCGTGCTTGGCGTCCTGTTCACTGGAGAGGGAGGTGAGGTTGACCACCCAATCCCCCCCCTGGGGCTGCGGAGGCTCAGCGGGGGCCCGCTTGGGTTCCGGCTTGGGCTTCGGTTCTGGCTTAGGCTCCGGCTTCGGTTTAGGGGGTGGCGCCTTGGGGGTAGTGCGCTCTTGGGCAGCGGGCTTGGCCGTCTCCGCGGGCGGGGCGGCAACCGTCTTAGGCTTGGCCTGACCCAACTCGGTGAGCTGCTGCTCTAGTGCGACCAACCGAGCATCGAAATCGGTCAACTCGCGGGTGCTGCGATCCTCAATATGGGAGAGCGGCCCCTCCACCAGGACCGATAGCTCCTCTAGCTGCTTATGCAGCTGGGCCACCTCCGCTGCCAACTCCTCCACCCGACCGCGGAGCGAGGGATCGGCATTGGCCAGGGCCGGTGCCTGGCTACTCAGCTGCGCCACCTGCTCGCTCAGCTGTTTCAGCTCGCTATTGAGCCCCAGGACCAACCAACTACTGCCCCCACCCAACAGCAGCGCGATCACCATCGCGGCAGCGGCGGCCTTGAAGGGGCGCCGGTCGAGCGGTGCCACCGGTGGCGGGGATTCACGCCGGGCCGAGAAGGGTTCACTGACGGCGGCCGGTTTGGCGGGTGGGGCAGCGGGCGGGGGCTCCGCCGCCGGTGGCGGAGTCGGCTCAGCCCGCTCACTCACAGTGGGTGGCGGCACCGGCGCGGCGGGCGGTGGGGCCACCAGACCCTGGGCCCGCGATGAAGGGGTAAAGAGATCGTCGGCGGGCTCACCCAGGGGTGGGGAGACGGGCTCCTCCCCGCTGCCATCATCCAGATCTAGCTCCTCGGCGGAGAGCCCTACATCGGCAGAGAACTCCTCCGGCTCTGGCTCCGGCATCGGCTCGCTCTCAGAGGCCTGTTCCGCCTCCGCCATGGCCGCGGAGAGCTCATCGCCCCACAGCGCCTCCTCTTCGCCCGGCTCATCCATGGCAGGCTCTTGGCCAAACTCATCGAGGAAGGCATCCAGTTCCGCCAGGTCGTCGTCATTCATGCCGGTGGCCGTCTTGGCGGCGGCGGCCGGCTCCGGTTCGGTGGCGTCAAAATCGGTGAGCAGGGGATCTTGATCACCCACGCCGGCTGCGCTCAGCAGGGCATCGATATCCTCTTCGGAGATCTGCTGAGTGTCCTTGGAATCAGCCATCGCTGTTCACCTCGGGTAGGGAGCCGGAACGGGGGTCGATCCGGCGCAGGTTAACAATCACTCCAACAAGTTGGCAATGAACGTTAGCGTTCACCCAACTGCTCTAAGTATTCGCGCGCCCGGAGGTTATTTGGATCGAGCAGCAGGGCCTGTTCCAAGGCTGGACGGGCGGTGGCAGGGTCGTCCAGATGGAGCCAACCGTAGGTGGCGTAGTCCTCGGCGGCGGTACGCGGACGGCCGAGTGCCTGATAGGCCTCGGCCCGCCACAGGGTGAGCAGATCGGCCTCAAACCGCTGCCGCAGCGCCTCGTTGCCGGGCCGCTGCAAGATATCGAGCGCCTCCAGTAACTCTTGATAGCGGCCCGCCTGACGCAGCTCCAGCAGCCGCTGGCGAAAGCGCGTCGCCTCTGCCGCCAACTGCCGCTCCGCCCAAGCCGCCTCACCCAGGCGGCCATCACGGGAGAGCAGCACCGTCTGGTCGCCGAAGTGCCACTCGATCTGCTCAAACCCCAGCTCCCCAGCGTGGGCGTTGCCGTAGAGGCGGATAATCCCGCTCCCCTGCTCCCCCTGCACCTCCAACAGACAGGTAAAGCGCTGCCCATCCCCGCTCGCCACTCGGCGGTTGGCGCCGGTCTCACCGGCGGTGATGGCGATCTGGACCACCGCCCCGATATCGCGGCGGATCGCCTCCGCCTGCCGCACATAGTCGGCGCAGGCGGTGTACCAGCGATCCCCCACCTCGATGGGGTGGGCCCCCTCCCGCCACGGCAGGAGGTGGCGCAGTGCGGGGGTGAACAGGGCGGCCGCGACAACAAGGAGTCCGGCGCCAATAAGTAACAGTAGCAGGGGGTGGTGGCGGGCAGTGGTCATGGAGCAACGGGGTGTCTGGGTCTCAATGGAGTGGGCGGCCCCTCTACCGCCGCTGGCGCGGCGCCGGGTGAGGAGTCCGCTAAAACTATCGGACAGCAGTAGCGGCAGTGCTAGGGCGATGCGGCTCAGACACGCCGCAGGCGTACACTCCAACTGGTAAAGCGGTCGCCATCGATAAACAGCGCCCCGCGCAGCTGGTAGCTGTCGGCCGTCAGGCGTTGGAGGGTCTCGCCCCCTTTCATACTACCGTCAGCCGACTCATAGAAGAGCAGTAGACTCTCATCCACCACCGTGAGCAGCCCCGTTAAGGCGCCAAAATCGGGACTGTGGCCGTGGAGCCGAAGGGATTGTTCGCCAGGGGCGGGCGGCTCCAACTCCCAACGGGTCTGCCCCTCCCCCAATACCACCTCCAACTGCCAGCGCCCAGGGGCGTGGCCCACTCGCACCGTGCAGCTGACCGGCTGGGGGGTCGGGATCACGGCGACATCCATCCGCCCCTCCCCCTCCCAGAGGGCGGGCTGAAACAGATAGGCGTGGTCCACCGCGGCCAACGGCGGCACGGTCGCTGGGCTGGTAAGCCCCGGGATGGCCCCCGGCGCCACTGCCGACGGCGAGACGGGATCCGCCGCTGGCAGCAGAGACTCTGCCGGTGCCTCCGAGGCGGTGGGGGAGTCCAACCAGGTGAGTTGCTCGATACCGAGCACCACCATCACCCCCTCCGACTCGCCAAAGAAGGCCCCCTCCAACTCGGCGATCTCCACCGCCGCGGCGGTAAGCAGGGTGACTAAACCCTGATCCGGCAGCTCGACCCGACCCACTTGCAGGTAGCCGAGCCCCAACCGCTCGCCAGCGAGCCGCAGCGGCTCATCGAGCCCCGCGGCGGGCAGCTCACCACCATACCAGCCCCACTCCCACACCCCTTCAGTTGGGCGAAATAGGCCGAGGCCCACCACCTCCCCCTCCGCCACCCGGCCATCGGGCCAGGCAAATTGGGCGATCCCCTCCTCGGTGGCCAGTCCCCACTGGGCCACCCCATCCAGCTGCCACGCCTCTCGCAGACGCTCCTGTTTCTCGCGGAAGTGGCCCAGGGCCTGGCGCAGAAACGCCTCAGCCTCCGGCGAGATGGGCTGTTCGATGGGGCGGGTCATGGGCACTCCTCCAAGGGGATTACAAGCGGAGGGCCCCTCTTAACACGGCGGGCAGGGCGGGGGCAAATCGGTACGCGGCATCCCGCGGGGCAGAGGAGGTATCCTGGGACCCCGGCCCAGCGGAGAGGGGTAGTGGGCAGTCCGTGCCCCACCCCGTTGGCAGCTGGCTCACCCAGTAGCCGACACCGGCTCCGCTAGGCAGAGGATGTAGCCGTTGAGATCGCGCAGATAGAGTTCACGCATTCCATAGAAGGTGGTAGCCAGCGGCTTGACGAGCAGCGAGGCGGGGAGCTGGGCTGCCCAGGTGGCGAGATCGGTCACCTCACAGTAGAGGGTGAGCGAGGCACCGATGGTTGACGGCAGCTGGGGCAGCTCCCGCCGCAGGCTCTCCCGCTGCTGGAACATCAGCTCTACCCCATCCCGCTGCACCAAGGCGTACTGCATCGGTCGCCCGTCGAGCTGGGTCACCACCGCCTCGCTCGCCAGCGGCACGGCCATCACCAACTGGAAGCCAAGGTGATCGCGGTAGAAGGTCACCGTTTGCACCACATCGGCCACCATCAGATTGGGGGTCAGTTTTTGGAACGGCACGGCACGACTCCTGGTTTCGGTTGGGAGAGACGAGCCTAGCCCCCCTCGGCCCCTGCCGGCTTGGAGATTTGCGACAACCACGCACCCGGGGTGAGACCGGTGAAGCGCCGCACCTCGTGGATCAGATGGGCCTGATCGAAAAAGCCGTGCCTAACCGCCAGCGCCGCCCACCCATCGGGGGCGCCTCCGGCAGCGGCCGCCAACAAGCGCCGCACCCGCAGCTGCATCAGCTGCTCTTTGGGGGTGATGCCAACGTGGTAGGCAAATAGCCGCTCCAACCGCCGTACCCCAACCCCACACCCTTGGGCAAAGCGGGCCACGGATGGGGCCGTACTCTGCCCCATCGCTGTTAGCAGTGCCATCACCTCGGGTGGTGGCGATGGCACCCTGGCCAAGTGCTCCCACAGCGGCCCCAGGTGGCCGTGGCCGGCCCCCGCCAGCTGCTCCGCCAACGTCCCCCACGGCGCCCCCAACTCCGCCAGCGGTAGCTCCGCATCCGTCACGCTACGGGCGGCAATCCCTAGGCAGCTACCCATCGCCCCGGGTCGCAACCGCACCCCCAAGAGGCGTTGCGGGCCGCTGAGTGGCACCACCTGGGCACTGCGCATCGCCCCTACCAAGGTGACCGTGGGCGGGCCGCCCCCTAGGGGATCCAACCGCAGTAGGAGATCACCGCTGCCATCGGGTAGCACCCGCCAGGGGCGCCCTGCGCCGGCGCTGCCCACCAGCTGCCAGAGGGCACTCACCTGACCGGCCAGGCGCATCGGCGGGGGCTGCTCCCGATAGACAAGAGAGGTGACAGCCGCCGACACATGATCAATTTTTTCCAACATTGCATTGACGTTGCGGGGACATCCCGGTTAGCTTTCCGCCCCCTCGATCGAGTGCCTGCGGGGGCGCCCGGTCGAATAACACGAGGTGGCCCCTCTCCTGCTGGGCTGAGGAGGCTGCCCACCACAAGTGGAAGCAGAGATGGACACAGAGAACTTCGACACAGCGTCGCGGTCACGGCCGCGTCCCATGGTCACTATCAGTATGCGCATCCCGGCGGAGCTGGTGACTGAACTCAAGCGCCTCGCCCCCCAGCTGGGCTACTGCGGCTACCAACCCCTCATCCGCGCCTATATCGGGCGTGGCCTCGCCAGCGATCTCCGGGCCCTCGGCGAACAGCGGGACCCTGTCACAGGGCTAGTGAACCGGTTGCGGGAGCTTGGGGTGCCGAGCGAGGTGTTAGATCTCGCCCTTGAGGAGCGGGTGGCAGAGGGGCCGTAGTGATCCCCCTCCCCCCTTGTACCTGGCACCAAGCGACCTAATCTCATGCGGTGAGGTGGTGAAAAAGGGTACTCAGCCTCTGCAACCCTAGTGCTGAGCTACCGCACGGCGTCAGCGAAGGCCAGCTTGACCCCACTCACGGCCTCTGGGCAGATGGGCGCCGTTGGTGCGCCCCGCACACCGTGTGAGGGGGGAGATGAACGCCACACCAGACCCATTCAGCCGCGAGGAGCGCCGCTTCATCGCCCAGTTTCTTGATCCGCGCCCGGCGCCGGAGGAGTACTGGGCGGGCCACCTCGCCACCATACTCCCCTTTGCCACCCTGGCACTCTGCGGCCTGGCGGTGGGGCTCGCCTGGGGTGCCGCCTTGGGGGCCGTCGGCCTCATCGGTTACCTACTCTGGTTGCTGATGCGCGGCCGACGCAATCTGCGCCTCATGTATCGCATCCTGCCTACCTATGAACGACTTCTGGACCAGGTGGAGCCCACGCCTGAGCCGGCCCCGGCCAAACCGATGGAGTCCCCCCCAACGGACCCGTCGCACCCCGGCTAACCTACGGAAAACCCCAGCCCCGCAGCTCCGCCTCGACCCTATCGGCCAGGGCGGTGATGTGGTCGCTGCGGTCGTTGAGGGCTGGGATGTAGTGGTACTCACGCCCGCCTGCCTTTAGGAAGAGGGAGCGATTCTCACCGGCGATCTCCTCCAGCGTCTCCAGGCAGTCGGCAGCAAAGCCGGGACAGACCACCTCGACCGAGGCGACCCCGGCCTGCCCCATTTCACCCAGCACCTCATCGGTATAGGGTTGCAGCCACTCCTCGCGGCCAAAACGGGACTGAAACGCCACCTGCCAGCGCCCTGGTTCCAGCCCGAGGCGGGCGGCCACGGCGCTGGCGGTGTCGAGGCACTGCTGATAGTAAGGATCCCCTTCGGCGCGATAACGGGCCGGGGTACCGTGAAAAGAGAAGAGTAAACGGGCCGCCGGTGGACGCCCACGCCAGGCCTCCCGAATAGAGGCCACCAGCGCCTCCAGATAGCCAGGGTGGAGGTGGTAGTCGCTGATGAAGCGCAGCGCCGGCAGCTCGCGCCAACTGGCCAGCTCGGCGGCCACCGCGTCAAAGGTGGAGGCGGTGGTGGAGCAGGAGTTCTGCGGGTAGAGCGGCAGCACTACGATCTGGCGGCAACCGCTGGCCCGCAGCTCGCACAGGGCGGTACTGATGGCCGGTTGGCCGTAGCGCATCCCCAGCACCACCTTCAGCTCCGGCCGCCGCCGCCCCAGGAGCGCGGCCAGCGCCCGCGCCTGGCGCAGGGAGATGGCCAGGAGTGGCGCCCCCTCGCGGGTCCAGATCTTCTCGTAGAGGCGGGCGGAGCGGGCCGGGCGGGTGCGCAGAATGATGCCGTGGAGGATGAGCCACCAGAGCGGCCGAGGTAGATCGACGACCCGGCGATCCCAGAGGAACTCTGCCAGATACCGGCGCAGGGCCGGGGCAGTGGGGGCATCGGGGGTACCGAGATTGGTGATGAGCAGGCCGATAGGTGCCGATTGCATAGAGGGGCCGCGGATCCGCCAAGGACGATGGCCGCCAGTCTACCCGGCCAAGCGGGTGGGAGGATACCGCCAGCGTAGCGGGGCGGGCATAAAAAAAGGCGCCGGGGTCTCCCCACGGCGCCCTTGGGTGCCCAGCAGTGGTCGGCTTAGCCGAGGGCGGCGAACACCGCGTCGCGGATGTTGTCCACCGAACCGACGCCGGCCACCTTCACATATTTAGGTGCCTTGCTATCCCCCTCCGCCGCCCAGGCGGAGTAGAACTGCACCAGCGGCTTGGTCTGGGAGTGGTAGACATCCAGCCGCTTACGCACGGTCTCTTCCTGGTCGTCGTCACGCTGGATCAGCTCCTCGCCGGTCTCGTCATCCTTCCCCTCTACCTTGGGCGGATTGAAGACCACGTGGTAGGTACGGCCTGAGCCGAGATGGACGCGACGGCCGCTCATGCGCTTGATGATCTCCTCATCCGGCACATCTACCTCCACCACGTAGTCGAGGGTGACGCCCTGGGAGCGCAGTGCCTCGGCCTGGGGAATGGTGCGGGGGAAGCCGTCAAACAGGAAGCCGTTGGCGCAGTCGGACTGCTGTAGTCGCTCCTTGATGAGGCCGAGAATGATGTCATCAGAGACCAGACCACCGGCATCCATCACCTTTTTCGCCTCCACGCCGAGCGGGGTGCCGGCCTTGACCGCGGCCCGCAGCATATCGCCAGTGGAGATTTGGGGGATGTTGTAGCGCTCGCAAATAAACTTGGCCTGGGTCCCTTTACCGGCACCGGGTGCCCCCAACAGAATCAGCTTCATGGATGCTCCTCGTTCGTTATGTGATGTGACGTTTCTGGGCAGAGTCGCCGATTATGCCCCCGTGCGCGAAGGGGTCACAGACCAACGGATTCGATGGGCCAATGGGAGGAGTTTATCGCCCCGCCGCCATCGGACCTGTTGGCGGGTGGCTGAGAGTGCGGCCCGGAGTGGAGGCTTAGGAGCCGCCGCGCAGGGTGGAGAGGGCCCCGCTTAGGCACTGAGTCACGGGCTCCACCTTCTTCCGCATCACCGAACCCACCGCACTGGAGTGGGCAAAGATGGAGACCACCAGGGCATCACTGACTAGGGCCAGGGTCTCCATGGCCGCCAACTCCGCGGCCAGCGTCGGCACGGCGTTCAGCAGATCGGCGAGCGCTGCCGGCGGCGCCGCCATATGCCCCACCACCCGCTCGCTGAGCGCCTCAACCCCACGGGGCAGATTCGCAGCCGCCTCCCTCCCCCCCCGGAAATAGCCCCCAACCGCCTCCAGGATGGCGCTATAGACCTCCTGGTCTGCCGGTCGGCGCAGCGCCTCCTGCACCTCACGGAGGAAGGTCTGCCCTGGGGCATCCATGAGTCGTTGTAGCAGCCTGGCGTGGCCGTTCCCGGCCGCCACCAGGGCCATCAGGGCCGCGGCGTGGTCAGCGAGATCGATCCGGGCCGGTTCGGCATCGGGCAGGGCGTCGGGCAGGGCTGCCAGAAAACCGACCCGATAGCTACGGCGGTTACGTCCCGCCTCCCACAGCCGCTGCTGGGTCGCCTCATCCACCAACCCCGGTTGCAGCACCAGCCGCACCGACTCGATGGCATCGCGGTGCTCGCTCTCAAACGGCAGGTAGTCAATCAGATACTCCGCCAACACCCGTCCCATATGCCCGGCCACCACCGCCGGGCTCTTCAACATGCGCCGGGCGTTCTCCGCCTCCGGTGCGGCCCACCAGGCGCGGCGCGCCAGATCATCGGTAAGCGAGGGGGCACAGCTCACCGCAATCACC
Organism: Chromatiales bacterium; assembly: GCA_003251535.1. Lineage (GTDB taxonomy): Bacteria > Pseudomonadota > Gammaproteobacteria > Thiohalomonadales > Thiohalomonadaceae > SZUA-493. Next base: position 16,966 of record QKFD01000052.1, on the reverse strand, counting down.
GCCTCCGGCTCGCCGATCTTGAGCAGCTTATCCAGCTGGTCGTTATCCACCTGCCCCATGCGGGTCCAGCGCCGCAGAAACACCGGATAGCCGCCGGGGGAGCCCAGCACCGCCCCGGAGAGCAGTTCGCGCACCTGGCTGAGGTACTGCTCCGCCCGGCAGTTGGGGTTCAACTCCACCTTCAGCTCTTGATCGGCATCGAGTCCATAGACGCAGAGGCGCCCTTCATCGATACGAATGGCCTCGGCAGTGGCAACAAGGACGTTGAGGCGGAGGGAGTCTTCTGCGGTCAGCACGGCGGGGGATCTTCTCGCTAAGGGAACGGGGAGGGCTACCATGCCCCAGCTACCGGGGCATGTCCTAGAGAACTAATAGGGTATTTTTCAGCGTCCCAAAGGTCAATGCACCCCCTAGGGAGGGGGCCCCGCTACTCAAACTGGGTCAATGGCTGCGGGCGGGCGATGTGGAACCCCTGGGCATAGTCCACCCCCAGCGCCTCCAACATCGAGAGGATCTGCCCATCCTCAACAAACTCGGCGATGGTCTTCAGCCCCATGGTGTGGCCGATCTCGTTGATGGAGCGGACCATGGCCAGATCGATGGGATCGCGGGCGATATCCTTGACGAAGCCGCCATCGATCTTGAGATAGTCCACCGGCAGGTTCTTCAGATAGGCGAAGGAGGACATGCCACTGCCAAAATCGTCGAGGGCGAAACGGCAGCCCAGCCCCTTAAATAGTTGGATGAAGCCGGTCGCTTTGGCGAGATTGGTGATGGCGACGGTCTCGGTCACCTCAAAACAGATCTTCTCCGGTGAGACCCCGGTGATCTGGAACAGCTCGCTGGCGAAGTCGTAGAAGTGATCATCGCCCAATGTGCGGCCGGAGAGGTTGATGGCACAACTGTGCAGCCGCTGTAGTCGATCGGGGTGATCCGCCAACCACTGGATAGCGGTGCGCACCACCCAACGGTCTAGCGTACCGGCGAGGCCATACCGCTCCACCGCCGGAAGAAAGACCCCTGGCGGTACCATCTCGCCGCTCTCGTTCACCATGCGCACCAGCAGTTCGTAGTGCTCCCCTTCGTCGTCACTGGCAATCACCGGGCAGATGGTCTGGAAAAAGAGCTGGAAACGCCCCTCCTCCAGCGCCCGATTGACCCGGGAGACCCACTGCATCTCGCCATGCCGCTGCACCAGCTCGTCATCGCCTTCGTGATAGACGTGGATGCGATCGCGTCCCGCCTCTTTGGCGATGTAGCAGGCGGCGTCGGCGGTGCGCAGCGGGTCTTGGTTGTGCATCCCTGGGCCAATGGGCACCAGACCGATGCTCCCACCCACGGTGAAGAGCTGCTCCTCCCAGGGAAAGCGGAAGGCGCGCAGCGCGTCCCGGATCGCCTCGGCCACCTCAACCCCCCGCTCCAAGGTGCAGTACTCCAGCAGGATGCCGAACTCATCACCCCCTAGGCGGGCGACGGTATCGCGCTGGCGGACGTGGTGCTGGAGGATCGCCACCACCTCGCGCAGCAGCTGATCACCGGCGGCATGGCCACAGGTGTCGTTGACCAGTTTGAACTGATCCAGATCCAGATAACCGAGCACATGCTCCGAGCCCTGCTCCTGGCTCTCCTCCTCCAGACGGGCGAGTTGGCGTTCAAAGGCGCTGCGATTGATGAGGCCGGTGAGGGCGTCGTGACTCGCCTGGTAGGAGAGCTGGCGATTGAGATTGCGCGCCTCGGTGACGTCGTGAAAGACCATCACCGTACCGGTCACCGCGCCACCCCGCGCCTTGATCGGCGCGACACTGGCACTGATGGGGGTCGTGGAGCCAGTGCGGTGGATCAACAGGCTGCGCAGTGGCAGCTCCACCGGCAAGCCATCCCGCAGCACCCGCTGCACCGGATCGTGATCGACATGCTGGCCAAACTCACCCCCCACCCGAAACACCTCGGAGATGGAGCGGCCGCGCGCCTTCTGCGAACTCCAGCCGGTGAAGCGCTCCGCCACCGGGTTGAGGATCTCCACCCGACCATCGACATCGGTGGTAATAACCCCATCGGCGATCGACTCCAGCGTCACCAGTGCCCGCTCACGCTCGCGGTTCAGGGCCACCAGCTGGCGGGCGAACTGATCATTGCTCTGGAGGAAATCCTCACGCCGCACGGCGATATCACACACCCGGCGCAGCTGCTCGGCACGAAAGGGTTTGGCAATGAAATCGGCCGCGCCGTGCAGTACCAGATCCCCCGCCCGCTCTGGCGTGCCATCGGCGGTCATGATCACCACCGACTGGGTAGGCCGCAGGGCCAAGATCTCCTTGAGCACCTCGGGACCGGACATACCCGGCAGCATCACATCCAGCAACACTAGGCTATGGCGGCGCGCCTGCCAGGCGGCCAATCCGCTGCGACCGTCATAAGCTATCTCGATATCGAAGCGCTTCTCCAACACCCGGCGTACCACCTGCACGGTGTCAGGGTTGTCCTCCACCACCAACAGGCTGGCGCGCCGCGAGGAGTGTTCGGTCTGGAGCAGCAGGGAGGCGAGGATCTCCGGCAGCCGCTGGCGCTCCTCAAAGGGGAGGAAGCGGTCGATCTCGAACTCCTTGGCGGTCACCTCAGCGATACGCTCGCTGTAGCTGCGCGTCACCACCACGATGGGGATCTCGCTATCGCACTGAAAAACGCCGGAGCGCACCAGGCGGGAGAGGCGCCAACCATCGAGATCGCCCAGCGGGATGTCGGTGACCAGCGCATCGAACGGGCCACCCTTGAGCTGCTTAACCGCATCACTGCCGTTGGTGGCGAGGGATACCGTACCGAATCCGGCACTCTCCAAGGCCCGCACCAATAGCAGCGCTACTTCGGGATCAGGCAATACCAGCAAAAGTCGAAAATGCTCCAAGCGTGCGTCCATGGCGAGATTCCCTTCAGCCGATTGCATAGACGAGATATCGGTAGGAATATTTGCCAGGATGATATCAAGATCGCCACCTTAGGCAAGGTTAAGTCACCACTCGCTTAGATATCTCACCTATCAGCGTAGCAAGCGGGCCGCAGGGCCGGTGGATTCCTGCTACCTGGAGAGTTAGGGCGAGTGCAATGGGATGGGAAACGAGGCACGGAGTGAGATGAAAAAGGAACTGAGCGACCTGCTACTCAACTATCTTGAACAGATCGGCGTTGAGTATGTGTTCGGTGTGCCGGGAGGCGCCATCGAACCCCTCTATGACGCCCTTGCCCGTAGCGCCCGGCGTGGCGGGCCCCACGCGGTAGTGGCGCGCCATGAAACCGGTGCCGCCTTCATGGCCGAGGGTTATGCCCGTGAAACGGGGCGCCTCGGCGTGGTGTGCGCCACCACCGGCCCCGGCACCACCAATCTCATAACAGGCGTCGCCTCCGCCTATCTGGAGCGGGTGCCGATGCTGGTGATCAGCGCCCAAACCGCCCTGCCCGACTTCGGTCGCGGCGCCCTCCAGGAGTCCTCCTGTACCGCCATCAACACCGTGGCGATGTTCGACGACTGCACGGTCTACAACAGCCTCGTCTCCCACCCTGACCAGCTGGAACATAAGCTCTTCTCCGCGGTCATTACCGCCACCCGCACCCCCGGTGGACCGGCCCATCTCAGCATCCCGCGTGATGTCCTGCGCATCGAGGTGGATCCGCGCACCAAGTATGATCTCTTCGGCCAGCTGCCCAGGCCAAGGTTGGTGGATCACGCAGCCGTGGAGTCGCTCTGCCTCACCATGCGCAACTCCCGCCGGGCGGTGATTGTGGTAGGAGAGCGCTGCGGCAGCGGTATCGACAAGCTAATGAGGTTCGCCGAGCACCTGTCGGCCCCGGTGATTGCCATGCCTCAAGGCAAAGAGTGGGTGGATCCCTATCACCCCCTCTATCGCGGTGTCTTTGGCTTTGCCGGCCACCCTAGCGCCCGCCTCACGCTGCTGGATCCCAGTGTTGATCTCATCCTCGCCGCTGGTACCCGTCTCGATGAGTTCGCCACGGGCGGCTGGGATCGGGAGGCGCTACTCAATGAGCGGCTGGTCCATATCCACGAAGATCCAGCCGATTTCGTCCGCTCGCCCATGGCCCAGCTCCATGTGCTGGGCGACATCGGCGCCATCTTTGAGCGGCTCCTCGCCCGCCTAGAGGCAGAGCAGGCCGCCGGCCGCGACTGCCGACGGATGGCGCTGGCGCCGCCGCTGGAGACACTGCCGGAGCGACGCGGCTCACCAGAGCTACGCTGTGCCCCAACCAACCTGGTCCACCTCAATCCTGCCGCCTATCGCCGGAGCGAGGGGGCGGTGGAACCGCCCTATCTACTCTGCTCGCTGGTCCGCCACCTCCCACCGGAGACCCGCTTCCTGGCGGATGCCGGCAACAGCTTCGCCTGGACCACCCACTATCTCCATCCCCAACGGGCCGGCACCTACCGGGTAGCGATGGGGTTTGGCTCCATGGGCTGGGCCATCGGCGCAGCGGTGGGTACCTCCTTTGGCTGCCACGGCACGCCGGTGGTCTGCATCACCGGCGACGGCAGCATGTTGATGAGCGGTCAGGAGCTGACCTGTGCGGTGGTCCACCGCCTACCGGTGCTGTTTGTCATCCTGAACGACTCGGCACTGGGGATGGTGAAACATGGCCAGCGACTCGGTGGTGCTGAATCGATCGCCTTTGAACTACCACCCGTGGATTTTGCCGCCATGGCCCGGGCCATGGGTGCCATCGGCTTCCGAGTAGACAGCTCCGAGACCCTCGATGGACTGCCCTGGGAGGAGCTGGGTTGTTCAGGGCCGGTGGTGCTAGATGTGGTGATCGATGCCGAGGCGATCCCACCCATCGGTACCCGGGTCCGCACCCTGGCGGGTAACCGCCAAAACGATCCCGTTGAGGTATGAAGACACGCGGCAGCGAGCGGCACCGTTAGCCTGCGCCCTACACTTCGGCCAGAGCGGACTCCTTAGTGGTCCCCCGCTCTGGCCCCACCAACTCGATCGGCAGGGGAATGGTGACGGTGAAACAGGTCCCCTGGCCGGGTGTACTGGCCACTGCCACATCGCCCCCCATCAGCTGACAGAGACGACGGGTGATGGAGAGGCCGAGGCCCGTACCGCTGTAGTAGCGCGCATCGCTGCCATCCACCTGACGAAACTCATCAAAAATGGCCCGCTGGTACTCCGGGGCGATACCGATACCGGAGTCCTCAATCTTGAGTTCCAGCCGCTCATGGCTCAGCGTGGCATGGAGTCCCACCTCGCCATGGTCGGTAAATTTGGCGGCATTGGAGAGTAGGTTGAACAGGATCTGTAGCAGCCGTCCGGGGTCGATCTCCAGCAACTCCTGCTCCTGCTCCAGCACCACCGTGAGGTGGTTACCGTTCTTCTGGATGAGCGGTTTGATCCCCTCCTCCGCCTCCTGTAACAGCCGCCGCAGATTGACCTGCTCCAGGTGCAGCTCCATACGCCCCGCCTCGATCTTGGCGAGGTCGAGGACATCGTTGATGAGCGATAACAGATGCTGGGCCCGGTTTAACACCCGCTCCAGATCACCGGCGTACTCCTCCAACCCCTCATCCTCCAGCGCCTCCTGCACGACATCGGTATAGCCGATGATGGCCTGGAGCGGGGTACGCAACTCGTGGGTCACATTGGCCAGGAACTCGCTCTTGTGGCGATTGGCCGCGATGGCCACATCGCGGGCTGCCACCAGCTCGCGGGTCCGCAGCGCCACCTCGGACTCCAGCAGCTCATTGTGTTGCCGGAGGGCATCGTGGCTCGCCTCCAAGGCGTCCATCATGGCGTTGAAGATATCGGCGATGGTGGCCACCTCTCGCGGCCCGCAGGGCCGGGCCCGAGTGGTCACACGACCGTTAGCCGCCTCTTGCATCACCCCCGCCAAGGCCGAGAGGGGGCGCGTCAACCGATTGAGCAGGCTCTGGCTGGCCAGTAGCAACAGCAGCGCGACCCCGAAGCTGATGAGGATATTGTTGGTGAACACCTTGGCCTGGATAGAGTGCAGCCCTGACTTGGCTACCACCACATAGACATGGCCCAGCAGCTCGCCGGGGGTTGGTTGATCCATGGCATACGCGGGCACCGCGCCATCCTCGCCACTGTGGGTGTAGACCGGCGCCACAAAGTGCCACGCCTCTCCGTCCTCCCGGATGAGCAGGGGTCCGTCACTGATGGAGGTCTCAGCCAACTCCCATGCCGTCGGCACCGCCGCCGGCCCGGAGCCGCGCTGATAGAGGATCTGACCGCGCTGATCCAAGAGGGCTACGTAGCGCACATCGGGAAAGGCGAGGGTCGCCCGCACCGCCTCCTGGGCGTTGTCACCGCTCTGGTAGAGCAACGCCAACACGCTCTGCCTGGCCAGACTACCGGTGATCTGCGTCCCCTGCGCCAAGAGGAGATCGCGCGTGCGCTGGGAGGTGACCCAGGCAGTGGCCAGGGAGGAGGTAAACGCCAAGGCCAACAAGCCGATGGCGGTGGTGATGAGGAGGAGGGTGCGGAAACTGACGCGAGTGCCGCCCACCACCATGGTCACTGTCCTGGGAATACCAGGGCGAAGCTACGCTGCTCCCCGCTGGAGTAGAGTTTGCCGAGGTGGCTGGCGGTACGGACGTTGACCGCCACCTTGAGGTCGTTAAGCGGTATCACCTCGTGGTTGGCGTGCTGCTTTACCTGGAGAAAGAGTTCACCCAACCGCTGACCCATCCCCACCTCATCGGGGAAAAGGGCAAAGAGCGCCCCTTTGCGGGCATGGGCGGCGTTGTTGGAGAAGACCACCAGCCGCTTCCGCCAAGCCGCCTCCAAGACCATCGGCAACACAGTGGCATCTGGCGCTACGTTGTCGAGGGGCAGCCAGAGGGCATCCTCCCCCTCCTGAGCCTCCTGCTCTAGCACTTGGCGATAGGCCAACGCCGCTTCGCGGGTGTCAGTGGCGGCGTGGGCCACCAGCTTGATGCCACGCCGCTGCGCCGCCGCCTCCGCCCGTGGCAGCAGCCAACCGGAGGTGGCGGGATTATAGATAACGAAGACCCTCTTGACCGGTGGGGCGAGGGTATCGAGGTGGGCAAAGAGCGCCTCTGGATCGGCCGCCAGGCTGATACCGGGTAGGGCGCCAGGGGAGAGAAGCGCGGCGCCAACCACCACTGGCAGCTCCAACTTCAGGCGTTGCGCCAACTGGTAACTGGTCTGCCCCAGTGCCACAACCCCCGCCACCTGGTTCTCGGCGAGCCAGGTGCGTACCCCATTGACCTCGGCATCTCCCTGAAGCTCGTGGGCGACCACCTCCAAGCCAGCCACTGAAGAGAGGCCGGTGATGATGTTCTGAAACACCTGGGTGTAGGCGCCGCTGACCTTTGGATACAGGACGCCCAGCCGCACCTCTGCCCGAGCGGCGGCTGGCGCCAGCAGCAGCCACATAACGACGATGGCAGCGCCAGAGGGGATGACGTGCCAGCCCCCTGCCGGCCTGCCGCCCTTTCCCTGCCGAGGCCAAATCATGCTTTGGCGGATCCATTCGAGCGGTCAACGAAGGACGATAGGTTACGGTGGCGCAAGCGAAACTTCCATAGCACCCCCGCCCCTCTCTCCCTCGCAGAGAGCGAGTAATAGGACCTCTTCGGTTCTGAATAGGCAACAGATCCATCTGACAGAAACCACTCCATTGGAATAATAGGCCAATATATGATCTGATTTCACCCTTCGCAGCCCTGCGAAGCGAACAAAAGTCCCTCTTACCCGCTCCGCAACGCCCCCTGCCCAGCTCAGCGTGTGGGTGGCTACTCTTCCACCCCCTCCTCCTCAACTTGGTTGAGCACCACCACCCCGCTGGGCGGCGGCATACGCTGCACCATGGCATCGGGTAGCTCACCCCGCACGGCTTGATTGATGGCGCCGGATTCAAGGAAAAAGGTGATGAGGATGAGGATGAAGGTGGGCATCACCGCAATACGGGTAAAGACCGTCAGTAGTAGCCCCTGGGTGTGGCTATCAGAGCCTGAGGTGAGGAGCCAGGCGAGCGCAAAGACCCCCGCACTACCGGCGTATCCCCCCATCAACAGCAGGCAGCGGCGGAAGGCAAAGCCCCAGTGTGCCGCCACAAACCACGGGGCAGAGGCCTTGAGGGCGCGCCCGCGGAGATAGATGAAGGTAATCACAAGGGAGGAGAGGAAGAGTGGCACGAGCAGGGCAAAACGGCCGATATCGAGGGCAATGGCCGCCGGTGCCAGGAGAAGGTGGAAGGCAAACAGATTGATGACGAAAAGCTCGTGGGGGGTTTTGGCCCGTTTGCGATCGGATTCAGGGATTTCAAACTGCATGGCAGGCTCCTATGTGCCCAGTTTGGGCACCCAATACCAAGACGATAGACACTCCCCCCCAGCCTGCCGGCCGACGTACTATATTCTTATGGTTTCTTATGAAAAGGAGCGGCGACCTCCCCGCCCCGGGGCTTGGTGCGCTCAGCACCTAGCCAGGCATCCCTAACATCAGGTCACGCCGCTGCTCATCGTACACCTCCCCGGCGCAAAGCGGGCCGCCCAGGGTCGGTGGTGGATGAAAATTTCAGCCCGCTTTTTTGAGATCTGACTCCAGTTTTTTAATGCGACGGCTCAGCTCCTGTGAGATGCGGGCCCACTCCTGTTTGAGAAACAGGTTCTCGATATTCATCTCGATCTGGACCCCCAACCGCTCCAGCATCGCTTTATCCTCGTCCCCAAAACCACGCTTGCCATCACGGGTATTGAGCATCTGGATCGCCCCCACCACCTGCTGGCTATTGACCCCAAAAATGGGGACACAGATAGCGTTGCGGGTACGGAAGCCGGTAATGGAGTCAACCCAGCCGTGGGCGCCGCTCATATCCTCCAGGTTGTTGCGGATGATGGTGCGGCCAGTGGCAATGACCTCACCCACCATGGAGCCCTGTTTAGGCACAGTGATCTCCATCTCCGCCACCCCAGTGCCACACTCGACCCAGACGTTATCCTTCTGCGGATCGAGGATAAAGATGCTGCACCGCTCACAGTGGAGCGCCTTGGGCATAATATCGACAAAGAAGTCGAGTAGCGGCCGATTGCCGGTTTTACGCCATGCGGAATCGATCTGCTCCTGTTTCTCCTTCAGCTTCTCGATGGTTTGTTGGATCGTGGTGCGCTCGTCCGCCATCTCACTTCTCCTCTCGTTGTTGCCACGCCTCGCGCCAATCATCGAGCAGCTCGGCAAAGCGCTCGCCCTCAATGGCCTCCGGCTCGTGGAAATGGAACGCCACGAGGAGATCGCTCTCCTCAATATCGGGATCGGCGGCAATTCGCAGCAGCTCCCCCTGAAAGTGCAGTCCTTCCAAGGTCAGGCTGGCCTGCTGATAGATGCGCAACCACTCCCCAGCCGCCCGCGGTACCCGTAGCTGGCAGCCGGCAGCGGAGATATCGGCCAGGGCAAACTCATTCGGCGCACTACCCGGGATGGTGAGGGTCACCATCACCGGGTGGGGCGGATGGACCCGGCGCAACCGCCGCCGCTCCCGCAGCTGAACAAGGCGTTGCAACTTATGCGCCAATCCTTTGGCGAGAAACGGCTTGGCGAGGTGATCACTGGCCCCCAGACGGATGCAGGCGGCGATCTCCTCATCTGTATCGTGGTGCGAGGTCACAATGAGTGGGATGTGCTGGGTGGCCGGATCGGCCCGCAGCGCAGAGATGAAAGGGGGACCGGCCAGATCCCAGTCGGCCAGCACCAGCTCTATAGGGGTGTGTTCCTTGAGTCGCGCCAACGCCCCCGCCAGGTTGCGTTCGTGGATGATGCGGTCGCACTCCAGCTCGCGCCGGAGAACTGGCGCTGCCAGATCGAACACATCCTGCTCATCCACCACCAGGACCGCCCCATGCATCGTTTCGCCTCGCATTTCTCATTCGGATTGTGAGGGGCGAAACTATCGACTTTGCCGGTTCTGCGCAAGGCGGAAGCGGTGACATCACCATCGATTGTGGTTCGCTTCACGGGAACAGCGAGCTGAATACATATATTCTGACCCCGTTTTACCGAGGGCAAACGCAAAACCCCCACCCCCCATCCTAAGCAGGGTGAGGGATGAGGGCCCCGTCAACTCACCCTCAATGGGCGTAGAGCCGCTTCGCCTCCTGCGCCGCCAGCGCCTCTTGGGCCGAGTAGGCGGCCCCTGACCACAACATCTCGTAGGCTATCTCCTCATTCCCGTTCTCGCACAGCGCCAGCACCTCGCGGAATAGCGGCTGGAAGGTCTCCGAACGGTGGGAGCGCTCATGCTCCTCAAACGAGCGCCAAAAGGTGACGATCAGCGCCTCTCGCTGCGCCAGCGGGCTCTCCACGGCCTGGCCCACCGTAGAGCCCTCATTGGAGATCTGGCCGCTGTTCAAGGCGACAAAGCCCCCCACAAAACCGGTATCGGAGTGAAAGGTCTTGACGTTCTCGCACAGCATGGCCACCCGCTCCTGGAGGTCGTCGATGCTGTAGCCCGCTTTGAGGATGACCCGATTGATGGTGACCACCCCATCGTGCGGGAAGTTGTGGATCAATTGGCCTGCCATGTTGCACCTCCTCATCTATTGAGTTTATGAGCACATAAGCAAATGCCCATATACTCGGAGGTGGGTATTCTGACTGTTTTTATCAAGTATAGAGGCGCAGCAAAACCGGTCACTGGGATAGCAAGAGTGGAGAGATACGCAAGTTCGGCGCCATAATGCGCTCCCCGCCCCCACGGAGCTGTCCGATGTACCGCATAGTGCTTATCACCCTCCTCTCCCTGCTGCTTGCGGCCTGCGCCGATCGCCCCAGCGAGGCCGACATCACAACCCAAGTCACCGACGACCTGCTGAGCGGGGGGCGTGATCGAGTCTACGAGGTGCGGAATCTCACCAAGGTCAACGGTATCCCACGGGACAAGAATAGCTACAGCATAGAGGTGAGTTACGATCTCTACTTCAAGATGGATCTAGAACGGGCGGTCGCCGAACTCCAGCGGGAGACCGGCAGCATCTTTGCCGCCGGGGCGGCGGCCTTCTCATTGGGGGTGGAGTATGGCGATTTCCGTGCGGGCGACACCCTGCATCAGGAGGCACGTTATCGCTTTATCCGCACCGAGAAGGGGTGGCGCCTGGATCGCCGAGAGGAGCGCTCGTAACAGCCGCGGCCACCCCACCGCTGGGGTGGCCTGGATGCCCGTTAAGAAGGGGGCGCCGCGCTACTGCAACAAGATGTAAAACGCCCCGCCCCCCCGCTGCACATTGAGCAACAGATTACCGCTCCCCTGCACAGCCTGGCGTAGGCCGTCAATATCCTGCACTGAACGCCGATTGGCCTGGGTGATGATATCCCCCGGCCGCAACCCAGCTACAGCAGCGGGTGAGCGGCGATCCACTGCCGTCACCACCACCCCATGCAGACGGCCAAACTCTGGCATCCCCTCCACAATGTTGCCGAGTGCAGCCCCGGCAAAGCGGGGGTGGATCTTCTCCCCCTCCACTTGGGTCAACTGTGGTGCCTTCACCTTGGTGGAGAGGGTGCGCTGCTCACTACCGCGCTGCACCTTCAAGGTGACCTCCTCCCCCACCCGCATCAATCCGACAACGTTGCGTAGATCGGCCGCCGACTGCACCGCCTGGCCATTCACCTCTAGCACAATGTCGCCCGACTGAAGACCGGCCCGCTCCGCCGCTGAACCCGGCTCCACCTGTGTCACCACCGCCCCGTGCCGGTCAGTGATACCAAACGCCCGGGCCAGATCAGGGGTGAGATTCTGCACCGAGACCCCCAGCCGACCGCGCTGCACCTCACCAAACTCCGACAACTGATTGAGGATATTGCGCGCCATATTGATGGGGATGGCAAAACCGATCCCCATGTTGCCCCCGCTCTTAGAGAGGATCGCGGTATTTACCCCAACCAGCTCCCCGCGCAGATTCACCAGGGCCCCCCCGGAGTTGCCGGGGTTGATGGAGGCATCGGTCTGGATAAAGTCCTCGTACCCTTCGATACCTAGGCCAGAGCGGCCAAGCCCGGAGACAATACCGGAGGTGACCGAGTGACCGAGGCCAAACGGATTACCGATGGCCACCACAAAATCACCCACCCGTAGTTGATCAGAGTTGGCGAAGGGAAGGGCCACGAGGCCACTGGTGTCATCTACCTGCAACAGGGCGATATCGGTCTCAGAATCGCTCCCCACTAAGCGGGCTGTCAGATTGCGGCCGTCGGAGAGCTGTACCGAGATCTCATCTGCCTCGGCCACCACATGGTGGTTGGTGAGGATGTAACCATGATTGGCATCGACAATGACCCCAGAGCCTAAGCTCTGCGCCTGCCGCTCACGCGGCTGCTCAGGGACATTGAAGAAGCGGCGAAAGAAGGGATCGGAGAGCATGGGGTTGCGCTCCACCGGGATCCGTGCCCGGGAGAAGACGTTGACCACCGCCGGCATGGTCCGCTCAACCATCGGAGCCAAGGTCGGCAGAGGGGTCTCCTGACTATCGGCAAAAGGCAGCGCAGCATAGGCAGCTGAAGTGATGGCAACAAAGCCGGCAAAGGCTAAAGCGATGGCGTTTTTAGACTTGGACATGGCTAGCATCCACTGTGAAGGAAGGGGGGAGAGGCGCTGCGCCGCGGTGATGGGGACCGGCAGTCACCGGCACTATCTCTACCGCCCCCTCGACAGCCCACCGGTGGTGGCAGACTGCCAAGGGGGCTGGAGGGCGGGATCAGCGCCGATCGTCGTAGTAGCGATCCTGGCTGCGATCGTCATAACGGTCGTCATAGCGATCGTTGTACCGATCTTCAGAGCGACCCCCGGATGAAGAGCCCTGCACCGCCTCCTCCGGCTGCACAAAGATCTCTACCCGGCGATTGAGCTGACGCCCGGCCTCGGTGGCGTTCGAGGCGCGCGGTTCGCTCTCGCCCCGTCCCTCGGTGCGCAGCCGCCACTGCTCTACGCCGCGGGTGGCGAGATAGTCCGCCACCGCCCGGGCCCGATCCTCAGAGAGCTGCTGGTTGTAGCTCTCGCTCCCCTTGGAGTCGGTGTGGCCCACCACCGTGACATAGCTGCGCTGGTATTTATTCAACACCTGCGCCAGCTTATCGAGGGTGCGGCGGAAACTGGGACGAATGGTGGCCTTGTCAAAATCGAAGCTCACCTCGCTATCCAGGGTGAGCTTGAGCAGGTCATCCCGCACCCGCTCCACCTCCACCTCCCGCTGCTGCTGCTCAGTGGCCAGGGCGCGATTGAACTCCTGCTCCTGTTGATCCATGGCATGGCCAATGGCGGCACCGGCGGCGCCACCGAGCACCGCCCCAACCACGGCACCGCTCTTATGGTCCACCTGGTGGCCGATCACGCCACCGGCAATGGCACCAATGACGGCGCCGGTACCGGTACGCTGGTAACTCTGGTTCGGATCGTTGGCACACCCGGCGAGCAGGCCACCCAGCAGGGCCGCAACAACCGCTTTCTTGTACATGGAGCCTCCTCAGGCATTCGTATCGTGAACGGATGGGCGGGCCCGCTGGCCCGCGCCAGCCGATTATGGTGCTCTGTTCGGACTCGTCGAAGTGACAATGGCCACAAAGGGAAAGTTCCCCCTCGCCACCCCACCCCGACTAGGCCGAACCCACCCTGCGGCGGACATAGAGTGCGCTATTTAGCGGGCCAAGAGGGAGGGGAGAGGGGAAACCCCCACCGCAGTACGCGGTGGGGGCGATGCAGCTGACCATCTGACACAGGGTGGCCTAGCGGCTGCCTGAGGGGGCTTACTCCCCGGCCACGCTGATACGACGCGGCTGTACCTTCTCATGTTTAGGGATGGTGATCTCCAGCACGCCGTTGCGGCTGCGCGCCTCTATCCCCTCCGTATTTGCGGTGTCGGGCAGGGTGAAGCGGCGGAAGAAGGTGCCACGACTGCGCTCAACACGCTTATAACCCTCCTTCTGCACCTGCTGCTCGCCCTCCCGCTCGCCCTTAATGGTTAACGTCCCCTGCTCACTGTGGATCTCGATCTGCCCCGGCTCCACCCCCGGGAGATCGGCCACGATAACAAAGGCATTGGGCTCCTCCCGCACATCGACAGCGGGCACCCAGTCACTGGCTGTGGTACCGGCATCCCCTGGGGTGCCGCCACGCCCTTCATAGAGCCGTTCCATGTCGCGCCGGAACTGGTCGAGGAAGGCCCATGGGTCATATCGGACGATGCTCATTGCCGTGCCTCCTTATTGTGAATTGACTAGACACATTCTCTATCTCTGACCTATCAGATATGCGCTCTCAAGCCAATTTCAACCCCTCACCGACCCCCTTAACGCAACCACACCGGCGGATCTCCGACTTGCTTTTTTGAGCCGTTTCGGCTTACCGCCTAAGACACAAGATATTGTGCCTCAACCCCTCGTTTAGGGCCTCCCGTATGTTGCTGATAATGCACAAGAAAATATTGATATATTGTTATATTTCAAATGGTTACAAATCGTCATGTGACAGTTGACAGCCCGCCAGGGAGTCCCTAGCCTATGCCGCCAACACAAGATGTTGTGTCCCTCCCGATGAAAAAAGATAACCCCGGAGAGCACCGCGTGACCAAAAGTTCTGCCCAATTGAAGGCCGTGCCCACCGCCATCACTGAGATCCCCTTCCAGCCCGCCTCCCTGGATATCTGGGATAAGAAATATCGCCTCAAGACCAAGCTGGGAGAGGTGATAGATCACAGTGTGGACGACACCTACAAGCGCATCGCCCGCGCCTTGGCAGCCACCGAGCTAGATGCCGCACGCCAAGAACACTGGTACGAAAAGTTCCTCTGGGCCCTCCGTCAGGGGGCCATCCCCGCAGGCCGGATCACCTCCAACGCCGGGGCATTGGCCTACAAGCCGGCCACCTCCACCATCAACTGCACCGTCTCCGGCACCATCCACGACTCCATGGATGACATCCTGGCCAAGGTGCATGAGGCCGGCCTGACGCTGAAGGCGGGCTGCGGCATTGGCTACGAGTTCAGCACCCTGCGGCCACGCGGTGCCTTCGTGGCGGGAGCGGGGGCCTACACCTCCGGTCCTCTCTCATTCATGGACATCTACGACAAGATGTGCTTCACCGTCTCCTCTGCCGGCGGGCGGCGCGGCGCGCAGATGGCCACCTTCGACGTCGGCCACCCCGACGTCACCGACTTCATCCGCGCCAAGCGCGAGTCGGGGCGGCTGCGGCAGTTCAACCTATCGCTGCTGGTGACCGCTGAATTCATGGAGGCGGTGAAGGCCGATGAGCAGTGGCAGCTCGCCTTCCCTCTCACCTGGAAAGAGGTGGAGATCGATCACCTGGATCTGGCCGACAGCCAGCAGGTGATCTGGCGTGAATGGCCCTACGCCGACGACTTCATCGTCAATGAGCAGGGGCTAGTGGCCTGCAAGATCTACAAGACCATGAAGGCGCGGCGGCTGTGGGACCTCATCATGGCCTCCACCTACGACTTTGCCGAACCCGGCTTCATCCTCATCGACCAATACAACGACATGAACAACAACTGGTGGTGTGAGAACATCCGCGCCACCAACCCCTGCGGCGAACAGGGCCTCCCCCCATATGGGGCCTGCCTGCTCGGCTCCATCAACCTCACCAAGTTTGTCGAACAGCCGTTCACCGAGCGGGCCGCCTTCAACTTCGACAAGTTCCGCGAGGCGGTGGCTATCTTCACCCGCATGTTGGACAACGTGGTGGAGATCAACGGTCTGCCGCTGGCGCAGCAGCGCGAAGAGATCCGCCGCAAACGGCGCCACGGCATGGGCTATCTCGGCCTCGGATCCACCCTCACCATGCTGCGCATGAAATACGGATCGCCTCAGTCCCTCGCCTTCACCGAGCAGGTCACCCAGGAGCTGGCCATCACCGGCTGGCGCACTGGCTTGGAGCTGGCCAAGGAGAAGGGACCCGCCCCCATCATGGAGGAGGAGTTCGAGATCACCGCCGACATGCTGCGCAAGCGCCCGGAGCTGAAGCGGGATGGCTACCAGCTGGGCGATAAACTGCCGGGCCGCTTGCTCCACGCCCGCTATAGCCGCTATATGCAACGGGTGGCGCAGGTCGATCCTGAACTGGTAGAGGCACTGGCCGAAGTGGGATGCCGCTTTACCCACCACAGCTCCATCGCCCCCACCGGCACCATCTCTCTGTCCCTGGCCAACAATGCCAGCAACGGCATCGAGCCCTCGTTTGCCCACCACTACTCACGCAATGTGATCCGTGAGGGCAAGAAGAGTAAAGAGAAGGTCGATGTCTACTCCTTTGAGCTGCTGGCCTACCGCGAGCTGGTCAATCCCCAGGCCATGCCCGACTCCGTGCAGGCCGATGAGCGGCTGCCGGACTACTTCATTTCAGCAGAAGAGGTCACCCCCAAACAGCACGTCGATGTCCAAGCGGCGGCCCAGCGCTGGATCGACTCCTCCATCTCCAAAACGGCGAACGTCCCCACCGATTTCCCCTATGAGGAGTTCAAGGATATCTACCTCTACGCCTACGACCAGGGACTGAAGGGGTGCACCACCTTCCGCTTCAATCCAGAGGCGTTCCAGGGCGTACTGGTGAAGGAGAAAGATCTGGAGAACACCCTCTACCGCTTCGAGTTAGAAGGGGGAGAGATGGTGGAGTTGAAGGGTAACGATGAGGTGGAGTATGACGGTGAACTCCACACCGCGGCCAACCTATTCGATGCGTTGAAAGAAGGCTACTACGGGAAGTTTTGATGGACGCTGAATCCTTTTTTGCCGCCTTGACCGATCTCACTGATGACAGCAGTTTTGACAACGCCATGGAGCAGCTCTATCTCATCTCTAAGGTGGAACAGGGCCTAAAGCAGGTCGCCGAGGGTCAATTGATCGAACAGCAAACGGCGTGGGAGGAGGTACGGCAGTGGCTCGCGTGATGTGGACCCGTCAGGCGCTGGATGATC
>QKFD01000082.1 GCA_003251535.1 Chromatiales bacterium | reverse complement strand
GCTGGAGCTGAGCCAAACCTATGAGCTACAGGAGATGCACACCATGCTGGCTGAACGGGTCAAGCGCTGGACTGCCGAGTGGAAGCAGGAGGGGCTGCGCCAAGGGATCCAACAGGGAATCGAGCAAGGAATAGAACAAGGCATTGAGCAGGGGTTAGAGCAAGGGCTCGAACAGGGGAGGGAGCAAGGGAGAGCAGAGGGTGAGCGCCAGCTATTGCGCCGTCTACTACAACGGCGCTTTGGGCCAGCGCTACCAGCGTGGGTTGATGAACGGCTCGCTAGCGCCTCAACCACGGAGCTGGAGATGTGGGCGGAGGCGACTCTAGAGGCCCCTGACTTGGTAAACGTGTTTAGGCCTATGTCGTCTCTCTAACACCGCACCCTCGCCGTTGCCATTCAACCTTGCTGACTGCGTACCTCTTTTCGCCCCATGGCGCCCCAGGCTCAATCAGTAGCCGTAAATCCAAGAACGATGAACGACTCCATTTGTCGGCTAAAGGGGTGATCCGCGAAGGCCGCCTGGCCCACCCGGGCAATGGCCTCGATATCGGCCGCACACTCGCCGCTTATGATCATCACTGGCCCCTGTTGCCGACCAACCAGCGGCTGGCGAGGTTGTGGATAACTCTGTGAGTCCTTTTGGGAGAAGGGCAAAACAGGGGCAAAATCAGGCCTCTAGCCCCCCTTGATGAGCCGTTGTCTAAGCGCTGAAGAGGGATGAGTATCAATGAGTTACATACTCATTAAGATGACCTTAAGCAGGCAACCACCCACCCGGTCAAGATGCCAGCGTTATGTGCATAACCCCATGACGACTCACTTCTGCTTGCGGCGCGAGGCGGCATAGCCAAGCCCCATATTGGCCTGGAGGACAAAGTAGCGGAACGCCTCAAAGGCCTCGTCGTCGATGGCGCGACCGGAGAGGGTGCGATCAGCAACAAACAGGCCGATGGAGAGGTTGTTGACCATGATAGGCCCCAAGAGGAATGGCTTGCGCCCCAGGACCTCCACCAGCCCCGGGGTCACCAAGGGGCGCAGTTCAGGGTGGCGACCGGTATCGACCCAGAGCGGTTCCTGCCGATCGAGGGCCTGAAATAGCACATTGGTGTGTTCTGGATGGCGGGCAAAGTGGAAGCGGGAGAGGAGCGCCTCTTGGCCCTGCCCCAGCATAAACTTGGCCCGTAGCCCACGCCGATCGGGGGTAACCAGGGCAAAGAGGGTGCGATCCATCCCCACCCCGCGGTAGATCCCCTCCATCACCAGCTCCATCACCAGGTTGAGGTTTGGCTTACCTTCCAAGACCTGGGCCAGCTCACGCAGGATACGCAGTTGCAGCATACTGTCCGGCTTGGGGCAGGTCTCGGGGTCCACCCCCGGCTCCCCCTCGCCCCCTGCACCCTCCTCCTCCCCTAGCAAGCTGCCGGGTACCGGGATCACCTCAGCGGCGATGGCTGCGCCATAGAAACCGGCCATCCGCTGCGCCTCATGGGCGTTGTTGTGGAGCAGTGCGCGGGTGTCGATCTCGCTCTCTTTGATGAGCTGGGCAATGAGCCGGATCACCTCCTGCACCCCCTCATCCCGCCAACCGCGTTCGGCAGCGGTGGCCAGCTGGTAGGCGAGGGTGATGTTGCGCCCCCGATCCCCCAACCGGCCGGGGTTTTTGACCACCGCGTTCAGCAGCTCGTTGAGATTCCACTCCCGCGCCAACGACTCGGTGAGCTGTTGCAAACGGAAACCGAGCACCTGCTCCTGCGCCTGCTCCGGCGCGACCCCCTCCTGCCGCAGGGCACTATCCAGCTCCTCGGCACGCTGACCGCCGAAACACCAAAACGCCAGCTCGCCCAAGTGGTAGAGCAGCGTGGCGATGAACACCTCCTCCGGCGAGTCATCCCGCCGCACCACGGCGATGTGACGCGCCTGGACCGCGGCGTGGAGCGCCCGGGCCAACTCCTGGATCAGTCGCTCCTGCGGCATCCCCTGCACCAGGGCATCCACCAGGGCAATGGAGAGGCAGAGGTTGCGCACCACATTGAAACCGAGCACCACCACCGCCCGGGAGACGGTACTGATGCGCTGGGTGCGGGGGTTATAGATGATGGTGTTGGCCAGCTTCAGCACCCGGGCGGTCATGGAGGCATCCTCCAAGATGACCTGGGCCAGCTGGGCGCTGGAGATATCATCCTGCTCCGCCAGGCTGACGATGCGCTGGACGGTGCGGCTGAAGATGGGCATCTCATCTTCGGCAATGCGCCGAGTCCATTCGGTCAGGGCGGCGGCGCCGCTTCTACGCGGCGCGTTCACTTGGGTAGCGGGGCCGGCAGGCCATCGATGCTGTGGCTGTTCTTCTCCCGGTGGTAGCGCTCCAACCCCTCGTCACCCTTGCGCCGATGCCATGCCAATAGCTCATCGCGCTGGGCATCCAGCGTCATCTGCGGCACCCCGAAGCCGCAGGAGCTTTGGATCCGCTCCACCGCCACCCGCACGATCTGCCGCACGGGCTCGGGCTGAGCGGGGAAGAGGGGGCGCAGGAGGGCAAATTCGGCACTCTGCGGCAGCAGCACCGTGCCGCGCCCATAGAGGCGGATGATGCGCGGCTCCCCCTCAAAGGCGCAGAACATCAAGGTGATACGACCGTTCTCCAGCAGGTGGGCAGCGGTCTCGTTACCGGAGCCGAAGCGATCTAGCCAGACCACCTCATGCCCCCCCAAGACCCGAAAGCTATCGAGTCCACGGGGGGAGAGATTGACATGACCATCGGCCGCCAGCGGGGCGCTGGCAACAAAAAAGAGCGGCTGAGCGATGAGCCACTCGGCCAGCGCCGGATCGATGTGGGAGAGCAGTTTGGCCATCGGTGTGAACAGGCAGGCTTAAAGGGTCATGATACCGAACCGGACCCCAAAATGTGACCTGCCTCACAACCGACTCACAGCCCCCGTTAGGGGGGTAGAGAGGTAGAATCGCCCTCTCGCCTGCCAACATGAGCTGCCATGCCCCTCTGGACCCAGATCGCCGCCACCATCAGCAGCGCCACCGGCACCCCGTTTGATCCCTTACCACCACAGAGCCTGGGGGGCGGCTGCATCAACGCCGCCTACCGCCTCCCAGGCCGAGACGGCCGCGCCTACTTCGTCAAACTCAACGAGGCGCGCCTCGGCGCGATGTTTGCCGCGGAGGCCGAGGGGTTGGCTGAGCTGGCCGCCAGCGCCACGCTGCGGGTGCCGACCCCCATCGGCCACGGTGAAGTGGCCGGTCAGGCGTTCTTGGTGTTGGAGCTGCTCGACCTCTCCGGCCATGGGGGCCTGGAGGCGCTAGGGCGCGGTTTAGCGGCACTCCACCGCACCACCCGCCCACACTTCGGTTGGCACCGCGACAACACCATTGGCGCCACCCCGCAACCCAATGGGGAGGAGACCGATTGGGCCACCTTCTGGGGTGAGCATCGGCTCGGTTTCCAGCTCGATCTGGCGGCCCGCCACGGCCACCGCGGGGCGCTGCAACAGCGGGGCGAAGCGCTGCGGGCGGCCCTACCGGCGCTATTGAGCGACCACCGGCCCCAACCCTCGCTGCTGCACGGCGATCTCTGGTCTGGCAACTATGCGATCAGCGCCGGGGGGGAGCCGGTGATCTTTGATCCGGCGGTCTACTACGGCGACCGGGAGGCCGATCTGGCGATGACCGAGCTGTTCGGCGGCTTCGGTCCCCGCTTCTACGCCGCCTATCAGGAGGCGTGGCCCCTCGATCCCGGTTACCCGATCCGCAAGGAGCTATATAACCTCTACCACATCCTCAACCACCTCAATCTGTTTGGGGGTGGCTATGGCAGCCAGGCGCTGCGGATGATGGAGCGGTTGCTGGCGGAGCTGCACTCATGAGCGGCAACGAGCGCCGTCCGCGCCCCACCGACTATCCACCTCCCTTCCGACTGGCCTGGCTGGCACCTCGCCACTGGCCCACCTGGCTCGGTATGGGCCTGTTGTGGTGCCTGACCTTTGCGCCGCGCCAGCTGCGCTCAACCCTGGGGCGCGCCATCGGCCACCTCGCCTACCGCCGCAACCATAAGCGGCGGGCCATTGTGGCCACCAACCTCCGCTGGTGTTTCCCCGAGCTGGGGGAGGCGGAGCGGGAGGCGATGGCGCGGGACTATTTCCGTCTGGTGGCGCAGTCGATGCTCGACTACGGCCTGCTCTGGTGGGGCTCGGAGCGCAGCCTAGATCGGCTAGTGCAGATCGAGGGGCTGGAGCATCTGGAGCGGCTGCGGGAGACCGGCCGACCGGTGATCCTGATGACCGGCCACACCATCGGTCTCGACTTCGGCGCCACCGCCCTCACCCGCCGCATCCTGATGGCGGGGATGTTCAAACGGCTGCGTAACCCCATCCTGGACTGGGCCGTGGCCCACGGTCGGGCGCGCTTTGATGGCCAATTGGTACCGCGGGAGAGCGGGGTGCGCCCGCTGCTCAAGGCGCTGAAACAGGGCTATGTGGTCTACCACCTGCCAGATGAGGATCTAGGGGCGCAGAACTCGCTCTTCGTCCCCTTTTTTGGTGTGCCCACCGCCACCATCACCGGCATGGGGCGCATGGCCCGCATCGCTGGGGCGGCGGTGATCCCCTACGCCACCATCTACCACCCGGAGGAGGGGCGCTACACCGCCCGCCTACTCCCCCCCATCCCGGACTACCCCTCCGCCGATGACCTGGCCGACGCCGCCGCCATGAATCGCGCCCTGGAGGAGACCATCCGTCTAGCACCGGCGCAGTATATGTGGTCGATGCGCATCTTCCAGACCCGCCCGAACGGCGAGCCGCCCCCCTATACCATGAAGGGCAAGGGCACAGGGGGCGAGGGAGGGACCTAGCCGGGTCCTCACTCGAAGCGGTAACCCGCACCGTGGACGGTGCGGATGATCTCCGGCGCCTTGGGGTCCCGCTCAATGCGCTTACGCAGCTGGGAGATCTGCTGATCGAGGCTGCGGCTGGAGGGGAGGTAGTTGCGCCCCCAGCAGGCGTCAAACAGCGCGTTGCGATCGAGCACCCGCCCGCGCTGGCGGTGGAGGGTACGCAGTAGGCAGACCTCGCGCAGACTGAGATCGAAGATCTCATCCCCCCGCCGGGCCCGCAGCTCACTGGGGAAGATGGTGAGATCGGCCATGCTGAAGGGGCCATCCTCCGCCTGGGGGGCGCGGGTCACCATATAGCGGCGGGTGACGGCGCGGATCCGCGCCACCACCTCGCGCACCCCGAACGGCTTGACGATGAAGTCATCGGCCCCCAGCTCCAGCCCCACCACCCGGTCGATCTCCTCCGACTTGGCGCTGATGAAGACGATGGGGAGCGCCGGGTCCTCGGCCCGCAGTTGACGGCAGAGGTCGTAGCCGGAGATCCCCGGCATCATGATATCCAGGCAGACAAAATCGGGCTGCGTTTCGCGCCATAGCCGCAGCGCCGCCTCCCCATCCTCCGCGGGGATCGGGAGGTAGCCCTCCCGCGCCAAGATCTCCACCAGGCCATCGCGGGTCATGCGGTCATCTTCTGCCACCAGCACTTTCATGGGTCGCGCCTTGGAATCGTCAGGGTGAACTGGGCGCCGGGGGCGGCCGCTGTCAGGGTGAGATCACCGCCATGCAGCCGCGCCAGATCACGGGCGATGGTGAGGCCGAGTCCAGTGCCGCTCACCCCCTCGGTGAGATCGGAGCGGATGCGGTGGAACGGCCGGAAGATACGCTCGCGCTGCCCCTTGGGGATGCCGGGGCCAAAGTCGCGCACCGTCAAGCTCAGACCCGCCCCCGCCTGGCTTGAGGTGACCACCACCCGCCCCCCGGCGGCGGCGTACTTCTCCACATTGCCCAGTAGATTGGCGGCAATCTGGGCGAGGGCATCGGGATCGAGCGGTTGCGGTTGTGGCGCCGCCAGCTCGGCCTGGATGGCAATCCCCGCCTGCTCAAAACCGGGCGCAAACTGCTCCAGCACCTCCCGCAGGCACTCATCCGGCACCACCGCCCGCCAGTTGAGGCGCAAGGTGCCGCGCTGACCGCGGGCGAAGGAGAGCACATTGCCGATCAGGCGAGATAGCCGCTGGCTCTCGGCGACGATAATCCCCGCCTTGCGCGCCGCCTCCGGCTCCTCCTCCAGGTCACCCTGGAGCAGCTCGGCGTAGAGGCGAATATTGGTGAGCGGGGTCTTCAGCTCATGGGAGACCTGGTTGACAAAGTTGACCCGCTGCGCCGCCTCCCGCAGCGCCTGATTCAGTTGACGCACCACATAGAACGCCGCCAACCCCAGCCCCACCAACAGCACCAGTAGAGTGGCGCTGAAGAGCAGACGGGTGCCGGCCCCCGTGATGGGGGTGGGGCTGAAGTAAGCCAGGTGCCAGCTCTCCAGCGGTGGGGCGAGCGGCAGTTCGGCACGGGGTAGTTCGCTGGCGGGGGGCTCATAGCCTCCCCATTGGTAGAGGATGCGGCCCCGGGCATCCAGCAGGCGAATGCGATCAGCACTGCCGGCCCCACGCTGATCCGGGAGGGCGGCGATGATATCGGCCAGCAACGCCAGCCGATCCACCTCTGCCGCGACCACCTCGCCCCCCGGCAGGCCGCGGTAGAAGATGAGGCTCATCCCGTCACCCCAGTGCCAACTGAGCCAGCCAGGGGCGATCAACCCGCGCCCCTCCTGCCCCTCTGGGGCGGGGGGGTGGAGGGCGCCCGACTCCCGCAGCGGACGGGTTCGCTCCAGGAACGCCTGCTCCGCCAAGCTAAGTAGCCCCTGCCCCGGGTCGGGCAGCCGTAGCTGGCCAGCGGCCGTCAACAGCAGCAGTTGATCGATGGCGCCATCCGTTGCCACCAGCCGCCGCGCCCCGGCGCTATCCAGCCCGTCGGCCCCGGCGGTGGCCGCCATTAGCCGACTCTGCCACTGCGCCACCACCGCCTCAATGGTGGCGGCGCTCCCCTCCAGACGGGAGGTGAGCAGCTCTGCCAACCGCTGCTCCACCCCGGCCCGCTCCCGCGCCGCCAACTCCAGGCCCAACCACACCATCGCCACCAGCGGGAGGGCGACGATCAGCAAGAGGGCGATGATGAGCCGTTGGGGCATGGCCGGGGCTGGTGGTAGGCGAAGGGTCGATTGTAATGGAGGTGGGGAGGGGGATCCCCCTCCCCTTGGCGCCATCCTGCCGGCCTAGCGCCAGGACTGCTGTTTCTGGGTGGAGAACTGCTCCTCGCGCACCTCCTTGCGCTTACGCTCCCACTCCACCGCCGGTGCCGCCACCGCCTGCTCCGCGGCCCGCGCCTTTTCACTCTGCTCCCGCAGCTTGGGGGCGTCGTAGCGCTCGGCCTCCTGCTCCAATAGCTCTGACTTCTGCCGGAATAGCGCCTGTGCCCCAGCCACATCCCCCTTGTCCTTCAGCTCGATAGCATCCTCATCCAGCTTGGCCCCCAGCTGCTCCGTGGCGGAGATGGCCACCTCGCGCTGTACCGACTCATTCGCCACCGCGGGCGAGGCGGTATAGCGCAGGCTGGCCTGCTGCTGAAGCCGCTCGGTGCGATGGCTACCGAGGTCGTCATATTGCAACTTCACCTCGGCGATGGGGCGCTCCTGGTCCGCTCGACCCGGAGCCACCTCCACCTCCAGCAGCAGATACTTCTCCTGCTCGGCATAGAGCTGATTGATCTGCGCCGTCACCTGCTGGCCGACGATCTCCGCCTCCCGCCCCAGCACCCGTAGCGGTCGCACCCCATCCCGACAGTGCAAAGTGATCACCACCTGCTGCGCCACCACGGTGCTCAGTTCACCAAACTCACTGCGGAACACCCCGGCCAGCTCATTCGGCCGCTCGGCAAAGACGTGGTTGCCGTCGCTGGCACCCGCCAGGCGCACCATGAGGTCCTCGTTGTAGCCGAGGCCAAGGCCGATGGTAGTCACACTCATCCCCTCACCTCCCAGCTGCCGCCCGAGGCGACCCAGCTCCGCCGGCGTGCTGGGACCGACGTTGGCTAACCCATCGGAGAGCAGCACCATGCGATCGATGCGCTTACGGTCGGCAAATTTGCGCAGCTCCGCCGCCCCCTTGCTCACCCCGGCAAATAGCGCGGTATTCCCCCCCGCCTCGATGGCGCGGATGGCGTCGGCCACCTGCTGCCGATCACTTAGGCGGGTGGCGGGGACCAGCACCTCCACTGTGTGGTCATAGGCGACCACGGAGACGATATCGTCTGGTCCCAGATAGTCGAGGGCGAGTAGGGCGGCCCGGCGCGCATGTTCCAACTTCTCCCCCTGCATGGAACCGGAGCGGTCCAGGACCAGGGCGACATTAATGGGGGGCCGCCCGCTGCGTGGTGGCAGCGGTAACCCAGTCAGCCCCACCTTGATAAATAGCTTATGTGACTCCCCCGCCAGCAGCGCCTCTTGGCCGAGATCGAGTTTCAACTCCACCTGTCCCGCCGCCGCCGTAGTGGCGGCACCAAGCGCCAGGGCCAGCAGGGCAGCACCCCGCCGCAGGGCGCGGACAACATTATTGGTATTCATCTGTGCCTCTCCCACGAGGACGGGGACCCACTGCCCCCGCACCGTGAGGCCACTGTAGGGGAGACAGCGGGTTTGGCGGTCAGGGGGGTGCAAGGGATTTGTAAGGAGTTTGTCAGGGGATCTTCCGCCCACCTCAAGACAGACCATCGATCGCACAATTTATTTGTGTCCGCGCCCCTGCCACATTGGTATCCGCTTCCTAAATCAGTGTATAGAATGCGCGAACCCCGCCCCGACGACGGCATGAGAAGAGCGTATGCGCCGCCTCCCCGCCAGCCCTCCGTTGCTCTTCCTGCCACTGCTGCTCTGTCTCACCTGCGCCCCGCCACTGTTTGCCGCCCCACGCGGCGGCGCGCTGCCCCATGCGAGGGAGGAGGGCAGGATGGCCATCGGTCACACGGCCCGACCCGCCACTGCCCTGTTGCCACCTGTCTCAACCACGCTAGCCTCCCCTCCACCGGTGGTGGCCGCCATCATCTCACCCAACTACCCCGAGCACCTCGGCCGCCTGGCGCTGGCGATTCTGGCCACCTTAACGCTAACGGCCGCGGCCGCCTGGCTCTGGCAACGCTCCCTGCGCCGACTGGTCCAGCTCCGCACCCAGGAGTTGAGCTTCGCCATCGCCCATCAGCGACAGGAGATAGAGCAACGCCACCACCTGGAACAGCGGCTACAGGAGCTGCTGACCTTACAGCAGCTGGCCTTGAGCGGATCCGATCAAGGTCTGTGGGACTGGGATCTGGCCACCACTACGGTGCGGTTGGACGAAGAGTGGCAACGGCTGCTTGGCTACCACCCGGGGGAGCAGCCCTTCAACCGCCGCTGGTGGCTACGCCACCTCCACCCCGACTCTCGCCCCCAACTACGCCAGGCGTTGCAGGACTACCAGAGCCACCGCAGCCACCACTTTGAGGCGGAGTTTCGGCTGCGCAATCGGTCTGGGCAGTGGCGTTGGTTTCGTGCCCGCGGCGTAGCCGTAACGCGCGACGCGAGCGATCAACCGCTGCGCATGGTGGGGGCCCACCGTGACATCACCGATCGCAAACACGCCGAGGCGCGGCTCAAGGAGCGAGAACGAGAGCTGCGCAACCTGCTCGACAGCGCCCCCCAAGGGATGGTGATCGTCGATCACAACCACCGCATCCGGGCCGCCAACTCCGCCCTGCCGGCACTGCTCGATCTACCGCCGGAACGCTGCCAGCCTGGCAACCACTTTCATGACCTACTCACCCTCTGGGCCGAGCGGCACGAGCAGGGGGATGAGTTATTGCAGCGCACCATCCGCGCCTTGGCGCGGCCCGATCCCTATCAGGTGGAGTTCTCCCACCCGCTGGGCGAGGAGCAGCGCTGGTGCCTCTTGACCCACCACCCCATTGCCGAAGGGGGGTTTGTCCGCACCTTTACCGACATCACCGCCCGCAAACGGGCGGAGCTGGAACGGGAGCAGTACTTTCGGCTCTTTACCACCGCCCCCGATCCCATGTGCATCATCGACCCCGCCGGCCGCCCGCAGACGGTCAACCCCGCCTTGGTGGAGCTATTGGGCTACAGCGAGCAGGAGCTACGCGCTACCCCGCTCATCGAGCGGGTCCATCCGGAGCACCGCCAAGCGACGCTAACGGCGATGCTGCAACCCCAGGGGAGCAGCGGGATCCGTCGCTTTGAGAACCGCTACCTATGCAAAGACGGCGGCGTGCGCTGGTTCTCCTGGCGCACCGTGCATGACTACCAGCAAGGGGAGATCTACGCCACCGCCCGCGACATCACCGAGCGGCGGGCCTTTGAGGTGCGCCTTGCCGAGAGTGAAAACCGGCTGCGGACCATCGTCGATACCGATCCAGAGTGCGTCAAACTGCTGGATGAACAGGGGCGCGTGATCCAGATGAACGCCGCCGGCCTCACCATCCTAGAGGCCGACTCGCCCACCCAAGTGCTGGGGATGGCCGCCCTCGACTTTGTGGCCCCGGAGTACCAGCAGGCCTACCTCGCCCTGCATCAGCGGGTACTCGCCGGTGAGCCGGGTGAACTGGAGTACGAGACGCTGGGGCTACGGGGGCGGCGGCGCTGGCTGGAGACCCACGCCGTGCCGATGCGGGACCAGGGCCGGGTGGTCCACCTCGCTATCACCCGCGACATCAGTCTCCGCAAGCAGGCGGAAGCGGAGCGGCGGCTCGCTGCCAGCGTCTTTGCCAACAGCTACGAAGGGATTGCGGTAACCGATGCCGACAACGTGATCATCGACATCAATCCCGCCTTCACCCGCATCACCGGCTTTGAGCGGGAGGAGGCGATCGGCCAGACACCGCGCCTATTGGCCTCCGGCTACCACCCGCCGGAGTTCTACCGCGAGCTTTGGCGCTCCCTTGAGCAGCATGGCTTTTGGCGCGGGGAGATCTGGAATCGGCGCAAAAGCGGGGAGATTTACGCGGAAATGCTGGCCATCTCCACGGTCCATGACCCGCAAGGTCGGCTCCTGCACTATATCGCCACCTTCACCGATATCAGCCAGCTCAAGCACCACCAGCAAGAGCTGGATCGCATCGCCCACTACGACCCCCTCACCGGGCTCCCCAACCGTCGGCTCCTTGCCGATCGCCTCCATCGTGCCATCAGCCAGCATCGGCGCACCGGCCGTACCCTGGCGGTCTGCTACCTCGATCTCGATGGCTTTAAACCGATCAACGACCACCTCGGCCACACCCGTGGTGACCGCCTGCTGGTGGAGATAGCCCATCGCCTGAGTCACAGCCTGCGGGGGGACGATACCCTGGCACGCTTAGGGGGCGACGAGTTCATCTTGCTGATCGTCGATCTCGACCATACCGGGGAGAGTTATGCCGTCTTGGAGCGGGTCTTGGCCGAGGTGGCCAAACCGGTGGCCATCGATGGCGAGACGATCACCCTCTCCGCCAGCATCGGCGTCACCCTCTGCCCCCCTGATGAGGCCGATGCCGACGCCCTGTTACGCCACGCCGATCAGGCGATGTATAAGGCCAAAGAGGAGGGCCGCAACCGCTACCACCTATTTGATCCGGAACAGGATCGCCAACTGCGCGCCCACCGCCACCGTCTGCTGCGGCTCCAGCAGGCGCTGGAGGAGCAGGAGTTTCTCCTCCACTACCAACCGCGCACCGATCTCTCCAACGGTGAGGTGGTGGGGGCAGAGGCGCTCATCCGCTGGTCCCACCCCCAGGCGGGGCTACTGCCACCGGGAGAGTTTCTTGGCCATCTGGAGGGGCGCGATCTGGAGATCCCGCTCGGCGAGTGGGTGCTGGAGGAGGCGCTCTATCAGCAAGAGCGGTGGTTGGCGCTCGGGATCCGGCTCGCCATCAGCGTCAACATCAGTGCTAACCACCTGCTTCACCCCGAGTTTACCCACCGCCTCACCACCCTGCTGGGGCGCCACCCGCGGGTCCCTCCCCACCTGCTGGAACTGGAGATCTTAGAGACAGCGGCGCTCAGCGATCTGGGGCAGGCCGCCGCCACCATCACCGCCTGCCACCGGCTGGGGGTGCGCTTCGCCCTGGACGACTTTGGTACCGGCTACTCCTCCCTCTCCTACCTGCGGGCGCTGCCGGTGGACTTCATCAAGATCGACCAGAGCTTTGTCCGCAACATGCTGGAAGATCCCAACGACTTCGGCATCGTTGAGAGCGTGGTGCGCCTGGCGGAGGTGTTCAACCGCCCCGCCGTGGCCGAGGGGGTCGAGAGCCTGGAGCACGGCACCCTGCTACTCCTGCTCGGCTGCAACCTCTGCCAGGGCTATGGCATCGCACGGCCGATGCCGGCGGCGGCGCTCCCCATCTGGCTGGACGAGTGGCAAGCAGCGGCGGAGTGGACTACCCTCACCGGGCGCCGCCACCCCCGCGACAATCTGCCGCTCCTGGTGGCGGCCAAGAGCCACCGTAAGTGGGTAGCACGGCTGGTGAATGCCATCGCGCAGCCGGTCGGGGAGAGCGCCTTGGAGAGCGACCCCGAGCAGTGCGGCTTTGGCCGCTGGTACCGAGGCGCAGGGGCGACGCGCTACGGCTCCCTGCTGGAGTATCAGGCGATCGGCCCCCTCCATGAAGCGGTCCATCGCCTGGGGGCCGCCATCATCGAGCGGGCCCGCAACGGCGATGAGGCGGCCGCCGAGGTGCTGCTCCCGCAACTCCGCGAGGCCAGCGACGACCTCACCCAGCGGTTGGAGGCACTGATTGAACACCCCGTCGAGGAGCGGGGAGGGCCGGGATGGCCCAGTGAGAGGGGACCATGCGCCTCTCACCGGACCATCAACTAACTCCCTACGGGGCCGCGTTGCGCTCTAGCAGATCGGCAATGAGGGGGCCGTCGGCCGGATTGAGGGAGTGACCGCCCCCCACCACTACCGTCTGCACCTGACCGTGAAGGGCCGGCACCCGCGCCAGATCCTGGCTGAAGGCGGGGACTAGCTCATCACCAAGGGTGAACGGCGCCATGCGCACCACCGCCACGTAGTCGATGGCCGGATGGGGCTGATGGTTCAGCCAATCGAGCAGGCTACCCGGGTAGGCAGGCAGCAGGTCAACGTAGAGGGGACGGGAGTCACGCAGCAGCTGATACTCCGGCGGGCCAAATAGGTCTGGCACCACGGAGACCGGGAAGGGGATATCCACCGCATCCAGCGCCTGAGCGGCCCGTACCGTCCCCAGATGGGGCGCAGCGATGGTGATGAGCTGCCGGGCATGGGGGGCCGCCCCCGTCACCAGCGCCAAGCGGGCAACCACCCCACCAGCGGAGTGACCCACCAGGATAAGAGGCTCCTGCGGGTGGCGTTCGGCAATGACCCGCAACGCGCCGGCCAGCTCCGTCGCCTGCACCGGTAGCGGCGCCAGAGAGGGGAGGGCCACGCTATAGACCCAGCGACCCGGGCCCTGGGCGGCCACCGGCCCCGGTAGCACCCCAGCGAAGCGCCAACCACGCGCCTCCAGAGTAGGCAGCACCCCGCTGGCCACCCAGGAGTTCGGACTCCCTAGATAGCCATGGATTAACACCGCAACATCGGCCTGTACGGGCAGACTTGCGAGGGTGAAAAGGAGGGTGAACAATAGACGCAAGTTCTTCATGTAATTTTCCTCAAGTTTCAGCAACTATCCGTCGGCGCTCGGTGGGCGCCGCTCGCAATGTAAACCCTCTCAGTGGAGGGGCAAATCCATGTTCGAAAAAGTAAGACAATGTGCTGGTACGCTCAATTGCCGGTTCCGCTTTGTCCTGCGGTTCTCCATAGCGCTGCTGGCCCTCGCCATTGTGGGGGTACTTCTTTTCAGCTCCTGAGGCCCGCTACCGGTGTCACGAACGGTGGTGTACGGTGTCGGTTCGATGGGATCCGTCGCAGCGGATCCCACCCATCCGCAGGTATACATGACGGGCGCGATTTCACCCACGTCGGGACCATCGGGCCCCGATCCCAACCACAAATCGATAATGAAGGATGTCACCGATGACGGAAGCCGAAACCCCCGCCTCCGCTCCTGAGGGAGCCACCCCGCCCTCCGAACACCACTCCGCCCCCGCCCAAGGCGGCGGAAGCGGGATCTATAAACTCGTTGTTACCGCCGGCGTCGCCGCAGTTGCCGTCTTCTTCTCCTACGAGCTGTGGGTGGCCAAACGCCCCCCTGTTCACCCCCCCACGATCCACAAGGTAGCCGCCCCAGTCATCGTGCCGGCACCCAAGGTTGTGCCGAAGGAGGGGCACGGGCCACTGAAGACCGATCTCCCGCCCTCCTTCGCCCACACCCCAGCCGTACCTGATACCACCACCGCTGCCCCGGCACCTGCCGCCGCGGCTGAACCGGCCACTGCTCCGGCACCCGCTGTCGTGGCTGAACCGGCCGCTGCTCCGGCACCTGCCGCCGCTGCCGAACCGGCCGCTGCTCCGGCACCTGCCGCCGCTGCCGAACCGGCCGCTGCCCCGGCACCTGCCGCCGCTGCCGAACCGGCCGCTGCCCCGGCACCTGCCGCCGCTGCCGAACCGGCCGCTGCTCCGGCACCCGCTGTCGCTGCTGAACCGGCCGCTGCTCCGGCACCTGCCGCCGCGGCTGAACCGGCCGCTGCCCCGGCACCTGCCGCCGCGGCTGAACCGGCCGCTGCTCCGGCACCTGCCGCCGCGGCTGAACCGGCCGCTGCCCCGGCACCGATGATGGCTCATCCAATGATGGCCCACCCGATGATGCCCTCTGCGCCGATGTCGGCCGACCATGGCATGGAGCGGTTTGCCCCACCGGCACCGCCCCAGGGCGCGGCCCCTGCGACCCCGGCCTCCGTGCCACCGGCAGCGGGCTCATTCTGGGCACCACCGGCCCCGGCCCTGCCGCCCTCCGCCCCTGAGGCCCCAGTAGCCAACGAAAACAGCAACTTCTGGGCGGCAGATGGTCGCCAGCAACCTCCGGCTGGTTATGCCCCGCCGGGCTACTACTATCCACCCCAGTACCAGTACGCGCCGCCGCCCGGTTACTACTACAACCGGCAGCTGCCCCCGGGGACCTCACCCTTCTATCCGTAAGCCATCACCCGCCGACCGGCCTCGCGCCGGTCGGCTCTACCATGCCCACCGAGCACCCTCTCGAACTCCGGCTACTCCAGCTGTTGCGCGAACAGCCCGGCGGCGTGACTGAATACACCCTGCTCCGCCAACTCCAGGCGGAGGGTTGGTTGGCCGAACACCGGCTGAGCGATACGCTGGGGCTGTTCCGCGCCCACTTCCTCCTGTTTCACCACCTCCACCGCCTCCGCTGTGGCCTCCTGACGGCCCGTTTGGGTGATCTCACCATCACCGCCCTGGAGATCCAGCTACACCCCTATACCCCTGGTACCGCCGCCCTCACCGCGGCCGATCCACTGCTATCCTACTATTTGCATGAGGGGCATCTGGCCACCACCACTGCCGCCGAGGTGCAGGCCCTGCTGGACCGTTTCTTCTCTCTGGCCCACGCCCGCGAGGGGCGGGCAGGGGCGCTCACCACGCTGGGGCTGAGTGATCCCGTGGATGACACCGCCATCCGTCACCGCTACCGCCAGCTCGCCATGCGCTACCACCCTGATCGAGGGGGGAGCGACGAGCAGCTGAAGCGCATCAACGCCGCCATGGCGCTGCTGCGGTGCCGATCGTTGTGACCCCTTCCACGCTGAGCCAATAGGGAGCTGGCGGACAGAACGTAGGGGAATATACTGGGACGTCATTTTTCCGGGCTCGAAAGGACATCGCGATGAGCTACCTGCTGAAGGAGCTCGCCTTCGACGAGATGCACAGCTGCATGGAGTCCCTCTCCCAGCTGGTTGAACGCCATCTCGCCTGGAGCGATCGCTGTTACGAGTTACTTCTATGCGGTACCACCCCCGCAGGGGCGGCAGCCTTTGCCGCCGAGCGCTGGTTTGAGCCAGAGGCCCTGTGCGATCAGCTCCGCTGCCTGGCCCAGGTCCACGCCCTGCTCCAGGCGGAGCAGCAGCTGATGCCGAAGGCCCAGGCACTGGTGGCCACCGTAGCCGCTGGGCAGGCACTGGAGACCGGCAACTACAGCGCCTTCATCGCCGCCCTTACTGAGGTGCGGCGGGCCCTGCTGGACCTGGAGGCACACCTCAAGCAGAACCTCTCCGCCGCCTCCCGCCTCACCGCCGGCCTGTTTGAAAACGCCGCCGAGGCGGTCATCATCACCGACCCACGAGGGGTGATCCTCGACGTCAACGCCACCTTCTGCCACCTGACCGAGTATGAGCGCGACGAGGTGGTGGGCCACCGCCCAGCCGTGCTCAAGTCCGGCCGCCATGATGAGGAGTTCTACCGCACCATGTGGGCCCAGCTGCTCCAGGAGGGGCGTTGGCAGGGGGAGGTGTGGAACCGCCGCAAGGGGGGCGAGCTATTCCCCGAGTGGCTCTCCATCAGCGCCATGCGGGCCGATGATGGCCAGGTGCTCTACTACGTCGGCATGTTCTCCGACATCACCCTGACTAAGCGCAACGAGGAGCGGCTGGAGCGACTCGCCCACTACGACCCGCTCACCGAGCTGCCCAACCGCGGCCTGTTCCGCCAACACCTGGAGCAGGCACTCAGCTGGGCCACCCGTAACGCCAGCCAGCTGGCGGTGCTGTTTGTTGACCTCGACCGCTTCAAGCTGATCAATGACACCCTCGGCCACGCCGCCGGTGACCAACTCCTCATCGAGGTGGCGCGGCGCCTGCGCGCCTGCGTGCGCCACTCCGATACCGTCTCTCGTCTCGGGGGGGATGAGTTCACCCTGTTGCTGCGGGATGTGAAGGGGGAGCAGGGGGTGATCGCCGTGGTGGAGAAGGTGCGGGAGGTGATGGCGGTACCCTTCACCCTCTGCGGTCAGGAGCTATTTGTCAGCCCCAGCATCGGCATCGGCCTCTTCCCTAGCCATGGCGCCGATGCCGACGCCCTGCTAAAGGCGGCCGATCTCGCCATGTACCGCGCCAAGGAGGCGGGTCGCAACACCTACCAGTTCTACCGCACCGGCGGCCGCGATCAGGTGAGTCGCCAGTTCCACCTGGAGAATGACCTGCGCCGTGCCCTGGAGCGCAACGAGCTGGTAGTGGAGTATCAACCGCAGGTGGATGTGGATAGTACGCGCATCATCGGTGTGGAGGCATTGATCCGCTGGCGCCACCCGGAGCGAGGCTTGTTGGGACCAGACGACTTCATCCCACTGGCGGAAGAGAGTGGTCTCATCGACTCCATCGGTGAGTGGGTGCTACAGCAGGCGTGTCACCAAGGCCAAATCTGGCGCCAGGCGGGGCTGCCGCCACTCCACATTGCGGTCAATCTGTCGGCCCGCCAACTGCGTCAGCCCGATTTTGCCGATCGGGTAGAGGCGGTCCTGGCGATGAGCGGTTTTGAGTCGAGCCGGCTGACCTTGGAGCTGACCGAGACGGCGGTGATGCAAAATCCCCATCTGGCGGCGGAGACCCTGGGCCGGCTCCGCCAACTGGGGGTCGCCATCGCCATCGATGATTTTGGTCGCGGCTACACCAGCCTTGCCTACCTCAAGCGGCTACCGGTGGACGCAGTGAAGATCGACCGCAGCTTTGTCTCCGGACTCGCCTATGACGACGACGATCAGGCCATCTCCCGCGCCATCATCGCCCTGGCCGAGAGTCTCCACCTCAAGGTGGTGGCCGAGGGGGTAGAGGAGCAGGAGCAGCTCGCCTTCCTGCGAAAGAACCAGTGCCGTGACGCCCAGGGCTTCCTCTTTAGCCGTCCCCTCACCCCGGAGGGGATCGCCGCCCTCCTTTCCAAGCGCCACGGCAGCGACTAAGCTGCCACCCCAGCGTCGGGAGAGAGATCTCCCGCTCGGCCCATCGTCTCCACCCACGGATTGCAGTCATGCCCCTCATCACCCTGCGCGAGGTGAGCCTCGCCTTTGGCGGACCCCCGCTACTCGATCACGTCCAACTGGCCATCGACAAGGGCGAACGGCTCTGTCTGGTGGGACGCAACGGCACCGGCAAATCGACCCTGCTCAAACTGGTAGTGGGAGAGCTGCGGGCCGACGACGGCGAGCTGGTGTTGCAGCAGGGTATCCGTATCGCCCGTCTGGCCCAGGAGGTGCCGCCGGCTCTCCACGGCTCCATCTACGATGTGGTGGCGGGTGGTGTTGAGGCGCTGGGGCCGCTGCTGGCGGAGCACCATGAGCTGACCCACCGCCTCGCCAATGGCGAGGAGGGGCTGTTAGATCGGCTCGATCGGGTACAGCGAGAGATCGAGGTGGCCGGCGGTTGGGAGCTGGATCAGCGGGTGGAGGCGCTGCTCTCGCGCATGGGGCTCACTGGCGATCTCCCCTTTGCCGGCCTCTCCGGCGGCATGAAACGGCGGGTCATGCTGGCCCGCGCCTTGGTGACTGAGCCCGATCTGCTACTGCTGGATGAGCCGACCAACCACCTGGATATCGATGGCATCCGCTGGTTGGAGGAGCGGCTGTTGGCGTGGGGCGGGGCGCTGCTATTTATTACCCATGATCGCGCCTTCCTGCGCCGTCTCGCCACCCGCATCATTGAGCTAGATCGCGGTCGCCTCAGCTCCTGGCCCGGTAACTACGACCAGTACCTGGAACGCAAACAGCAGGCGCTAGAGGCAGAAGCGGCGGAGAACGCCCGCTTCGATAAACGGCTCGCCGACGAGGAGGTGTGGATCCGTCAGGGGATCAAGGCGCGGCGGACCCGCAATGAGGGGCGGGTACGCTCACTCGTTGCCATGCGCCGGGAGCGGGCCGATCGGCGTGAGCGGATGGGGCGCGCCCGCTTTGAGATTGGCGGCGCCGAGGCCTCCGGCAAAGTGGTCATCGATGCCCAAAATCTCAGTTACGACTGGGGCGAACAGCCCATCGTGCGCGACCTCACCACCACCATAATCCGGGGTGACAAGGTGGGTATCATCGGCCCCAACGGCACGGGCAAAACCACCCTCATCAAGCTACTGCTGGGCGAGATCCCACCCCGCAACGGCAGCGTCAAACTAGGGGCGCGGGTGGAGGTGGCCTACTTCGATCAGCTGCGCGCCGCCCTTGATGAAGAGAAGAGCGTACGCGACAACGTGAGCGAGGGCTCCGATCAGGTCACCGTCAACGGCCACAGCCGCCACGTGATGAGCTACCTCGCCGATTTTCTATTCCCATCGCAACGGGCCAACACCCCGGTCAAGGCGCTCTCCGGGGGGGAGCGCAACCGACTACTGCTGGCCAAGCTCTTCACCCGCCCGGCCAATCTGCTGGTGCTGGATGAGCCCACCAACGACCTCGATGTGGAGTCGCTGGAGCTGCTGGAGTCGCTGCTGGTGGAGTATGAGGGGACGGTACTGCTGGTCAGCCATGATCGTGCCTTCCTCGATAACGTCGTCACCAGCACCCTGGTATTCGAGGGCGATGGGCGAGTGGCCGAATATGTGGGGGGTTATGAGGAGTGGCTACGTCAGCGGCCCCCGCCGCCGACCCCCAGCCTGCCCACGGCCCCCGCCAAGCCGTCGGCACCGGCCGCCCCTAGTAGCGCCCCTGCCGAGGCCGCCAAGAAAGGGCGCAAGCTGAGCTACAAAGAGCAGCGCGAACTGGAGGCGCTCCCGGGACGCATTGAGCAGTTGGAGACGGAGCAGACCCAGCTCCAGGCCCAGCTGGGTGACCCGGAACTCTATCGCCAAGGGGGTGATGGGGTGGCTACGACCCAGGCCCGGTTGGCGACCATCGAGGCGGAGCTGACCACTGCCTACGCCCGCTGGGAGGCGCTGGATAGTTGAACAGCCGGCGCTCACCGTCGTAAGGAGAACACCATGCGGACCTTGGAAGTTGTTCTGCTGCGCCACGCCATTGCCGAGGAGCGCGAGCAGTTTGCCCACAGCGGGCTGCCGGATACGGAGCGCCCGCTGACGGAGCATGGGCGACAGCGGATGGAGCGGGCCAGCCGCGGCCTACAGCAGCTGCTACCCAAGGTTGGCCTCATCGCCAGCAGCCCGCTGTGTCGGGCACGGCAGACGGCCGCGATCGTCGCAGCCGGCTACCACCTCACCCCTGAACAGCTCCCCACCCTGGCCCCGGGCGAATCCCCACAGGGGGTCGCCGACTACCTGGAGAGGCGACGGGCCGATGGACCGCTGCTGCTGGTGGGCCACGAACCCGATCTGGGCCAGTTGGCCGCCTGGTTGCTCGCGGGGGAGGGGGATTTCATCGAGTTCAAAAAAGGGGGGGCCTGCCTGCTGCACTTTGCCGCCTCCGTGGAGGCAGGCGCAGGACGCCTAGTGTGGGCCCTGCCCCCCAAGGCACTGCGGGCCCTCTAAGACCGCCCCCGGCCCGCACGCCTCAGGAGAGACGCGGCCAGTCGTGGTCATCGGCAATGGCGTAGGTCACAAAATAGGACTCATCCCCCATGCCGGGAAAATAGAGATACTGTTCCTGACCGCGTTTGGGCCGATATTTTACCCACACTTTTTTGACCCCATCCAGCCGGCTAAAAACAAACCCAATATAGTCCTCCGGACGTGCCCGAGGACCGGGCTCCACACGGTCCAAATCAAACGCCAAGAGTAGGAACTCATCTAAAACCTGTACATCCACCAGCGCCGTTGCAAGCGCGGGGGAACAGACAGAGTGCCAAGAGGCACTATTTTTCCACTTAAAACGACACCACTCCACATCGTGATGTTCAGAGACGATCAAGGAGGCAAAATCGCTTTTAAAGGCCGCCACGTCTGAAGCCGCCCGTAACGCGAGAAACAGATCCTGTAATTTTTTCCGTTTACCTTTTGCCGGTATCTGTAACCTCATTAACAGGGTGTTCTCCCGCGAAGGCTTCCCATACTCTATTTTGAGATTGGGCAGCGCCTGCTGGCTCTCCCGCCACGCCATCTCCACGGCTTCACGCGATTCAAAGGCGGCCATCTTGCCCTGCACCCGGGCAAAATAGATCGCCTCCCCGGTTTGGTCATAGGCGATCTCCGCCACGAGATCTCTGGCGCCTCCTTGCTCCAGATCCCGCAACAGGGCCTCTAAGACCGCTGAGCCAACAGAGAAGAAGGCGCGATAATAAAAGGCCTTATCTGTACGGTAGTCGAGGCTGGATTCGCCGCTCTCATCCTCGGCGATGTAGGTCCGGTAGATCGCCTCAAAGTCAGCCCGCCCCTCGGGGCTACGCACCTTTTCCGAGGTAAACTCAACGGTTAATCTATCTTCGCTCATGACGGATTGCCTGTTGCCTTAGGGATTCAACGGCCCACCTGGGTGCGCCGTCCGTTTTGCTCTCTAGCTACGCCTCATCCATCTGGAGGCTAGAGCGCACATTCTGGCCACCGGCCAACTGGATAAGCGCCTTCATCTCCTGGGCGAATAGCCGACCCTCATGACCAATGAGATAAAACAGTTCCGACCGACCGCGTGGATTGGAGAGCACCGCATCCTCAAGACTAGAGAGATGATCGCCATTCACCGTTGCAAACGGTTTCAATACCTCCGCCTGCCCCGTCAATCTGGATAGACCCTCCGCCAAGAGCACCATTTTCTGGTCATCGGAGAGTTCTCGATAAGGAGCGGTGGGATGAAATAGAGTCAGCAGATCAAAGATCGCAGTTTGTCTTTCATTGGATGCGGCACCAAATGAAATCTTGACATATATCTCCACGGTGATTGCCCCCTGCATGAGCGGTTGTCTCCATTGTGCGTCGTTGGGCGTGCGGGCACACTGTTGAAGTTGTCAGGTGGGCGGCGACGTGGGTTGACGAAGCGTCAAGCGCCTCCCCTGCTGGGCAGACCACCGCCCCTGCCATAGCCACGGCCGCTCCCGGGAGGTTGGGGATCGCCGCGCCTATCTCACTCCTCGCGGAGCCGGGTCAGCGGGCCTGCCGTTGCGTCTGCCCCTGCCGGCCTGCGATTATTAGCCTTTTCTGAGGAGAGGCCATGGCGCTCATTGACTGGAGTGAGGCGCTCGCCGTTGGCGTGCCGGAGATGGATCGCACCCACCGCGAGTTTGTCGAACTGCTCAACCGCTTGGGAGAGGCTGGAACGGCGGAGCGGGGGGCGCTGTTTGATGAGCTAATCCAGCACACAGAGGCGCACTTCGCCCGGGAGGAGGAGCTGATGGAGCAGAGCCGCTTCCCTGCCATTAGCGAACACCGCGGCGAGCATCGCCGGGTCCTCGGGGAGATGCGCCAGATGCGTCACCGCCCCCGCCCCTTTGCCGACGCCTGGATCCGCGAGCAGCTGCCCGCCTGGTTCCTGCTGCACCGCGACACCATGGATATGGCAACAGCGGTATACATAAAGAAGAGTGGCCTGGCCGTCGATCTCGACTGAGGCCAGCAACCTTTTATCCCACTGCCGCTAGAGGGGAGAGATGGGGGAACACCACCGCATCAGTCGGGGTCTGTCTGGCCCCATCCACCGTATATCGCTGGCACGCAAATTTTGGCTGATCCTGGCGCTGCCATTCCTTGGACTCGGTTACTTCAATCTGGAGATGCTGGCCAAGGGTTGGCGGCTGATCGGCGAGATGCAGCGGGTCCAAGCGGTGGTGACCCTCTCCGCCAGCCTCTCCGATTTTGTCCGCGCCACCGCCAAAGAGCGGGAGTACAGCGTGCTCCCCCCCACGGCCCATGCCCTGACCGATCAGCGCCAAGCCGTCGATGAGACGCGGCGGGCACTGGCGCGCCCGCTGGAGGTGGCGGTTAAGGGTGGCCTGCTGAGTCAGGGCGCCCTGGAGGAGACCGAATCCCTCCTAGCCAGCCTGGCCCAGGCCCGCCAACAGCTCGATGGGGGAGGGGCCACCGAGGCGATGCGCGATCGGCTCACCGATCTCAACCTCGCCCTACTTGGCCTCTCGCGCCACTTTCTCCGCGCCACCTCCGATGTGGAGATCGCCTCTCGTCTGTTTGCCTACTACAGCCTGTTATTTGCCCGCGAATATGCCGATCAGGAGCGGGTACTGGTGGCCCAGCTGCTGGCCGGCACCAACCCCGCCAGCGGCACCGATGCGGAGCGGCTGATCGCGGTAGAGACCGCCCGCAACCTCTTTCTACAACACTTCCAGGCCTACGCCGACGGCCCTACCCTACTGGCCTTTGAGCACGCCATGGCGCTGCCGTGCGTGGCGCAGACCATCCATCTGCGCCAGCTGGCCGCCCATGGGCAGGGCGGCGATGAAGCCGCCGCCTGGGCGCAGGAGTCGGCCTGCGCCATCGATGCCCTGCACGGGGTGGAGCGGCAGATGGCGGGGGAGCTATCCACCGTCGCCGGCAGCATGGAGCGGGAGGCCTACCGCTCCCTCTTCCTCTTCTCCACCACCTCCTTCCTACTCGGGCTGCTTGCGCTGTGGCTTATCGTCACTGTCACCCAACGGATGCGGGAGCAGACCCATGAGGTGACCACCACCCTAGCGGCCCTCGCCAACGGCCAGCTGGAGCGGCGGGCCCGGGTACTCACCGGCGATGAGCTGGGCACCATCGCCCGGGGCGCCAACCATATGGCAAAACAGCTGGAGGGCGCCGCTGAGCAGACCGAGCAGCAGCGGCAACGGGAGCGGGCCGATGCCGACCAACTGGAGCAGCGGGTGGCCCAGATCGCCCTCTTTGCCGAGGCGGTGGCGGCGGGTGATCTGCGCCGGACGATTGATCTAGGCGAGCAGGGGCTGATGGCCGAGTTGGCCGGTCACCTGAACGGCATGACCGCCGGCCTGGCCGCCACCGCCACGGAGATTCGGGCCGGCAGTGGCGCCATCCTTGAGGAGCTGGACTCGCTCCGCGCCGCGGTGGGGGCGCAGTCGAGCGGCGCCTCCCAGCAGGCGGCCTCGGTCAATGAGACCACCACCACCCTAGAGCAGATCCGGGTGACCGCCACCCAGACCCGGGAGAAGGCCGCCGGACTCGGCAGTAGTGCCGAACGGATGCGCCATGAGGGGGAGCATGGCCTGGCGGCGGTGGAGCAGAACGGCACCGCCATCCGCTCCATCGGCACCAAGGTGGAGGCGATCGCCGAGACCATCCTCGCCCTCTCGCGCCAGAGCCAGCAGGTGGGGGAGATCATCGCGGTGGTGGAGGGGTTGGCGCGCCAGTCGCGCCTGCTGGCCCTCAACGCCGCCATTGAGGCGGCCAAGGCGGGGGAGGCGGGTCGCGGCTTTGCCGTGGTGGCGAGCGAGGTCAAGGGGTTGGCAGAGCAGTCACAGCACTCCACCGCCCAGGTGCAGCGCATCTTGCTCGATATCCGCAGCGCCACCGATAGGGCCGTAATGGTGATGGAGGAGGGGTTGAAGGGGGTAGAGGCGGGACTGCGGGGCAGTGAACGCACCGGAGAGGTGGTGCGTACCCTGGGGGCGCTCATTAATGACACCGCCAGTGCCAGTCAGCAGATCGTTGCGGCGGTACGCCAGGAGAGCATCGGGATTGATCAGATCGCCGCAGCAATGGCTGATATCAACGCCGTTACCCACCATTTCCTCGCCACTACCCGCCAGACCAACGACGCCGTGGAGCGGCTGCGGGCCATCGCTGACCAGCTGAGTGAACGGGTACGCACCTATCGACTGTGATGCAAGTCACCCGCTGTAGGTATAATGGGCGGCGTATCACACACCCAGACCTCTAGGAGTATAAGGAATGCTCAAACTGGTCGAAGCGGTGGTCTACTTTGCCGGCGCCCTCTTGCTGGCAGTAGCTCTGGCCACCCCGCTATTCGGCGAACCCCCCCTGGCTCGTATTGGGGCGCACATCACCACGGAGCAGTTCCAGTGGTTACTCACCGGCGGCTCCATCCTGTTCTTGCTTGTTACTGCCTCCGCCGCCGCCCTGCTGGGACGCCCGGCGCTGCGTTTACGGCGATCACGCCGACACCGCTGAGTCTGTTACGCCGGCTACGGTTCGAGCCCTGCCTCGCGCCGTAGCCGGCGGAGAAAGACCCGCATCTCCTTCACCGCCTGCATATCCCCCCGCTGTTCGGCTACGGCGATGCCATCCTCGTAGGCCAAAATGGCATCTGAGGCGCGGCCCAGATCGGTCAGCACCTTGCCGTAGAGTTTCCAGGCAGCGGAGTAGTCCGGTTGGTAACGTAGCGCCTGCTCCAGGTGCTCCAGCGCCCGCTCGGGATCCCCCTGTTGCAGGTAAGCGCTGGCAAGGCCATAGCGCAGCATCGGGTTATCCTGGCCAGCGGCCAGCAGCGCTTCAAGATTGGT
Source organism: Chromatiales bacterium (assembly GCA_003251535.1). Lineage (GTDB taxonomy): Bacteria > Pseudomonadota > Gammaproteobacteria > Thiohalomonadales > Thiohalomonadaceae > SZUA-493. Next base: position 18,841 of record QKFD01000082.1, on the reverse strand, counting down.
GACGAGGCTCATGGTGAGCAATATAGTCGGAATCTAGCCGACCGCTCGGCCCATCCGATCTGGGGCCTGAAAAATTCAGATGGGTGTCTGGGAAAGAGCTATCCGCTGTAGGTCGGCGTTAGCGGAGCGTAACCCGACAATCCCTCCGCAGGAGCACCACCGCATTCCACTGGCCTATGGGTACCGCTCGATGTGGTTATTCCACTGCTGTACCTGTGGGGGGGGGTGCCGAGATGGAGATTGTCGGGTTACGCTCCGCTAACCCGACCTCGCGCCAACCACTCATCAGGTAGAGGGCTGGGTAGTGCCCCAGCTCGACCGCAAGGAGCCTCCCCATGGACCCCATCCCCCTACTCGCCGAACTCCCCGCCGGGACCCCAGAGGAGCTGTTTGAGACCCTGCGGCAGGGATCTGGGGTTCGGATCGAACGGATCCTCTCCCGCGGCCATAGCTCTCCCCCAGGTTTCTGGTATGACCAGGCGGAGGAGGAGACGGTGGTGGTGATCGCAGGGGCGGCCGAGTTGGAGCTGGCCGATCCAGAGGAGCGGGTGCGGTTGGTGGCGGGGGACCTATTCACCCTGCCGGCCCACCGCCGCCACCGGGTGGCCTGGACCGATCCCAGTACCACCACGGTGTGGCTGGCGCTGTTCTACGCCGGCGGCTGACGCGCTACCTACCCTCCGCTGGACTAGAGGTAACGCGACCAGTCGCAGTCGGGATCGCCGAAGGCGAAGAAGTGGGGGTTGAGCAGCGACTCTTTGGTGTTGTACTGCAACGGCCGCATGGCGGTGTCGGTGATGCGTCCCCCCGCCTCCTCCACCACGCACTGGGCGGCGGCGGTATCCCACTCGGAGGTAGGACCGAGGCGAGGGTAGATATCGGCCTTGCCCTCCGCCACCAGGCACGACTTGAGGGCGCTGCCCATGGAGATGAGGTCGTGCTCCCCCAGGTTGGCCAGAAACCGCTCCAGGGAGTCACCCCGATGGGAGCGGCTGCCGGCCACCGTCACCCGCCCCTCCGGCAGTGGCCGCCGGGTGTGGATCGGGTGGGCCTCCTCCATCGCCTCCTTTTTGAAGGCACCCATACCGCGGCAGGCGTAGTAGTAGACCCCCAACACCGGCGCGTAGACCACCCCTAACACCGCCTCACGCTGATCCACCAGGGCGATGTTGACGGTGAACTCGCCGTTGCGCTTGATGAACTCGCGGGTGCCGTCCAGCGGGTCTACCAGCCAGTAGCGGCTCCAAGTGGCCCGCTCCTCAAAGGGGATCTTGGCGGACTCTTCGGTCAATACCGGTAGCTGCGGGGTGAGGGCCTGTAGGCCCTCTTCGATGGTGGTGTGGGCCGCCATATCGGCCTCGGTGAGCGGGGTCATGTCGTCCTTCTCCTCGACATTAAACCCCCCTTCGTAGATCTCCATGATGCGCCGTCCCGCCTGTTTGGCGATGGCGATGGCAGGCTCCAGTAGACAGCAGTAATCAGGCAGATTGGCGGCCATGGGCAAAGTAGTCTCGTGCTAGGAACAGGGCAGCGATGGTGCGCGCCTCGGTGCAATCAGGGCGCTGGACGAGGGTGGAGAGGTCCGCTAGACGCCATGGCACCACCTCGATCGGCTCCGGCTCATCCCCTTGTAGACGGTCGGGGTAGAGATCGCAGGCCAGCACCAGGTGGGTGGAGTGTTTGACGTAAGCGGGGGAGAGGCTGAGGGTGGTGAGCGGGATGAGGCGGCGGGCACCGTAGCCCACCTCCTCTTTGAGTTCGCGGTTACCCGCCTGGAGCGGGTCCTCCCCCGGCTCGATCCGCCCCTTGGGTAGCCCCAGTTCGTAGCGCTCCTCGCCGGCGGCATATTCGCGCACCAGCAGCACCGTGTCGTCGTCCATCATCGGTATCACCAGCACCGCCCCAGGCTCCGGCCCGACCAGCCGCTCATAGCTGGCCTCAGCGCCGTTGGCAAACCGCAGATCCACCCCCTCAATATGAAAAATGCGGGTTTGCGCAAGGGTGCGGGTGGCGATGATCTGCGGTTTGGGTGGCATGAAGGGGTCTGATGAGAGATAAGCAGCGGCTGATAATACCCGAGTTTGCAACGAAGACACGCGCCCATCGCACCGGGCGACCCCGGTGGGGGCGGAAAATAGGGCACTGCGGTGGCAACCACTACCCGGGGCCGCTAGGATGTTCAGGCTCGCCCTATCAGCCGAATAGTATAGGCCGCTCCAGCCGCCGAATGAGGTTACCCATGCTTGATTGGTCCACCATCGACAGCGTCTTCCTGGATATGGACGGCACCCTGCTCGATCTCAATTTTGACAACTACTTCTGGACCGAGCACGTCCCCCAGCGCTACGCCGAGCTGCACCGCATCGACATCGACGCCGCCAAGGCGGAGCTGTTTCCGCGCATGAAGGCGGTGGAGGGGAGTATGGATTGGTACTGCCTCGACTACTGGAGCCGTGAGCTGGGGATGGATGTGGCGCTCTTGAAGGAGGAGGTAGATCACCTGATCGCCGTCCACCCCCATGTCACCGATTTCCTGGATGCGGTACGGACCCTGGGCAAGCGGATGGTGCTCGTCACCAATGCCCACATGAAGAGCCTGGAGTTGAAGATGAGCCGCACCCAGCTAGGGGGCCACTTCGACCGTCTCATCTGCACCCACACCTTCCGCATCCCCAAAGAGCGGCCAGAGCTGTGGTCCCACCTCCATGCCATCGAGCCGTTCGATCCCGAACGCACCCTACTGGTGGATGACAGCGTGCCGGTGCTGGAGTCGGCGCGCCGCTATGGTATCGCCCAGCTGGTGGCGATCACCCGCCCTGACTCCCGCGGCCCGCTCCGCCAGGTGGAGGGGTTCGCCACCATAGAGAGCTTTGAGGAGATCATGCCCCAGCGCTGAAGGGCACCTCAGCGCCGCTGCCAACGGCGGTCCCAGCGCCGGAACCGTTTGCGGCAGTAGGCATCCAGGCTCTCGTAGTCGGGGAAGTAGAGTTCGAACCCCTCCTCTGCCGGGGCGTCGTATTCGCAGAAGTCATTGGCGTGATCACGGCAGATGGCGGGGCGCTGTTCGTAAATGCCGCACTGACCCCCCGGCAGCAGATGGCAGCAGCGGCTCTCGAACAGTAGAAACCAACCATCTTCATCTTTGTAAGCCACCACCCCTTCGTGGGAGACCTGCCATAGCAGCAGGTCAAACTCCACCATGGCCCGGGGGGTATCGAGGGCCTGGGTGACGTAGGTGCAACACTTGGAGCCGGTGCAGAGCCGGCACTTGCTGGTAGCGATATCCGTTGGGCTGTCCATGGGCAGGGCGCGCAGGGAAGAGGCACCATAATATCAGCCCCCGCCCAGGGCGAGCCGCCAATTACGTGCAGTACGGTTACCTCACTGATCTCTTGGCCTCCACGCACCGTCGTCTAACCGCCAGACCGCTAAGGCTGTGATAAGTTAACGAAGGCGGCACAACCGGCCCGGAGGCCTTTACGGGTGCAAGATGCAACGCTGCCGTCGCCAGCCTCGGTGGACTACTGCCCCATGATGAAAAACCATATCGGTGCCGCCCTACTGCTCGCGGCCACCACCCCTGTATTGGCCGAATCAGAGTTTGATCTCCCGGCAGAGGCGCTGCTGGATGACCTGCCAGTGGTGCTCACGGTCTCCCGCATCCCCCAACGCCCGGCGGAGCTGCCGGCCTCGGTCACCGTCATAGACCGCAACCTCATCACCGCCAGTGGTGCACGCGATGTGCCCGATCTGCTGCGCCTGGTGGCCGGTTTCCAGGTGGGCCACGACAACGGCGAAGGGGTGCGTACCACCGTCACCTACCATGGCAACTCCGATAACTTCGCCCGCCGGATGCAGGTGTTGGTGGATGGTCGCTCGGTCTACAACCCCGCCACCGGCGGCGTTGACTGGCAGGACCTGCCGGTGGCACTGGAGGATATCGGGCGGATTGAGGTGACCCGCGGCCCCAATGGGGTCACCTACGGGGCCAACGCCTTCCTCGGCGTGATCAATATCATCACCCGAGATCCCACCGAACAGCCGGGTAATCACCTCACCCTGCGCCATGGTGAGAACTCCGATGATCGGGTCTACCTGCGTCATGGCGTGGTGAAGGGCGATTTCGCCCTACGCCTCTCCGGTTTTATGAATGATGATCGCGGCTTCTCCGATCTCAGCCCGGGCGCCGAGACGCGAGAGGTCAATGATGACCAACGGACCGGCTTTATCAACGCCCGGGCCGACTGGCGGGCGGGGATCAACGACTACCTTACCCTCGATGTCGGTTTTGGCAGTGGTGATCGCCAACGGGGAAGTGATGATGATCCCCTCGATCCCACCCGCGGCCGCGACGTCGATTACGATCACCAGCAGCTGCGCTGGCAGCATGTGATGAGTTCCGAGGAGGAGGTGAAGCTCAACCTCTACCGCACCCACAATCGGATGCAGGACCGCTTCTTATCGCCCGCCCTCTCGGAGCTGCTAGGGGTCCCCAGCGCCGCCGTCCCGCTCTTGATCGGCCTGCCGGATCAGTCGGTGGTGGTGGATAACAATGTCGAGTATGAGCGGACCAACCTAGAGCTGGAGCACCACCTCAGCCCCCATCCCGGCTGGCGCGTGGTGTGGGGGGCGGAGGCACGCCGTGATCGCATCCGTGGCGCGGGCTATTTCGGGACCAGCGCCTGGGAGAAGAGCGATCTCTACCGGCTCTTCATGAACCACGAACTCACCCCGGCTGAGCGTTGGGTGATCAACATCGGCGCCATGGCGGAGAAGAGCGATATCACCGATACCCGCTTCTCCCCCCGGGCCGCCATCAACTACCGCTTTGCCCCGGATCACTTCGTCCGCACCAGCTTCACCCGCGCCTATCGCACCCCGGCACTGTTTGAGGCCAAGGCCAACTACGCCGCCCGCCTGGAGGATGGCAACGCCCTCGACATCCTCTATGTCAGCCCCACCATCCCCGATCCGGAGCGGATCGACGCCGTGGAGTTGGCCTTGGGGGGGAGCCTGGAGGGGCGCCGGGTCAGCTATGAGCTGAAACTCTTCTCCGAGCGCATCACCGATGCCATCACCGTGGTGGAGGACAACGCCTACGCCGACCCCTACAACCAGCGAGCCTGGATCATCACCAATGCCGGATCGGCCCGCACCGAGGGGGTGGAGGCACAGCTGCGCCTTGAACCCAGCCGCGATACCCTCATCTCCTTTGCTATCTCCCACGCCCGCTCCAGTGGACGGGTGTTGGATGAGATCAATGTTGAGGACAGCGCCGACGGTCGAGAGTGGCGCAATACCGACGATAGCGTCCCCTTCACCACCCTCAGCCTGCTGGCCAGCAACCGTTTCACCGAGCAGTTTCGCAGTAGTTTGGGGCTCTACCACGTCACCGATATGCAGTTCATCGGGCCGGGTGACCCCACCGGGGGCTACACCGCGGTGGATCTCGATCTCGCCTTCCAGCTCCATGAGGGGAGCACGCGCAGTGAGCTTGGGCTGACCCTGCGCAATCTGCTGGGGGAGTATTTCGACTTTCGCAATTGGGTCTATCAGGAGCGAGCAGCCTACCTTAGACTCGGGCTCGAATTCTGATCGCCGCAGGATAAGAGGGAAGCGCTGGAGGCATGAGAAGGAGAGGGGGCCCACTGACATGTCTCTGGGTACTATGGACGCTCCTTACCGCCCAGCCGGTGGGGGCCGCGACCTTGGCGGTGGTGGGCGAACCGGACAATCCCCACCACCAGGAGCTGGTGGCCGCCTTGGAGAGCCGCCTACAGGCCTTGGGGATCACCGCCGAGCTGCGGTTTGACAAGGAGTGGCCCACGGAGGGAGAGGCCACAGTGACGGTAACGGTGGGTACCGAGGCGGCACAGCGTTATGCCGCCCACGGGGTAACGCTCCACACCCTTATCAGTCAGGCCACCTTTCTGCGTCTCTATCCTGCCCAGCGGGAGCGGGTATCGGCGCTCTACATCGACCAGCCGGTGAAACGTATCGTGCAATTTATCGCCATCACCTTGCCGGAGCGCCCTGTTGGGGCGCTGCTTGGTCCGTGGTCGCGCCAGCAGCTCAGTGAGTTGCAGAGCGCCACCACGGCGGCCGGTCTGGCGCTGACCACGGAGGAGATCGACGATATCGCCCAGCTGGATGGGGCCGTGGCCCGCTTGGCCAGTGGCGGCCACACGCTGCTCACCCTGCCCGATCCCACGGTAGTCTCGGCCAAATCGGCCAAGACTCTGATTCTGGGCGCCTATCTACGCAACGCCCCGATCATCGGCTACTCCCAGGCGTTCGTGAAGGCGGGGGCGCTGGCAGCGGTCTACTCCACCCCCGCCCAGCTGGGGGCGCAGGCGGCGGAGATGGTGGCCCCTCTGCTGACGGGCCGTACAGAGACCCTGCCCCCCCCCACGCACCCTAGCCGCTTCTCCATTGCCGCCAACTACCAGGTAGCCCGCTCGCTCGGCATCAGCCTCGCCAGTGAGGAGACCCTGGCCCACGACCTCAAGGCCGCGGAGCGTCAGCAGGGTGAATAGCCTCACTATCCGCCACCGCATGTTGCTGCTGGCGCTCCTGCCAGCCCTGCTGGTGGCCGTGACGCTCTACCTCTACTTTGTCAGCAATCAGCTGGAATCCCTCTCCCGCGGTCTGGCCGACCATGGTTACACCCTCGCCACCCAGCTCGCCCCCGCCAGTGAGTATCCGGTGGCCACCGGCCACACCGAGCTGCTGGCCCAGCTCGCCCGTAGCGCCCTGGCGGCCCGCCATGTCAGCGGTCTGGCCATCCTGGATCGGGATGGTCAGGTGTTGCTCAATCAGGGACCGCTGACCATCCAATCCGCCTGGCTCACCCCTCAGGCGGAGGTGAGCCGCTGCAATGAGACGCCGGAGGAGCTGACCTTCTGTGCCACCATCCGCCGCACCCTACTGCCGGTGGATGACTTTGAGCAGACCCAGCGGCTCCATCGGGGCGAACCCATCGGCACGGTGATCCTGCGCCTCTCCAAAGGGGAGATGTTGGCGCTGCGCAGCTCCACCATCTTGGAGACGGTGGCCATCACCCTGGTGGTCACCTTCTTCATCGCCTGGGTGGCGGTCTTCACCGGTGGCCGGATCGCTGAACCCATCGAGGCCGTGGCCAACACCGTGGCCCGGGTCACCAGCGGCGAGCTGACCCACCGCACCGCAGAGGATGGCCAAGGGGAGCTGCTGCGGCTTCAGCAGGGGCTCAATCAGATGATCGACGCCCTGCGCAGCAATCGGGACCAGATGCAGCAGCGCATCGATGAGGCGACCGCGCGCCTGCGCCAGACCTTGGAGGAGCTGGAGGCGGCCAACCGGGATCTCCGCCGCCAGCGGGCGCGGGCAGAGGAGGCGAGCCGTGCCAAGAGCGTCTTTCTTGCCACCATGAGCCACGAGATCCGTACCCCTCTCAGCGGCATCCTCGGGCTGTTGGCGCTGCTGCGAGAGTCGCAACTCGACGCCGTTCAGCGCGACTACCTCTACCATCTGGAGCTGTCGGCCCGCACCCTGCGCACCCTGCTCGATGACATCCTCGACTTCTCCCGCATCGAGGCGGGCCGCCTGGTGCTGGTGCAGGAGCAATTCTCGCCGATCACGGTGCTGGAGGATGTGGCGCTACTCCTCGCCACCACCGCCCACGAAAAGGGGCTGGAGCTGGTGTGCCACATCGCCCCCGAGCTACCGGAGCAGGTGAAGGGGGACCCAGCGCGACTACGACAGGTGCTGCTCAATCTAGTGGGCAATGCCATCAAGTTCACCGAGCGGGGGCGGGTGGTAATCCGCGCCCAGTTCATCAACGACCCCAAGGCGCCCCTGGGGCGGTTTGAGGTGATCGACACCGGCCCCGGGATCCCGCCGGAGAAGCAGGCGGTGATCTTTGACAGCTTTACCCAGGGCGATCCCTCCAATCGACGGCGTTTTGGAGGGAGTGGTCTGGGCACCACCATCGCCCGTGAATTAGTGCTGCTGATGGGGGGACGCATCGGCCTCGACAGCGGTACAGGGGGTGGCACCCTCTTCTGGTTTGAGCTGCCGTGGGAGGGGACTGAACCGACCTATCCTCCCCCAATGACCCACCTCGCCTGGGTGGTGGAGGCGGACCCTGAGGCGCGCGTTGCCCTCATCGACGCCGCTCGGGCCATGGGGGTACGGGCCATCTCCATGAGCCCGGTGGAGGTGGTCAACGCGCCCCCCCAGGGGGAGCCGCCGGCGCTCATCTTCCTAGCGGAGAATGGCCCCGATCCCTCCCGCGACAATCTGGCCCAGCTGCTCCGTACCCGCTTCGGCCCCACCCATCCGCTGCTGGTTCACCTGCGCTATCTCACCACCCACAACGAGACCGATCTCTACGACCAGCACCTGGTAAAACCGGTGACCCGCGCCGCCCTCGCCAGCTGCATCGCCCAGCTGCAACGCAAGGAGCTGCCGCTCCTGCCCCTGGGGGAGAGCGCCGAGCCACTGCCAGGGATGCGGGTACTGGTGGCGGAGGATGATCAGGTTAACGCCAAGGTGATCACCACCTTCCTCTCCCGCGCCGGCTTTGAGGTGGTCCACGCGGAGAACGGCTCGCAGGCCCTGGCACTGCTGACGGCCGAGCCGTTTGACGTGGTGTTGATGGATGTACGAATGCCCGGAACTGACGGCCTGGAGGCGACCCGCTGCTGGCGAGCCCAGGAGCGCCACAGTCCTGGCCACCACCTACCCATCATCGCCCTCACCGCCAATAGCTCCGATGAGGATGTGCAGGCGTGTCGGGCGGCAGGGATGGATGACTTCCTCGCCAAACCAGTCACCCCGCTCCAGCTCTTCACCGCCCTGGAGCGGGTCAACATTGGGCTGCGCGCTGACGCGGCAGGCACCACGCCGGTGCGCCAACCGGCGGCCGGCTAAGCGTTCGCCTGCTCAACCGTTGTTGTTGTTATTGTTATTATTGTTGTTATTACTGCTGACCTCCACCCCATACTCGGCCCGTGAGGCGCCGCTCCCTAGTAGTCCTGCGGTTCCCAACATCACCAGTGCCCCACGTTCGAGATAGGCCTGCTCATCCAGCAACGACAGCTTTTTACCGTCACACCAGATGGGCTGTTGCCGCTGCGCGGCCATGGAGAAGCTGCGGGCCACGGCCCCCCCCTGCTCGTAGCAGTAGACGTTACCGCGATGATAGACGGCATAGCCCCCACGGGTGGCGGCCAGCCATTGGGTCAACCACTCCTCCATCTGGGTACGCTGACGCCCATCGTCGATCCGAGCGGCATCCAAAAACCGCTCCACGGTGAAAGCGGTCTGCATCAGCGGTTGTACGGCCATGGGACGTGCCCTCCGCAGTTAGGACAGGTAGAAGAATTCCACATTTTGGAACGGTAGATTGATCGCCTGTAGATGGTAAAAGGCGTTGAGTTTCTGCTTTTGGTAGTGGTACTCACGCAGATAGCCGGTGGTGAAAAAGAGGTTGTTCAACACCTGGGGTTGATAGAGATGGCGATGGATCCGCAACAGCTCACCGAGGTCCGCCATCCAGTAGTCCGGCCCGCGCAGACTGCTCGGCAGGAGGGCGTCGCGGAAGATCTGGTAGGTGAAGAGATGGGCCTGTTTGGTGCGCTTCTCATCGCCATAGACCACCGGCGTATCACGCAGCAGCTGTAGATGGAGGGTGTTGCGCACCGGCTCTGCACAGTTCGCCTCAAACAGCTCCCAACGCCCATGGAGCACCAGCCGATCTTGTGGCGTGAGGGTGTACCAGGTACTCCCCGTCTTGAGCAATTGGGAGGTGAGCGCCACCTGTTCATCGCCTATCTCCAACAGAAATGCCGCTGGGCTGTAGAGCTGCTGGAGGATGGGATCGGTCTCAATCAGCGCCCGCAGGGTGTTGCGCTCCTCGCCCAGCTCGTGGGGCAAGCGTAACCCTGGATCAGACACCTCTTCTTGCTGGGTAAAGGCGAGGTGGGGGTGGACCTCGCGGCCGTAGTGGCGGGCATAGGCCTGCTGCGCCTGCGGCGTCGCGGCGGGGTAGGAGCGCGGTTGATCGACATAGATCGCCTGCTGCAACTTACAGGTGTAGGAGCGCCCCTGCCCATGCTGCTGTTTCACCACCGGACAGCCGGTACGGCAGATGGGGAGATAGCAGCACTCCTGACAGGCGGGATCAAAGCCATAGCGCTGATGGGCCTCGCTGATCTTGCGGGCGCCGTTGCCCAGGATGGTATCGATGGAGTCGTTGAAAATGTTGCCGTAGTAGAACTCCGGCAACCCCTGGCCGCGCACACAGGAGTAGACCGACCCATCGCTCTGGAGCAGGTAGAAACGTTCGCCGCAGTTTTGGGCGTTGGTGCAGTAGGAGGGCTTGAACTCATCAAACCAGTTGCGCCGCAGCCCCTCCTCCAACTCGGTGCCGCGAAAGGCCTCATTGAGCGCGGTGTAGAGGGCGAGCTGTAACGCCTCACCCGCCGGGGTAAGACCGTTCCCCGCCCCTCCCCGCTGCGCGGCAAAGGCAAACATGATATTGAACTGGTTCATGTCAAAACCGATCTCGCGGTGGATGAACCAGATGTCGGCAATGAAGGCGGGGATATCCACCAGATGCTCGGCACTGACAGTGGCCGAGATCTTTTTGGCGTGGGGATAACGCGCCAACAGTCGCAGATTCTCCAGGGTGCGTTCGATCCACGAGCCACCACCGCGGAGGGTACGGTGGCGGGCATGGAGGGCGAGCGGTAGATCAATGCTGGCGCTGATGGAGACCTTGTGGCGCTCAAACAGCGGGTAGAGCGGGGCGAACTTGAATAGGTTGGTCTTGATGTGGGGGGCGCTCTTCTTCTGCCCCAAGGCACTGATGGCGTCGAAGTGGCGCAGGTAGTGGGCGCGGATCTCGCCGAATAGGGTGTCCAACACCGCTGACGGCAACAGCGTCGGCTCGCCACCATGGAGTGAGACATTGAACGCCAACACCCCTGCCGCCTCCAGCGCCGCCAAGGCGTGGTGCAGGGTGGCTACGGCCCGATCGGAGTCGGTGCGCAGCTGCGCCTGGGTGGTCTGGTCGCCGAGGTAGCAGTAGCTGCAACCGAGATTGCAGCCCAAGGTCGGCACATAGAGCAGGTGAATGTGGCGCTCAAGCGGGGGAGGGAGGGGCGTTGACATCGGTGCGACGGCTCGAAATCAGCCGCTCAAGCGGCCCCGCTGGAGGTCACGCCCACCAGCTCCGCACTCGGCGATGCCCGGCGCACCCGCTCGATGATCTTGCCAGCGATGCGGTTGAACTTGGCCGTCTGGTTGATGCGAATCTTCTCGCTCTTACGCGCGTTGGTGGGGAAGTGGGTGCGCTCGATCACCAGGGTCTGGCCGTTCACCGATTGCAGTGTGAGCCGCCCCTGCCCCTCACTCAGTACCAGACGGGTGATGTTGGCGTAGTAGATCAACGCCTGACCACAGACAAGAAAGCGCTGTCCAAGCTGGATCTGTTTGGATGGCCGCAGGAACAGCAGACCTAGCCCCACCGCCACCAGTAACAGGGCCACTAACACCGCCCCGGCCCACTGATCCACCTGGGTGAAGAGGAGCCCGGCACCCAGCAGCAACGCACTGCCACTCCAGCGCCGAAGGGGACCGACGGAGGGCCCGGCACCCGCATATTGATACTTGAACGTTGCCCACCGTTGCTGTCGCATGGCGCCCTCGCGGGTGACCCCCGTCTAATGTCGCTGGCGTTACCGTAGCATAGATAGATGAACGGTATACGTTGCCACTCAGTTCTCGCTACCGATCTCCTGTACCAATACCCAGGGCGAGACCACCACCGCCCAGAACACGGGGTCACGCGCCTGCCACTCCTTGGCATCTTCATCACTGGCGCGGGCCACCCGGCCACTCGCAATCCACGCCTCAAACGCCTGCTTGTCATCCCGGGCGAGGCCGCTGGCGACCTCGACGAGATCCAACTCCGCGGCCACCGTCACCACCACCCCACGGGCGAAGTGGCGGGAGAGTTCCAGCCAGGTGATGCGGCCGGTCTCCTGGTTGAGTTTCAGCTCCAGCGGCTGTTCCGGTTCTAGCTCAGTCATCGCCTCAGACCCAGGGGATTGTTGGGATCGATGTTGTCCTTGAAGGGGATTTTGCGATCGACATGGGTCACCTGATAGACATGGCCGACCCAGTTGTCCAACACCGCCTCGGCGGTATCGTGCCAGGTGTTGTCGAGCTGCCGGGCCACCAATCTCTCCGGCATCTCCGGGAGTGGCTCCCCCGCCGCTATCGCCCGCACCAAACGCTCGCGGTATTCACCGAGGATGGCCTCGCTCTGGAGGGAGAAATAACTCTCGGGAAAGGGGGGAAACGCCTCCCGCTGACCGGCGGCAAAGCGCATCACCTCCCGCTTGTACTCCTTGAGCAGGCTGATGCTGTCGTACTCTGGATGGCCCTGGAAAAAGACCAAGCGGAACAGGTCCTCACTCACCGCCAGGTGGACGCCCGCCACCTCACTCTCCACCAGCACACCACAACCGGCGGCATCGAACTGCTCCCGATCTATCTGGTTGAAGCGGGAGTGGGGGACATCGAAGCGGGTGTTGACGTCTGACACTAGTGGATGTTTGCGCTCCATGACCCGGTGGGAGTAAACCCCCCAGCGCTTATCGCTGAGCGGGCGGCGCTTCTGGCCGTAGCGGAACTCCATCACCGCATGGGTGGCAAGGCAGGAGCAGAGGGTGGAGGTGACGTGCTCCCAGGCCCAATCAATCACCTCGATCAGCGGCCGCCAGAAGGGTTGGTCTGACAGCTCCGCCCCCTGCACGTTGGCGCCGGTGATGATGAGGGCATCGAGCCCCTCCGCCATCACCTTGTCGAAGCTCTCATAGAACTGCTCAACATGGGCCTGCCCCTCCGGACCGCGCTTCAGCTCCTTGAGGGTGAAGGGGTGGACGTAGAACTGGGCGATCTGGTTGCTCTCGCCGATGAGGCGGAAGAACTGCCGCTCGGTCGCCTCTAGGGCGGCATCCGGCATCATGTTGAGCAGGCCGATGTGTAGCTCGCGGATATCTTGCCGCTCCGCCACCCCGGAGGGGATGACGGTCTGGCCCTCGCTGCGAAGCCGCTCGAAGGCGGGGAGGGCGGAGTTGGCCACCAGGGGCATGGGTTGCTCTCCTTATGGGTTGCTGCGTTCAATGGCCCGTTCCACCAGGGCCAGAAAGTCATTTTCGTTCTTCACCTGGGAGAGCTCATCCGTGGTGATGGTATAGCCATAGCGCTCGGCAATCGCCTCATAGCGCGGGATCCGAGAGTAGAAGAGACGAGGGAAGACCCACCGCACAAAGTCATCTGGATCGATGAGGGCGACATACTCAAGTCCCCGCTCCGCCATGTAGATCTCCAGCTGGGCGTCGAGGAACGCCTCACGGTAGTAGAGCGGCTTGGGGTCCGCCTCCGCCCGCCGGATGAGTGCCTGCTCATCCTTCTCTGAGGCCTTGATATAGAGGATCACGGTGTGCTCATCCAGCACCCGGAGCACCTCTTCATCGTCCAGCTCGCAGACCGAACCGCCGGCATCGTTAACGAAGTGTTTGTAACCGTAGATCACCTGCGCCTTGTTGATGAACTCCGGCACATCCTTGAGCGCCGCCACCTCGGCCTGGTGGTGGAGCGCCTGGCGCCGCTTAAACTCGGTCAGCGAGAGTCCTCCCAGCTCCGGGTCGCCCACCTTGCCCATGAAGGCGGAGACCGGCTTGAGGTGATCCACCGTGATGTTATTACGGATATAGATGGAGTCGGAGCGCAGCAGGTCCCGCAGGAACGGCACCCGCATCGCCTCCAACTTGATGTTGTCCAAGATCGGCTCATCGAGGTAACGAGTGCCGATACGGTAGTCGGCAGAGTAGTGGAACCAGTTACCTTGACGCAGCAGATTGGAGAGGCGGGTCTTGCCCACCCCTGACATGGCGAGCAGGGTGACACACTTATGGGACCACTCTCGAAACTGGGCGGCGGTGAGCTTCACGGCGGGCTTCTCCGAATGGCTGGGCGACGAGTTGGCGGCCATTGTACGTGATTGATATCCCAGGAAAGAAACCCCGCCAACCGCGCCGAGACTCGGAAAAAATTCAATAAATTCATTTGGTTATCACCCACCCAAGTCCCTGCAAGTCGGCTAACCCATTGAGAGCCAAACAGATTATGAAATTAATTCATCCCCCCTTGGCCGCCCGGTGTTTCATCTTCGGGGAGTGCAGCGGGCTGGGGTAAACTGCCCCCTAACCCCCCCAGCCAAGCCGGAGAGTTTCATGTCTGCACCACCCGCCATCGGCCAAGTAATGACCCCCACCCCCCTCACGGTTGGTCTCACCGATACCGTGGCGGAGGCCCAGCGGATCATGCACGCCCACCAGTTCCGCCATCTGCCGGTGGTGGATAAGGGGGGTCCCGTGGGGGTGGTGTCTGATCGTGATCTCCACCTCGCCCTACTCGCTACCCGGGGTCTGGATGGGGCGGAGCAGCTCACCGTCGAGGATGTCTGCACCTTGCAAACCTACATCGTCGAGCCATCGACCCCATTGGCGGAGGTGGTATCGACCATGGCGGAGCGCCATATCGGCTCCGTACTGGTGGCAGAGGGGGGGATGTTGGTGGGGATCTTCACCACCACCGACGCCTGCCGCTATCTGAGCCGCTGCCTACAGGGCGAGCTGGCGGGATAGCCAGTGACTGACGACGGATGCACAGCCATGTCAGACCATAGTGAACAGAGTGGGACGGCGGTAGAGGGCGTCTGCGTCTACACCGGCGAGGCGATTGCCGCCTACGGTTTTGGTGCCAGTCACCCCTTCAGCCAGGGGCGCCATGCCGCCTTTGTTGAGCAGCTTCAGCGCTCTGGCCTCGCCTCGCAGGTGCGGCTGCTCCCGGCGACCCACCAGGCGCAGGAGTCAGAGCTACGCTGGTTCCACACCGCCGAGATGGTGGCCCACGTCAAGGCGGCCTCCCAGCTGGGGCAAGGTCTGTTGGATGGCGGAGATACGCCGGCCCTCCCCGGCATCTTCGAGCACGCCACGGCGGTGGTGGGTACCACCCTGGCAGCGGTCCGCCAAGTCATGGCGGGGGGGTGTCGCCGCGCCTTTACCCCCATTGCCGGGCTACACCACGCCCGTCCCGATCGGTCGGCCGGCTTCTGCGTCTTTAACGACTGCGCCCTCGCCATCGAGCTGCTGCGGCGGGAGTACGGCATAGAGCGGGTGCTCTATGTCGATATCGACGCCCACCATGGCGATGGGGTCTTCTACCCCTATGAGGCCGATCCCAACCTCCTGGTGGTGGACCTGCATGAAGATGGCTCATTCCTCTACCCCGGCACCGGCTGGGCGGAGGAGCGGGGCAAGGGGGCGGCGGAGGGGACCAAGCTCAACCTGCCACTCCCCGTAGGGGCAGACGACACCACCTTCAGCATCGCCTGGGAGCGGCAGGTGGAGCCCTTTCTGGAGCAGATCGAACCGCAGTTCATCCTGCTACAGTGCGGTGCCGACGGCCTCGCCGGCGATCCCTTGACCCATCTTCAATACAGCGCCGCTACCCACCGCCATGTCGCGCAACGGCTGCTGGAGCTGGCCGAGCGCCACGCCCAAGGGCGGCTGGTGGCCATGGGCGGCGGTGGTTACAACCTTGGCAATATCGCCCTGGGGTGGTGCGCCGTAGTGGAGGCGATGGTGACCACCCCCACCACCGCCTAAAGCCAGCGCCTACGCCACCCCATCCCAATCGGCAGGGGGTGGGGCGGCCCGCAGCTGGGCGATGCGCTCCAGCAGTCGGCTGGCGTTATAGTCCTCCGGCACCTGCTGCAACTGCTCTTGGAGGAGCGCCTCTGCCTCATCCCAGCGCCGGGCGAGATAGGCCTCGAAGGCACGGCTACAGCGCTCGGCACTCGCCTCCTCGGTCGCCACGGTGAAGACCGTAACCGGCCGACCCCGACCCCGCACGCGGATGCGATCTAGCGGCCGCAGGGGCGCACTGCCCGCGGCCCCGGCGGCGGTGTCATCGCTGCACAGGATGTAGGTGTGGAACTGTTTATTCATCGGCTCCAGACGGGCCGCCAGATTCACCGCATCCCCCACCGTGGTGTAGGTGAAGCGGCGGCTCGCCCCGAGATTCCCCACCACCGCCTCGCCACTGTGGATGCCGATGCGCACCTCGATGGCCGGCAGCCCCTCCGCCTCCAGCTTGGCGTTGAGCCGCGGCATCGCCGCCTGCATCCCAATGGCGGCGGCGAGGGCGTTGCGGGCGTGGTGGGGATCGGACACCGGGGCGTTCCAGAAGGCCATGATGGCGTCGCCGATATACTTATCCACCGTGCCGCCATGGGCGAAGATCACCTCGGTCATCTCATCTAGGTAGAGGTTGACCAGCCGCGCCACTGCGGTGGGGGGGAGCTGCTCGCTCCAACCCGTAAAGCCGGCCACGTCGGAGAAGAGAATGGAGAGTTCCCTCATCTCGCCGGAGAGGCTCGCCTGCTCCAGATTGGCCACCAGCTGCTCCACCACCTGGGGTGGTACATAGAGGGAGAACATCCGCTTGATGGCCTGCGCCCGCCGTCGCTCCAGCAGTAACGACAGACCGAAGCGCAACACCATGGCGATGGTGGCCACTAGCAGGGGGGCGGCCACTGGCAACCAGAGCTGGTAGCGCCAATAGAGCCAGATGCAGAGCGCCCACAGGGCCGATGTCAGCAGCAGATAGCCCAGCACCCCACGCCCGATGCCCATACGCGGCAGCAGCCAGGCACTGCTCAGCCCCACCACAGCCACCAACAGCCAGCTCCAGATCTCCGGCAGCTGCCGCAGCCAGAGCCCCCGCACCGCGTTCTCCAACAGGGTGGCCTGGATCTCCACCCCTGGGGTGGTCACATGGTGACCCCAACTGGAGTAGGGGGTCAGGTGTCTATCCCCCTCTTGTAGCTCCACCGCAGCGGCGGAGACCGCGCCGATGTAGACCAATTGGCCGTCCAACAGCCGTGCCGGCAGGGAGCCATCCAACAGCTGGGAGGCGCTGATGCGAGGATAGTTACCCAGCCAACTGATCAGCGCCCCCGGCGCCGGTTCAGGCTGTGGCTCTATCCCAGGGATGAGTTGACGCAGCTGTTGATAGGTGACCCGCCAAAGGGCATCGGGCAGCTCTGGCACCCGCCGCACCACCATATCCGACTCAAAATCGATATGGGCAACCCCCACTCCGCGCGCCCCCTGCTGTAGCTCCGGGAGTGGCTCATGGCGCGCCCAGAGCAGGCCCCAATCACTCTGTTCGCGGATCGATTGGGCCGCCAGGATCACATTGCCAGCGTGACGGATACTGGCCGCCAGGGCGGCGTCTTGGCCCGGCTCAGTGGCGTAGGAGAAGACCACATCAAAGACAATCAGCGCCGCCCCCTGCTCCACCAGGGCGTCGATGAGGCGGGCATGGATGGAGCGAGGCCACGGCCATCGCTGCTCCACCTGCTTCAAGGAGAGGTCATCGATGGCGACGATGGTAATGGGCAGTGACTGACCCGGGTTGGGCAGATTGACCACCAACAGGTCAAACAGGCGCGCCTCTACCCGCTGCCATAACGCGCTCTCCATCAGCGCCCCGACCAGGGCCATCACCACTAACGCAGCGAGAAAGGGGTGCCTCTGCTTGGTCGGGGTCAGCATTGGCGTGCCTGGGGCGGTGGAGACAGTCAATGAGATTGGGTATCGCCGGTCGTAAACCGGTCGATATGATACGGCTTTCACAGGTGATGGGAGCCAATAGATGAGAGATTCCGCGGTTTGGCGTGTCCTGCTCTGGTGGGCGGCATTCGGGTGGTTACTGGGGGCTCCGGTGGCGGGGGCGGTCCAACCAACAGTGGCAACCGGCTGGGCCCACACCCTTGCCGTGGGTGACGATGGCCGCGTCTCTGCCTGGGGGGCCAATGATTGGGGCCAACTCGGCTTGCAGAAGGAGCGCTACGCCACCCTGCCGCAGGCGGTTAACTTCTCCGATGGCGTGGGGGGCGCCTCCGGTCTTGACCATACCCTCCTGCTGAAAGGGGATGGCAGCGTCTGGGCCTTCGGCAATAACACCTTTGGCCAGCTGGGCAGTGGCAACTACCTCACCAGTCGGCAGCCGGTACCTGTGGTGGGTATTACCGAGGCGGTAACGGAGCTGGCCGCGGGTCAATACTTCTCCCTTGCGCTTACCGCAGATGGCGCCGTCTATGCGTGGGGCAGCAACGGCTGGGGGGTGCTCAATTCGCTGGAACTTATCGACAGCGCCACCCCACGCAGGATCAGTGGTCTGCCCACCATTGTCGCCATCGCCACCACCCGTTTTACCGCCTTTGCGGTGGGGATCGATGGCAGCGTCTGGGGCTGGGGCTCCAGTGCCGATGGGCTGTTGGGCGAGAGATCGAGCGATAGCGCCACGCCGCTGCCGTTGGCCATCAATGGTGTGGTCCGGGTCGCCGCTGGGGTTGATGCCGTTTATGCCCTCAAGGGGGACGGTAGTGTCTGGGCCTGGGGCAACAACAACAGCAACCAGCTCGGCAACGGCGGCAGTGATAGTAGCGCCCTCCCGACTCAGGTGGTCGGGCTGACAAATATCACCACCATCAGCGCCGGGAGCTATTCGGCATTCGCCATCGATAGTGCAGGGCGGGTGTGGGGCTGGGGGAGCAATCTCTTCGGCCAGCTTGCGGTGGGTGCAACACTCAGCCTCTTCCCGACACCGGTGTTGACCGATCTCAGCGATGTCACCGCCCTCTCTGCGGGGGAGTACCACACCCTAGCGCTCAAAACCGACGGTACGGTGGTGGCGGTGGGCAGCAACGAGACGG
>QKFD01000033.1 GCA_003251535.1 Chromatiales bacterium | reverse complement strand
CCTACGATACTTATTAAATAAAATCCCTATTGAATATGCGCAACGTGGCTCCTTTATGGGCTGGGTCGCCTGCGGGTAAATATGATAAATGTAGGTCGGGTTAGCGGAGCGTAACCCGACATTCCCCACTTTGGCACGCCTCTTTCATATAGAGTGCGGTAGTTTGCTCGTTGCGCCTGGTGGTGTGGAGAATGGTGGTGGAGTGTGGTTGTGCTACTGCGGAGGGTTGTCGGGTTACGCTGCGCTAACCCGACCTACGATACTTATTAAATAAAACCCCTATTGAATATGTGCGACGTAGCTCCTTTATGGATTGGGTCGCCTGCGGGTAAATATGATAAATGTAGGTCGGGTTAGCGGAGCGTAACCCGATATTCCCCACCTTGGCATATCTCTTTATATAGAGGCGCGGTAGTTTGCTCGTTGTGTCTGGTGGTATGGGAAATGGTGGTGGCGTGCGGTTGTGCGCCTGCGGAGGGTTGTCGGGTTGCGCTGTGTTAACCCGACCTGCGATGGTTATTGTTGTGGGCCTCCTCTTCGGCTGGATGGGGAGGGTTCAGGGGCGTACTAGGCGGGTGTGATCCTCGCCGCATACGGTGATTAGATAGTCGCGGAGGGTGCGGCCGGACTGTTGGGGGTAGTGGGTTTCTAGGGCGCGCAGGGCGGTGATGCGGTCAACCCGGAAGTGGCGGAAGTCGTCCCGTAACTCGCTCCAGCCGGCTAGGGTCCAGGTCTTGCCCCAATGGAACAGCCCCAGCGGCCAGATGGTGCGTTCGGAGGGGTCGCCGTCGGCGCGAACGTAGGCAAACTGGATCTTGCGTTGGGCCTTGATCACCTCCCGCAGCAGCTGCAACTGCCCGCGCAGCTGCTCCTCCAGCTGGCGCTCTGGTACCAGCATCTCCATCCGCTCCAGGGCCGGTAGCAGGCGTTGCGGGAGGGTCGCTTCCACCTTGGCCAATGCCCTGCCGGCGGCCTGGGCCAGGGCCGGATCGGTCCAGCTGCGTACCATACGCACCCCCAGGATGAGGGCGGATAGCTCCTCTTCGTCCAGCATTAAGGGGGGGAGGCGGAACCCCTTGCCGATGCGATAGCCGACCCCCGGTTCCCCGTAGATGGGGACGCCGGAGAGGGTCAGCTCATCGATGAGGCGGTAGACAGTGCGGACGGAGATCTCCAACTCCTCCGCCATCTGGCGGGCGGTGATGGGACGCTCCTCTTCAAGCAGCTGGGCAATACGGAATAGGCGATCAGCACGGCGCATGGGTAGGCTCTCGGCTACCGTTGGGGATGGCCACCCTTACTTTAATCGAGGACTACTGACAGCGGGGTGGCAGTAGCCCCCCACTGCGGTGTAATTTTTTTAGCTATCCGCCACCCCCCTATACTGGGGGCCCTCACCGCATACCGCCACCAAAAAGTCGCGTAGGGTACGGCCTGGTTGGGCCGGGTAGCGCCCCTCCAGGGGGCGCAGGGCGGTGATCTGATCGACCAAGAAGTGGTGAAAGTCGCCCCGCAACTCACACCAACCGGCCAGCGCCCAGCGCTTGCCCCAGTGGAATAGCCCCAAGGGCCAGAGGGTATAGTTGTTGGCGCTACCGTCGGCCTGGAGGTAGGCAAACTGGATCTTGCGTTGGGCCTTGATCACCCCGCGCAGCAGCTGTAGCTGCTCCCGTAGCAGATCCTCCTGCTGCTGTCCCGGTACCATCTGTTCCACCCGCTTGAAGATGGGGAGCAGGCGCTGGGGTAGGGTAGCCTCCACCTTGTCCAGGGTCCGCTCGGCGGCTGTGGTCAGGGCCGGATCCCCCCAACCGCGCACCAGGCGCACCCCGAGGAGGAGGACGGCTAGCTCCTCTTCGTCCAGCAGTAGGGGGGGGAGGCGGAAGCCTTTGCCGATGCGGTAGCCCGCCCCCGGCTCGTTGTAGATGGGGACACCGGAGAGGGTCAACTCATCGATGAGGCGGTAGACGGTACGGATGGAGATCGCCAACTGATCTGCCAGCTGGCGGGCGGTGATGGGGTGATCGTCCTGGAGGAGTTGGGCGATTTTGAATAGGCGATTGGCACGGCTCACGGGATATCCTCCATTGAGGTGAACCCATGGTAGCCAGGGCGGCGCTGTTGCAGTAGTTGTCAGAAGTACCAGGGTCCGGCGCTCAGGGGCGGGCGCAGGTGCCGTTGCTGCGGTGCTCTCCCTCTGGACAGACCACAAACTCGTCGGAGAGGCCGTCGCTATCCTCGCGGGTGAAGATGAAGCCGATCACCAGGACCCCCTGCCAAGGGCGGTCATCCCACATGCAGACCACCTCGACGGTGTAGCGCTCACCGTTGGCCGCTTGTTGATCGAAGGTCTCTACCCGGGTGAACTGGGCCCGTTCGGATAGCTCGTGGTAGGGTAGGGCGCGGTAGCGGGCGAGGGTGGCCGTTAACAGGGCGCGGGCCTCGATATCTTCGGGTTTGTGGTCCGGGGCGGGGGGGTGACGGGACATGAACGACTCCAAAGGCTTCCTTGAACCGGAGGTGGGCGGCGCATAGTTCCCCCCTCTCCATCCTCCATTGTGCGCGCCTATTATGACGGCATCGGGACGGCTGATCCGCCCCCTGTTAGAGGGTCTGCCACGGTGCTTCATGCCCTGATCGACAACTTTGTGATCCTGTTTGTAGTGGTCGATCCCATCGGCTTGGTACCTCTCTTTGCCAGTCTCACCCGCGGCAGTGATCCCCTCTATCGGCGCCGTATGGCGCTGCGCGGGGTGGCGTTGGCGGCGCTGATGCTGGTCACCTTTTTTGTGATCGGCGATGGTCTGCTGCGGGTGCTTGGGGTGGGGTTGCCGGCCTTTCGTATTGCGGGTGGGGCGCTGCTGTTCCTGCTGGCCATCGATATGGTATTCGCCCGCCAATCGGGGCTGCGCTCCACCACGCTGAAGGAGCGGGCAGAGGCGGTGGTGCGGGAGGATATCTCGGTCTTTCCCCTCGCCTTTCCCCTCATCTCCGGTCCCGGGGCGCTCACCTCGGTGCTGCTCATGGCCACCGCCATCGATCAACCCGCCATCTGGCTCGGCATGTTTGGGGTGATGGCGGCGGTGCTGGTGATCACCGCCGTGACCCTGCTGGCGAGCGGGCCGCTGTTGCGCCTGTTGGGGGAGACCGGCGCCAACGCCATCGACCGGCTCCTGGGGCTCATCCTGGCCGCGCTGGCGGTGCAGTTTGTGCTGGATGGCCTGGTGGCGACCTTTCCGGCTTGGACCCACTAAAGAGCGGTTGAGTGGTGGGCCGGCGTCTCACTCCACCTGCCGGCCGACCCACAGGGCAACGGGGAAGTGTTGGAACAGCTGGGCCGCCGCTAAGGTGGTGGCACCCTCGGCGTTGGGTGGCACCTCTAAGGTGAGCCCGGTAAAGCGATCCAGCAGGGGAGAGATGGCGAGGCCGGCGGGGAGCAGCAGGCGGGTATCTCCCCAGATCTGCGCCTGATCCAGGGGGAGTTGGCCGCCAGAGAGGCGCCAGAGCCAGCGCGGTACCGCCACCAGGGCCAGCTCCTGGCCGTGGCGGCGGAGGAAGGCGCAGAGGTGATCGGCCCCACTGCCGGTGATCTCCAGGGGCAGGTACTCCCCCTCCAGAAAGAGGGCCGGTTGCTCCCGGCGCAGGGTGAGGGTGCGCCAGATGAGGTAGAGCTTGGCGCGACCATCCGGCAGATCCGCCAGCAGTTCATGGGTGAGTTGCGGCCCGATGGGGCGGCTGCTGAGGTCGCTGAGCAGCTCTTGGCGCTGGGCGTAGTCCACTGGCGCCCGGTTATCTGGATCGACTAGGCGGAAGCTCCACAGCTCGGTCCCCTGATAGATATCGGGCATCCCAGGGACGGTGAGGTGGAGTAGCGCCTGGCCGAGGGCGTTGTAGAGGCCGAAGAGACCGCTGCGCTGGACAAAGGTGGTCAACTCCGCCAGGAACGGGCCCCCTTCGCTCAACAACGTCTCAACAAACTGGGTAACCGCCCCTTCGTAGTCGGCGTTGGGGTTGATCCAGGAGGTGTTGAGCTTCGCCTCTTTCACCGCCTTGACCATATAGGCGCGGATCCGCTCGCGGTAGTGGCCGAGCTGCTCTGTCTCGGGGGTGCCCTCTAGCGGCCAGGTCCCCACCAGGATCTGGTAGAGCAGGTACTCGTCGTTGCGCGAGGGGGCTGGATGCCCATCCACCAGCACCTTGCGGTGGCGGCTGAGCCGGCTCCAGCGGGCGAGGACCCGCTGCCACTCATCAGGGATCTCCGAGAGGACGTTGATCCGCGCCCGCACATCCTCGCTGCGTTTGGTGTCGTGGGTGGAGGTGGAGAGCATCGCCAGCGGCCAGCGCCGCAGCCGCTCCTGGTTGGCGTGGTGGAAGGCGCCGATGGTGGTGCCGAAGCGGCGCGGATCCCCCCCTACCTCGTTGAGCGAGACCAGCCGGTGGTGGATGTAGAAGGTGGTGTCCTCCAGCGCCTTGGCCATCACCGGCGAGGTGTACTGCTGGAACTTCATGGTGAAGTGGGTGGCGCGCCGCCGCCGCCGGGTGTCGGTCTGCACGGTCTCCTCCAACAGCACCTGGCGGATGAAGTCGAAGATGGAGATATCCGCCGCGGGGCTACGCCGCTTGGCTTGGGTGATGGCCCAATCGACATAGCGCCGATCCTCGTCGCTCACGCGCCCTTCGGCGATATAGGTGCGGTAGACCGGGAAGCAGGCCACCACCTCAATGAGGGCGTTGCGGCAGCCGTTGAGGGTGAAGTCGCGGGTGTGGCGGTCCTGTTCGGCGATGCGGCTCAACACCGCGGCCAGCACATTCAGCTCGGAGGAGAGCTGTACCTTGATGATCAGCTTCTTGCGATCGTAGAGCAGGTCATCGAAGGGCTGCCGGCGGCCGCTGAAGCGGCTGTAGATGTGGTCCAGTTCGCGCTCTGCCGGGGCGTAGACAAACAGGCCGTTGACCTGGTTGGCGAAGTCATAGCCGGTGGTGCCGTGGACGGGCCACTCCTCCGGCAGATACTCATAGGCGGCGAGGATCTTCTCCACCACGAGGTAGCGGGAGGGGGCCGCCTCGGCGGCGGTTGGGTCGGCGCCGGTGGCGTGATCGATCTCTTGCTTCAGACGTTGGTAGTAGGCCAGGGGGTCAAAGAGGCCATCGGGGTGGTCGATGCGCAGGCCGTCGAGGCGCCCTTCGTGCAGTAGTTGCAGCACCAGCCGGTGGCACTCCTCGAACACCGCCGGCTCCTCCATCCGTAGCCCGGCGAGGTCGTTGATGTCGAAAAAGCGGCGGTAGTTGATCTCGTCAGAGGCGACCAGCCAGTAGGTGAGGCGGTAGGTCTGCTGCTCCAGTAGGTTGTGGAGGAGATCAAAGGAGTGGGGGTCACCGGGGTGGCCGTTGATGGCGGTGACGCTCTCTTCGATGAAGCGGGTGATGGCGGGCTCGGCCTGGCAGAGGGCGGCAAAGTGGCGTTTATGGATCTCTTTGTCGCGCTGGCGCTCCTCCACCCGCTCGGCGGAGGTGTCGGTGCGGCGGGGCAGGTGGCTGAAGGAGTTGCTCAGGGTCTTCAGCTCCGCCAGGGGGAGGTGGTCGGCCCCTAGTATCTGCTCCAGCTGGGTGAGGCGGGTCTCCAGGATGTGGGGGTAGGTGCGCGGATCGACCGGGAAGCGGTGCTCCCAATAGTAGATATCAAACTGGCCCCGTGGCGGATCAAAGGTGAGTTTGAGTTCACCCCGCTCCAGGATGGAGCCGTAGTGATCCCCCAATACCGGGATGAGCAGTTTGCCGCGCAGCTCGTCCTTCAGCGGGAACCAGTCGATGTCGAAGTAGCTGGCGTAGGGGGAGGCCGGGCCGTTCTCCAGGACATCTAGCCACCAAGTGTTGTCGTTGCCGAACACCCCCATGTGGTTGGGGACCAGATCGAGGATATGGCCGAGTTGGTGGCGGCGCAGCGCCTCGACAAACTGCTCGAAGCGGTCGGCATCGCCGATCTCTGGATTGAAGGCGTTGTGGTCAACGATATCGTAGCCGTGGGCGCTGCCGGCCCGTGCCTTGAGGTAGGGGGAGGTGTAGCAGTGGCTCACCCCCAGCTGGGCGAGGTAGGGCACCAGGGCGGCCGCCTGCTCAAAGTTGAAGTCGCGGTTGAGCTGGACCCGGTAGGTGGCGTGGGGCATTGTCGATCTCATACACGCTCCTGGAGGGCGAGGTAGACCGACCAAGGGGGGAGGTGGTCGGTGGCGCTGTCACTGCTGTAGAGGGGGCGGCCCGCCGGGGGCGGCAAGGGGTGGGGCGTAGGGGCCAGGTTGGTGAGCAGGGTGAGGCGCGCCCCGCTCGCCAACTGCCAGCTGACCGTCACCACCCGCTCAGCGATGGCCTGGAACTGGGCGGCCACAATGGTGCCGATGCGTGGCACCAGCTCATGCTGGCGGAGGGTCAGTAGCTCGCGGTGCAGGGTGAGCCACTGCTGGGCCTCCTCGGTGGCCAGCGTCTCCCAGTTGAGGCGGGAGCGCTCGAAGGTGGTCGGCGACTCCGGATCGGGGATGCGGGCCCGGGCGGCGGGATCGGCAAACTCGGGGAAGCGGGCAAACTCGCGCCGACGCCCCTCGGTCACGGCGCCGGCCAGGTCGGGGCCGAAGTCGCAAAAGAAGAGAAATGGCTCCGGCGCCCCCCACTCCTGCCCCATAAACAGCAGGGGGGGTGAGGGGGCGAGTAGCAGGATGGCGGTGACTGCCCGCACCGCCGCCGGGGGGGCCAGCTGGTGGAGCCGTTCACCAAAGGCGCGGTTGCCGATCTGGTCGTGGTTCTGGATGAAGTTGACGAAGGCAGTGGGGGGGAGGTGGCCACTCGGCTCACCCCGCTGCTCACCGTCCCGATAGCGGCTCGCCTCCCCCTGGTAGGCAAACCCCTCCGCGAGACAGCGGCCGAGTAGGTGGGCGGGCTGCTCGGCATAGTCGGCGTAGTAGCCGGCCTGTTCGCCGCAGGCCAGCAGGTGGAGGAGGTGGTGGAGATCGTCGTTCCACTGGGCCCGATAGCGGGTCGGGTCGTCCGGGGCCGTCCGCTCGGCGAGATAGCGGGCCTGGTTGGCGTCATTCTCCAGCACGAGGTGGATGGGGCGGTCGCCGAGCTGGCGGTGGACCTCCTCCGCCAGCTCGGTGAGGAGATGGCGCTCGGAGTCATCCAAGATGGCGTGTACCGCATCGAGTCGCAGACCGTCGAGGTGGTACTCGGTGAGCCAGTAGAGGGCGTTATCGATAAAGAA
This sequence comes from Chromatiales bacterium, assembly GCA_003251535.1. Taxonomy (GTDB): domain Bacteria; phylum Pseudomonadota; class Gammaproteobacteria; order Thiohalomonadales; family Thiohalomonadaceae; genus SZUA-493. The sequence continues at coordinate 6,433 of QKFD01000033.1, read as the reverse complement.
GCGGCGTACCGGGGCTCCCTGCTCGCCATCAAAATTGAGACCCTCGCCCCAGGGGGTGTGGTGGCGTTGGGTGAAGAAGGGTTTGGCGTAGAGGTGGAGATAGTTTCCCTCTGGGCCAAAGTGGTTGTAGACCACATCCAGCAGCACCATCAGGCCGCGGGCGTGGGCCGCCTCCACCAGCGCCTTCAGCTCTTCCGGGCGGCCGTAGCGGGCGTCCGGTGCAAACGGCAGGACCCCGTCATAGCCCCAGTTCCAGCGACCGGGGAAGTCCGCCACTGGCATCAGCTCAATGGCGGTGACGCCTAGGGCCACCAGGTGATCGAGGCGGTGGATGGCGGCCAGGAAGCTCCCCTCCGGGGTGAAGCTACCCACATGGAGTTCGTAGATCACCGCCTCCTGCCAGGGGCGGCCTGGCCAGGGGCGGTCGTCCCAGCGGTAGCTGGTGGGGTCGATCACCTCACTCGGGCCGTGGACATCCTCCGGCTGGTAGCGAGAGGCGGGGTCGGGGACGGCGAGGCCGTTATCAATGCGATAGCGGTAGCGGGTACCGGGACCCGCGTGGGTCAGGGTGGTCTCGTACCACCCTGCGCCGATTGCGTTGAGGGGATGGGGCTGCTCCTCGATCAGCAGCTCCACCTGGTGGGCCGTGGGGGCCCAGAGGCGGAAGCGGGTACCGTGGTCGGTTGGCTCGGCACCGAACGCCATGCGATGGATGCGTTGGGTCATAGCTCCTTGTGGAGATCGTCGTGGTGGACTACCGGCGGACGGGTGTGGCGCAGTAGTACCAGTGAGCGGCCCTGCAATGGGTACAGCTCTTGGGAGTAGTAGTAGCGGTCATCGGTGCGCACCCCATCGACAAAGAAGGTGTCGATCACCGGCTGCCAGCGCAGCCGGTTGGGGGCGCTCGGGATGCGGAACGGTAGTTCTTCGTGGTGGGCGTTGATCAGCATCAGCAGGTCATCGTCGTGGATGCGGCAGCCGTGCTCGTCATACTCCTCAATGGCATCGCCCGCCAGGTGCATCCCCAGCGCACGGGCGAAGCTCTGATTCCACTCATCATCGGTCATCTCGCCACCATCCGGGCGCAGCCAGGTGATGTCCTTCACCCCCAGCCCCTTGATGCGTCGCCCTTGGAAGAAGTGGCGGCGCCGGAAGGCGGGGTGGTGTTTGCGGATCTGCACCAGATAGCGGACGAAGCGCATCAGTTTCTTGTCTTCTGGCGACAGGCTCCAGTGGATCCAGGAAAGCTCATTGTCCTGGCAGTAGGCGTTGTTGTTGCCGTGTTGGGTGCGCCCCAGCTCATCCCCGGCCACCAGCATCGGGATCCCCTGGGAGAGGAACAGGGTGGCGAGGAGGTTGCGCTTCTGCTGGGCGCGTAGGGCATTGATGTGCTTGTTGACGGTGGGCCCCTCAACGCCGCAGTTCCAACTCAGGTTGTGGTTTTCACCGTCACGGTTCTCCTCCAGATTGGCCTCGTTGTGCTTCTGGTTGTAGGAGACCAGGTCGTGCAGCGGGAAGCCGTCGTGGGCGGTGACGAAGTTGACCGAGGCGTAGGGGCGGCGACCGCTACGCTCGTAGAGATCGGAGGAGCCGGTGAGGCGGTAGGCGAGATCGCCCATCATGCCGCCATCCCCCTTCCAGTAGGCGCGCACCGAGTCGCGGTAGCGGCCGTTCCACTCGGTCCAGCCCACGGGAAAGTTGCCCACCTGGTAGCCCCCTTCCCCCAGGTCCCACGGCTCGGCGATGAGCTTGACCTGGGACAACACCGGGTCCTGGTGGATGATGTCAAAGAAGGCGCCGAGGCGATTGACCTCGTGCAGCTCGCGGGCGAGGGCGGCGGCGAGGTCGAAGCGGAAGCCATCTACGTGCATCTCCAACACCCAGAAACGCAGCGAGTCCATGATGATCTGGAGGACCCGCGGATGCATCATGTTGAGGGTGTTGCCGCAGCCGGTGTAATCCATGTAGTAGCGCGGATTGTCGGCCAGGGTGCGGTAGTAGGCGGCGTTATCGATGCCGCGGAAGCAGAGGGTGGGGCCGAGGTGGTTGCCCTCCGCGGTGTGGTTGTAGACCACATCGAGGATCACTTCGATGCCGGCGGAGTGGAGGCTCTTCACCATGGTCTTGAACTCCGCCACCGAGCCGCTGGCGGAGTAGCGGGTGTCGGGGGCGAAGAAGCCGATGGAGTTGTAGCCCCAATAGTTGCGCAGCCCCCGCTCCACCAGGTGGCGGTCATCCACGAAGGTGTGGACCGGCATCAACTCCACCGCGGTGACCCCGAGCCGCTTGAAGTGGTCGATCACCGGCGCCGAGCAGAGGCCGGCGTAGGTGCCGCGCAGCTTCTCGGGGATGAGTGGGTGGAGCTGGGTGAAGCCCTTCACGTGCAGCTCGTAGATGATGGTCTGGTGCCAGGGGATGCGGGGCGCCTTATCCTCGCCCCAGGTGAAGGAGGTGTCGATCACCCGGCACTTGGGCATGAAGTTGGCGTTGTCACGCCGATCAAACGAGAGATCGGCCTCGGCGTCGCCGACGATGTAACCAAACAGTGCATCGCTCCAGCGGATCTGGCCGGAGAAGGCCTTGGCGTAGGGATCGAGCAGCAGCTTGTTGGGGTTGAAGCGGTGGCCCTGATTGGGGGCGAAGGGGCCATAGACCCGGTAGCCGTAGAGCTGGCTGGGGCGCGCCTCTGGTAGATAGCAGTGGTAGACCTGATCGGTCTGCCAACGGATCTCCAGGCGATCCACTTCGCGCAGGGTGTGCTCGTCAAACAGACAAAGCTCTATCCGCTCTGCGTGTTCGGAAAAAATGGCAAAGTTGACCCCTTCGCCATCCCAGGTGGCCCCCAGCGGATAGGGATTGCCGGGCCAAACCGCCCAGGTGGGTTTGTGCATATTGGTCTCTCGATCCCGTTTGGGTCGTTGGATGCCGGATTCAGCCTAGCTCAATGCGGTCTTGGGCGCCGTGGAGCAGGGCAACGGTGAGGGTGAGGTACTCCCGCAGCTGGCGGGTGAGGAGAAAATTCTCCCGCACGAATTGTTGCGCCTTCCATCCCATCTCCTCAACCTTCTGGGGTTGGCGCAGGAGGTAGCGGATGCGCAGGGCCGCCCCCTCCGGGGTGTTGACCAGGAAGCCGGTATGGTGGTCCACCACCTGGAGCCGGATCCCGCCGGTATCACCGCCGATCACCGGCTTACCTTTCCACATCGCCTCGGTGACCGTGAGGCCAAACCCCTCTTTGGTCGATTTTTGCAGCACGATGTCGGCCTGGCGCTGGAGGGCGTTGATGGTGCGGTGGGCGTCGGCCGGCAGCAGCAGGATATGGATATCGGGGTCATCGGCGGCGGCGATGCGCACCTCCTCCAGCACCACCTCCCCCTCGGGGTCATCGCTGGCGCCACCCCCGGCCAACACCAGTTGTAGCGAGGGGAGATACTCCTTGGCCATGCGATAGGCGTGGATCACCCCCACCGGGTCTTTGAAGCGGTCGTAGCGGGAGACCTGGACGATGAGGGGGCGCTGTGGGTCGATGCCAAAGCGGGTGCAGACCGCCGCCACCTCCTCCGCTGGCAGCTCCACATTTTTGTCACTCAGCGGGTCGATGCTGGGCGGCACGATGTACTGCGGGTTGGGCAGCGGTTGGGCAAAGGAGGGGAGGGAGAAGATGCTGGCGTCAAAACTGGAGACAAACTGGCGCAGATACTTCCAGACCGGCCGGTAGGGGTGGCTGGCATCGATATGGCAGCGCCAGATCCACTTGCCGGTGCGGTTGGGGCAGTAGTGGAGCAGGGCCGCCGGCTGTGGGTCGTGGATAAACACCACCTCCGCCGACTCCAACTGACCCCGCAGCCGTTCGGCGTTTTGGGCGTTGGTCTCCTCATAGGTCCGCAGCAGGTTCTCTGGGATGCGGACGCTGTTGCCCTGTAGGCCGTTGTGCATCCCCTTGGTACAGGCATAAAAGTCGCCTTCGCCGCTGACCACCTCCCACTGGCAGTCGATCCCCAGCTCACGGGTGAGCGGTACCAGTTTATCGAGGATCTCCGCCACCCCACCGCCGACGCGGGTGGAGTTGACGTGTACCACCCGCTTGCCGGCGAGGGGGCGGGCCAGCTGCCGTAACTGGTGGATCACATCCTCGCCAACGATGTGGGCGTACTCATCCAACATGCCCATGGGCTGCCTCCGCTAGGCCGAAGTAGTCGGCGAAGATGTCACTCAGCTGCTGGCGTAGCTCGGTGAGTGGCACAAAGTAGGGATCGACCCCCGCCAAGCGGTGGCGCAGCGCGTCATGCTCGGCAAATCCCACCAGCCAGGCGCGGAAGTCATCCTCGTTGTGGGGGGAGCGGCGGCGGGCGTCGATGAAGTGGTAGAAGATGGCACTGGTGGAGAGTTGGGGCAGCAGCTCCGCCAGGTGCCGCGGCTCATGGATGGCGCGATCGGTGGCAAACACCACGATCTGCGACCGGATAAACTCAAACGGCTTCACCGCCCGCACCCAGGCGAGGAAGGGGGCCTCATCGAGCCGCACCTCCAGCAACTCGATCAGCTCGCTGCGCAGCTGCTCGGCATCGCTGAGGGTGGTGGGGTCGATGACCGCCAAGCGCTCCGCCAAGGTGGAGTCGTGCAGGGCGTGGCGCACCCAGGAGGCGAAGTCGTTGTTATATTGCCGCTCCTCAAAGCGCGGATGCAGCAAGCCACCCCAGAAGTGGTAGTAGATGCTATCGGTGGTGATGGCATAGAGGGCGTCACGCAGCTCGTTCAAGGTGTGGGCCTTCTTGCCCGTGGCGAGGGCGATGAGGGCGCAATCTTTGACGGCAAAAGGGCTTCGATCGTCGGACATCGGCATCTACGCGAGTGGCTACACGTGCTACTAGGGTTGCATCTTGCAACCCCTATGTAAACCCTAGAAAGGTAACTTTCTCTTTATATATCAAGGTGCAGGCACCTATTTTAGACACATTGCAAACCCTCTCATCACGCCATGCACGGGCTGTAAGCGCGGAGGTTGCCGGTGCGCTACAGCGGTCTTGGGCGGGTGTGGACGGGGTGACACGAGCGAGCAGAGCGGGAGGTGATTGTGGAGTCTGAACGGTATCAGCGGGGTTGGGAGATGCTCAAGGCGATCGATGGCCAGGCCGGGGAACGGGTGGTGGCAGCGCTGAAGGACGTGGCGCCCGATCTGGCCCGTTACACCATTGAATTTCCCTTTGGGGATGTCTATTCGCGTGGGGTCCTCTCCCTCAAAGAGCGGGAGATTGCCACGGTGGCGGCCTTGACCGCCCTCGGTAACGCCAAACCGCAGCTCAAGGTGCATCTGCACGGTGCGTTGAATGTCGGCTGCACCCGCGAGGAGATTGTGGAGATCATGATCCAGATGGCGGTCTACGCCGGTTTTCCCGCTGCCCTCAATGGGGTCTTTGCCGCCCAAGAGGTGTTTGCAGAGCGGGATGCCGAGTCTGCCTGATCAGTCGAGTGGCTCCTCGGTCAACGCCGCGAAGAGGGGGCCAAGGACCTGGGTGGTGAGTTCGACAAAGGCCCCGTCGAGCGGCTGCTCAACCCCGCGCCAGGCGATCCGCAGCCACGGGTCCTCCCGCTCTCCGATGGCGTACTCACTGCCCTCCCAGACCTTGCGCGCCCGTTGGAGGGGAGGGGTGCGGCTGCGCTCACCCGCCGGTTGGGCATAGGCCCAGCTGCTGCGGGGGAAGAGGGGCAGGGGCCTGTTCTGGCCGTGGCGAAACAGCTCCAGCAGCTCCGCCAGGCGCTCCTGGGCGGCCGCTATCGGCGCCAAGCGCCAGGTGTGATGGCGGCTGTAGAAACGGCTCACCATGGCCGCATCGGGGCGTACTGCGCAGAGCGCTAGGTGTTCGATATAGAGCGCCAGGAGATCCCGGGGACCCGCCTCGGCCACCCGGTGGCGGACTATCCCGCTGCGGCCTAGGCCACTGATCCAGCCCTGTAGGCGGCCGGCCGGGAGCGTTAGATCCACCTCCACTGGGGGCTCTTTCACCGCGACCGCGGTCAGCCGCTGCACCAGGGCCTCAACCCCTTGGAGGCCCTCTGCCAGGATCAGCTCACCGAAGGCCCCCTCCGGCAGGTCGCCGCGGGCGGCGACGATGGTGCGGTAGTGGCCGAGATCACCGCCGGTCAGGAGTCGCTCCAGCGCCTCTTCCGGCAGCTGGGCCGCCTCCCAGCGGTTCAAGGTGAAGGGCTCATCTTCTGGCAACTCCTCGCTGCCCGCCACCAGCTGCATCCCCAGCCGCTCCCGAAGGAACCAGCGGCTGGGGTGGCGAAAGAGCTGGATGAGATCGGCCAGGGCCACCTCCTCGGTCGCCAAGGTGGGTGCGGGGAGGGGTTGCGGGCAGAAGGGGGGCTCCAGGATGGTGGCACTGCGCTGCGCCTGGGCGCCGGGCAGCCACTCAGCGGCATAGCTGGCCGT
>QKFD01000057.1 GCA_003251535.1 Chromatiales bacterium | reverse complement strand
GGGGTGGAGTGGCGGCGGCTGGAGGTCTCCCACGCCTTCCACAGCGACCTGATGGAGCCGATGTTGGCGGAGTTCCGGGCGCTGGCGCAGGGGATCCAATATCAGGCGCCACGACTGACCTTCATCTCCACCCTGCGCGGGGCGGAGGTGAGTACAGAGCTGACCGATCCCGAGTATTGGGTGGCGCAGGTGCGGGCCTGCGTGCGCTATCGGCAGGGGCTGGCGGCGCTGCGCCAACAGGGGATAGAGCACTTCTTGGAGATCGGCCCCAGCACCACCCTGGTGGGGATGGGGCGGGCGGATGATGGCGAGGGGAGCGGGGTGTGGCTGGCCAGCCAGAAGGCGGGCCGCGAGGCGTGGGCCCAGCTGCTGGAGGGTCTGGGCCGGCTCTACGAGGCGGGGCTGGAGATCGATTGGGCCGGCTTTGACCGCCCCTATGTACGCCAGCGGCGGACTCTCCCTACCTACCCCTTCCAGCGGCGCCACTGCTGGTTCCCTGATAGCGTCTCCCCCATAGCGCGCCCGTCGCTGACGGTGAACCGCGATGCCGGGGAGGTGCGGCTACTGGGGCGGAAGGTCTGGTTGGCCGGCGGTAGCGGGGCGGAGATCCGCTATGAGAGTCGCATCGATCGCCACCACCCGGCCTATCTGGCGGACCATGTGGTGTTTGGCGAGGTGGTGGTGCCCGGGGCGGCCTATATCGACCTCGCCCTCAGCGCCGCCCGGCGCGAGCTGGAGGCGATGGCGCTCCAGCTGACCGATCTCACCATCCAGGAGGCGCTGATCCTGCCGGAGCAGGGGGCCGCAACGGTTCAGCTGCTCCTGCGCCCCGTGGCCGGTGGTGGTCTTGAGTTCGAGATCTACAGCCGGTTGGAGGAGAGTGACGTGGTGACCCGTCACGCCGCCGGCCGGGTGGCCGCCATCAGCTTCAGCGAGGGGGCGCTGTTCGATCCGGCGGGGATGCAGCATTCGGCACCGCGCACAGAGGGCCAGGCCGAGTTTTACACCCGCGCCTTGGGCCACGGCCTCACCTTTGGCCCAAGCTTCTCCACCGTGCAGCAGCTATGGCACACCGAGGGGCGGGCGCTGGGGGCCATCGCCCTCGATGACGCGCTCCTCACCACCGACTACGCCATCCACCCGGCGCTACTGGATGGCTGCCTACAGGTGAGCGGTGCCCTGCTCGACACCACGGGCGAGGGCTTCTTCCTCCCCGTGGGGATCGAGCGTTTCACCCTGCGCGGTGACATGCCGCGCCGTCTCTTCAGTCTGGCCGAGTTGCGGCCGGCGGTGGCCGGCAACGACCGCAGCGCCCTGGTAGACCTGCATCTCTACAACGAATCTGGCGTCCTGGTGGGCGAGATCGTCGGCCTGCAACTGCTGCTGGCCGAGCCGCAGCGCCTACGCCGTGCCGTCTCCGCCAGCGGGGCCGCGGCCCTCCCCGCCGGCCCCTTCCGGGTCGGTCTGCGGCGCTATGGGAGTCTCGATGACCTGGCGTTGCTGCCGCTGGAGCGGCGGGCGCCGGGGGTGGGTGAAGTGGAGGTGGAGGTACAGGCGAGCGGTCTCAACTTCAAGGATGTGCTGTTCGCGCTGGGGATGTTGCAGGAGATCGCCGCGGAGGACCCGCAGCAACAGCCGTTCGGCTACGAGTTTGCCGGCAAGGTCACGGCAGTGGGTGAGGCGGTGGTCGGCTTGCAGGTGGGCGACGAGGTATTTGGCGTAGCCCTGGGCAGTATGGCTACCCATATCACCGTGGCGGCGCAGCGGGTACGGCGTCGGCCATCATCGCTGACCATGGAGGAGGCGGCCGGGGTGCCGGCGGTCTATCTGACGGTCTACTACGGGCTGCGGCGGCTGGCGCAGTTGAAGGCGGGCGAGCGAATCTTGATCCACGCCTGCGCGGGCGGAGCGGGGCAGGCGGCGCTGCAACTGGCACAGCAGGTGGGGGCGGAGATCTACGCGACGGCGAGCCCTGGGAAGTGGGATTTTCTCAAGCAGCAGGGGGTGCGGGCGGTGATGAACTCGCGCACCCTCGACTTCGCCGAGCAGCTGCTGGAGCTGACCGGCGGGCGCGGTGTGGATGTGGTGCTCAACAGCCTGAACGGCGACTTCATCGCCAAGAGCCTGGCGGTGGTGGCGCCAGGCGGTCGGTTCATCGACATCGGCAAGATCGGGGCCTGGAGCGAGGCGCAGGCCAAGGCGGTACGGCCCGACGTGGCGTACCACAACTTCGATTGGGGCGAGGAGATGGAGCGCCGGCCGGGGCTCTATCAAGAGCTGCTGGCGGAGTTGGTGGCGGCGTTCGACGCCGGCCAGCTGAAGGCCTTGCCGAGTAAACAGTTCCCGCTGGAGCAGTATGGCGAGGCCTTCCGCTATCTGGCGGCGGCGAAGAACATCGGCAAGGTGATCATCACCCTGCCGGAGCGGGACGCCCAGGGCCACCCCCTCTCGACGGCCCCGCTCGACTCGCTCTACCACCTCGCCTGGCGTCCCCAGCCCACGGCCACCCCGCATACCGCCCGGCTCCTCTTCCCCATGGCCGCAGAGCTGCGTGAGCAGGCCATCGCCACCCCGCCGGAGGCGGAGTTGGCGGCGTTGTTGGCGGAGGGGAGTGGGGGCTTGGCGGCGCTGGATCGCCTGGCCGGCGCGGTGGTGGCGAGCGCCTTCAGTCAACTCGGCATGACCTGGGCGCTGGGTAGTGAGTTAGCGGCAGAAGAGGTGATGGGTCGCCTCGGGATCCAGCCCCACTATCGGCGGGCCCTGGACCGACTGCTGGCGCTACTTACCGAGCAGGGCACCATCGAACCCAAGGGGCTGGGCTGGCGGATCGCCGGCGCCCCACCGCAGATCGATCTGGAGACGGAGCTAGAGCGGCTGCGGGCGGAGAGCCCCAGCATCAGCGCCGCCATCGATCTCTTCCAACGCTGCGCCCACGCCCTGCCGGAGATCCTCACCGGGAGGGCCGATGTGTTGGGCGTGCTCTTCCCCGGTGGTAGCACCGAGGACACCAGTTCGGTCAATAGCGATACCCCTTCGGTGCGACAGCTCAACAGCATCGTGCGGCGGGGGGTGGAGCAGCTAGTGGCCAGCGTCCCCGCCGGGCGCCAGGTGCGCATCCTGGAGATTGGCGCCGGCACTGGCGCCACGACCCGCCAGGTGCTGCCCAGTCTGCCGGCGGGGCAGGTGCGGTACACCTTCACCGACATCTCCGCCCTGTTCACCGCCCGCGCCCAGGGGGAGTTTGAGGCCTATCCCTTTGTCGATTACCGCACCTTGGATATCGAGCAGGACCCGCTGGCCCAGGGGTTCGGCGCCGGGCAGTTCGAGATCATCATCGCCGCCAATGTGCTCCACGCCACCACCGACCTGAGCACCACCCTCAAGCATGTGCGACGGCTGCTGGCGCCGGGCGGCTATCTACTGCTGCTGGAGATCACCCGGCCGCGTGGTTGGATCGATCTCACCTTCGGCCTCACCGAGGGGTGGTGGCGCTTCGCCGATGTCGAGGTGCGGCCCCACTACCCGCTGCTCCGCACCACCGAGTGGAAGTGGCTATTGGGTCGGGTGGGTTACCGCGAGATGGCGGTGCTCTCGGCGGAGGCGGAGCCGGACCAGGCGGTGATGGTGGCGCGGGCGGCGGAAGAGGCCGCGGTGGAGCAGAGGTGGCTGGTCTTCGCCCCGGGGGAGGCGTTGGCACCGGAGCTGGGTGCCGGTTTGGCGCAGATGGGGATCCAACCACTG
>QKFD01000049.1 GCA_003251535.1 Chromatiales bacterium | reverse complement strand
GAGCGCGGCCATCGCCTCGATGACATAGGGGGAGCCGATGCGGGTGCGCACCACCTGCCGGAAGAGACCGCACCGCTCCACTGCACTATTGGAGCTGACGGGGGTGACCACGCTGCCGGCCCCCAGGTATTGGGCGCAGAGGATGCCTATCACATCGCCCCGCAGCCAGCGGCCCTGCTCATCGGCCAGGAGGGGGCGATCGCCATCGCCGTCGGCGGAGATGAGGCAGTCCAGCGGCTGTTGCGCCGCCCAGCGTTGGGCCAATTCGATATCTTCCGGCCGGATCGCCTCGGTATCCACCGGCACAAACTGCTCGCTGCGCCCCAGTCGCACCACCTCGGCCCCTAGGCCGGTCAAGACGGTGTAGAGCAGATCACGGGCCACGCTGGAGTGTTCATAGAGGCCGATGCGGAGACCGGCGAGGGTTGCGGCGGGAAAGAAGTCGAGATAGCGGCGCTGATAGTGGATGGCCGCCGCCTGCTCTGGTGGTGGTAGGCGGTGGGGGGCGAGGAGCGCCCCGGCGCTATCGAAGCGTCCGTTTGGCAGCACCACTTGGGCCGCGCGGATGGCCTCCTCATCTGCCTTCAGGATCTCGCCACCCGGGCGGTAGAACTTGATGCCGTTGCGGTCATCAGGGATGTGGCTGCCGGTCACCATCAGACCGGGGATGCCGCGGTGGGCACTCCAGAGGGCGAGTGCTGGGGTGGGGAGGGGGCCCAGGTAGGTGACTGGATGGCCCAGGTCGTGGCAGGCGCTGGCCAGGGCCGCCAGGATGCGCGGCGAGCTGGGGCGTAGATCGCCGGCCAAGGCCACCTCGCCAGCGGCTGGCAATTCGCCCAGTTGGCGCAGGTGTTGGAGGAAGGCGCAGGTGTAGGCGTAGCAGGTGCGATCGGTCATTGCGCTCACCAGACCACGGGCTCCGCTAGTACCGAAGCCGACCCCGGAGTGGGCCATGAGATCGGCGATGAGAAGGGGGGAGGGGTTCATTAGGGCGATCGACCTCTTCACTCAAGATGGGCGCACGGGGCGCTGCCCCGACGTGGAAGGCCGCCATGCTACCACCCCCCGCCTCCCGCGCTGGCGGATCCGGCGCCGTTGGCCGGCTATGCTGTCACGGCCCTATCACGCACCTGTGTTGAGATCCCACTATGACCCGCTCGCAGCCCCTCCCAGATCCCCAGATCGGCCGTTTGGCGGCCCTGTTGGAGCAGCTGGTGGCGTTGCGGGCCGAGGTGTTGACGGAGGGCCGGCGTCGTTTGGCGCAGCGGGCGGAGGGGGAGGGCGATAAGAGCGCCTGCAACCTGGCCCACTACCTCGCCCTGCGGCGCCACGACCTACGCCCCTTGCAGACCCAGTTGGCCCAGCTCAGCCTCTCCTCCTTGGGCCGGGCAGAGGCCCATGTGGCCGCCAGTTTAAATGGACTCATCGATCTCCTGAGTCGGGCACTGGGCCGCACTACCCCCATCCCTGCCAGCTGCCCCAGTCCCGATTTTGGCGAGGGGGATGAGCACTTGGTGGCCAACAGCGCCGCCCTGTTTGGTGCGGCACGGGAGGGGCGGGCGGTGCGCATCATGGTCACCCTGCCCAGTCAGGCGGCTGAAGATGGTCGTTTGGTGCGTCGGTTGCTCGCGGCGGGGATGGATTGCGCCCGCATCAACTGTGCCCACGATGGCCCACTGGTGTGGCAACTGATGGTGACCCAGGTGCGGGCCGCAGCGGCGGAGATGGGGCGCGACTGCCGGATCTTGATGGATCTCGCCGGCCACAAGTTACGTACTGGTGCCATCGCCCCGGGGCCGGCGGTGCTCCATCTGCGCACCGGCAAAGATGCCTTCGGCGATGTCACCACCCCGGCGCTGCTGCACTTCCGTGTCGAGGGGACGGCGGCGACGACCGGCTTGGGGGGACGGGAGTACTCCTTGGCGCTACCCGCCTCCATCCACGCCCGGCTTGCCCACGCTGATCGTCTCTATTTCCAGGACACCCGCGGCAAGCCACGCCGCATCGACCTGCTGCGCCGTACCCCGGCGGGCGAATGGCTGGCGGAGTGCTGGCAGAACGCCTATCTCGCCGATGGCATCCGGATAGAGTGGCGACGGGGCGACGAGACGCTCGGTTTTTTCGGGCTGGCGGAGGTGCCGCAGGCACCCGCTGAGGTGCGGATCTTCCCTGGGGAGGCACTGCTGCTTACCGGCGATCACACCCCGGGTCGTCCCGCCCGCCGTGATGAAAACGGCCGCCTACTGGAGCCCGCCAGCATCCCCTGCACCCTGCCGCAGATCCTCGAACGGCTGCGCCCAGGTGAGCCGGTGTTCATCGATGACGGCAAGTTTGGTTTCGAGGTCGAGGGGGTGCAGGAGGGGGGGGTACTGCTGCGCGCTACCGAACTGCCTCCCCAAGGGGGGCGGCTACGGCCCGATAAGGGGATCAACCTCCCGGAGAGCCAATTGGCGTTGCCGCCACTCTCTGAGAAGGATCACGTCGATCTCGATTTTGTCGCCACCCACGCCGATCTCGTGGGGCTCTCCTTTGTCGAGCAGCAGGCCGACGTCGAGTTATTGCGGGGTGAATTGGCGCGCCGCGGTCGGCCCGAGCTGCCCATCATCGCCAAGATTGAGACCCGCGGGGCGGTGCGCAATCTACCGGAGATCCTGTTGGGTGCCCTGGGGCGTTACCCGTTTGGGGTGATGATCGCCCGGGGGGATCTGGCGGTGGAGCTGGGGGGCGAACGCCTGGCGGAGGTCCAGGAGGAGATCCTCTGGCTCTGCGAGGCGGCCCATGTGCCGGTGATCTGGGCGACCCAGGTGTTGGAGTCGCTGGCCAAGCGGGGGGGCGTAAGCCGGCCGGAGGTGACCGACGCCGCCATGGCCAGCCGGGCCGAGTGCGTGATGTTAAATAAAGGACCCTACGTGGTGCGGGCGGTGCGGATGTTGGACGATATTTTGGCGCGGATGCAGGCCCACCAATATAAAAAGGTGGCGCGCCTGCGGGCCTTGCATTGGTGAGTGGCGATTCGGCGTAAAAATAAATTTATGGGGTCGGCCGAGGGCGATGTCGGGGCGCTGTTATTAGGTCAGCGCGTATCCCGGCACGATCTACAGAGACAAATCTATGTTTCCGCCTTATGCTCCTCCCTGCCGCGGCCGACGCACTGCCATGGAGTGAGGCAAAGGTGAGGCAAAGGTGAGAAAAACGGCGTGATAGGCCCCTGATTTTTACTATTAACGGCGCTTGTCTCGCTATTGTGACCATTGTTAAACTGCGCCGGTTTAGCTTAGGCAGCGGGTGCCAAGCCGCCTGTCCTTGTTGAGATAACTTAACCAAGCTGTCATCGGAGTCACTATAACCATGCCAAAAAACTCTACTGTCCGTCTGGTTCGGGCCGGCTTGGTTGCCGCCCTGGCCGTCGCCTCAGCCCCCCTTATGGCCGCCACTGGTACCACCTCAACCGGCAGCATCACGCTGATCGATGCCTCTGGTCTGGAGTACTACATCAACGACAACATCACCTTCGCCACCACCAGCTCCGCCTCCGGCGCGGCCAGTGAGGCCTCTTACACCCATGCAGTGGCTGCCACCACCTCCATGGGTGGGACCACCATGAGCACCCTCAACGACGCCTTTGATGGGTATGGCTCGGTGGCGGTGAGTACGGATGGCGGTGGCACCTGGACCAGCTATAACGACAACGGCTCCGCAACGCTGGAGGATAGCGGGCGCGAGGCGGTGTTCAACACGCAGACCATCGGTAGCCTGAATGTGTGGCGTAAGGTCTACGTCCCCTCCGGCGATGAGTTCATCCGCTACACCACCTTCATCACCAACACCGGCGCCTCCACCGCCAGCGTGCAGATGGAGACCCTCAACAACCTGGGTTCTGATAGCAACACCATCGTTCGCAATAGCTCCAGTGGTGATGCCACGGTGACCACCGCCGACAGCTGGGCCACCTCCATGCAGAACTACAGCGGCAGCACCTCCAGCGACCCGCGTATCTGCCACGTCTTCAAGGGCGGCTCCGGCACCATGGGGGCCACCGTAAGCGCCATGACCTTTGTCGATGGCGATGACAACCCCACCTGGACCTACAGCGTCGATATCCCGGCAGGTGAGACGGTGGCGTTGATCCACTTCGCCAGCGGTCAGGAGAGCATTGCCGCCGCCGATGCCAAGTGCGCCGAGCTGGCCGCTGCCGGTTCCAGCAGCGCCGCTTTCGCCGCCATGACCGCCACTGAGCAGGCCGAGGTGGCCAACTTCGCCGTCGTCACCGCACCGCCGGCCATCCCGCTGGTGGGGCCGTGGGCCTTGGCCCTGCTGGCCGCAGGTCTGGGTGGCGTGGGTGCCAACCGGGCCGTGCGCCGCAAGCAGTAACTAGGTGTCCCCATCTGGCTCTCTCGCCGCTCGCCGGCGGGGGGCTGGGTTGAGCGGCCACTGAGTTGAGATAAAAAGGGTGCCCTTGTTAGGGCACCCTTTTTGTTTGTCTGTCCCTTGGGGAGAACGAGATGGTGCAACCGCAGTTAAGTGGTCTTGGTCGGCTCGGGTGCGGGGTGGTGGCCTTGGTGGTGGCGGGGTTGGCCGTGGCGGCAGAGCGCTCACCGGTCGGGTCACCGCTGCCAGAGATGGTGGCCATCCCCGAGGGCTGTTTCACCATGGGGAGTCCAGTGACCGAGCTGGGGCGGCGGGAGAACGAGACCTCCCACCGGCTCTGCCTGGCCGGCTTTGCCATCGGCCGCTACGAGGTGACCTACCAGCAGTTTGCCCACTTTGTGGCGGCCACCGGTTACGCCATGGGGCAGTGCGATCAGCCGCCAGGACGGGATTGGCGTCGCCCAGGCTTCTCCCAGGGGGAGCAGTGGCCGGTGATCTGCGTCAGTCTAGTGGATGCCTTGGCCTATACCGACTGGCTCTCCCTCACCACCGGCGCCCACTACCGCTTACCCACCGAGGCGGAGTGGGAGTATGCCGCACGGGCCGCTACCACGACCCCCTACTGGTGGGGGGAGCAGGCGAGCCACGAGTGGGCCAACTACGGCACAGATGAGTGTTGCAACGGCCTGGCGGAGGGGCGGGATCGCTGGCCGAAGACGGCGCCGGTAGGGAGTTTTGCTGCCAACCCTTGGGGGCTCTACGACACCGCTGGTAATGTCTGGGAGTGGACCTGCTCGGTGTGGGACTTCAGCCGTGGCTACGATGGCCGTGAGCAGCGGTGCCAGGCACCAGATGGGGTGGGGGAGTGGGTCGCCCGCGGCGGCAGCTGGTATGACGAGCCCAATTCACTCCGCTCCGCCCTGCGCGGCTTTCGAGACCATGCCGATCCCCACTCGCGGGGGCGCAACCTGGGGTTCCGGGTGGTGCGAGAGACCCCCTAGGTCAGATACGCCTCACCCCTTTTTTGCGCGGGTCGATGCCGCCGCCACCTTGGCGGCTGACGGCCCGCCGCCCGCCGCTCAGGCGGCCACCTGCCAATCTGGAGATCGCACCGCTGCTTGGCGGTGAACTGTCACTCGGCTGTCACTCCCCCGTCACCCCTCCCTCGCACAGTGGGCCGCCCTCCTTCCCGGCTCGATCTAAAGGAACCGTTATGAAGCTCTCCAGGCGCCAATTCCTGAAGGTGGTGGTGGTTTCGGCTGCCACCACCTCCATCGGTCTGCAATCCGGTTGCAGCAACGGTGGCGGTGACAACATCCGGATCGACGAGACCCGCTTCCCGCAATCGGTGGCATCGGGGGACCCCAAACCGACCAGCGTGGTCCTCTGGACCCGGGTAGAGGCGGGGGGTAGTGCCGATGTGGCGCTGCGCCTCCAGGTGGCCACCGATGCCGCCTTCAAGGAGCTGGTGGTAGACAGTGAGGTGAGTGCCGCCGCCGATCACGACCACTGCCTCAAGGTGAAGGTGGTGGATCTTGCCCCCTACACCACCTACCACTACCGCTTCCTCCTCAACAGCGGTAGCGGCGAGGTCTCCTCGCCCCATGGTCGCACCAAGACGGCCCCCTCGCCCGCCGCCGATGTCGCGGTCAAGTTCGGTGTGGTGGTCTGCCAGGACTACATCGACGGCTACTACAACGCCTACGCCCTACTGTTGGAGCGTGATCCCGATCTCGACTTCATCGTCCATCTGGGTGACTACATCTACGAGCAAGATCGGGGTACCGGCGCGGCGGAGGATGATATTGCCGCCCGCGCCATCGTCTTCCCCGACTACAGCAGCGAGGCGGTGGTGGCGGTGGACGAGCGCACCTATGCCGCCCGTAGCCTGGAGAACTATCGCCACCTCTACAAGGTCCACCACGGGGACGCCATGCTGAAGCGGGTCCACGAGCGGATCCCGATGGTGGTGATCTGGGACGATCACGAATACTCCGACGACTGCTACGGTGCCACCGGCACCTACTCCAATGGCCTGCGCGATGAGGCCGATCCGGAGCGCCGTCGCAACTCGCTACAGGCCTTCTTCGAGTTTCTCCCGGTGGATGAGGATTTCAGCGACGACTTCACCGCTACCACCCCCTTCGATCCGCCGCTCAACGACAGTTACAACTCGGTCACTGCCCCGGGCCGCGGCTGCTGGCGCACCCTGCGTTTTGGTCGCCACCTGGATATGTTCTTCTCTGACTACCGCACCTACCGCCCCGATCACCTCATCCCCGAGGACGCCTTCCCGGGTCGGGTTGCGCTGGACCGTGCCACGCTGACGGCGCTCTTCAATCTCCTCTATCCGGGGCAGGGGGCAGCGGTCTACGCCGCCCAGAGTGCCGCCTTCTCCGCGTACACCTCGCTGGCCGATCTGCCCGCTGCCTACGCCCCCTATGCCGCCGCCTATAGCGAGGTGTTGGTGGGGACCTTGACCCAGGCCTATATGCAAGAGGGGCTGGCGGCCGCCAGTGCCGCTGCGAAGGCAGGCGAAGAGCTGGCCGGTAACATCAGTGTGCGGTGGTTCAATGGCCTACTGACACAGTACAACGCGGCGGTCTCGGCGGCACAGCAGCTGCCGCTGCTCGATGAGGCGACGGTGGCGGAGTTGGATCGCGGGGTGGACTACACCCTGCTGGGCAAGACCCGCCTCTTCTCCTCCTTGGGCGCCCGCTATGGGGTCGTCAAGGCCACCTACGACCTGCTCTCCGCCGCCACCTACCATGGCCAGGCCGAAGATGTGCTGGGGGCAGAGCAGCAGCAGGCACTGGATAGCTTCATCGCCGCCAGTGATGCCACCTTCGTCTGTGTTGCCAACTCCGTCTCCACCGCCTCCCTGGTGTGGGACCTGAGCGCCGAGACGCTGTTTACCCCTATCCAGTTCGATCAGCTCTTCCTGGCCAATGTTGACCATTGGGATGGCTTCCCCAACCGCCGCCAGGCGCTCCTGACGGCACTCCAGGCACGGGGCAACGCCTTCCTCATCTCAGGCGATATCCACGCCTCTTTCCTGACCCAGTGGCGCCCCGATGCCAGCAGTGGCAATGTGGTGCCCGACTTCACCACCTCCTCCATCTCCTCCACGGTGTTCAACCGCTTTGTTGAGATGAAGGTGGCGGAGCTGGCCACGCTGCTCTCCACCCCGGAGATGCAGAGCCGGGCCCAAGAGCTGCTGGTGGATGGGCTCGATGACACCCTGCGTAGTGGCTTTGCCACGGTCTACCCCGCTTCGGAGCTGCGTTACGCCTTGACGCGAGAGAACGGCTACGTGGTGGTGAGCGTGGCGGAGGGGGGGGTCACCTCGACCTATCGCACCTTCCCCCATCAGCAGGCCAAGTCAGATGCCTATGGCGATCTAGGGGCGCTGACTGTCACCTCTGCCAGCTTCCACTACAGCGGTACCGAGGTGCAGCCGATCTAAATGAGACTGGATACTCTGGGGGCAGACGCGGGCAGGGGGATTGGCTTAGAGTAGCGCCGCCCCCCGTGGAGGATAGCCCGCCGCGGTCTGCCGCCGAGGTGGCGCGGGGGGTGGGAAGATCGTGGCCTGCCCGATACAAAGAGGCCGCGAGGACAAGGAGCAATGACAATGAAGAAGATTCGAGCTGTAGCGGCTGCCGCCCTGCTGTCGTGCTGGGGCGTGGGACATGCGACCAATAACGATCTGGCACCGGTGCTGGCGGCCTCTGTCGGTTACCTGTCGGGTTCCTTTGTCACCTCCACCGCATTCTATGGCTTCTCCGGGATGACCGTGGCCTTCTCCGGCTACGGTGGCGACTATAGCAACACCCTGGCCTACTGCGCCTTTGGGGCGTTGAGCGACTCTCAGGCCCTCACCTATGGTTACTCCGACAGCCTGACTTTTGCCTATCTGCCCGACTCCGATCTCTATCTCACCGCCTGTGTCTATGCCGGCGGCTACTCTGGCGATTTTGTCGGTTATATCTTGGACGCCACCGCCTCTAAGCCGGCGGCCGCCAAGACCAGCCCGCAGATGGTGGATCGCTCGTTGTTGGATGAGTCCGCCCTGCGCGAGCAGGCCGATGCCGCCCTGCGCCGGCTCATCGACGCCTCCCGCTAACCCCTCCTGTTCTTCCCCCCTGTCACCTCGCCCGCTCGGGGTGGCAGGGGCTCCAGACCACCACGCCTATGCCCCCACCGCGGCTTCAGCGTCGCGTCGGAGCCACAGGACCACCCGCCCATCGGGATAGCCGTTGCGGCGCAGCCGGGCCGGTAGCCAGCGGGGGGCTGGGGCATTGATGGATAACTCGATCTCGGCCGTAAACCCCGCGTCTCTGAAGGGGCGCGGGAGATCGTCGAGGTCGCGGTAGTAGGTCCACTCGTTCAGATAGCGGTAGTAGCCCTCTGCTTGGCCCCAAAACCCCTTATCGCGCAGCTCTGGCCAGGGGCGGGGTGGGCCATATCCCAGCCCCAACAGCAGGGCGATGGCCCCCCAGCGCAACCGATTCTTGGGTAGCCAGTGGACCCATGGCATCTGGATATGCTCCTCCTGCCACTGCCGGCTGGCGGGCAGACAGTGGATGCCAGTGCCGCCGGGACGGGTCAGGCGCGCCGCCTCCGTGGCGATCAGCTGGAGATCGGCCAGGTGCTCCAGCAGCTGCTCTGAGAAGATGCAGTGGAAGCTGCCCGCCGGCAGCTGCTGGAGCTGGGCGGGGTGGAGCAGCAGCGCCTGGGGATCCAGCCCGCGCCCTGCAAAGAGGGGATAACCGTTCTGGAGGGTACGTTGATCGATCTCCACCCCGAAGGCGGCGAAGCCCATCTCGCGTAACTTGGCCACGGAGCGTCCCCGCCCACACCCCCAGTCGAGGAGGCGGATCTCCTCCCGTGGCAGGGCCAACTCCCGCGTCAACTGCTCGATCCCCGCCAGCACGGCGGGATGGGGTTGGTATGTCGCCAACTCCTGCTCCGTCAGCCGGTCGTGTTTGGTGCCCATGGCAGTGCCCTCGCTGGGGTGGCGATAAGGGGTCGCGTGGGGTGGCATGGTCGCATCTAGCCCCTCGGGGGGAAACCCATCTGGGCTACTTGGGGCCGGCAGGGGAGGGGCGTTGCAAGGGAGGGGCGCGACGCTCAGGGGGCGGCCTGACTATCGCCCCCTGAGCACGGGGTTACTGCACCGAGCCGAAGGAGCGATTGACACTGCCCGGCGGCGGGGGCAGGCCGGCGATCTGGCACCCCTCCGCCAGCGGTCCGCCGGGGAAGAGGGTGTAGAGATAGCGCATCCCCCCGGAGTGGTGGAAGCGCTCCTCCAAGGCGTCGTACAGCTTGCGGATCTGGATCTCCGAGTGGCTGGCGAAGTAGGCCTGGAGGGCGCGTACCAGCTCCCAGTGGTCCTCGGTCATGCGGCGCCCGAGACGGCGGGCGGTGTGGTGGCCCTCGGCTGGGCTCCACTGCTCGGGGGCGTGGGGGAAGGTCGGGTCGCGGCTCCACTCGGCCCGGGGGTGGAGCACCTCGTGCATAGTTCTTTGCATGGTCGTCTCCTCTAGGGCGGAATGCCCTTGGCGGCGGGGCGTGGTTAGCCTCCGGCCTCCCTTGAGTGTAGATGGCACAGTGTGAGGGAGATGGGATGGTGGCGGCTGTCACATAACGGTAATCTTGCGCTCTCCATCCCTCTCCACGGAGGCCGCGCGTCGTGCCTAACCTCTGGTTTCCGCTGTTGGTCGGCTCCCTCTGGTACCTTGCCGGCTGGCTGGGTAGCTCCCTCCTCTTCAATGAGGGGCCGTGGCCGGCGGCCATCGCGGCCGACTTGGGGTTGCAGCTATGCGTGGCGGTGGCCCTGTTCTACGCCCTGCGCTCACGCATTGCCTTTGTGCTGTTGGTGGGTATCCTGACCGCCTTTCTCCACCTGGGGCACGCCGCCAAGCTGTCGTTACTGGGGGGGCCGATGGTGCCGGATGACCTCTTTGCCCTCCATGCGCTGCTACTGATTGCACCGCCCTGGCAGCGCTGGCTGCTGCTCGGCCTCGGGGCCGCGGCGCTGGGGCTCCTGCTGTTGGGGATCGATTGGCGGCGGCGGCGCGGGCAGCTGGGGGTGGCTCTATTGGGGCTGCTGGCGGGGGGCGTGGTCTTGGCCGGTGCCCCCCTTAGCCACTGGATGGACCAGCAGTTTGGCCATGTGGAGTGGGACCAGGCCCGCAACTACCACCAGCGCGGCCCAGGGATCTATACCACGCAGGAGTTGGCTCGCTTTTTCGCCGACCGCCGGCCGACCCCCACCAGTGCCCAGGTGGCGCGGGCGCTCCTGCTACCGGCCACCCTCAGTCCAGCGCCGACGGCGCCGCAGGGCACCATCAGGCGGCCGCGCAATGTCCATATGGTGGTGCTGGAGTCGTTTTGGGATGCCAATGAGCTGGTCGCGGCCGACTTCAGTGAGGACCCGTTTGACCCCGCCTTCCGGGCGTTGTGGCAGGCCGGGGGGGCCAGCCGGGCGCTGAGTCCGGTCTTTGGCGGCTATACCGCCAATGCCGAGTTTGAGGCGCTGTGCGGCTTTCCGGTCACCGAGGCGGCGGTGGTGTTTGAGCGCCGGCTCACCCGTGAGGTGCCCTGCCTGCCGGCGGTGCTGCACCAGGCGGGCTATCAGGCGGTGGCCTCACACCCCAACATCCCGGTCTTCTGGAATCGCAACAACGCCTACCGGCGCGTCGGTTTTGACCGCTTTCTGGCCGGTCCGGCGTTTGTCTATGACGCCGGGGCCGGCGGCTATCTGGCGGATGACTCCTTCTATCGGCAGGTGTTTGCCCAGCTCGGGCCGCAGCTCGCCAGTGGTCAGCCGCTGTTTAACTACATGCTCACCCTCTATGGTCATCTCGACTACCCATTCTCAGAGGAGCTGCCGGCCCGCCTGGAGCACCATTCGCAGGTGGCAGAGGTGGGGCGCTACGCCTCGACGGTGCGCTATAAGTCGGAGGCGCTGATGGGGCTCTTGGCCTACCTGACGGAGTTCGATCCCGACGCCATCGTGGTGGTGTTTGGTGATCACCTGCCGGTGCTGGGGGAGCGCTTCGCCGGTTATCGTGAGTCGGGGCTGCTGGCGGCGGAGCGTAGCGATTTCAGTGCCGAGATGTACCGTGTGCAGGCCGCCACACCGCTGCTGGTGATCGATGGGCGTAACGGGCCGGTGGCGGTGGGGGACCTGCCTATCTACCAGCTACCGGCGCTGGTGATGGCGCTACTGGGGGATGATCGCCCCACGCTCTTCGACTACACCCGCCCCCCGGAGGGGTTGCGGCTGCGGCCGCTGCCGGGGATGCAGCTGCTGTTGGAGGAGGGGCAGAGCGTGCTCTGTACCGAGGCGGCATCACTGGAGCCGGCCTGTGGCACGGCGCGGCAGTGGCTGCGGCGGGTAGAGCTGCTGGCGGCGGATCTCTTCTCTGGTGATCAATACGCCCTGCCACCCCCTGCCCCGGCGGAGGAGCTTAACCTCCCCCTGGCACCGGAGCCGACCGAGGCGCTATAGCGCGACATGGACGACCCCTACCGCCCGCTGGAGGTGCGGGCGCTAGGGGTGGGGCCGCCTGTTAGCCATCCAGCAGGCGCACGATGGTGGCACGCAGACAGTCGAGCACCGCGCTCTCGCGCACCGGGCGCAGGTCAACATCGGTGATGAAGAAGATATCCTCCACCCGCTCGCCGAGGGTGGCTATCTTGGCGTTATGGAGCCGCACCCCGCAGCCCACCAGGGCACGGCCGATGCGCGACAGCAGCCCGGGCCGATCTGAACTGACCACCTCCATCACGGTGCGCTGATTGCGCAGGTCCTGCTCAAAGGCCACTTGGGTGGGGATGGGGAAGTGTTTCAGCTGCCGCGGGAACTGGCGCTGGACCGAGGCGGGGTTGGGGGCCCGCTCCAGCAGCGCCGCCTGCAAAGTCCCCTCGATCTCCAGTACCCGGCGCGGATCGGAGATGGGGGCGCCGTTCTCCTCCAGGATGATATAGGTGTCGAGGGAGTAGCCGTCATTGGAGGGGATGATGCGGGCGTCGAGGATATTGAGCGCCAGCTGATCCAACAGACTGGTGGTGACCGCAAACAGCCGCTCATTGATGTGGGTGTAGATGAATAGCTCCGTCCCACCGCGCTGCGTCTCCTGGCGGATCAAGATCAGCGGCAGCCCCTCACCGGAGTAGTCGAGGATCGCCTCGGCGTGCCAGGCGATCTCATCCGCGGTGTAACGCAGGAAGTAGTCGTCACCCAGCCGATCCCAGAGCTGATCGATGCTCTCGTCGGTGAGGGCGCGGTTGGAGAAGAGCAGGCGCGCCTCGGCCCGCCGCTCGGCAATGAGCTGCTCCTTGTCCACCGGATTGGCCAGGCCGCGCCGCAGCGCCGAGCGGGTGGCGTGGTATAGCTCGGAGAGCAGCGCCCCCTTCCAGGAGTTCCAGAGGGTGGGGCTGGTGGCACGGATATCGGCCACCGTGAGCAGATAGAGGTAGTTGAGGCGATGGATGTCGCCGACGGCGGTGGCGAAGTCGAAGATCACCTCGGGGTCGGCGATATCTTTGCGCTGGGCGGTGCCCGACATGATGAGGTGGTGGCGCACCAGCCACACCACTAGGCGGGTGTCGTAGTCGCTCAGCAGGTGGTTGCGGCAGAACCCCTCCACCTCTTGGGCCCCCAGTTCAGAGTGGTCCCCACCACGCCCCTTGGCGATGTCGTGAAACAGGGCGGCGATGTAGAGCAGCTCCGGTTTGGGCACCCGGGCAAAGAGCCGGGTGAGGGTGGGGAACTCGTGGGCCAGTTCGGGGATGGCCAGGCGGCGCACGTTGCGCAGCACAAACAGGGTGTGCTCATCCACGGTGTAGACGTGGAATAGGTCGTGCTGCATCTGGCCGACGATGCGGCCGAAGGGGGGGAGGTAGGCCCCGAGTAGGCCGTAGCGCTGCATCCACTTCAGGGTGGTGTAGACCCCCCGCGGCTGGCGCAGTAGCTCCATGAACAGCGAGCGGCAGCGCAGGTCCTGACGGAACGCATCATCGACGTTGTGGCAGGCGCTGCGGATGAGGCGGATGGTGCCGGCTCGGACCCCCTTAAGCTCCGGGTGCTGGGCCAGGTGGAGAAACAGCTCCAGCAGGGCAAATGGATGGCGGATGAAGACCCGCTCATTCACTGCCTCGATGAACCCCTTGCGCGCCTGGAAGCGGCGGTTGATGGGGACCGGTTGGCCGAGGTCGTCGGCGTAGAGGATCTCCTCCTGAAATAGCTCCAGCAGCAGCTCGTTTAACTGCGCCAGCTGGGCCACGGTGCGGTAGTAGTGCTTCATGAACTGCTCGACCGGCAGCCGCGGACCGGCATCGTCGTAGCCGAGCAGCTTGGCCAGGGTGCGCTGGTGGTCAAACACCAGCCGATCCTCGCGCCGTCCCGCCAACACATGGAGGCCAAAGCGCACCTTCCAGAGGAACTCCTGGCCCATCATCAGCGCCTGGTACTCCTCGCTGGTGAGGAAGCCGTGGGCCACTAGATCGTGCAGGGTGTGGGCGCCGAAGTGGCGCTTGGCCACCCAGCCCACCATCTGGATGTCGCGCAACCCCCCGGGCCCCTCCTTGATATTGGGCTCCAGGTTGTAGGCGGTGTCATCAAACTTGCGGTGGCGGGTGATCTGCTCCTGCCACTTGGCCTCGAAGAAGGCGCGGCTTGGCCAGATGTGGTTGGGGCCGGTGGCTGCCCGCATCGCCGCAAACAGCTCCTGGGAGCCGGTGAGAAGGCGTGCCTCCATCAGGTTGGTGGCGATGGTGATGTCGCTCTGCCCCTCCCGCACACACTCCTCCACGGTGCGCACGCTCTGGCCGATCTCCAGGCCAATATCCCAGAGGAACATCAAAAAGCGCTCGATCTCCTCTCGGCAGCGCTCCCGCGCCCCCTCCGGCACCAGCAGCATGATGTCGATATCGGAGTAGGGGTGGAGTTCGCCGCGACCGTAGCCCCCCACCGCCACCAGTGCCACCTCCTCACCGGCGCTACCGGCGGTGTGGCGCCAGATCCGTAACAGCAGCTGGTCCATCGTCTGCGCCCGGGCGGCGACCAGTTCGGTCACCGGCTGCCCCTCCAGGTAGAGCCGCTTCATGCCCTCGCGGCAGGCGGCGATGGCGTTGCGGAAGAGGCCGAGCGGCGCGCTGGTCGCCGCCAGCGCTTGGTCGAAGGTGGTGGGATCGAACAGGGCGTGCATGGGCAGGGTCCGTGGGGTAGCAGTAGGCAGCTAGATCTCCTCACCGGAGCGTAGCGTCAGCACCTCATAGCCGCTCTCGGTGACCAGCAGGGTGTGCTCCCACTGGGCGGAGAGGCTGCGATCTTTGGTGATCACGGTCCACTGATCGCGCAGTAGCTTCACGTGGCGCTTACCCTCATTGATCATCGGCTCAATGGTAAAGGTCATCCCCTCTTGTAGTACCACCCCGGTGCCGGGGGTACCGTAGTGGAGCACCTGCGGCGCCTCGTGGAACTCGCGGCCGATACCGTGACCACAGTACTCCTGCACCACGGAATAGCTGTGTTCGTGAGCATATTGGGCGATGGCGTGGCCGATATCTCCCAGCCGAACGCCCGGTCGCACCATTCGGATCCCGATGAGCAGACACTCCCGCGCTACCCGCACCAGGCGCCGCGCCTTCACCGACGGCTCGCCGACGAAGAACATCATGCTGGTGTCGCCGTGGTAACCATCTTTGATCACCGTGATATCGATGTTGACGATATCGCCCCGCTTCAGCGTCTTCTCACCGGGGATGCCGTGGCAGACCTGATAGTTGATGGAGGTGCAGATGGACTTGGGAAACTCGTGGTAGTTCAGGGGGGCGGGGATGGCCTGTTGCACTTCGACGATGTGCTGGTGGCAGAGTCGGTCCAACTCGCCGGTGGTGACACCCGGGACGACATAGGGCTCGATCATCTCCAGCACCTCGGCCGCCAGACGGCCGGCGACGCGCATTTTTTCGATCTCTTCAGGGGTCTTTAGGGTGATATTGCTCATGGGATTTCCGTGGCGGGGCCGCGCCGTAGCAGGGCCATGATTGTCCGGTTAAGGGGGAATATGGTATAAAGCGCGGCTTTGGTAGGCAAACACAGGGTTTGTA
Source organism: Chromatiales bacterium (assembly GCA_003251535.1). GTDB lineage: Bacteria > Pseudomonadota > Gammaproteobacteria > Thiohalomonadales > Thiohalomonadaceae > SZUA-493. Next base: position 29,854 of record QKFD01000049.1, on the reverse strand, counting down.
ACCCTTTTCGGCCCATGAGGCCATCACCCCACACATACATCGGCACGGTCGTCCGGGTGCCCCCAGAGCGGGGTTGGCGACCGGGGTGTATGGAGGCGCAACCCGCTCAGGAGCGTACTTAGACATGTCAAATGTGACCATGCGTCAGATGTTGGAGGCCGGCGTCCACTTCGGCCACCAGACCCGTTACTGGAACCCCAAGATGTCCCCGTTCATCTTTGGCGACCGGAACAAGATTCACATCGTCAACCTCGAAAAGACCCTGCCGCTGTTCAACGATGCGATGAACTTCCTCTCCGGCCTGGCGGCGCGGAAGGGCAACATCCTGTTCGTCGGCACCAAGCGCCAGGCCCGTGACCTGGTGGCAGAGTACGCCCAGCAGTGCAATATGCCCTTCGTCAACCACCGCTGGCTCGGTGGCATGTTGACCAACTATCGCACCGCGCGCCAGTCCATCAAGCGTCTCAAAGACATTGAGACCATGGATCAGGACGGTACCCTGGACCGCCTGGGCAAGAAAGAGGCGCTGATGCGCCGGCGTGAGCTGGAGAAGCTGAACCGCTCCTTTGGCGGTATCAAGGATATGCCGGGGATCCCCGACGCCCTCTTCATCATCGATGTCGGCCACGAGAAGATCGCCGTCTCCGAGGCCAACAAGCTGGGTATCCCGGTGGTGGGCGTGGTCGATACCAACAACTCGCCGGATGGGATTGATTACATTATTCCTGGCAACGACGACGCGATTCGCGCTGTAACGCTTTACCTGCAAAGTGCGGCCGAAGCCGTGACCACCGGCCGAAGCTCCACCGCCGTTGGCGGTATGGGCGACGAGTTTGTCGAGGTCACCGAGGGCGCTGCCGAGCAGTAAGCGGCAGCCGCTTCCTGGCCGAAAAAGGGGGCGTTGCCCCCTTTTTTGAATCTGTGTTCGCACCCCTTGGGTTCAGCAGGGGGTGAATCAGCTATGAAATTGAGGAGTGATGATGGCTATTACAGCAGCGATGGTGAAGGAGCTTCGGGAGCGTACCGGGGCCGGCATGATGGAGTGCAAGAAGGCGCTGACCGAGACCGGCGGTGATCTCGAAGCGGCCATCGAGGCCATGCGCAAGAGCGGTATGGCCAAGGCCGACAAGAAGGCCGGGCGTACCGCCGCCGAGGGGCTGATCGTGGTCGCGGGCGATGCCAAGCGCCTGGCCATGGTCGAGGTCAACTGCGAGACCGACTTTGTGGCCAAGGGCGATGAGTTCCGTGACTTCGCCACCGCCGTGGCCGCCCGCGCCCTCGCCAACTCCCCCGCCGATGTCGAGGCCCTGCTGGCGATGCCGCTGGAAGATGGCGGCGCGCTCACCATCCAGGAGCGCTGCCGGGAGCTGATCGCCAAGATCGGCGAGAACATGGGCGTGCGTCGCTTTGAGCTGGTGGAGGCCGCCAGCGGTCTGGTCGCCAGCTATCTCCACGGTACCCGCATCGGTGTGGCGGTGGAGATGGAGGGGGGGAGCACCGAGTTGGCGCGTGATATCGCCATGCACGTGGCCGCCAGCCGCCCCATCTGCGTTGACGAGAGCGAAGTACCGGCAGAGACCATCGAGAAGGAGCGGGAGATCTACACCGCGCAGGCGGCCGAGAGCGGCAAGCCGGCCGAGATCGTCGCCAAGATGGTGGAAGGTCGGGTGAAGAAGTATCTGAAAGAGGTCACCCTGCTGGGTCAGCCCTTCGTCAAGAACCCGGATCAGAGCGTTGAGCAGCTGCTCAAGGAGCAGAAGGCCACGGTGCGCCGCTTCTTCCGCTATGAGGTGGGAGAAGGGGTGGAGAAGAAGGCCGGCAACTTCGCCGATGAAGTCGCCGCTATGGCGCGCGGGGAGTAAGACCTATGACCGACGACACCGCCACACCTGCCTTCAAACGCCTATTGGTCAAGCTGAGCGGCGAGGCCCTGATGGGCGAGCGCGGGTTTGGCATTGACCCCGAGGTGGTGGAGCGGATCTCCCGCGACGTAGCGGAGCTGATCCGGATGGGCGTGCAGGTGGGGTTGGTGATCGGCGGGGGCAACATTTTTCGTGGCGTCTCCCTCGCCGCGGCCGGTATGGAGCGGGTCAACGCCGATCAGATCGGCATGTTGGCGACGGTGATCAACGCCCTCACGGTGCAGGACTTCCTGCAACGTGAGGGGGTGCCGGTACGGGTCATGTCGGCGCTGCCTATCCACCAGGTGTGCGAAGACTATATCCGGCGTCGCGCCATCCGCCACCTGGAGAAGGGGCGGGTGGTGATCTTCGCAGCCGGGACCGGCAATCCGTTTTTTACCACCGACTCCGCCGCCAGCCTGCGCGGTATCGAGATCGGCGCCGATCTAGTCTGTAAGGCGACCAAGGTGGATGGAATCTATAGCGCCGATCCCAAGAAAGATCCCAGCGCTGTCCGCTACACTCGGCTCACCTACGACGAGGCGCTGGAGAAGAAGTTGGGGGTGATGGATGCGACGGCCATCGTCCTCTGCCGCGATCAGAACATGCCGTTGCGGGTATTTGATATGAATAAACCTGGCGCCTTGATGCGGGTGGCCAGGGGAGAAGATGAGGGTACGTTGGTAGAAAGGGGAGAAGCCCAATGATCAAAGACATCAAGGCCGACGCCGAAATGCGGATGCAGAAGAGCCTGGAGACACTCAAAGTGGAGCTGGCCAAGATCCGCACCGGCCGCGCCCACCCCAGTATCCTCGACCACGTGACGGTTGAGTACTACGGCAACCCGGTGCCCATCAGCCAGGTGGCCAACATCGCGGTCGAAGATGCCCGTACCCTTACGGTCTCCCCCTGGGATCGGCAGATGGTGCAGGCGGTGGAGAAGGCGATCCGTAACTCGGATCTGGGTCTCAATCCCAATACTGCCGGCAATGTGATGCGGGTGCCGATGCCTGCGCTCACTGAAGATCGCCGTCGTGATCTCACCAAAGTGGTGAAGCACGAGGGTGAGAGCGCCAAGGTGGCGGTGCGTAACATCCGCCGCGACGCCAACACCCACCTCAAGCAGCTGCTGAAGGATAAGACCATCTCCGAAGATGACCTGCGGCGCGCCGAGGAGGATATCCAGAAGGTGACCGACAAAGCGGTGGCCGATGTGGATAAGCTCCTCGAAGCCAAAGAAAAGGATCTGATGGAGATCTGAGGCGCCTGCTGCGGGAACCCTTCCCGCAGCTGCCCGGAAGCCCATGTCCGAGAGCGCCCGCAAAATTCCCCGTCATGTCGCCATCATCATGGATGGCAACGGCCGTTGGGCGCGCCGCCGCGGCCTGCCCCGCTTCGCAGGTCATAAGTCCGGCCTGGAGTCGGTGCGTGCGGTGGTGCGCTGCTGTCTGAAGGAGGGGGTGGAGGTCCTCACCCTCTTCGCCTTCAGTAGCGAAAACTGGCGCCGCCCGGCGGAAGAGGTGGGGCTGCTCATGAACCTCTTCATGACAGCCCTCGACTACGAAGTCGCCAAACTGCACAAGAATGGTGTGCGGCTGCGCATCATTGGTGAGCGCAGCGCCTTTGCCCCAGAGCTGGTGGCCCGTATTGAGGCGAGTGAACGGCTCACCGCCAACAACGGCGCACTGACCCTGGTCATTGCCGCCAACTACGGCGGGCGTTGGGATATCACCCGTGCCGCCCGTGTACTGGCCGAGCGGGTGGCTGCCGGCACCCTGGCTGCCGCCGATATCAATGAGGCGATGCTGCGAGCAGAGCTCTCCATCGCCGACCTCCCGGAGCCTGATCTCTTCATCCGCACCGGCGGTGAGCAGCGGATCAGCAACTTTCTTCTCTGGCAGTTGGCCTATACCGAAATGCACTTCACCCCACTGTTGTGGCCGGAGTTCCGCGACGAGGCGTTCAATGGCGCCCTCGAATCCTACGGCCAGCGCCAGCGCCGTTTTGGCCGCACCGGCGAGCAGGTTGAGCAGGAGGAGAAGAAGGGTGGCTGAGCCGGCCCTCGTCCAGCGGGTGATCACCGCCCTGATCCTGGCCCCCCTCGCGGTCTGGGGGATCCTGAGTCTGCCCAATCTCTGGTTTGCTGTGGGGGTGGGGGCCATCTGTGGGCTCGCCGCCTGGGAGTGGGCGCGGATCGGTGGCCTCACCTCCGGCGCCGCCCGCGCCGCTTATGTTGTGGGGGTGGGGGCCGTGATGCTGCTGCTCTACCCCTACATGTTCAACGCCCGGGCGCCGTTTGCTATTGCCGTGATCGCCCTGGTATGGTGGGTCGCTGCACTGCTGGCGGTGGTGCGCTACCCCAGTGGGAGCGGGTTTTGGCAGCGTCGCCGTGGGGTTATCCTCGGCGCTGGCCTGCTGGTGTTGGTGCCAACCTGGTCCTCGCTGGTGGCACTCCACGGGGTGCTCTCGCCCGCCTTTGTCTTGGTCTTGGCGCTGCTGGTGTGGGGGGCCGATACCGGTGCCTACTTTGCCGGCCGTGCCTATGGCCACTATAAACTGGCCCCTGCCGTCAGCCCCGGCAAGACGTGGGAGGGGCTATGGGGGGCGCTCACGGTGACCGGCGCCATCGCTATTGCCGCTGGCCCTTGGCTGGGGGCACAGGGGTTGGCGTTGTGGCTATTTACCGGGCTTTGCCTCGCCACCACACTCATTTCCGTCTTGGGAGATCTGGTTGAGAGCATGTTCAAGCGCCTCTCCGGGGTGAAGGATAGCGGTAGCCTGCTGCCCGGACATGGCGGCATCCTCGATCGCATCGATAGCCTCTCAGCGGCGGCGCCGCTGTTTCTCGTTGGCCTGTTCCTGTTGGTGGGCTCTGTATGATCGGCGTTACCATCCTCGGCGCCACCGGCTCCATCGGTCTCTCTACCCTTGACGTCCTCGCCCGCCACCCGGAGCGTTATCAGGCGGTCGCACTCACTGCCCATAGCCAGGTGGAGCGGATGGTGGAGCTGTGCCAGCGCCACCGTCCGCGCTATGCCGTTATGGCAGAGGCGGGGGCGGCAGAGCGGTTGCGTGTCGCCCTCCAGGCAGTGGCACCGGAGATCGAGGTGTTGGCTGGAGTGGCCGGTTTGGAGCAGGTTGCGGCCCTACCTGAGGTGGCCTACGTCATGGCCGCCATCGTCGGTGCCGCTGGCCTGACCCCTACGCTGGCCGCTGCTCGCGCTGGTAAGCGGGTGTTGCTGGCCAATAAGGAGGCGCTGGTGATGTCCGGCGCCCTCTTCATGGAGGAGGTGCGGCGCAGTGGGGCCGAACTCCTGCCCATCGATAGCGAACACAACGCCATCTTCCAGTGTATGCCCCCCCGGCTGAGTGGCCTGGAGCAGATGGGCGTGAGCCGAATTCTGCTGACCGCCTCCGGTGGACCATTTCGGGACGCCAGCGATGAGCAGCTGGCTACGGTCACCCCGGAGCAGGCGGTGGCCCACCCCAACTGGTCCATGGGGAGAAAGATCTCGGTCGATTCGGCCACCCTGATGAACAAGGGGTTGGAGGTGATCGAGGCGTGCTGGCTGTTCGATGCGCCGGTGGAGCGGATCGAGGTGGTGGTCCACCCGCAGAGCGTGATCCATAGCATGGTGCAGTACATCGACGGCTCGGTGCTGGCGCAGCTCGGCAACCCCGATATGCGGACCCCCATCGCCCATGCCCTCGCCTGGCCGGAGCGGATCGATGCCGGGGTGGCCCCGCTCGACCTATTCAGCGTGGCCCGCCTCGACTTCCGCCCGCCGGACCTCGCCCGCTTCCCCTGCTTGGCCCTGGCGTTCCAAGCGATGCGCGTGGGGGACGGGGCCTCAACGATCTTAAATGCCGCCAATGAGCTGGCCGTGGAGGCATTTCTGGCGCGCCAGATCGCCTTTACTGACATTCCTCGGGTTATCGAGAATACCCTCTCCGATATCCCTCTCCGGCCGGTGCCCGATCTCCCAACGGTCCTGGCCGTTGACGCCGAGGCGCGGGCGCGGGCGCGCCACCATGTGGCCGATTGCAGCCAACGGTTCCTATGAGCGTGAGCGATACTCTATTTACCGTCGTCAGCTTCCTCGTTGCCCTCAGCATCCTCATCGCCGTGCATGAGTATGGCCACTTCTGGGTGGCGCGAAAGGCAGGGGTGAAGGTATTGCGTTTCTCCATCGGCTTTGGCAAGCAGCTCTGGAGCTACCGTGGCCGGGTCGATGGGACCGAATACTCCCTCTCGGCCATCCCGCTGGGGGGCTACGTCAAGATGCTCGACGAGCGGGAGGGGGAGGTGGCAGCCGAAGAGCTGCACCGCGCCTTCAACCGCCAGCCGGTCGCCAAGCGCTTTGCCATTGTGGCCGCCGGTCCCGGTTTTAACCTCATCTTCGCCATCTTTGCCTACTGGTTGGTCTTCATCAACGGTGTACCGGGGTTGGTGCCGGTGGTGGGCGAGGTGATCCCGCAGTCAGTAGGGGCCGAGGCGGGGATCCGTTCGGGGGAGCAGGTGACGGCGGTAGCCGGTGTGGAGACCCCCACCTGGGAGGTGGTTTTAGACCGGATCCTGCCCTATGCGCTCCGCAAGGAGGCGGTGGAGGTGGCACTACTCACCCCGGAGGGGGAGGAGCGTCGGGCCACCTTGGATTTCTCAACCATTGTGGGCGAACCCGAGCCCGAGACCATTGTCACCTCTTTTGGGCTGCGGCCCCGCTCGCCGGCCGCTGATCCCGTGGTGGCAGAGGTGATGCCGGAGTCTCCGGCGCAGCAGGCGGGGCTACAGGCCGGTGACCGCATCCTGGCCATCGATAACCAGCCCATTAAGACCTGGGAAGACCTACATCAGATCGTCCTCAAACACCCGGGACAGCCGCTGCGTTTTTCCGTTGAGCGGGGCGGGGCGCCTCTCACCTTGGAGATTAGTCCCGAGGCGATCAAGCAGGATGATCAGACCTTTGGTCGGATCGGGGCCTCCGCCCAGGTGGATCAGAGCCTCCTGACCGAGCTGCGCTACTCCCCGCTGGCCGCGGTGGCCGCCGCCGCCGATAAGACCTGGGATATGGCCAAGCTCACCCTCTGGTCTCTCCAGGCGATGGTGACCGGGCAGCTATCGATGAAGAACATCAGCGGCCCGGTCACCATTGCTATCTACGCCAAAGAGTCCGCCAGCATGGGGATCTCCCGCTTCCTGAGCTTTTTGGGCCTGTTGAGCGTCAGTCTGGCGGTGCTCAATCTACTGCCGGTGCCGGTGCTCGATGGCGGCCATTTGATGTTCTATGTTGCCGAATCTATCAAGGGGAGCCCGCTCTCTGAGCGGGTCGAAGCGCTCGGGCAGAAGATCGGCCTGGCCTTTATCCTCGCCCTCATGACCATCGCCCTCTATAACGATTTGACCCGCCTGTTCGGGTAGGGAGGAAAGACAGTGCAGAATTCGGGGAGCCGCCGCAAGCGGTTGCTAGGGGGTGTGTTGCTGTCGCTCTGGCCCTTCAGTGGGGCGCTGGCGATGGATCCATTCGTGGTGGCGGATATCCGCGTAGAGGGGTTGCAGCGTATCGCTGCCGGTACGGTCTTCAACTACCTGCCGGTCAAGCGGGGCGACCGCATGGATGACGATATCTCCTCCGAGGCGATCCGCGCCCTCTACCGCACCGGCTTTTTCAACGACGTGGCGCTCGATCGGGAGGGGGATACCCTGGTGGTGTCGGTGGAGGAGCGGCCGGCCATCGCCTCCATCAAGATAGCCGGTAATGATGATGTCTCCACCGATGACCTGTTGAAGAGCCTGAAGCAGATCGGTTTCGCCGAAGGGCGGGTGTTCGACCGCAACATGCTCGATAAGGTAGAGCAGGAGTTGAAGCGCCAGTACCTCGCCCGCGGCAAGTATTCGATGCGGCTCCAATCCACAGTGACGCCGATGGAGCGTAACCGGGTCGGGATCCAGATCGATGTCGAGGAGGGGGAGGTGGCGGCCATCCGCCACATCAACATCGTCGGTAACTCGGCGTTTGATGAGGAGACGCTGCTCACAGAGTTTGAGCTGGGGCCTGCCCCTTGGTATGCCTTCTTGAGCGACTCGGATCAGTACTCTAAGCAGCGCCTCTCCGGCGATCTGGAGCGGTTGCGCTCGTACTATCTGGACCGTGGTTATCTCAACTTCAGCATCGAATCGACCCAGGTCACCATTACGCCGGACCTGCAACACGTCTACATCACTATCAATGTGAGCGAGGGGGATCTCTACACCGTCAGCGATATCAAGCTCTCCGGTGAGACCATCGTGCCGCAGGAGTCGCTGCGTAAGCTCATCAGCTTGAATGCCGGCGATACCTTCTCACGCAAAGAGGTGGTGGAGAGCAGCAGCCGCCTCTCCGAGGCGCTGGGGGATCAGGGCTACGCCTTTGCCAATATCAACCCGGTGCCGGAGGTCAACGAGCAGGAGAAGAGCGTTGCCCTGACCTTCTTTGTCGATCCGGCACGGCGCGTCTATGTCCGGCGCATCAACATCAGCGGCAACCTGAAGACCGCCGATGAGGTGATCCGCCGTGAGCTGCGCCAGATGGAGGGGGGCTGGGTCTCCACCGAGCAGATCAAACGCTCGCGTGCCCGTCTCATGCGCCTCGGCTTCTTTGATGATGTCAATATCGAGACCCCGGCGGTCCCCGGTTCACCGGATCAGGTGGATGTCGATCTCAAGGTGCGGGAGCGGGACGCCTTCTCCAGCGTCAACTTTGGTATCGGTTACGGTGATACCCAGGGCTTCCTGCTCAATGCCAGTGCCAACCTAGAGAACTTTATGGGGAGCGGCAAACAGCTGTCGTTCTCCTTCAACAACAGCAACGTCAATACCATCTACAGCGTTGCCTATACCGATCCCTACTACACCCTGGATGGCATCAGCCGCACCCTGCGCGCCTTCTATCGCACCACGGATGCCGAGGCGGCCAGTGTGGCCGAGTACACCACCGACTCCTATGGCGCCGGGATCAGCTTTGGCATCCCGATGTCGGAGCACGACACCATCCGCCTCGGGACCGATCTAGAGCACACGGTCATCAATCCGACCTCAGACAGCTCCTCCGCTATCCTGGGTTTCATTGAGGACAACGGCGACACCTTCAATGCCATCAAGTTGGTGGGGAGCTGGACCCGCGATACCCGCGATCAGGCCATCTTCCCGACCGAGGGCTCTACCCACCGGGTCGGTACCGAGTTTGCTACGCCGGCAGGGGATCTCCAGTTCTACAAGTTGACCTACAACACCAAGCTCTTTGTCCCCCTCGGGAAATCGCTGGTGCTCTCGGCCAATGGCGAGTTTGGTTACGGTGACGCCTATGGCGATACCACCGAACTCCCCCCCTTTGAGCGCTTCTACGCCGGTGGTCCGCGCTCGGTGCGCGGCTATAAGACCAATAGCCTGGGTCCCCGTGATGATCAGAACGACCCGCTAGGGGGCGATGTCAAGATGGTCGGCACCGTGGAGGTGCTCTTCCCGCCACCGTGGGAGGGGCAGCAGGACTCCATCCGCCTCTCCGCCTTCGTGGATGGGGGTCAGGTGTATGACCTCAGCGATGATCTCGACCTGGGCGAGATACGCTACTCCACGGGTGTCGCCCTGCAGTGGTTCACCCCCATCGGTCCGCTCAGTTTCAGCGTGGCGATGCCGCTCAATGACAAGGGCGGTGACGATACCGAGACCTTCCAGTTCACCCTCGGTACCTTCTAACATCTGTAGATCGGCGGGCGGGGCCGCTGAGGCCCCTGGGGCAGGCTGGTTGTGCTGTGATGGTCTGCGCTGGGCCTGCCCCGACCCCGTAGCGGGGAGGCGCGGCCCGCCTCCCCCCTGCGGGCGGCCCCACCCCTGATGGATTTGGGCGGCTGGGGTAGGGTGGAGTGCGGGGGCCTTGTTAAGGATTGCAACACCGGGATGGCCTCCCCCCCAGGGGCGCGGTGCCGGTTGGCCCCTCTACGGCGGTATGCCCTTTGCCCCACGGGGGGCTGCCGTTACCCGCAGCGTGTGCGCCGCAGCGGGCGCTGAAAGGTCCATTCTGGGGGATACAACTACACTCCGCGGGGCTTCGGCAACGCGCGCAATGTGGGTACAATACGCGGCTTCTTTCGGAGGTCCTGCCTTGAGACACCTGATCACGACTGGTCTATTGCTATCGGCCCTGCTCGCCACGCCCTTCTCCAGCGCGGCAGAGGTAGAGGTTGCCTTCGTCAACACGCCACGCATCCTGGAGCAGGCGCCCCAAGCCCAAGCGGCGCGGGAGCGGTTGGAGAAGGAGTTCGCGCCCCGGGATAAAGAGCTGGCGGCCATGCAGAAGCAGGTGAAGGCGCAGGAGGATAAGCTCTCGCGGGAGGGCGATCTCATGAGCGCCGATGCCCGCCGCAAGGCCGAGCGGGAGATTGTCGTCCAGCAGCGCGAGGCAAAGCGCGCCCAAGAGGCCTTCACTGAGGACCTCAACCTGCGTCGCAATGAGGAGTTTGCCCGCCTCCAACGGGAGGTGAGCGAGGTGATTGTGGACCTGGCGAAGGAGAAGGGGTATGACCTCATCTTCGAGAACGGTGTGGTCTATGCCAGCGATCGGGTAGATGTCACCGAGGTAGTGCTGAAGCGGCTACGCCAGAAGATGGATCAGGGTAAGAAGTAGGGCTGCCGCGCCGTGCGCTTCACTCTGGGCCAGCTGGCGGAGGTGGCGGAGGCCGCGGTGAGTGGCGATCCGGATCGCACCATTGAGGGGGTCGGCACCTTAGCGGCGGCCGATACCCGCCAGATCACCTTCCTCGCCAATCCGCAACTCCGCAAATATCTGGGGCAGACCCAAGCCGCGGCGGTCATCATGACGCCGGCGGATGCCGAGGGGTTTAGCGGCAATGCCCTGTTGAGCGATCAACCGCACATCGCCTTTGCCCGTATCGCCGCGCTCTACGCCCGCACTACCCCCCACACGCCGGGGGTCCATCCCCAAGCGGTGGTCCATGAGTCAACTCAGGTACCCGCCAGCGCCTGCATCGCCGCCCATGCGGTGGTGGGGCCGGAGGTGGTGCTAGGGGAGGGGGTGTTTATCGGGCCGGGTTGCGTCGTGGGCGCCGGGAGCCAGATTGGCGATGGCAGCCGCCTGTTGGCCAACGTCACGGTGCTCCATGACGTGGAGATCGGCCGGCGCGTCCTGATCCAGCCCGGTGCGGTGCTGGGGGGGGATGGCTTCGGCTTCGCCCGCGATGGCGAGGCGTGGGTGCGGGTGCCGCAGGTGGGGCGGGTGGTGATCGGTGACGATGTGGAGATCGGCGCCTGCACCACCGTTGACCGCGGCGCCATTGAGGATACGGTGATTGAGGCGGGTGCCAAGCTCGATAACCTCATTATGATCGCCCACAACGTGCGTATCGGCGCCAACACCGCCATCGCGGGCTGTGTCGGTATTGCCGGTAGCACCACCATTGGCCGCAACTGCCTCATCGCCGGGGGCGTTGGTATCGTCGGCCATATCGAGATCCCGGCGGGGACCACCATCACCGCCGGTTCCATTGTCCTAAAAGGGATCAAGGCGGCGGGCGTCTACTCCTCCGGCACACCACTGGAGGAGACGGCAAGCTGGCACCGCAACTATGCGCGGGCCAAGCAGCTGGATGAGATGTCGCGTCGCCTCAAGGCCCTGGAAAAAGAACTAGCCGAATTGAAAAGGGGCAACCATTGAACACGATGGATATCTATCAGGTGCTGGAGTATCTGCCGCACCGCTATCCGTTTCTGTTAGTCGACCGGGTGATCGCCATCGAACCGGGTAAATCCATCGTTGCTATTAAGAACGTCTCGGTGAACGAACCGTTCTTCCCTGGCCACTTCCCTCACCACCCCATCTTTCCCGGGGTGCTTATCATGGAGGCGCTGGCCCAGGCGGGGGGGATCCTGGCGTTCAAGAGCACCGACTCGCGGCCGAGCCAGAACCGGCTCTTCTACTTCGCCGGGATCGAGAATGCCCGTTTCCGTGCCCCGGTGGTGCCCGGCGACCAGCTCTCGCTGGAGGTGGAGGTATTGAAGCAGAAGCGGGGGATCTGGAAGTTCAAGGCGGAGGCCAAGGTGGCGGGTAAGCTGGTGGCCGAGGCCGAGCTGATGTGCGCAGAGCAGGAGATCGCATGAGCGGCATCCACCCCACGGCCATCGTTGACCCCAGCGCCCGCATCGGTAGCGGTGTCACCATTGGGGCCTATTCGGTGATCGGGGCCGATGTCGAGATCGGCGACGATACCTGGATTGGACCCCACGTGGTCATCAATGGTCCCACCCGCATCGGTAGCGAGAACCGGATCTACCAGTTCAGCTCGCTGGGCGATGCGCCCCAGGATAAGAAATACCGCGATGAACCGACCCGTCTGGAGATCGGGGATCGCAATGTGATCCGCGAATCGGTCACCATCAATCGTGGGACGGTGGGGGGCGGTGGGCTGACCCAGGTGGGCAACGACAACTGGCTGATGGCCTATATCCACATCGCCCATGACTGCCATGTCGGTAACCACACCATCTTCTCCAACAACGCCTCCCTGGCGGGGCATGTGCGGGTGGAGGATTGGGTGATCCTGAGTGGCTTCACCTTGGTGCATCAGTTCTGCTCCATTGGGGCCCATAGCTTCACCGGCATGGGGAGCGCCATCTCCAAGGATGTCCCCCCCTTCTTGATGGTCTCCGGTAATCCCGCCCACCCCCACGGCATCAACACCGAGGGGCTGAAACGCCGCGGCTTCTCCGCCGAGGCGGTGCGCAATCTGCGCCAGGCCTATAAGCTGCTTTACCGCTCCAACCTCTCCCTGGAGGAGGCCAAGGAGCAGCTCCAGGCGCTCGCCAGCGCCTCCCCAGAGGTGGGTCACTTCGCCGCCTTCCTCGAACGGACCCAACGCAGCGTGCTGCGCTGATAGCGCCCGGTCACCCGGGGTGCGGCGCACCCCGGTCCCCCCTGCGGTGCCTCCCGTCCCATGTAGCATCCCCTCCCGTCTCCCCCCTTTGTAGCAAAACCGACAGCGGGTTTTCCTGAAAAACAACGAATAACCAAATAGTTGCGCACTGGCACGCTGGTTGCTGAAGGATCACCAAGTCCCAATCAGCGAAAGGTGGGTCGTCATGCAGCGCAAAGATATTGCGGAACTCCTCAACGAACCGGCCTGCGCCCACAACAACAAATCCAAATCGGGGTGCGCCCGACCCAAGCCGGGCGCTACCGCCGGCGGGTGTGCCTTCGACGGCGCTCAGATCGCCCTGCTCCCCATTGCCGATGTCGCCCATATCGTCCACGGCCCCATCGCCTGCGCCGGCAGCTCCTGGGATAACCGTGGCACCCGCTCCACCGGCCCCGCCCTCTGGCGCATCGGTATGACCACCGATCTCACAGAGCAGGATGTGGTCATGGGGCGTGGCGAGAAGCGGCTGTTCCACTCCATCAAACAGGCCATCGACAACTACTCGCCAGCGGCGGTCTTTGTCTACAACACCTGCGTCCCAGCCCTTACCGGCGACGATATCGAGGCGGTCTGCAAGTCGGCCACCGAGAAGTGGGGGGTGCATGTGGTGCCGGTGGATGGGGCCGGGTTCTATGGCACCAAGAATCTCGGTAACCGTATCGCCGGCGAGTCGATGGTGAAGCATGTCATCGGCACCCGCGAGCCCGATCCGGTCCCGCCGGAGGCGGCCCGGGAGGGGGTCACGGTTCACGATATCAACCTCATTGGCGAGTACAACATCGCCGGCGAGCTGTGGCATGTGCTGCCGCTGCTGGATGAGCTGGGGATCCGCGTGCTCTGCACCCTCTCCGGTGACGCCCGCTACCGCGAGGTGCAGACCATGCACCGCTCGGAAGTGAACATGATGGTCTGCTCCAAGGCGATGGTAAACGTCGCCCGCAAGCTGGAGGAGCGTTGGGGTACCCCCTGGTTTGAGGGGAGCTTCTATGGCGTGCGAGACGTCTCTAAGGCACTGCGCGACTTCGCCCGCATCATCGATGACCCCGATCTCACCCAGCGCACCGAGGCACTCATCGCCCGCGAAGAGGCACGGGTGGATCAGATGCTGCAACCGTGGCGGGAGCGGCTGAATGGTAAGCGGGCCCTGCTATTTACCGGTGGCGTAAAGAGCTGGTCGGTGGTCTCCGCCCTTCAGGACCTCGGCCTCACGGTGGTGGCTACCGGTACCAGCAAGTCCACTGAAGAGGACAAGGCCCGGATCCGTGAGCTGATGGGCGAGGATACCAAGATGCTCTCCGAAGGGGGGCCGCGGGCGCTGCTCGACACCATCCGTGACTACCAGGCCGATCTCCTCATCGCCGGTGGCCGCAACATGTATACCGCCCTCAAGGCCCGGATCCCCTTCCTCGATATCAACCAGGAGCGGGAGTTCGGTTACGCCGGTTACGAGGGGATGGTGGAGCTGGCGCGTCAGCTGGCCCTCACCATTGAGAATCCGATCTGGCCGGCGGTGCGTAAGCCCGCCCCCTGGACGCAGCCGCAGGAGGGTGTGTGATGGCCAAGGTGATTCGTCGCAATAAACCGCTGGCAGTCAATCCGCTGAAGAATAGCCAGCCCGTAGGGGCGACCCTCGCCTTCCTGGGGCTGGCGCGGGCGATGCCGCTGATGCACGGCTCCCAAGGGTGTACCGCCTTTGCCAAGACCCAGTTTGTCCGCCACTTCCGGGAGCCGATCCCGCTCCAGACCACGGCGATGGACCAGGTGAGTGCGGTGATGGGGGCCGACGCCTCCATCGTCGAGGCGCTGGACACCATCTTCAGCAAGAACAAGCCGCAGGTGATCGGCCTGATGACCACCGGCCTCTCCGAGTGCCAGGGCACCGATGTCCAGATGGCCGTGCGGGAGTTCCGCCAGCAGCATCCCCAGTACGCCGATCGCTACGTGGTGCCGGTCAACACCCCCGATTTCAGCGGCTCCTTGGAGAGCGGGTTTGCCGCCGCGGTGCTCGCCATGGTGGAGACCCTGGTCCCCACCGCAGAGGAGGCGGGTAGCCGCCCCAACACCCGGCGGCGCCAGGTCAATGTGCTGCCCAGCCCGAGCATGAGCCCGGGGGATGTGGAGGTGCTGAAGGAGCTGATCGAGGCCTTTGAGCTGCGGCCGGTGATCCTGCCCGACACCTCCGACTCCCTGGATGGTCACCTGGTGGACCAAGATTTTGTCCCCCACACCGTGGGTGGGACCCCCATCTCCGACATCCAGCTGATGGGCGATTCCTGCGCCACGCTGGTGATCGGTGCGGCGCTACAGCCGGCGGCAGAGGCCCTCAAGCAGCGTACCGGGGTGCCTGACTACCACTTTGATCACCTCTATGGCCTGGAGGCGATGGACGCCTTTGTGCACCGCCTCTCGCTGTTGGCGGAGCGGCCGGTACCGCCCGCCTTGGAGCGGCAGCGGGCCCAGCTCCAAGATGCCATGGTGGATTGCCACTTCATGATTGGGCAGGCGCGGGTGGCGCTGGCAGCGGAGCCGGATCACCTGCTGGCCTTCACCGAGCTACTGCATAGCATTGGCGCGGAGGTGGTGACCGCGGTCGCCCCGGCCAGTGGGCCGGCCCTGGCCAAGCTCCCCTTCGCCGAGGTGAAACTGGGGGATCTTGAGGATCTAGAGCAGTGGGCACAGGCCGAGCGGGCCGAGCTTATGATCGGGAACTCCCACTGTGCTCAGGGGGCGGAACGGCTGGGGATCCCGCTGCTGCGGGTAGGATTCCCGCTGTACGATATTGTGGGGGGTTACCAGCGGGTCACCATCGGCTATCGCGGCAGTCGTGCGCTGCTGTTCGAGTTGGCCAACCTGCGGCTTACCCACAACACCCATGAGATCGAGCCCTACCGATCCATCTACGGTCAGAAGCTCGAATACCGTAACGGAGATCCCGATCATGGCCTTAGAGCGGCAACTGCGTGTGGTTGATGGAAGCAATCTGGTGAATCTCGGTGTGCGCCCGGAGCCGGGGGTGAAGGTCGCCTTCGCCACCTCCGATCTAAAACAGGTGGACCAACACTTTGGCTCCTCCGAGCGCTTCGCCATCTATCAAGTCTCTTCCGGTGGTGCGCTGCTGCTGGAGGTGGCGGAGTTTGGCAGCCTGCGGCAGGACGGCCATGAGGGGAAGCTGCTGGAGAAGTTTGCCCTGCTAGATGGCTGCGTGGCGGTCTACTGCCAGGCGGTGGGTGCCTCCGCCGTGCGCCAACTTATGGGCATGAATGTGCAGCCCCTTAAGGTGGAGGAGGGGACCACCATCCAGGGGTTACTGGATGGGCTCCAACAGGAGTTAAAGAACGGCCCCAGTGGTTGGCTGGCGCGCGCCTTTGCGCGCAATGCCCCCCGCGAGGATGACCGTTTTGATGCCATGGAGAACGAGGGCTGGGAGGAGTAAAGCGCCTCACCGGCCGGCGCTGGTGCGCTGCCGGATAGCGGAGAGGGGTCGTGCGCTGAGGGGCGGTTGCGCTTCGCACGGACGGATTTCTACGAGGAACCTGTTTGTTTCAACGTTTGGGAGAACCGCACATGAATGCCGTAGTAATCGACGAAAACGACCCGATTATGGAGTCCGATTTCATCAAGGAGATGGCGAAGCAGATGCGCGCCCTGGATGGTTACGGGACGTGGGAAGGCTATAGCAACGCCAAGCTGCTCGACCCCTTCATCCTCACCCCGGAGCGGAAGAAGGAGATCCCGGTGGTCGGCGATCCCGATGAGGAGACCCTGGCGCGGATGCAGGCGTTCTACAACGCCATCTCCATGCTCATCGAAAAAGAGTGCGGCCAGATGGCGGTGCCCCTGCTCAAGCTCTCCCATGAAGGCTTTGGCCGCGCCCTGATCACCGTCGGCAAGCTGGTGGTGATGGATAAGACCCTGCGTGACGTCCACCGTTTCGGCTTCGCCAGCCTGTCGAAGATGAAGGACGAAGCGGACAAGCTGCTCTCCGTGGCGGTGGAGCTGATCGGCGAACACTCCAAGGTGGCGGGGCTGTAATCCGCGCACTGCTGGGTAGGCCCCAAGCGGCCTACCCACATCAGTGGCAATGAGGTGAATGATGACGGATGACCAGCTGAAGAGTATGGAGAAAGAGGTGCGCAAGCTGAAGCGAATCGCCAGCGAGTGGGCCTCTCAGTTGCACGACCTGGTGGAGGACAAACTGCCGGCTGGCTACGAAGAGCTGCCGGGGATCGCCCAATCCACCTATGACGCCTGTAAGGCCTGGGCCGATGCCGAGAAGGCCTTCAGGGCGGCCAGCGGCTAAGTCAGTCGGGCCTATCAACCACGCAGTCTTGAGAAACAACGTCTAGAGAGAGAAGCACATGTCATATATCACCGGCATTACCCGCGGTGGCAGCGAGTGGACCCCCGCCTTCATCATCGAACTCAAGGAAGAGAACTGCATCGGCTGCGGACGCTGCTTTAAGGTCTGCCCACGCAAGGTGTTCGACCTGGTGGAGCGGGAGATCGAAGACGATGAGGATGGTGACGACGATACCTCTATGGTCATGACCATCGCCGACGCCCTGGACTGCATCGGCTGTGGCTCCTGCGCCCGCGTCTGTCCCAAGAACTGCCACGTCCACGAGCCGGCGGCAGCTGAGTGAGTTCTGACCCTGCGGTGGGGGCGGGTTGAGAGTCGGCCCTGGGCCCCGCCGCAGATCTTATCTGTGTTGATTTTTTCGAGTAAGACCCATGCCCAAGCCCGAAAAACACGTTTTTATCTGTACCCAGATGCGGCCCATGGGCCACCCGCGTGGCTCCTGCTCCGAGAAGGGGTGTACGCCGGTTGCTGAGGAGTTCTGGTATCAGATGCAGGAGCGCAATCTGTTTGGGCGGTTTGCTGTGACCTCCACCGGCTGTATCGGTCCGTGTGGGGTCGGTCCCAATGTCCTGGTCTACCCCGAGGGGGTGATGTACTCCGGGGTATCGAAGGAGGATGTGGCCGCCATCATCGAAGAGCATCTGCTAGGCGATACGCCGGTGGAACGGCTCAAGGCCCCGGCTGACGTCTGGGGCTAGGCCTAAGGTGGCCCGCCCGCGCGAGATTTACGATCTGCTGCTTGATGGAGCGGCAGTCAACCTGCCGGCGACAGAGGTGGTGGTGGGGCTCCACTACAGCCTCTGCTGCGGCAGCTCCGCCGGTATCTCCCCCAATCCGCTGCTGCGGGGGACGGTGGATTGGCGCTCCCCATTGAGTGGCCGTCCCCTGGCCGAACTGGCCGGTTGGCTACGGGAGTTTGATCCGCAGCGGGCGGCCTTAGGGCTGGCCGCGGTCAACGCCGCCCTCAATAGTGAGGCCGATATGGTCTATGAGGGGGGGGCGCTGTTGCGCGGGGGCGCCGCCCGCAGTGGGATATTCGATTGGTTTCTGCCCCGCCTGCGTGGTCGCCGGGTGGCGGTGTGCGGCCGTATCGCCGGTGCTGAGAGCCTGATCGGTCGCGTGGAGCTGTGCCGCTTCCCCTGTGCCGGTGGCGTGGATCCCGCCGCCGAGGCGCAGCTGGAGGAGGCGGAGTGGCTCTTTATCGCCGACCACACGCTGATTGATAAGACCCTGCCACGGCTGCTCGAACTGGCGGCTGGTGCCACCGTCGTGCTCTGTGGGCCCGCCGTGCCGTGGCTGGATGAGCTGCAACAGTTCGGGATCGACTGGCTGGTGGGAATGGAGGCGGATGACCCGGCAACCCTTCGCTCCTTGATTGCCGAGGGGGGCGATCTGACCGCCATCGAGAGGGCATTTCACTATCGCATCGTCCCCCTTGGACGGGCCTTGGGACCACAACGAGTAGTGGCATGATCGACTCCATTGAACAACCCAGCAGTGATCCACTCTTTGGCCAGGTGCGCCTGGTGATGTACCACAAGCAAGCGACCTCCGCCCGTACCCGTTTTCTGCGCCTGCCAAGCGTTGGGGTGTGCGCCTTTGGCGGCCTGCCGCAGCTCTCCAGCGTGGTTGAGCGCAAGGCGCTCGCCCAGCGTAAAGAGGTGCGCCCCCATCCGGCGGCAATGGTCACCTGGGCCGAGCGGCTCCTCTCCCTGCCCAGCGGGTCGCTGGAGGTGGAGGGGGAGTTTGCCGAGCTGGTGGATGTGCCGGAGGGACCGCTGTGGATCTTTTTGGCCCGTTTTACCTCCATCGATCCCCCCTTCGAGCAGGCCGAGGCGGTCTCCGGGCGGTTTGTCGATCTCACCCAGTCCCGAGACCTGCCAGCGCCACAGTTGGAGCTGTTGCGGCGCGTCTACTGCCATGTGATGGGGGGGTAGGGCACACCCCTCTCCCCTCGATCTCTAGCCCCCCACTGCCTAATCGTCCGCTATGGATCTCATCCTCCGCCCCGCCAGTACCGCCGATCTCCCCGCCCTCTGCGGGCTACTGACGGAGCTATTCGCCATCGAAAGCGATTTTGTGGCCGACCCACAGCGTCAGCAGCGCGGCTTGGAACTACTGCTAGGGCGGCCTGCCGATGCCCTGGTGTTGGTGGCGGAGCAGGCCGGCCAGGTGGTGGGGATGGCGACGGTGCAGCTCCTCATCTCCACCGCCGAAGGGGGGCCAGCGGGGCTGGTGGAGGATGTGGTGGTCAGCCAGACGGTGCGGGGGGGCGGCATCGGCCGCGCCCTGCTCCAGGGGTTGGCGCACTGGGCGGCCGGCCAGGGGGCGACCCGGCTCCAGCTGCTGGCGGACCTAGATAACACCCCCGCCCTCGATTTCTACCGCCATCTAGGCTGGCAGGCCACCCGCCTTGGGGCCCTGCGCCTGCCGCTACCGCGTTAGACCCGCCGCACTGGCCCCTCAAGGGGCGCGGTGCCACCCGCCTGCAACACCCAACGCGAACAGGTGCGACCAATCCGGGTTAGACTCCTACCCTCACACAGTCGGCTAACCACATGAGGAGCAGGGGTTCATGGTGACAGCTATTGTTCTGATCCGCGCCATGCGGGTCGAGGTGACCCGGGTGGCAGAGGCGTTGGCGGCCCTGGAGGGGGTAAGCGAGGTCTACTCGGTGGGGGGGCGCTACGACTTGGTGGCCATCCTCCGGGTCAGCAACAACGAAGAGATGGCGCGCCTGGTGACCCAGCGCATGGCCTTGGTGGAGGGGATCCGCGAGACCGAGACCATGCCCGCCTTCCAGGCCTTCTCGCGCCATGACTTGGAGGCGATGTTCACCGTGGGTGAGTAGTGGGTACCGAGCCGGTCCTCTGGGGTGGCCTTGCCATCTACCCCATTTCCGGCTACAAACCCCTCCCTCTTGTCGATAAGAGCGCGACCGGATGTCGACCCAGGATCTGAACAACCTCTACCGCAATATCGCGCGCGTCATCATCGGCAAACGCGACCCTATCCTGCTCACCTTGGCGACCCTGCTGTGCCGCGGCCACCTGCTCATCGAAGATGTGCCGGGGGTGGGCAAGACCATGCTGGCCCGGGCCCTGGCCCGCTCTCTCGATTGCGGTTTCAAGCGGGTGCAGTGCACCCCCGATCTCCTGCCGGCCGATATCACCGGCGTCTCCCTCTACAACCAGCAGAGCGGTCGCTTTGAGTTTGCCCCTGGGCCGGTGTTCACCAACATCCTGTTGGCGGACGAGGTGAATCGCACCACCCCACGCACCCAATCGGCACTTCTGGAGGCGATGGCGGAGCGCCAAGTGACGGTGGATGGCGAGACCCGGGCGTTGCCCGAGCTGTTTATGGTGGTGGCCACCCAAAACCCGGTGGAGTTTCACGGCACCTACCCCCTACCAGAGGCGCAGCTGGACCGCTTCTTTATGCGCGTCAGCATGGGCTATCCCGGCGAGCAGGAGGAGCTGGAGGTGATGCAGATGCAGAACCGCGGCCACCCCATCGACTCCCTGGCGGCAGTCATCTCCGGTGAGGCGGTGGTGGCCCTCCAGCAGCGGGTGGCTGAGGTGAAGGTGGAGCCCAGTGTCCTGCACTACATGGCGACCCTGGTGCGGGCCACCCGTGAGCACGCCGAGGTGGAGGTGGGGGTGAGTCCGCGTGGCTCCATCGCCCTGATGAAGGCGGCACAGGCGGTGGCACTGTTGGCGGGGAAGGGCTTTGTGACCCCGCAGATGGTCAAACAGGTGGCGCTGCCGGTCCTGGCCCACCGCCTGGTGGTGCGCTCCCAGGCGCAGCTGACCGGCCGCGGCGGAGAGTCGATCATCCGCGATCTGCTCCAGCGGATCCCCGTGCCGGTGGAGGCGCAAGAGGCCCCCGCGTGAGCGGCTCGACCCTGGAGCAGCAGTTTGAGCAGCTGCTGGCCCGGTTGTCACTGCGGATCGCCCTCGGTGGTCTGGCGGTGGTGGTGCTATTCATCGCCTGGAATCGGGGGATCGCCCTGCTCTACGGCATGTTTGCCCTGCTCATCGCGGCCCTGGGCGTGGGGTGGCTCGCCCCGCGCCTCAATCTCCGCGGGGTGGAGGCGCAGCGCAGCCTGCCAGCCAAGGCGCATGAGGGCGAACAGATCCCCCTCCAACTGACCCTCACCGCCCGCCGCCGCCGCTATATGTTGGAGCTGGCCGACCGGCTCCCCTTTGCCGAGCCAGAGGCGCAGGCGCCGTTTGCCTTCATCGTGCAGCTCCACGGCAGCGATACCCTCACCCTCATGGCGCGGGCCGACCTGCGCGGGGTCCATCGAGTGGGCCCGCTCCGACTGCGCACCGCCTATCCCCTCGGGATCCGCCGGGTGGAGCGGGAGTTGGCGGCGAGCGAGGCGGAGATCGTGATCTATCCCACCCCCTTCCCCATCCGCTATCTGCCGCTGCTCAGCCCCAGCCACGCCCCCACCGCCGGGGTACGGGCGGCGGCGGTGGCGGGGGGGGCCGAGGAGCTATTTGGGGTGCGCGAATACCGGCGTGGCGATAGCCCGCGCCATATCCACTGGCCCGCCTTTGCCCGCCACCGCCAGTTGGTGGTGCGGGAGTATGAGCTGCTGCACACCACCGATCTGCTCATCGTGCTGGATCTCCGCAGCGCGGTGCAGGTGGGGGAGGGTAAACACTCCACCCTGGAGTATGCGGTCAAGATCGCCGCCTCCTGCGCCCGCTGGGCCATTGACGAGGGCCATGGGGTGGGGTTGGCCGGTTTCGGCACCGAACCACTACTGTTGCCGGTGGCACGAGGGCCGCACCACTACCAGACGCTGCTTGAGCTACTGGCGCGGGTCGTCGCCGATGGTGCTACCCCCTATCCCGAGGCGGTCCATCGCGCCCTGCCGCTACTGCCGCAGGGGGGGGCGGTACTGCTATTCGATATCCCACCGGTGGATCTAGGCCACCCCGGCGAACTCTGGGAGCTGCGCCACCGCCATGCCAAACCGCTCTGGGTGCGCTTCGACTCCGATAGCTTCCACTACCCGCTGCGGCGCGCGGCGCGGCGGCGCGTCAGTGACGGTGTTACCTGGCATGTGCGGCGTGAGGATGACCTGGCGGCGGTGTTTGCCTCATGAGTCAGCTGGCCCACGACCGCCCACTGGGTGATCCGCGCATCTACTACAGCCTCTGGCTGCTCATCACCAGCGCCGCCTGGGCCCAAGGGGGGGCCACCGATACGCTATTCGGTGGTCTGGTGTCGGTGCTGTTTTGGGGGGGCTGTTACGCCTTGGCACTTTGGGTCGGGCGCCACCACACCCAGCGGCCGCTCCCCTTCGCCAAACCGCTCTCCGATGGGATGGCCGTGGTGGGCATGGTCGCCTTCGCCATGGTGCTGGTGCAGCAGGGGCTGCTGCCTGGGCTCATCACCCTGGTGCTCTGGCTCCAGGCGGCCAAGGCGGTCACCCTGGGGCGCAAGCGCGATCTCCACTTTGCCATCGGGATCTCCTTCGTCGTACTGCTGTTTGCCGCCGCCGAGAGTCGCAGTGGCTGGTTCCTGGTGCAGACCCTGTTATACGTCTTGGCCGGGATCTACACCCTGGTGCTGGCCTTTGCCGATGAGTGCCGCGCCGAGGCCGCCCAGGTGACCCATTCAACGGCCCAGCGCGGCACCCTGCCGGTCAGTGTGGTGCCGCTATCGCTGGGGTTTATCGCCATCGCCGCTGCGATCTACCTACTCATGCCACGGCCGCCGGCGATGCACTGGGGGGCCTATCTCCACAATGGGGGCCACGACTACCTGGATGAACAGTGGGAGCAGCAGGCGCGCCAGCAGCGAGATCTTGAGCTGCCGGAGGGCGAGGGTGAGGCCGATGGTCGCCGCCGCTCCACGGATAGTCGGCGTACTGGCAACGAGCCGGCCGGGGAGGGGGGAGACGAGCCAGCACCCGCCTACAACGGCCTGGATGAGCAGCTAGATATTGAGCAGGCGCGGGCCAGCACGGGCCTGGTCAACACCATCGTCCTCTATATGCAGGCGCCTCACCCGCTCTATCTCCGGGGCCGGGTATTCGACACCTTCGATGGCCTGCGCTGGAGCGCCAGCGATCAGCGGGAGCGGATGCGGCAGTTGCAGCGTGGTCAGTTGCGGCTCGCCAAACAGGAGGCGGCACAGCCGGAGATCGAACAGCAGATTGAGGTGGTGGCCCCGCTCAGTGACGGCCTGGTGGGGGCGGCCGAGCTAGTGGGGGTAGAGTTTCCCGGCAATGTCCTGGCGGAGGATGCCTATGGCAACCTGCGTGCGCCGCGCCAGATCGGCGCCCACACCCGCTACACCGCCTACTCCCGCTTCCAACAGGTGGCGGGGCGGCCGGCCTATCCCGCTGCCTTGACGCAGCCAAAACCCTACCTGCAACTGCCGGCCGACTATGACCCGCGAGTTGGTGAGTTGGCGGCTGAGGTGGTGGGTGAGCAGCGCGGGATAGCGGCCGCCATAGCGCTGGAGCAGCACCTACGCAGCCACTACCAATACACCTTCCAGACCATCATCAACTCCCAGGGTAAGACCCCCTTAGGCCACTTCCTGTTTGAGAGTCATCGCGGGCACTGCGAATACTTCGCCAGCGCCATGGCGGTGATGCTGCGTACCCGCGGCATCCCTTCACGCCTGGTCACCGGTTTCTCTGCCACCCGCTATAACCCGCTCACCGGCTACTACGAGGTGTGGACCTTAGACGGCCACGCCTGGGTCGAGGCGTGGTTCCCTGAGGCCGGTTGGGTGTTATTTGAGCCCACAGCGGCCTATCAGCTACCCGATCCCGATGTCCCGGTGACCACCGCCGAGGCGATCGAACAGTATGTCAACGACCTGGTGGCGATGAACCAGGCCGTAGAGGGGGAGGCGGCCGAGAAGCCGCGCTCGCTCGATCCCCTCACCCTGCTGGCCAGCGCCATGGCAGCGATAAAGCAGGGGGTGATGGTATTGCTGATGATGGGTTACTGGGTGGTGACAGAGTTTGGGTTGTGGATCGCCGTCGCGGTGGCCCTGGCGGTTGCCGCACTCTTTGCCTACCGTGCCCTGCGCAACCCCATCGCCGATCGCCTTGCCCTCTGGCGCCTGCGCCGGATCGGCGATCCGGTCCGTCTGGTCCTCGCCAGCTATCTGGAGTTGGAGCATTGGTACGGTCGGCGTGGCCTGCCGCGGCCCGTGGGCGAGACGGTAGAAGAGCATCTGGAGCGGTTACGGGGGCGGTTAGGGGAGTCGGTGGTGCCCCTGGTCGAGCGATTTGTCCAGGTGCGTTATGGCGCCCTGGTACCGGATCAGGAGGCGGCTAAGGCCAGCTATCAGGTGTTTCTCCGCTTGGTGGGGCGTTGACCACCACCGGCTGGGGGGCGAGGGTTGTCCCCGCCGTAGCGGCGAGGTGCGACTCCAACAGGGCAAGATTGCGGAGATTGGCCCTCCAGACAAAATCAAACAGATCCCCAGCCAGCGGCAGCGTACCCACCACCCCATCCAGTAGCACATTGGCCACCATGCGCAGGAGGGTGGTGGTTGGCACCCCCCAGCGGGCCGCTTTGAAGATGATGATCCCAGAGAGGGCCATCCCTATACCGTCACCTACCCCAGGGATGAGGCCGATGAGGCCATCCAGACCGATGCGATAACCGAAGGGGAGCTGGATGGCTGCATCCAGGAGGGTGGCAAGGCGGCGTAACCGGGCCAGCTCCGCGGGTGGGATAGGCGCTGGCTGGCGGTGGGCTGAGGTCACTGCGGTCTCTCTTCGATGGCCTACCTCCAGGGTACTGCAACGGTCCAGCCAACGGGTGTTGATTCTCGATGAGGCTGGTTTGACGGCATCTAGAGAGGCTCCGTATAGTCGCCGACGTGATGACCAACGCCGATACCCTCTTTCGCGCCCTAGCTGATCCCACCCGGCTGCGGCTGCTGACGCTACTGATCCGCCAGGGAGAGCTGTGCGTGTGCGAGTTGACCCACGCCCTTGGCCTCTCGCAACCCAAGATCTCTCGCCACCTGGCCCACCTGCGGGAGGGGGGAGTCGTGCTCGACCGACGGCAGGGCCTGTGGGTCTTCTACCGCATCCACCCCGAGTTACCGGCGTGGATGGCGGAGGTGATGCGCCTCACCGGTGAGGCGATGGCAGGGCAACAGCCATTCGTGGCCGACGCTAACGCCCTGGCCGGCATGGCGCAGCGCCCAGAGCGGGGCTGCTGTTGACAGCCGACATTTCCCTACGTAATATGCGCGCCTTCTTCGGGCGATTAGCTCAGCGGGAGAGCACTTCCTTCACACGGAAGGGGTCAGTGGTTCGATCCCACTATCGCCCACCAAATCCGCAAGATTGACAAAAAGCCGGCCTAGTGCCGGCTTTTTTTCGCCCTCGTTCCGGCCAGCACCACTCTCCTCTCTCTTAAGGTGCGCAGCGTATAGTGCGCACCCCTTGCCGTGTTGTTTTTTCCTCGCCATAGGAGTTTGGCCACTCAGCGTGGCCCATGGATATAGACAGGAAGCCTCAATGCTACAGAAACTCACCCTGCTACTCTGTGTCGTCCTCTTCTCCTCCCTCGCATGGGCCGATGATCCCGCGGTGGTCCCTGACTACTACTCCGAGCCAGGCGACACAGGGCGCGCCCCGTTAACCGGTTATGACTGGGAACATATCGATCCCTTCTCGGGCAAGCTGAGCCTCAATTTTGTCGATCTCCGGCTGCCCGGTAACGGTGGGTTGGATATCGTGGTGCAGCGTAGCTACACCAACCCGGATGACTCGCAATTTATCGCCTCGGGGCCCTCAGACTCCATTGTCGGCGTGGGGTGGACCCTCCATTTCGGTCGCATCCTGCGCACGAGCCCGGGGCTCTGCACCTATCCAATGGATGGCGCGACAGGAGACTACCCCGTCCTTGAGTTAGCAGATGGCTCTCGCCACATCCTCTATGTGGCAACGGGTGATAGCTTCGACTTTATTACCAAAGATCGGTGGCGGGCGACCTGTGACAGCAGCGGCAACCAGATGTATATCGATGCCCCCGATGGCACCCGTTACACCATGGCCTATGCCGTTAGCCAGCTCTCTAGCACAGCTGCCCGCTACAGCTGGTTTGCCACACGGGTTGAGGATCGCAACGGCAATGACTACACCATCGCCTATGCGAGTGGTGATGGCTATCCGCGTCCAACGGAAGTGAATGGCTCCGACGGACGACACGTCACCTTCTCCTACGAAAGCTCCGGTACCTATGGCACCCGCCTCGATCGCATCTCTGCCCACGGCCGTACCTGGTACTACGACTACAGTGACGTTGCGGGTTATGCCGATGGTCTGGAGTTCCTGACCACCGTGCGTCTACCGGAGGGGCTGAGTTGGAACTATAGCTACAACAACTCCTCTAGCATCGATGGCCATCTCGCGCTGAAGTCTGTCGCGCACCCCTATGGCGGCACCGTCTCATACACCTACGACCATGTAGCCTTTAAACCGGCAGATCCGGTGGTCTCCACCGTGGTCTCCCAGGTGGTCCGAGGCGGGCGCGGGGTAACGTCGGGGAGCTGGAGCTATAGCTATACACCGGGGGCCAGCTACGACACCACCTCCGTCAGTGGTCCGGGGATCTCCGAGACCTACCGCCACTATGGCTATCGTGCGGCAACCAACGGCACCATCTGGAAGGTGGGGCGCCTGCTCTACCATAGCCTCAGTGGAGGCGGGGCATCCCAGAGCGAGACCTATACCTGGGACTACCAGAAGATCTCCAACTACTACGATGGTCGGCCCACCCGGACCTACTACGATACCGAGACGCGCTCGCCTATCTTGACCCGTCGGGAGATCAACCGCGATGGGGCAACCTACAGCACCAGCTATTCAAATCACGATGCCTATGGCAATCCGCGCACCATGAGTGAATCGGGTTCTAGGAGTCGGAGTACGAGTCGCAGCTACTACATCAATACCTCCAAGTGGATCCTCCACACAGTGGAGGATGAGAGCATCAGCGGGCTTGGCACTATCAGTCGGACATTTGATAGCGCCGGAAATCTAAAAACGGAGAGTCGTTTTGGCGCCACCCATCGATTTAGCTACTACTCAAACGGTGACCTCTCCAGTCAAACAGATCCCGAGTCCAATACCACCAATTTCTCCAACTACTATCGAGGCGTGGCCCGCTCTGAGTCACAGCCGGCAGGAGTCAGTATCAGCCGGAGTGTGGACGACTTCGGCAATATCACTTCAGAGCGCGATGGTAACGGCAACACCTACCGTTACAGTTGGGATGACCTGAATCGTCTTACCGACATTAACCGACCTATTTATGCTGATATCTCCATCTCCTGGGGTTCAAGCAGCAAAACGGTGACGGCAAGTGGCTATCGAGAGGTGCGCTCCTTCGATGGTTTTGGTCGGGTCACCCGCGTGAGCATGAGCGGGGGCGATGCCTTCGATATCGATTACGACTACAACGCCCTTGGTTACATCACCTTCCGCTCCTATCCGGGGAGCAGTCGAGGAGATAGTTACGGGCGCGATGCCTTGGGTCGAATCACCTCGATACAGCATGGTGATGGTACTACCATCAGCATGGGCTACAGCGGGACCCAGCGTTCGGTGAATAATGAGCGCGGCAAGACAACCACCTATAGCTATGCAACCTACGGTGATCCGAACGATATCTATCTCACCTCCATCTCGACGCCAGTCAACTCCACCAGTATGGGGCGCAGTAGTGGTGGGCATCTGCTCTCCGTGACCCAAAACGGCCTGACCCGTAGTTATGGCTACAATGGGAAGTGGTGCCTAACCAGCCTCTCCGATCCTGAGACGGGGACAACCAGCTTTGGGCGGGATAACAACTGCAATATGACCTCCAAGTCGGTGGGGGGGCAATCCACCTCCTACCACTACGATGGTCTCGACCGACTCACCTCCATCAGCTACTCCAACGCGCCAAGTGTGAGTCTCGGTTACGATAAAAACTCCAATCTGACCAGCGTCTCATCCAGCGTGGCGAGCTGGAGCTATGGCTATGATGATGGCAATAAGCTGAAGAGCGAGCAGCTGATAATTGACGGGCATAGCTTCAGCCTGGGTTACACCTACTCCAGCCAAGGCTTTGTCAATACGATGAGTTATCCCAGTGGTCGCTCTATTACCTATTCCCCCAATGCCCTGGGTCGCCCTTCCAAGGCATCCCCGGTGGTCACCTCGGCCGACTTTTGGCACAACGGGTTGCTCGACTCGATGCAGCAGGCCAATGGGATCGCCACCTCGACCTCCATCGATAGTCGCCAGCGCATCGATGGTCTCTCCAGTAACCATAACCTCATCGACTACTCCTATAGCCTAGATGGAGTCGGCAATCTGACGCGGATTACGGATCATGTGGATGCCACCTATAGCATCAGTGCGAACTATGACAGCATCGATCGCTTGATAAGTTTTTCCGCCACGGCCTTCGGCTCCGGCAGCGCCAGTTATGACGATGATGGGGATCTGAGTAGCTACCAGGTGGTAGGTAATCGCTACGCCTATAGTTACTCCGGAAACAAGCTCTCAACGGTGAGTCGCTCGGCAGGGAACACCCTCTCCTTCAGCTACGACGGTGCGGGCAACGTCACCGCCGATGCGCTGCATCACTATCAATTCAACGGTGCCAATCAGTTGACCGAGGTATTGGACCTGGGCATTACCCATGCATACGACGGCAACAGCTATCGAGTGAAGAGCGTCGAGGGGGGCGTCACCAGCTACCACATCTACAATCAGGCGGGACGCTATGTGGGGGAGTATGACGCGCAGGGGGATTGGGTGCGGGAGAATATCTATCTAAGTGGCCGACTCGTGGCCTTTGCCGAGGATGTCCCCGCCGCCCCAGGGAGTATAACGTTGCCGTCGAATAGCTATGACGGCAGTTACACCCTCCATTGGAGTGCCGTCAGTGGAGCGACCCACTATCAGCTGTACGAGGCGACGAGTGCGGACTTTAGCGATGCGGTGCAGCGCTATAGCGGCCCGGCAACCAGCTACAGTGTGAACGGACAGCCGGAAGGGACCTACTACTATCGGGTGCGGGCATGTCGGGGCTCGGTCTGTAGTGAATTTGAGGTGGCGAGTGCTGGCATTGTGGTCAGCTATGGCTATCCCACTAGCACGCAGGTCACGGTATCCCCCACCGCACCGGTCTACGGGGAGACAGTGACGCTCGCCATCAGGGTCAGCTCCGCGCAGGGCCAACCCACTGGCACAGTGAGCGTGACGCGCGATGGCAGTGATGTCGCTGGTTGTCTGGCATTGCCATTAAGCAATGGCGTAGCCAGCTGCTCACAGAGTGGGCTCTTGCCAGGAAACCATAACTATGGGGTGAACTACTCTGGGGACGGCGCCTTTGCCAGGAGTCGTGGTAGTGCGACGGTGACGGTGGCCAAGGCGGCCACCATGACCACGCTGAGTCTGCCGACCAAGGGCACGGTGGGAGAGCCCTTAACTGTGACGGTAGCCGTGGGGGTCGTTCCCCCCGGAGGAGGAACACCGAGCGGTCAGGTCGTAGTCAATGGCGGGGGAGGAGGATGCACCGTGACGCTACCGGCCACCAGCTGTACCTTCAATCCCAAGGTAGCAGGCCCGGAGGTA
>QKFD01000075.1 GCA_003251535.1 Chromatiales bacterium | reverse complement strand
ACCACCGCATTCCACTGGCGCTGTTGGTGCTGCGTGGTGTGGTTGTTTCGCTGCTGTGTTTGAGGGTGTGTGCCGGGGTGGGGATTGTCGGGTTACGCTCCGCTAACCCGACCTACGCAACTCATCGCCGAGGTGGGGCGCTATCCGCTGTAGGTCGGCGTTAGCGAAGCGTAACCCGACGGCGCTCCGCAGGAGCACCAGCGCATTCCACTGGCGCTGTTGGTACTACGCGGTGGGGTTGTGCCACTGCTGTGTTTGTGGGTGTGTGCCGGGGTGGGGATTGTTGGGTTACGCTGCGCTAACCCAACCTACGGAACTCATCGCCGAGGTGGAGTGTTATCCGCTGTCGTCTCTCGCAACCCGCTAGGAGGTGCCTCTTTCGAGGTGGTGTTCGCGCATCAACAAAAATAGGGGCAGCCCCAAGGAGACCCCGATGGTGCAGGTGGCGAGGGCCGGGATCCAGAGCCGCTTCATGCCTTGGCGGCGCCCTTCAACAAAGATGAAGGTCAGCAGGGTCAGTGCGGAGATCACCACATCCAGCCAGGCAAAGGCACCGATGCGGGTTGCCGTGGCCTCGGCGATCAAGGCGCGCAGGTCGAGGCCATGCGCGGCCACCCAAGGGAGAAATAGGGCATAGGGGAGCAGCGCCCCGACGACACAGAGACCACCATAGAAGTATTTCATATCAGGACCTCACTACTCTGCCTATTGGTGGCGACCGGCAGCCCGCGCATCGGGGCGCTGGAGCCTGCCGTGGTGTGATGACTAAGGGCGGTGGGCGCCGTCGCCGGCCCGGGGTTTCGCCAGCTCTTGGGCCAGCAAGAGTTGCACCTCCTCCTCTTCAAACTGGCGTTGGAACAGGGGAATGGCAAACTGATAGTCCCCCCCTGAGCGGAGAAAGATGTAGGCCAGCTGGAGGCGGGCGAGCGCCTGCTTGAGGGCGTCAGCCGGGGCTGATTGACCGTGCTGGGTAAACAGGGTCGCCAGGGCATTCAGGCTGGTGTGGCCGCCCTGTAGCACCGCATGGTAGACGGCAATGCGATCGAGTTGGCAGGCCACTTCGTCATGGCACAACCGGCCCCAACCCGCCAGGGCGTCCAACACCGGTTGCGAGATCAGCGCCTGATCGAGATGGCGACTACCGATGACCCGCTCCCCTGGTTCCAACGCCTCCAGACACTCTTGGCAGATGATGGCGACCAGATTGGCCCGCTGGCCACTCAGGTCAACAATGCGGGTCACCAGGCCATCATCGGCAAAGCTGAGGCGAAGATGGGCGAGGGGGACCGTCGCCAACTCTCGACAGGCCGGCTTTTCCAGGCCGCCAATGGTGAGTACCTCGCCAAAGTTGCGCAGGGGCGATTGGTAGTCCAACACGGCAGCGGAGTAGAGGTCCCAGAAGCCGGCCAACATGAACCAGCAGCGCCCCTCATCACTGAGTGCGCGTAGCGCCGAGAGCTGGGCGTAGTCGTGACGCGCCTCGTCACGGAAGAAGAGATCGGCCTCATCGATGAGCAGGAACAGGCGCTTGCCCGCATGGTGGGTGGCCAAGTGATCGATGACCGCCTCCAGGGGGGTGGTTGCCGCGAGGCCAAATTGCAGTGCCAGACGCGGCGCAAGCCGATGGTCCCGCAGCGAGACATAGTGACAAGCGACCTGCGGATGGCCCTGTAGGCGACGCTGGATCGCCTTCAGGAGGCTGCTCTTACCCAGCTGACGCCCCCCCACTACCAGATAGTTGGCCGGCTCTCGATTGAGCACCCGGGCAAGCAGCTGGGCGCGGCCAAAGAATGCGCTGGAGCGCACCACGCCGCCGCGTGTCTGGTAGGGGGAGATGCGGGTGACCCGCAACTGGGCGGCCAGGAGACGCAACAGCACCGCGGCCGCGTTACCGCTCAACAACCACTCCCCCTGGGCGGCGGGATCCACCCCCACCAGCAGATTGGCGTGGTCGGCACAGTGCTGTAGCAGGGGGCCGTTGGCGGCACAATCAGCCGAGGCGATCACCAACATCACATCCAAGCCGGTGGGGGTGGTGCGCAGCTGGCGGACCACCCCCTCCTCATCCAAGGCGGGATCCGGGATATAGACCAGACAGCGGTCTAAGGTCAGCGGGAGCTGGTCGGCAAACTGCCACTCCTGAACCGCACCAGGCAGCGACCATTCGCTCTTCAGTTGGGTGCGGACCCCGATGGCCTGGGCCAGCCCATCGGCCCGTGCGGCCCCCTGCTGGCGGGCGAAGGCCAGGGCGGCCGCCCAATCGGCCGTGGAGATCCCGGCGGCGGCCAAGGCGGCCGTGCGACGCCCCAGCAGACCCAGCAGCCGATCGACAGCGGCCAGGTTTTGCGGTGGCGTGCGGCGCAGCGCCTGGGGCTTCAGGTGCGCCGGTCCGAGGGTCGGGTGGCGTAGCGCCAGGACCAGGGCCGCCAGCAGCAGGACCGCCCCACAAAAGAGGATGAGGTAGCGCAAGCCGGTGATGGCCGGCGCCTCCACTGAACCCTCGGCTGGGTCCAGGCAGTTGATCGGCAGATAGCGGCGGGGGGTCGGCGGACTCCCCGGGCGGCACACCATCGCCTGGCTACCCGGCTTGAAGTCGAGAATGAATTGGGTGCCCGCCAGATCCCCCAGCTCCGGCAGATCATGGATGGTGAACACCAGGCGGTTGACCTGGGGAGAGGCGACATCCAGTAACCGACTAGCCGCAGGGGGCGAGGGTAACTGCTGGAGATCCTCCGGCCAACGCCCCGTATAGAGGGTGTACTCATCGATCACCACGCGCCAATAATTCACCTCGCCCCAGATGGCGCTCACCCCTTGGGCGCCCAGCAGAGGACCACGGGTGAAGGGGTTGAGGTGGGGGACCAACAGGGCACTGCCCAGCAGCAGGGTGACGAGCCCCAGCAGCAGCAGGCCAAACCAGCCCTTTCGTCGCAGCAGGGGGGCGAGCGCGCCACGCCTCACGACTCCAGCACCTGTAGGCCGGCCTGGCGGATGACGTCACAACGCCACACCAAGCGGGCCGCCTCACCCTCACCCCGGGCGCAGATCAAGTTGTTCCAAAACAGGCGGCGCAGCTGCGGATCGGGCAGATAGGGGCGGGCCCGCCCCAGCTCGTCGGCCGCCAGCCAGTCGCGCAGGCGGCTGCGATCACCCTCCTGTTCGATCATCGGCAGGAAGGTCTGCCAGAGGCGCGGGCTCATGGCGAGCTGGCTATGCAGACGGGCCAAGGCCGTACTGAACTCCTTCACCGGGTGGTTGCAGAGCCACTGCAACGCCTCTTCAGCCAACGCGGGGTGGCCACCACACAGCTCTAACAGCAGATCCAAGCGGGTGGTAGCGCTGATGGCCGCCGCCCACTGCTGCTCGGCCAGCAGGGTTAGATCGGCGAGGGTCAGCTCTGGCCAGTAACTCACCTGGGCGATATTGAGCAGGGAGAGATCGCCACTACGATATTTGAGATCGGCCAGCGCCTCTCCCCCACAGAGCAGCAGATGCAGCCGCCCATCGTGCATCTCGCTGATGCTACGCAGGATGCCGGCCAGGGTCTCCCGCAGCTCAGAGGTGCCCTGTTCAAAGCGTGACACCAGACAGAAGAGCCGATCCCCCCGCTGGAGCCGCGCCTCCAGGGCGGCCTCAAACTCGTAATCGGAGGTCACCCCTTCAAAGCCGCACTGGCGGGCCACCGCGGAGAAGTAATCCTCACTGGCGGTGCTCACACTAAACGGCGGCTGGATATGGATCACCGAGCTGTCGCCATAGATGGCGCGCGCCCGATTCAGCAACTCCTGGCGAAACGGCGGTTGTCCCCAGTGGGCCTGGGAGAGTAGCAGCGCGATGGGGTAGGGGTTGGCCTGCGAGAGGCGGACGAAGATCTGATCCATGAAGGGCGCGAAGGGCGCCGCATTGCCCGCAGGCGAGGTGCCTTGCAGCGGGAATTCCGGCTCGAAACCGGCGGCACGGAAGAGGCGGTTGGTCTCCTGCTCCGTCAGCCGTAGGTAGCGGGCGCAGCCCCTCAGCCGCTCTCGATTACCTGGCATAGAGGTGCCATTGCGCCAGTTATTGACCGCTTCGCGGCTGAGGCCGATCTCGCTGGCCACGCCGGCGGCGCTGGCCCGAATGCGGCGCATATAGGTGGTCAGTAGGCTGGAAAAGGCTTCGCTATTCATGGCTTGTAACGTCTATGCCCAGTGTGGCCCACACCCAATAACACACAACTCCGCAGGATGGCCAGTGCGCTACGGCCCTCGCCCCAGAGGGGAGGGTGACCGAGGCGGCACCCGTGGCGTGGCACTAGCCCACTGGACCGGCAGGGTAGACTCGATAACCCGGCCCCCCAACCCGAGGCCACCTCACTCCGCCTTGCGGACCCAGCCAAATTTCCACGCCAGGATGTAACCGATGAGCAGGGCACCCACCAGGGCGATCATCACCACCTTGGCCAACCGCCAAGCCAGTTGGGCCAGATTGTTGTCACTCTTAAAGGCGGACTTGAGCTTGTGATAGGCCGGTGCTGAACGGTTGTAGGCGATCTCGACATACCCCTGTTCAATGAGTCGAGCCCCACTCTCTTCATTAAATTTATCGTTGCCGCTGATCGGCTGACCGGCGCTATCAAAGTGCCAAAACAGCCGATAACTGATGCGCTCGATCCCCTTCTTGCGTTTAGTGATGACCTCATAGTCATCAATGCTCGCCTGGACATAGGCCGGATCCTGGGCAATGGCCCGATCGAGGCGGTAGGAGTCGATGCTATCGACACCAAAGACGCCGCAAATGGTGATGAAGATGATGGCGGTTAATACCTTGGCCTTAGTATTCATGGCAACTCCTCATGGCGCTCATTGGGATGCCGACCGATGGCTATCGGGGCGTTGGGTGCCATGGATTGTGCGCGTCCCCCTCTGTCGGCGCAGTGCCCAAGTTGTCAGGCGCCGAGCGGGGTGGGTTGACAGGGTGTCAAGCAGGAAGAGGACAGCGGTGCCTTGTGGCAATCCGCTGGCGAGGGACCGGGGCCGCAGTGTGGGTGCGGGCTCTGTTGCAGAGGGCCAGCAAGCCCCTTCGTGCGGGTAATCGGCGTAGCGAAGAGGGTCCCCCCACGCGCAGTGGCGGCGGGAGAAAAACCCACACCACCGCACGAAGGGGCCCAACCTGCCACTTACCTCTGCGTTAGGCGACGGGCATCGCCCACACGGCCGAGGCTAGTACCGAACAACCAGCTGCTTCTCCACCTCAAATAGCTCAGCGGCCTTATCGAGGAGCTTGGCCAGAAGGGGTTGGGTCAACAGCCGCGCCAGAAAGCCCGTCTCTTCAAAATCCAAAATGAGATTGCCATCCCCTTCGATGGCGATCCCACTCTTTGGACCCAGACCATCCTCCGCATACATCCAGAGCAGGCCAACAGAGAAGCCGCCATAGATATCGAGACCCGGCGCCAAGCCATATTGCTCGGCGTGGAGATCGGCCAGCGCCTGAACCGCATCGGTCATCTTCTGCGACGCTGACTGATAGCCCGCCTGATAGCCCACATCATACTTAGCGAGGCCGATCAAAAAATTGAGCCGTGTAACGTCATACTGCGCCATCGCCGCTTGAGCGGCCTCATAACCCTTGGACTCCAGTTGATGAGCGTTCCACGACGCCTCATCCGCCTCATCGTCTGGGGCATGAAGCTCAATGGCCACATCGATATCACCATTGCAATACCCCTCCTCTTTGAGCCATTGCAGAAAGGCGCCGACACGCGCTTGCGTCAACCGCTCACAGGCAATCGGCATGGTGATGTTATAGGTCATGCTCACGACGCTACCTCCCTCTCACTGAACAAGGAATGGCGCGCGCCCTCGATTCTGTTTCCCCACAGCACTACAGGAGGAGCCCCTGAGGGTACGCGCCGGCGCGGCTCAGGTCGCACTGCCCCTCGCGCCTCACGCCATTGTGCGCAGGCAGACGCCCCCCAACAGTACCCAAGTTGTCAGGCACCGAGGCCGGCGGTTGACACCCCGTCAAGCCGGTTGACCGATTGGGGGTCCATCAAGGGCCGGTGGGCCAGTTTCACACCACTCGCCGGCCTCCTAGCCGAGGGGCGAGCGGCCTACCGATGCCACCTTGGCCCTGTGACAACTTTCATTTCTATCCGCCCGCCCGCCGCTAAGCTATCCACCACTGCACCGACACCTACTGAGGCCTGCCACCATGCGTCTGCTCTCCCTGATCTCCCGCACCCCCAGCCCGCTGCTGGCCAGCGCTGTGCCGGCCGAGCCGAGCGCCCCAGGGATCGATATTCCCGCGGCGATCCAGGCCCATGTACTGTGGAAGTTGAGGCTGCAAAACTACATCAACGGCAAGGGAGAAGCGTTGGATGCGGCGGTGGTCGGTTGCGACTGCGACTGTGTCCTTGGCCACTGGATCCACAGCGAGGGGGAGGAGGTCTATGGACCGCACCCCACCTTCCGCGAGGTGAAGGCGATCCACGCCGAGTTTCACCGCCGTGCCGGTGAGGTGGTACGGGCGGTGGATAACGGGGACCGCCCAGGGGCCCAGGCGATCCTGGGTGCGCAGGAGTTCCTCAAGGCCTCAGAGCAGATCAAAAAGAAGCTGGCTTCACTCTTTTTAGAGTTTGATTTTTGATCCTCGCCCCTCTCCAGGCAGCCCCCACCCACTGGTACCGCAGTGGTATGGTCATGGCCCCAGGAGAGGGGAAGGGACGTTACGGCGGGGTAAAAATATCCTCTATCTGCGCCTCGAAGTAGCGGGCGATCTTAAAAGCCAGCGGTAGGCTGGGATCATATTTACCCAGCTCGATAGAGATGATGGTCTGCCGACTCACCTCTAGGATCTCCGCCATCTGCTGTTGCGTGAGTTCCTTTTTATTGCGGTACAGCTTCAGTTGATTTTTCACGCACCCTCGCTGAATCGTTCCCGTTAAACAGGCGCCTCCCAAGCCGCGGCCACGCCCTGTCAACCCACGGCCCCCGAGCGGGCTAGGTCCGATAGCGCCGGTCGCTCAACATCAGATTCACCGCCCAAACAGCGAGCACCAGCAGCATGGCCCAGAGACTATTGAAACTGGGTAGCCACTGGTTGGCCTGTAGTACACCGATACCCGCGAAGAGCGAGAAGAGCAGCGGCAGCGTCGCGCCACAGGCTTGCAGGTGCAGACGCTGCTGCAACTCATCGCTACGGCGATAGAAGTGGTGCACCATCGGCACCACGGCCGCCGCCGCCAATAGCAGTCCCGCCACCAACAGCCAGCGGATCCCACCCTCCCCGACCAGCGGCAGGGAGAGCGCGGTGGTGATAGCTAATGCCAACAGCAGTAACCCCAGCCCGATCCGTGCCAGATAGATCAGGCTCTGTTTTGTGACCCCTTCAGCTTCGTTCAACATGGGACCTCCCACTTGGTCAGTGCTTCTCTAGCCATCCTCAGGTAGTGCCTACCCGAGGTCGTACAACACCCCTATCAAGCTAAGAGTCTCTGCACCGCATGTCAAGCAAGCTTTACACTATCGGCCGGCCGAGCGGCAGATATTCACGCCACGGAGGGCCGCGGAACGCACGAAACTTAACGTTGGCTTAGTTCACTAACCCATCGTTGACCAAGGGACTTCAAGGCTGACCACAGAGGCTGTAGCATCAAGACATGGACGCCACTTTTGCGGGAAAGCTGCTAACCTGCCAGCACCCTGCAACAGCGAGCAACCGCCCATCGCGCAGCCGGTCCCTTGATGAAATAAGGGGACGATGTAGAGGCGGATGTAGCAAATGTGACGCAGTTGGGCCTCGCTCTCGCCTGACTTGCACATGCGGGGTTCCCCGCCTGGACTGATGCAACAGGGGGTTAGCATCAAAATTTGAGACATGGAACATTCCGTGCTTCAGGGGTAGTCTGCACGTCTTGAGGAGACCCATCATGGGGTATGGCATCAACTGGGGGCCGGAGTTTGAGACCGGCATCGACATCATCGACCAACAGCACAGGCGCATCTTCGACTACCTACAGGAGATCGACCACGCCATCACGGCCCAACAGGCCGAGGAGGTGGAGAAGGTGGTACGTGCGCTGATCGACTACGCGATCTCGCACAACACCTTTGAAGAGAGCCTGATGGAGAACGCCAAGTATCCGCTGCTGGGGCCCCACCACGAGGTACACGAGAGCTTCCGGACCCGCGCCCTGGCCTACAACACCCGGCTAGAGAAGGGGGAAGATACCTTCCGGGTGGCGCGTGAGGTACGCACCGACATCGCACTATGGCTGATGAACCACATCAAGGCGGACGATCAGCACTATGTGCCTTATGTGAAGAAGTCGTTAGAAGGTAGCTTCGTCTCGCGCATGTTGGGCAAATTTTTCAAATCACCGGCCGATCGGAAATAGCCCTCTGCCCCCCACCCAGCGGGTGGGGCACAAGAACAAAATGGAACAACACGCCTAAGAAGGTGACAACTAGGTACCACCGGCGGGTTACATCTTGCTAACCCGCCCCGCCTAGCAACGGAGGGTTATCCCCACTCTCCGACAGAGACCGCGCAGGCAGCGCGGACCAGGTTGTAGGATCCCCTCCCCCAACCACACACACCGCTCCCCCATGTCCAACCCCGCCAGCCAAGCCGCAGATCTCATCCTCGCCATCGAACAGCAGATGCGCCACCTATCGCTATGGGAGGCGCAGCCACCACCGGCCGAGGCGCTCGCCAGCCCCCTCCCCTTCTGCTACGACACGCTCCGCTTTGAACAGTGGTTGCAGTGGATATTTCTGCCGCGCATGAAACAGGTGATCGAGCAAGATAGCGGCTGGCCGGAGCGCAGCGACATCGCCCCCTTGGCAGAGCATCACCTCTACCCACGGGAGCGCCCGAGCAAGGCGCTGATCGATCTCATCCGGCAGTTTGACGACTTCATCAACCACCGCCCCAGCGGTTGAGACGCGCCGCCGCCAGCCCTCCTCCCCACGCCACACCAGCGGCCAAGCCCCCACTACCAGAGACGGCGTGGCCCGCCCCCTCTTGCTCCAGGGCAGCGCCAATCAATTGGAAAAACAAATGGTCACGATTTAAACAAACCATTTCACCAATAGATTAGCGTTCTCTAATATGCCTTCCCACGGGCTTACCCCGCAGCAACCCACCTCAGGAGAAGAGCAATGTCCGATATCCACGCAGAGCAGAACCGTCCCGCCATGCCGCGCATCAACGAGCCGGCCCCGGCATTCGAGGCCAAGACCACCCACGGAGTGAAACGGTTAGAGGAGTACCGCGGCAAGTGGCTGGTGCTCTTCTCGCACCCAGCTGACTTCACCCCGGTCTGCACCACCGAGTTCATGGCCTTCGCCAAGGCCTACCCGGAGTTTCAGGCCGCCAACACCGAGCTGCTCGGCCTCTCCATCGACAGCCACTACGCCCACGTCGCCTGGGTACGCAACATCAAGGAGAAGTTCGGCGTAGAGATCCCGTTCCCCATCATCGAGGACCTCTCGATGCGGGTGGCCAACGCCTACGGCATGATCCAACCCGGCGCCTCCGACACCTCCGCGGTGCGGGCCACCTTCATCATCGATCCCGAGGGGATCCTGCGGGCGATGGTCTACTACCCAATGAGCAACGGCCGCTCCATCCCGGAGTTTGTCCGGCTGGTCAAGGCGCTCCAGACCTCCGACCAGCACAAGGTGGCCACCCCTGAAGGGTGGCAACCCGGTGACCAGGTGATCGTGCCACCCCCCGCCAGCGTCCAGGAGGCGGAGGCGCGCATGGCCGCCGGCTACGAATGCACCGACTGGTACTTCTGTAAAAAGACGCTCTAAACCACGGCCCAGCCGCCGCCCGCCAGAGAGGCGGGCGGCGGCGGCTCCCTTAAATGGCGTGCCCCTGCTCCGCCATCCACCGATCACTAAAGCACTTGGAGAGGTACTTCAACCCGGAATCCGGCAGTACCGTGACGATCACCGCCGGGCGAGTCAGCCGCTCAACAATCTGCTGGCACCCCCACAGATTGGCCCCAGCACTCCCCCCCGCCAAGATCCCCTCTGTACGGGCCAAGCGGCGCGACATGCCAAAGGCATCCACGTCACTAAACTGGAGGGTCTCATCCACCACACCAAAGTCCATACACTCCGCCAGGTGGTCCTCCCCAACCCCCTCAACCTGATAGGTGCCAATCTCACTATGGTCCACCTGTCCGCGGTTAAACCAACTGTGGTAGATGGAACCCTTTGGATCGGGCATCACCACCTGCACGTTGGGGTTCATCTCTTTGAGATAGCGACCCACCCCTGAAACCGTGCCGCCGGTACTACCGCTGGCAACGAAGTAGTCCACCCGTTTGCCCGTCTGGTGCCAGATCTCCCGAGCGGTGGTGCGGTAGTGGGCCTCGGCATTTTTGGGGTTGTCATACTGGTTGATCATAAATGACCCCGGCAGCGAGGCGGCAATGGCACGCGCCCGCTGCACATAGTGCTCAGGCGAGCCCGGGGCGGCGGCCGTAGGGCAGACCACGACCTCTGCGCCAAAGGCGCGCAGGGCATCTTGTTTCTCCGCACTGACCTTATCGGGCATGGTGAGAATCGCACGGTAGCCCTTAATGGCGGCAATCATGGCAATCGCCGCCCCGGTATTGCCCGAGGTGTTCTCCACGATGACCCCACCTGGGCGCAGCTGCCCACTACGCTCCGCTTCTTCGATGATGTAGCGCACAATGCGATCCTTGATGCTGCCGCTCGGATTGAACGACTCCACCTTCGCCAACACCTCTACGTGGGGCTGGGGGAATAACCGATCGAGCCAGACTAATGGCGTCTCGCCAATATGATCGAGGATCGAAGTACGCACAGTGCGCGGCTGTAAGGCTTCACTCTGGATGGCTTCCATTGACAGACCTCTCCAGCTCATACCGCACTGTTGGGCGTAGCCTGTACCACGGCAACGGTGTGACCGATGGGTTGTCCACTTTGTACCAAGGCGATCGCCGTCTCTGCATCGATGGCGTGGGCCGAGAGCTGAGACTCCACCGCCATCGCACGTTCCAGCGAATCGACCACAGGCACTCGGTCAAACACCTCTCGCAGCACCTCCACCGGGTAGAAATAGAACGGCCCCCGCCCCTTCTGTTGATGCACGGCATAGGAACCCACCACCTCCTTCGGTTCCGACTGTATCTTCCAGGTATAGAGCAGGATGTCTGCCTGATAATTTGCGTGGCTCGGCATCTGGAGAAGCGAGGTAAGCGGTACCCGGGCACCAATAGAACTCAAGACACGCCCTCCAGGGGTTAACAAGGCGTGCGCCTGACACAAAAACAGATAGTGGAGTTCAAGCAGATCATTAGCGACGCTCTCGGGCAAGTCGCTACGCTGCGAGATAATAAAGCTAGAACTATTGATCCCCTTATTGAGATCAATGCCCTCCAAGAGCGGAATATTGGGCAGATTTTCATAAATCAGGTCAAACCGCTGGCTGCCATCCAGTAACGGGGTTGCCAAGTCCCCCACGCGGCCATCCAACTGCACCGTCTCCGGGGCCAGCAAATTCCGGCGAATATTGCTCAAGGCGCGCTCGACGACAGTGGCATGGAGATCGGTCACCGTGACCCGCTGCGGATTCAGGATCTCAATGGCAGCCAGGGCATCCAATCCAGCTCCGGTGCCAATAGTGCAGAAATCGCCGACAGCACGCCCCTGGTCTGCACACCGCTTGGCATAGGCCTCAAAGGCCGGTATCGCAACACTGGCCACCCAATCACTGCGCGGCGAGTGGACCTTAGGAAGATAGGTATGTTCGGTCAACTCCACATGGAGTTCAGGCGCGATACGCTGGGGCTGCCGCGTCTCGGCAAACAGCCACTGCGCGGATCCCTTCACCTCTGCACCCGTGGCAACGGGGGTTGAATGCACGGTCATATCAAGCTCCTTCTTTCGTTTATTTAATTGATCACCCGCCCAGGCCTCTCCGGACTGAACGGCCGAAGGGGTTCCCCCCCTCCTCTACGACTGCCCTACTCGCACTTCACTTGCGGGCGTCTGCCCGCCCCCAACTAACACTAATAAGATCCCGCTGGCCACCAAGATAATGCCACCCACCTGAAACCAGTGAACGGGTTC
The DNA here is from genome assembly GCA_003251535.1 of Chromatiales bacterium. Taxonomy (GTDB): domain Bacteria; phylum Pseudomonadota; class Gammaproteobacteria; order Thiohalomonadales; family Thiohalomonadaceae; genus SZUA-493. The sequence goes on along the minus strand of QKFD01000075.1, from coordinate 2,058 downwards.
GCCAAGCAACCACCAGGCAAACCACAGACCAAAGGCGGGATTTAAGAAATGAAAGGAGCTGGCCACCCCGGCCTCGGCCAAGCGAAGCAATTTAAACCAGAGCAGCACCGCCCCCACCGACACGACGATGACCAAATAGGTCAAAGAGAGTGCCAGATTGAGATCAAGGTGTATCTGCCTCCATGGCTCCAGCCAGAGCGCTACGGGGAGTAGTAAAAGCCCCCCCGCCAGGGTTTGAAATGCATTGATCGCCAGCAAGCTCATCCCAAAGTTCATGCGTTTAAAGGCGATGGTGCCCAACGACAGCGCCAAGGTCCCCAAGGCCACGCAGATCAATCCCAGCGGCTGCACATCAGGCAGTAATAAGAGGCTGCGCTGGGCGATGAACATCACCCCGAGAAAACCGAACAATAGCCCTATCTGCTGGCGGCGGCCTAACTGCTCGCTCAGCAGTACGCCAGCCAGCGCGGCCGTTAACAGCGGCGTGGATGCCGCAATGATAGTGACCGTACCGGAAGGGGCCATGGTCAAGCCGTAGAAGCTCAAGCCCAGGTAGGCAGCATTATTAAGCAAGCCCAAAAATAGCAACTTGAAAAATTGCAGTACGCTCACGCGCAGGGAGTCGCGCAAACCCGCCGCCACAATAAACATTAGGCCGCCCGCCAATATAAAACGGGCACTCAATAGCAGTAGTGGTGGGGAGGAGCGGAGTGCAAACTTACCCGCCACAAAGGCGGAACTCCAAATGATGCAAAACGAGAGGGCCAGCAGCACAATCAGACCGCTTTTGCGATCCATGCGACCCCAGCGGAAGGTGGCATAATTTTCCATTGCATGTCGTTCATTACGGTATGCCCAAGGGGGCAGAAACGTCCTGTAGTATCCAGTCCGTGGTCACTGGACGTCAGCATAACGGGGGCGTTATGCTGCTCAAAATTTAAACTTCTGCCTCCAACATTGGCGACCGTTATGATGAATCGAAGCCTCAGCATCGAGCTTTTGAGAACCTTCGTCACCGTCGTCGAGACGGAGGGCTTTACCCAGGCCGGCGCGCGCCTCCACCGCAGTCAGGCCGCCATCAGTATCCAGGTGAGACGCCTGGAGGAGCTGCTGGACAGGCGCCTATTTGTGCGCCGGCAAGGCCGACTAATCGGGTTGACCGAGTCGGGCGAGGTACTGCTCAGCTACGCCCGGGAGATGCTCCGGGTGAACGACGAGGCGGTCTTTGCGGTGAGTACGTCGGGTCTGGAAGGTAGCGTGCGGCTGGGGACACCGGAGGACTTTGCCAGCAACTACCTCCCCCTGGTGCTGGCCCGTTTCGCCGAGGCCCATCCGCGGGTACGGCTAGAGGTGCGCTGCGACCTCTCGCTGAATCTATTGACGGCACTCCGCCATGGTCAGCTGGATATCGCCCTAGTGCGACGCGATCCGCAGATCGGCAGTGAGGGAGGACTCTACCAAGAGCCACTGGTCTGGGTCAGAAGTCGGATGTTCTCTCCCTCTAGCGCCGATCCGCTGCCATTAGCGCTATTTCCTGAGGGCTGCTCCTACCGCAGCCACGCCATCGGCGCCCTTGAGGCGCAGGGCCGCAGCTGGCGGGCCACCTATGTGAGCCCCAGCCTCACCGGCATCCAGGCCGCGGTACTGGGGGGGCTGGGGGTCTCGGCGCTACCACAGAGCGCACTCCTGCCCGGCCTACAGGCCCTAGATCAAGAGGACGGCTTCCCGCCCCTCCCAGAGATAGAGCTGGCCATAGAGATCTCACCCCAAGGGCTCTCCGAAGTGGGAGCCAGCCTGATTGAATATATCGAAGAGCGGGTCGATGCCGGGGTGGGGGAACACGCTCAGAACCCGCTAACCGCCTCCCTCCCCGGTTAGCCATCCACCCCCCCCCCCCGACTGGGCGCTATTCGCTGTAGGTCGGCGTTAGCGCAGCGTAACCCGACAACCCTCCGCAGGAGCACCACCGCATTCCACTGGCGCTGTTGGTACTGCGTGGTGTGGTTGTTTCGCTGCTGTGTTTGAGGGTGTGTGCTGGGGTGGGGATTGTCGGGTTAC
>QKFD01000110.1 GCA_003251535.1 Chromatiales bacterium | reverse complement strand
GAAGGGGCAGTACCAGCGCCTCAAGCGCGAGATCGATCGCGCCCTGGAGGAGGTGTTAGATAGCACCCGTTTCATCCTCGGCCCCAACGTACAGGCGTTCGAGCAGGAGGCGGCCAACTATCTTGGGGTGAAGCACGCCATCGGCTGCGCCTCCGGTACCGATGCCCTCCACCTGGCGCTCCTCGCCGCCGGGGTGGGACCGGGGGATGAGGTGATCACCTCCCCCTTCACCTTCATCGCCACCGCCGAGGCAATCCTCTACGTGGGTGCAACACCGGTGTTTGTCGACATCGATCCCCACACCTTCAACCTCGATCCCCAGCTGGTCGAGGCGGCCGTCACCTCCAACACCCGCGCCATCATCCCGGTCCACCTCTTCGGTCAACCGGCCAACATGCCGCGTCTACTGGCCATCGCCGAGCGTTACGATCTCCAGGTGGTGGAGGATTGTGCCCAGTCGTTCGGTGCCGCCATCGGTGAGCGCATGACCGGCAGTTTCGGCGCCGCCGGTTGCCACAGCTTCTTCCCCAGCAAGAACCTCGGCTGCTATGGCGATGGTGGTCTCATCACCACCGACGCCGATGATATCGCCACCCACCTGCGGGTCCTACGCAACCACGGCAGCTGGAAGCAGTACCACCACTCAGAGCTGGGCTTCAATAGCCGCCTGGATGAGATGCAGGCGGCCATCCTGCGGGTCAAACTGCGCCACATCGATGAGTTCAACACCGGCCGCCGCCGCGCCGCTCACCGCTACAGCGAGGCGCTGGCCCGGATCCCCGGCATCACCCCGCCGCGGGAGGATGGCCTGGGGCGCCATGTCTATCACCAGTACACCCTGCTGAGTGACGACCGTGACGAGATCATGGCGGCGCTCAAGGCGGCCGAGATCGGCTGCGCCGTCTACTACCCGATCCCGCTCCACCAGCAGGAGGTGTTTGCCGAACAGTGCGCCGACCTCACCCTGCCGGTGGCCGAGGCGGTGGCGCGCCGCTGCCTATCACTACCTATCTTCCCTGAGCTGACCGACGAGCAGGTGGATAGCGTGGTGGCGGTCATCCAGGGGCGCTAACCCCCCCTCACAGCCCCCGCACAGACGGGGGCTGCACGCCCTTCCCCTGCTCTAATCTCGGTAACCCTGCCGTGAGCCAATCCCCCCACCGCAAAATCCTTATCGTCGCTGGCGAGGCCTCTGGCGATGGTCGTGCCGGCGCCCTAGTGGAGGAGGCGAAGCGCATGGCCCCCGATCTCCACTTCTACGGTATCGGCGGCCCGCGGATGCGGGCAGCGGGAGTGGAGACACTGGTGGATGCCAAGGTGATGGCAGTGATGGGGCTGGTGGAGGTACTGGGCCACTACCCCACCCTGCGCGCAGCCCTCAAGCTGATGCAGCGCAGACTGGCGGAGGATCGACCCGACCTGCTGGTGCTAGTGGACTACCCCGACTTCAATCTGCGCTTGGCCAAGACCGCCAAACGTCTCGGCATCAAGGTGCTCTACTACATCAGTCCGCAGATCTGGGCCTGGCGCCAACATCGGGTCTACAAGATCAAAAAGCTGGTGGACATGATGGCGGTGGTGTTCCCATTTGAGGAGCCGTTCTACCAGCAAGCCGGGGTGCCAGTACGCTTTGTCGGCCACCCGCTGGCGGAGGAGGTGTACTGCTCACTCAGCGCGGCCGAGGCCAAGCAGCGTTTCGACCTCGATCCTGGGCGTCCAGTGGTGGGGCTCTTCCCCGGTAGCCGCCGCAGTGAGCTGAAGCGCCTGCTGCCCACCCTGCTAGCCAGCGCGGCCCAGCTCCACGCCCAGGATCTCCGCTACCAATTTCTGCTACCCCGCGCCTCCTCCCTGGAGGAGGCCGATCTCGCCCCCTATCTGGCCACCACCAGCGTACCGATCCAGGTGGTCAGCGGCCACCCCTATGAGGCGATCCGTGCCTGTGACGCCATCGCCGCCGCCTCCGGTACCGTCACGCTGGAGATCGGCCTCCTCGGCACCCCGTTGGTGGTGGTCTACCGGGTCGCCGCCCTCTCCTACCGCATCATGCGCCGCCTCATCAAGGTGGATCACATCGCCCTGTGTAATATCGTCGCCGACCGCCGCATCGCGCCGGAGCTGATCCAAGACGACGCCACCCCGGAGCGGATCAGTGCGGAGCTCTCTGCCCTCCTGACCGAGCCCGCACGCGCCCAGGCAATGCGCTCCGCCCTGGCCGAGATCCGGGAGCGTCTGGGCGGACACGGCGCCTCAGCGGCCGTGGCACAGCTACTGTTAGAGCAGCTCGCCCTGGTGGCCCAACCGTAGCCCCAAGCGATCAACAGGGGCGATCTCAACCCGCCCACATCCGCTCCATCACCCCCTCGCCAAAGGGTGCCCCTAGCGGCAGATCGCGGCGGTGGACATAGCCGATAAAACAGTCGCAACGGGGATTGGGGCAGCGCACATGCTGCGCTTGCCAACTGCCGTCATAGAGATTGCCCAGCGGCCGATCCACAAATAGGCAGGGGCGCAGCGTGCCCTCCCCATCCACCGCCAGCAGCGCCGATCCCGCCCGACAGGCCGCCCCTTGACTACTAGGGGGGTCCAAGTTGATGGGAAAGTGGGGATCGATGGCGCTGAAGCGGGCGATCAGCTCTGTCCCATAGCCGCCCGCTGGGCGCGGATCGAGGGCGTTGATCCAGAGGTACTCCCCCGGTTGCAACAGGGCATGTACCGCCTCGATCTCCGCCAGCTGATCGGGCGCCCCCACCATCCCAAGGCTGAAACGCACCCCGGCGGCGCGCAGCTCGGCAAGGCGCCGCTGCAGACGGCGCCGGGAGAGCTGCTCCGGGTGGTAACTGCACCAGAGCGCGAGGCTCTCCCGCTCCGCCCTCGGCAACCAGCGCAGGGGGGCACTCAGATTGGTCTGGATGGCCACCCGGCGCACATGGGGGGCGTGGCTGAGGGCCACCAGTGCCTCCCCATAGTGGCGCCGGATCAGCCCCTCGCCCCAGGGGGTAAAGAGGATCGCCAGGGGCCGTTCGGCCGCCAACGCCCAGTCAACGAAGCGCGCCAGCTCGGCGGCATCCCGTCGGAGCGTGGCAGCGGAGTCGCGCCGTTTGGCAAATGGGCAGTAGCCGCAGCTGAAGTTGCAACTGGCCAACCGCCCACGGTAGTGCAGGCGTAGAGTGGCGGCGTCAACCGGCCGCATCGGCGCCCATCCGGGCCACCACCGCCGCCGAGGCGAGCCACGGCCCGATGATATCGGCCTGGGCCATGCCGGCCTCGGTGAGGGTCAGCCACCCCTCACCATAGCGCGCCAGTCCCAACTCCAGCAGCTCCCCCAGCTGCGGCAGGTCAATGAGCGGTGCGCTGCCAAAACGGCGCAGATAGGCCGCCTCCTCCAACCCCGGCCACACCAGCAGCGACTGGATGAGATAGCGCCGCCGCTGCTCCTCGCCATCCAGCCAGAAGCCGTGGTGGGCCTGGCCAAAGTGGTGGACCGGCGCCGCCACCCAGGCCGCCAGGATCTCCGCCACGCTGGCACGGGCCACACCGTAGCGATCCGAGTAGTGCAGGGTCTGGGTGTAGGAGCGCGCCCCGCAGCCCAACCCCACCATGCCATCCTCTTGGCAACGGTAGACCGGCCCCTCTTCCGCTGGTGCGTGGGCGGCGCGGAACATGCGCATCGATACCTGACGGTAACCGGCCGCCAACAGCCGCTCACGCCCGGCTCGATAGAGCAGTGGGCGCCGCTCATCCGGCCCCACCTCCCCCCGCCGCACCTGCCGCAGGCCGAGGCCGGTCTCCGGGCGCACGTAGAGCGGATAGAGGTAGATCTCCTCCGGGGCGAAGCGCAGCACCTGCTCCAGCGACGCCAAAAAGCTGCTCACCGTCTGGCCAGGGATCCCGTAGATGAGATCGAGATTGAGGATGGGGAAGTCGTGGGCGCGGATCCGCTCGATGGCGGTCACGATCTCCTTGACCGACGTGGGGCGGGCCAACGCCTGCAACTCCTGCTGGTGGAGGCTCTGTACCCCGAGGCTGGCGCGGTCGAAACCGGCCGATCGGCAGAGCCGCAGTTGCTCCGCCTGTGTACTCTCCGGGCTCAGTTCGATCCCCGCCGGGATCTGTTGTAGGTCCGCCGCCAACCAGCGGTTGATCCCCAGCAGCAGCTGCTCCAGCTGCGACGCCGAGAGGTGGCTCGGCGTGCCGCCACCCAGGGCGAAACGGGCGAAGCGGTGGTCACCCAACGCCCCCCCGACCACCTCCATCTGGCGACACAGCTGATCCACGTAGCGCGCCACCAGGGCCGGTTCAGGGCGTCCTAAGGCGAATAGATTGCAAAAGCCGCAGCGATACCCGCAGAACGGTACATGGAGATAGCCAAACAGCGCACCCCGCGCCTCCTGGGCCCAGAGATCTGCCAGTGCCACCGGCGGTGTCAGTGGTCGATAGGCGCTTTTATGCGGATAGGAGTAGGCGTAGGCCTGGTAGGGGCCGCGCTGGAGCTGCTCCCGCAGGGTCATGGCAGCACCTCGAAGTGGGCATAAGGGACCTCCATCACCACTGGGTGGGGGTGGCGGTGGCCGTGGTAGCCCCCCTCGCCATAGGCAGTACCGTGATCGGCACAGAGGATGACAAAGGCCGGGGCGCGCCGGCGCAGCGCCGCCCAGAGGGGGGCGAGGGCCCCATCGACATAGGCCAATGCGGCCCCCTGACTGGCCGGCGTGTCGTGCTCCGCCCCCGGCAGGTAGTGGCAGTTGGGCTGGTGTAGGGCCGAGACGTTGAGAAACAGGAACAGGCGCCGTTCACGCAGCTCCGGGGCGGCCAGGCGCTGACAGGCAAGGGCCACTTGGGCCGCCGTGGAGTCGCGGGCGGTGACCCCAAATTCGGGCCGCCAATGGCGCTCCTGAAACGGCGCGGCCAGGGCGGAGCCGAGTGGATTGCGTAGGTTAAAGAACCCCACGCCACCGATGCAGAGGGTGTGGTAGCCCCGCCCCGCCAGCCCGCCGACAATGGTATCGGCCCCCTCAAACACACAGGTGTGGGGGTGGATGGTCTCGCTACCGGGGAATGGCAACGCCAGGAGACGCGGATGGGGGCCGGGTGTCGCCGGGGTGGGCAGAAAACCGGCAAAGAAGGCGGCGTGGGCGGCCAAGGTGAAACTGCCCGGGGTGTGGCGCCGCTCCCAACCGGTGGGCGGCAACAGGGGGGTCAGATGGGGCAGCTGGCCGGCCTGGAGCTGCGCCTGGGCCACGTCGTAGCGCAGGGTATCCAGGGTGATGAGCAGCAGGTCGTGTTGACCCACGATGCGGCGCATATCGGGGATGGTCATCTCACCCCTCATCGGCCCACACCTGGGCGGCCTGATCGTCAAAGGTGGTGGCGCCGTCGTAGTAGAGATCGGGCAGCAGATCGCCAAAGGCGTTGGCCTCCAGCACGGTACCGCAGCCACCGCGCTGAATGATGTCAAGGCCGATCACCTTACTGTTGGGGAAGGCGCTGGCCGCCGCCTCGGCGGTCGCCGCCAGGGCCGCCAACTCGGTCCCAGTCAACCAATGCGGCGTGGCGCGGCGATTCCCGAGGTGCAGATTGGTCATGGGGGCGGTGGAGCTGCGGGCGATGCGCTGCCGCGCACGGCCGGCAAAGCAGACCACCCGGAAGTCGTGGCTGGCCTGACGCTGGCCGGGGGTGCGGGGCTTGGTGACCCAGCGTTCGACATAGGCCCCCTGGGCGGCCAGGGCATCCACCAGCGCCGCCACCGCTGGCCGCTCGCGTAAGGTGGTGGGGCGCAGGTGGTTGAATAGCGCCCCATCCGCCGCCAGCCGGGTGGGGCTGGTGGCGCTCAAACGCCCATCGCGGTGGCGTTGCAGGGCCACCACCCCCGCAGCGGAGGAGCCGTAACGCGCCTTGAGAAACAGCCGCGGATGGTCGGCAACGGGCCAGCTCGCCTCTAGCTCGGTCAGCCCCGCTAACGGCCCCAACAGTTGGGGCACCGAGACCGCATGGGCCTGCAAGCGCTGCTGACAGCGCCACTTGTCGCCCATGTTGAGGATCTCATCCACCGGGTTAAACAGTCGTAGCCCGGGGGCTAGTACGGCCAGTTGGGCGGCGATCTGGGTGAGCCAGTGGGTCAGGCCGGCAAACCAGGCCGCGCCGTGGGCCAACTCGCCGAAGCGCAGTGGCTGCGGGGCGGGCCCCTCTCCTCCCAGGGCCCGCCAGCCGTCGGCAATGAGGCGATCGGTCAACGCGGCCTCCTCGGCGGGTGGATCTATCTTGCACCAGCGGTGGTGCTCGCCGGCCAGATCGGCCGGCAGCTCGCCCCGCGCCAGTAACTCCCGCCACTCAATCAGCCGCAGGCGCCCGCCGCGACGCTGCAACGCCTCCTCTAGCAGCGCGCTACGCCGACAGTGGCGCTGACCGATGAGTAGCACCTACTCGCCGACCTGCACATAGCGGTCGCCGTCGTACTCCTCCTCCGCCTCGCCAATACGCACCTCGCAGGGGAGCCGCTGCAACTGCGCCACCAGCTCATCACTGATGTAGTGGTACTCCAGATCCAGCACCTGTAGCCCCTCCAGATAGGGGGAGGCCAGCAGGGCGCGGGCGCCATCATCCCCCAGGGTGCCCATGGAGAGGTCCAGGGTGTGGAGCTTGCCCAACCACGGCTGGGTGGCGAGATAGATGGCCAGCTCATCACTGATGGTGGCGTTGCGCAGGCCGAGGTAGTGGAGCCGCTCCGGCCGGATCCGCTCCAAGAGCTGGCGATAGGTATCGATGTCGCCATCAAAGCCGTAGTTCTCGTCACCTAACCACAGCTCCAGGTGGCGCAGTGCCGGCAAGGTACTCTCAGCGATGGCGTTCACCACCCGGCTCGGCAGCCCCCCCGTCTCGATGACCAGCTCCCGTAGCGCTGGGTGTTCAACCGCCGGGAAGAAGAGCGACTCACCGCCTCGAATGCGCAGCACCTCCAAGGCGGGGAAGGCGGCCAGCAGGGTGGCGTAGTTCCCCTGGATGATCCAGGAGATCTCACTATCTTCATAGGTGAGGTCGCCGATAAACAGGGCCCGCAGCTGCGGCAGCTGCGCCGCCCGCGCCACCAGCGCCTCCAAGAAATCATCGCAGGAGTTATCCGACATATCGGACCACGCACCGAGCATCAGCGCCTCCAGCTCCTCCGGCACCACCTGGCCCAGGAACTCCGTCAATAGCTCGGCCTGGCTCTGCTCGGCGTCATACTCCTGCCGCAACCGATAGACTGCGCTCTGATCGGTCACCGTATCTCCGCTGGTGAAATCCAGCACCGGCCGACCAAAGAAGGTATCCAGATACTCGCTCACTGCCATGGGTTCTTCTCCAGGGAGGGGGAAATTGGGGTAGGCCCCACGGCGGGAGGCTGAGGGGCAAAATGGCGCCTGGGCGGCCGGGGGGATTCTCCCTTGCCAATATGGAGGAGGCAATCCCGCTAGGGGCGAGAAGCCGGCTATCGCGGCGAGAGTTCACCGCTAGGAGACAACAGCGCGCCAGGTAGCCGCCCCAGCGCCGACCACCAACATTGCCCCGCAGTGACCCAGCGCGCTCTATGGAGGGGATGCACCGCCCCGTTCGCGCCGCAGAATCGGCCTCTCGGCCGCGGCGCCCCCGCTAGGGGCGATGCACCCAGGCGCCACCCTCGTCAGGAGGGTGGGATCCAGAACCCTCACAACTCGATGGTCAGCCCCTCGCGGGCCAGCACCACCTCGGGATCTCCTGGACCGAGGGCGGCCCGGGCCACCGCCTCCTGGAACACCTGCTCCAGCCGGTCATCGCTACGGTTGGGCTCATGGTGGGTGAGATAGACCCGCTTGACCCCCGCCTCACGGGCGGCGGCGATACTGGCATCAAAGGTGCCGTGGCCCCAACCGAGTTTGCTCGGATACTCCTCGATGGTGTAGGCCGTGTCGATAATCAGGGCGTCAACACCACGGAAGAACTCCATGATCCCCGCCCGCTTCTCCGCCACCATCTCCTCGAACTCTTCGAAGTAGTCATCCTCCGGCGTATAGATGTTGTAGGGCCACTCGTGGTCGCCGGTAAACACCAGACTCTTGCCGTTGCACTCCACGCGATAGCCGTAGTTGAGCACCGGATGGTTGAGTAGCAGGTTGGTGATCTTGGCGCACCCCACCTGCACCTCCTGCCGCTCATGGAGGTTGACGTACTCGATGCGGGCATTCAGCTCCGCCTCTCGCACCGGGAAGTAGGCGTACTCCATCTGCCGGGCCAACACATCGCTGATGCCACGCTGGGTCACTGGATCGGCGGCGCCGTGGATGCGAATGGAGTTGCCTGGGATAAAGATGGGGATAAAGAAGGGGAGCCCCTGGATATGGTCCCAGTGGGTATGGGTAATAAAGAGATGGGCCTTGAGCGGCATCTCCTTAAATAGGGTCTGGGAGAGCTGGAAAATGCCAGTACCGGCATCGAAGATGATGAGATCATTATCATCGGTACGCACTTCGATGCAGGTGGTGTTGCCCCCGTAGCGCAGGGTATGCGGCCCGGGGACAGGGATGGAGCCACGCACGCCCCAGAGGGTAAATCGCATGGGCACTGCCCTCCCGATGGTCTATGAAACGGTCAGCGGTTGCCGACTGTAGGCGAGGGCGGCTACAACTTCAAGAATATCTTCGCCTTCTCCAGCTCTTGGGTGATATCGCCAATGGTCTCGATCAGCTCTGGGAGGTCATGGCCAAAGCGCTCCTCCAGGGCCGGAGGGAACGACTCGATGACCCGATTGCCGGAATCACCAAAGCCGAGGCTACGGACGATCTGGTTGGCGGCGAAGACACAATCTCGCATGATGCCCCAATCCCCGTTCACGCTGAGGTCGTGGTGGTGACGGATACAGCCCACCAACTCCGGCGATAGCTGCCAGCTGGCCGCCAGCAATCCGCCGATCTCGGCGTGATCGGAGGCGATCACCGTCCGCTCCGCCAGATGCAGCGACTGGCTGCCATCCATCGCCAGCTCTAGCGCCCGGCGTAGCTCCTCCGGCATGAACTGCGCCAGCACCACCTTACCGAAGTCGTGCAGCAGGCCCGCCACAAAGTAGTCTGGGGCCGACTTCTCCCCCACCCCGATACGGCCGGCCAACAGCCTAGCCACCGTAGCCACCCCCAACGAGTGGAGCAGGAACTCGTTGGTGTCGAAACCGGCCTGGTTCTTGCGCGGTAGCATCCCCATGGCGGCCACCGAGAGCGCTACGTTCTTCACCGTGTTGATCCCCACCATCACCACCCCGTGGTTGATGGAGCGGATGGTGCGGGTCAGGCCGAAGTAGGCGGAGTTGACCAAGCGCAGGATCTTCATGGTCATGACCGGATCGTGCTCCACCACCTTGACCAGGTCCTTGGGGGAGCAGTCGGGGCGAGCGGTCATCTCAAGGATGCGCCCCACGGTCTGCGGGAAGGCCGGCATCCGGTCCACCATGGCAATGAGGCGGGCCTGACTAGTGCTCACAGCCCCCCCTTCCAGCAGCGGGAGAGCAGCCAAGCGTGGCGACATGCGGTGGCCGCTGGCCAGGCAGCAGCCAGTTTGATGCCATCGCCATGGCACCGCACCGCGGCCCGCTCGGCCGCGCGGACCGCCGCAGCCCGCACCACCCGCCGCATGGCATGGGTGGCACCAGGGAGGCCAGTAAGGTGGTCCATTAAAATCACAGAGTCGATGAGTCGCTTCAACGCGCTACATCCGGTTACCGTCCACCTGCCGGGTATAGGGATCGCAACCCCTCACTGTCGCCATTCGCCCAACCCCCTGCGCCAACCGGCGTCTCTCCTCCTGGGCCAGGCTGATAATGGTTCTGCTCACGATCCCGACACCTGATATCTTAAGGCGGTGGATGATATCACCACCAGGAGGGGAAGCCACCTGCCGCAGGGTCAGATCGCCCAGACCCGACTGGGGTAGTATGCCTGCCCAATCTGAAGCGAACCTGTGCCATGCAACTGCTCCCCGCCGATAATCTGATCTGCCCCCTCGACAGCACCCCCCTGACCAGCCTCCCGGGTGGCCTGGCCTGCCCCCACGGCCACCGCTTCGATCAGGCACGGCAGGGCTATTTTCACCTGCTGCCGGTCCAGGCCAAACGTTCGCGGGAACCGGGAGACAGCAAGGGGATGGTGGAGGCACGCCGTCGCCTACTCGATAGTGGGCTCTATCGCCCCATTTCGGATCTGCTCAATGAGCTAATAGTGGCCTATCTGCCAACGGAGGGGATACCGCGTATCGCCGACGCCGGCTGCGGTGAGGGGTACTATCTGGCACGACTCGCCCACACCCTAGCCGCCCAGGGGCGCCCCGAGGCGGCCCAGCTCATCGGCTGGGATATTGCCAAACCGGCGGTACAGGCGGCGAGCAGGCGCCGGCGCGACATCACCTGGTTGGTGGCCACCCATCGCACCCCCTGCCTACAGAGTGCATCATTAGATCTGCTCTTCTGCATGTTTGGTTTCCCCACCTTTACCCCCTTCGCCGAGATGTTACGCCTGGGTGGCCACCTGCTGCTGGTGGATGGTGCGGAGGAGCATCTGCTGGAGCTGCGGGAGGTGATCTATCCAGAGGTACGCCGCCGGCCGCCACCGTCACTGACCGAAGCGCTGGCCTGCGGCTTTGAACTCCTCACCGAGCGTGCCCTGCACTACCGCACAGCCCCCTTGGATCGGCAACAACTGACCGATCTACTCACCATGACCCCCCACCTCTACCGCGCCCCCCACGCCGGCAAACTGGCCGCCGCCGCCCTCGACCAACTAGCGGTGACGGTCGATGTGCGCCTCCGCCTGTTACTCCGGCGCCCGCAGTGACCATCCGCCGGCTAACACGCTTGATTGCCGAGTGGGATGCCAAGGGAGGGCTACGCGCCCAAACAGACTAGGCGATGGCCATGGCCCGCTGTCGCCGTAGGGCCAGCAGCTGGCCCACTAGCCGCCGATTACTGGGCAGCGTCCCGACAATGGCCGCAATACCGCCCACCACCACCAGCAGCCGTAGCCAGAGCGGCGTTGCCAGCAGCTGGGTGACCAGTGCCAACAGCAGGAGCACCAGCACCAGATTGATGTGAGCGGGCCAGCTCCGCACGCTGCTTAGCCGGCGCTTGAGCGGGATGAGTACCAGGGGATAGCCACAGGCGGCACACAGCTCGGCAATGCCGTAGCTACGGATACTGGCATCCAGGTGCAACATCACCAGGGCACTGAGGTAGAACAGCAGAACCAGAATGGAATTAAAGATCACCATGGGGCGTAGCGCCCCCAAGAGTACCAAGGTCCCGCCGTAGAGATTGAAGCCGGCATTGACCGCTACCGCCGCCACCAGCAGTGGCAGCAACGACATGAGCTGGTGCCAACCCGCCTCATGGGGCATCCACGCCACCAGCTCCGGTGCCAACGCCACCAGCAGCACAAGACAGGCCCCCACCGCCAGCGGCTGCCCGCTCTGCACCTCCGCCAACGCCTCGCCTAGGGCCCGGCCGTCGCGCCGCAACTTGGCAGCACCGGCGAGGTAGATCCGCCAGATGATATGGCGCAATACCCCCCCCACATCCGCCAGCCGCACCGCCACGGCCACAAGCCCCGCCGCCTCAGCCCCCAGCAATTTGGCCACCAAAAGGGGGTTGACCAACAGACGCAGCTGCCATACCCAGTCCACCAGCCCCAATCCCAAACCAAAACGGAGCTGTGCCCTCACCTCCTCTCGCGCCCATGCCACGGTCCGCCACTCCCCCGTTACCCGGCTATACAGGATCAGGGCCAGCGCCTGTTGCAGCAGGGCCGCCAGGGCCAGCCCGATGGGTGAGCGGGTGGTGGCAACCACGGCGAAGGCGAAGAGAAAGCCGAATAGCTCGGCCCCCAGATCGATGGTGGCAATCCGCCGGTAGGCCAGCTCCCGCTCTGCCAGGCCGAGGGGAATGATCTTGAGTAGCTCGACGGGGACGGTCAGCGCCTGGAGCATGAGGAGTGGCACCAGTGCGTGGGCCTCATACCACCGCCCCAAGGCCGGTGCCAGCAACCACACCAGGAGAGTGGTGCTGCCCCCCACCGCCAGGAGCAACGCCCGCGCCGTCCCAATGCGCACAGGGTCCATCTCCGTGGCACGGATCAAGTAAGTACCGATCCCCAGGCTGCCAACGGCAGTGATATAGGTCATGAGACCCGCTGCGACGGCATAGAGCCCATAATCGGCTGGGGCCAGCAGCGTCACGATAAGGGCTAGCCGACCAAAGGAGAGCATCATGCCGATCAGCTGGCGGCCAGAGAGCAGTAACATCGAGGCCACCATCAGCCGCCGCAATCCACCCTGTGGCACTCCAACCGCCGGCGAGGGAGTGCCCTTGCTCACCGGTCGCCGCCGCCTTTAAAGGCGCGCCGCTGGGCACGCGCCACCGCCCAAGCACGACGCCACTGGCGAAGGTCCATCCCCAGCGCCACCGCAGCGATGGCCCGCAAACGGTTACCGTCACTCCCCAACACCGCCTCCCGCCGCTGCCGCTGGGAGGTTGGCCCTGCCCGCAGCCGCTCTCGCAGCCGGTCCCGCAACAACCGCCCTACAGCCGGGGGATCGGCCAGTAGCAGCAGTAGATCCTGTACCCCATAACCGGTCCGCACCGGCCGCTCCAGGCGCCCGCGGAACCAGTCATACAGCCGATCCCCCTCGACCACCACGCGCCTGCCACACTGCTCTCGCAGTTGGGCCAAGGCGGGATCGGCGGCCGGGATCGCCGCCACCGCCTCCAGTGCCTGTAGTAGCCCCAGGAGCGGTGCCGCTAGACCCGTCAGGCTGGCCAGGCTGGCGAGTTCTGCCACCGAGTAGTCGCAGCCGACGCGGCGCCAATAGCCGTGCAGGTCGCTCAGGTCCCGCACCGTGGGAAAAGGGGATAGATCGTTACGCAGGGCGTGGTGGGTACTCAGCAGCAAGGCATCGATGGGGGCGACCATGGGCACCGGTTGACGCAGCAGCGGCTGCGGTGCCACCCGTTGCCAGAGTGCCCCCTCCAACAGCTGCTGGGCTCCTCCCCGCAGTCGCCAGTGGAGATCCACCTCCAGCCCCTCACCATCGGCCAGGGTAGCGCCGTGGTTATCTTGCCGGGCGCTGATGTGCGACTGCACTGCGTCTGCTGCCGCACTCCCCACCGTTGGGAGGAAACCGATAGCGGCCAGGGCCGCCACGATGGCCGCGAGGTCCTGCTCTCGAATCAGGAGATCGATATCCCCCAACATCCGCTCCGCCGGTGAGCGGTGGAGATAGGCCAGGGCGGCGATCCCCTTGAAGGCAGCCGCCGGGATGCCGGCGGCTGCCAACTGTTGGGCCAGGGCTCCGGCTCGGCGGGCGGCATACCCGCTGCGCATGGCGCTCTCCGTCGCCGCCGCAGCGAGCCGTTGGGCCAACGCCACCGGCAGAGCTACCCCCAGCTGCCGTAGCCGCTGCCCCAATTGCGGCAACACACGCCACGCCTGTGCCAACTGGAGGGTCCAGTCCCACTCCCCGGCCTGGGTGATGGCCGTAGCCGCCGCCGCGGCCCGCGCATCGGCACCGTGGATTAGTTCAAACAGCGGGAGGGCACTACTCATGGCCGCTCTCGGCTGGGGTAGACAAACAGCTCCCGAGTCCGCTCCGCCACCACCGCCTCCGGCGGCTCCCAGGCTATCCCATCGACGGTGATCCAGGCGTGTCCCCGGTGGCGCCCCGCCGCCGGGTCCGGCTCCACTCCAAAGTGGATGTGCATTGGGCGCCCCCCGGTATCGAGGAAACGGAATAGGGTCAAGGCGCGGAGATAGCAGGTGTCGCGCCCCCGATAACGCCGCCGCCGCAGCCAGAGACCCCGGAGACGGGCGATACGCGCCACACCTGCGGCGAGATCGGGCGCCGGGGGCCGGGGGGCTGCCGCGATCTGCGCCAACATGGCAGGGAGCGCCGCCTGGTCCAGCTGCTCCGGTAGGGTGTGGATAAAGCGGCCGATACGCAGCGCCAGCCAGAGATCTGCCGGGCTATGGAAGGTGTTGCGCACGCGCCACAGCACTCCGGCCAGGCTCCAGCGCGGTGGGGGTCTACTCACCACCGTTCCCGTTCGCGTGGACTGTAGTAGGCGTCCAGAAAGCCGATCCGTTGTGCCAGCGCCTTCACAAAGTGACCCCGCCGCACCAATGCCGCCGCCCCTCCGGGCAGCAACGCCCCTCCGCCCAGCCGGACCAGCTGCCACCAGGCAGCCAGCTCACGGCCAATCCCCCAGGTCATGGCGGAGCGGTAGTGCCAAGCAAACTGGCCATAACCGTAGCCATAGCCCCGTTGTTGGCGGAAGTAGGCAGGCCAGCTGTCACGGTGTCGATGTAATACCACGGCCCGTGCGGCAAAGAGCATGGGACCTGAGTCCAGGCGGCACAGACGGGTATGGAGGTCGCAGGCATCGTAGGTGTGGAAGCGCTCATCGAAGCCCCCCACCCGCTCCAATAGATCGCGCCGGTAGAGCACATTACCGCTCGGGGCGAAGGGGAAGGTGGGGTGGGCGAGGTGGCGCTCGGCATCGAGCCCCCCCGCCAGATCGACATAGTGAGCGGCAGGGGAGAGAGATTGGTGGCCCACGGTGCGCCCCGCGACCCCCATGGGCCTATCTACCTGCCCCTCCACCGCTGCCAAGAGGGCGGCCAGCCACCCGCGGGAGGGGATGCAGTCGGCATCCGTAAAGGCGATCCAAGGTGCGCGGGCGGCGGCAATGCCGCAATTACGGGCGGCGGGAGCCCCCTGGTTGGGCTGACGGATGAGGCGCACGGGATGGAAGGTGCGGGCAATGGCGGCGGTGGTATCACGGGAGCCATCGTCCACCACAATCACCTCATACTCCGCCTGCGCCAACCGCTGGTTGGCGAGGGCGCGCAGACACTCACCGAGGGTGGCGCTGGCGTTATAGGCGGGAATGACCACGGAGACACGCATGTCACTCTCTCCGACCATACCAAGTACTGAAAAAACCACGCCAGAAGGCGTTGGTCCAGAGGCGATGGAAACGGGCGAACTCCAGCTCTTCGCCGCTCACCCGCCCCCACCGATGACCGATCCACAGTAATGGTGGCCACACCGTCCGCTCAACCACCAGGCGCAGGGCGCGCAGCTGGCGCCCGGCATTGAAATGCAGTTGCTCAGGGTAGCGGCGATAGATGAGCGCCATGCCGTAGCCATATCCATGGGCTTGGGCCGCTAAGGCCCGCTCATCACTACGATTGCGGTGAAACAGTACCGCCTCTTCGCGGTAGTGGATGGGGGCCGGAAAGGCGCGCCGCAGCCGCACGGAGAAGTCGATATCCTCGCCCCGTACCATCCCCTCATCCCACCCCCCGATGGCGCGGGCGGCGGTGGTGCGCACCGCTAAGTTACAGCCGATGACAAACGGTAGATCGGGGTTATGTACGCTATTTTCCGGCCGAAATAGCCCGGCGCGCTCGATATAACGCTCGGCCCCGCTCTCGGGCCGAAAGGAGATGGTCCGCCCCCCGACCAGTACCACCGCCGGATCATCAAACGGGCGTAGCAGCTCTCGCAACCAGGTGCGGCTCGGCAGGGTATCGGCATCAACATTGATATAGATATCCCCGCGGCAGGCCGCCAGCCCCACATTGCGGCCGGCGCTGACCCCCGGCACCGCCGCATGGAGCAGCGTCACGGGGAAGTGACTCACCACCTCACAGGTGGCGTCGGTGGAACCGTTATCCACCACAATCACCTCCAACTCCGCCCCTGCCCTGGCCTGGCCCAGCACCGCTCGCAGGGTGTCGCCAATCATCTCGGCACCGTTCAATACCGGGATGACCACACTCACAACGGTCACGTCACCACCCCCAGTGCCTGTTCCAGTGGTTCGAGACAGGTGGGGTCAAGATAGGCATCGCGGCCTATCTCTACCCGAAGTCCCACCACTGTGGCCGCCAACGCCGCCACAGTGGCCATAATCGAGCGGGCAGTGGCGGGGTCACGGGGGATCACCGTCTGACGCAGTAGGAGGGACAGCAACTCTCCCGCCGGGAGCGGCGTCACCACAACTCGGCTATGGGCCTCGCTCTGGGTGACCTGTAGGGCGTGGGTCGGGCAGGCCCGCTCGATCGCCGCGTCAGGCGCCAAACGGGCAATGGGGACCCGCCGCTTATCGGTCCACACCGAGTAGTTGGGTAGGGCCGCCAGATCGCCCACCTCATCAAACCAGCGACGGGTATGGGGATAGAGGTTGAAGCTATGGACCAGTGCCCGCGCCTCCACCCCTCCCCCAGCCTGGGGGCGCAGCAGCAGCTTGTCATCACCCAAGGTGTGCCAGCCACGGCGGATGAGGGCAAGGGTGAGCGTGGTTTTGCCACCCCCAGAGGGGGCGCAGAGCATCGCCGCCGGTCCCGCCTCTCCCCGTGCCACAAGACCGGCATGGAATGGGGTCCAGCCGAGACCACGCCAGGCGGTGGTCAGGATTAGGCTAACCAGATTCTCTAGATCGGTGGTTGACCAGATATCAGCGGGCGGGGGTGGCACCCCCACCTGCCACTGCCCCGTCTGGGATTCCCAGCGCACGGTCGCGCCGGAGTCGCAGCGGGCGGCGAGGCCGCCAGCGGTACGAAATACCACCATTCGGGCGGCATCGAGGTAGGGCGCGACCATCGCTGGCGATACGCTGTCAGCCGGTGCCAAGACGAGCGAGAGATCGACACGCGGCCCCTCCCAGGGGGCGGTGTATAGATCCAGAGCGGGCTCTAGCCTGGATACAAAACCGAGGGGGTCTTGGTCGATCTGTACCCGCACCGGCCCGCAGAGATACGGGGAGGAGGCCATCAGGCGCGGTATATCTGGGTTATTCAGCGAGTGGAATGGAGGGATCGAAGGCGCTCACCATGATCTTTTGGAGCGGCTCCTTATGTTTCTCCAGCTGCGGCACACTCCACTGGCAACCTGGGACGGTGGTCTCGGCCGGGGTTGTAGCCTCACTCAGCAGAGCGTCCGCCAGCAGGGTGGCAATCACCCTCTCCACGGCCTCCATGGCCCCCTCATCGGCCCCCCACGCCCGGCACTGGGCCTGGACCTGATCGATAGTCGCGCCCGCCTCAAACAGCTGCACAATGCCCCACGCCCCACCGTTGGCGGAGTAGAAGAACTTGGTGTCGAGATCCAGCAGTACAGCCCCTTCATCGAGGAGGGTCACCACCACATCAGGGCGCAGGATGAAGACAGTAGAGGTAGAAAGTGCGGAGGAGAGAGACATTGAAATGAGAAACCACGGTATTGGTCAGCCAGAGACGCCCCATCATACAACTGGATACGCAATGGTTGAAAGTCACAGGTTCTGTGCTATGGGTCACATATCTTATGATACAAGGGGCCAGATGGAGGGAAAATTGTATAAATCCCCCCCTCTCTCCTGGGCCCCTTGTCTCTCCTTCAGCTAGGTCTCCCCTTTCCCAGCTCAGCCAAAGCTGCTGAATGGCACCACCTTAAGTACCTCCTCCACGGTGGTAAGACCGTTGCTAATCTTCTGCGCCCCGTTCAGACGCAGCGGCCGCATCCCCTCCTTCACCGCTTCAGCACGTAACCTATCGGTATCCAGATCGGCCTTGGTGAGGTGCTTGAGGCTGTCTGTCAGCTCCATCATCTCGTAGATGCCGATGCGCCCAAGGTAACCCGTTTGCCGGCACTCCAGACACCCCACCGGCTTGTAGGCACTTTTTGGCTCAGGGGCACGAAAGGGGTGGAGCAGTGAACGCCAGAGGTCCGCATCGACGGTGGTAGGCGCCTTGCAGTGAGGACAGAGGGTACGCACCAGACGCTGTGCCATCACCCCCAGCACCGTACCGGTGATGAGATAGGGCGGGACGCCGATCTCCATGAGGCGGGTGATGGCGGAGGGGGCATCGTTGGTGTGGAGGGTAGAGAAGACCAGGTGACCGGTGAGGGCGGCCTGAATGGCCATCTCTGCGGTCTCATAGTCGCGGATCTCACCCACCATGATGATGTCTGGGTCTTGCCGCAGCAGGGTACGCACACCGGCAGCGAAATCGAGGTTGATGTTGTGCTGCACCTGCATCTGGTTAAAGCTGGACTCGACCATCTCGATCGGGTCCTCCACGGTGCAGACATTCACCTCTGGTCGCGCCAGCTGCTTTAGGGTGGAGTAGAGGGTAGTGGTCTTACCAGAACCGGTGGGCCCGGTGACCAAAATAATGCCGTGGGGCTGCTTGATGAGCCGCTCCCACAGATCCATCTCCTGGGTAGAGAACCCCAGCTCACTGAAATCCCGCACCAACACCGTGGGATCAAAGATTCGCATCACCAGCTTTTCACCAAAGGCGGTGGGCATCGTGGAGAGGCGTAGCTCGATCTCATCTCCATGGGGGGTACGGGTCTTGATGCGACCATCCTGCGGCCGGCGCTTCTCAGCCACATCCATGCGCCCCAAGATCTTGATGCGGCTGGTGACAGCAGCCATGACCTGGACCGGAACCTGATAGACCAGATGCATCACGCCATCGATACGGAAGCGGATATTCCCCATCTCCCGTCGCGGCTCCACATGGATATCTGAGGCGCGTTGGTCAAAGGCGTATTGCAGCAACCAGTCCACGATGTTGACCACGTGCTGGTCATTGGCATCCAGCTTGCCCGCCCGGGAGAGCTCCACCAGCTGCTCCAGGTTCTGGACCATGCTGGGGGCCTGGTAGTCAGCGGAGGCAGAGCGCACCGACTTGGCCAGGGTATAAAACTCCACCAGGTAGCGGTTGATCTCCTCTGGGTTGGCCAGTACCCGATGGATACTGCGCTTAACGATATGGGAGATCTCCTGCTCCCAACTCCGATCAAAGGGATCAGCCGTGGCGACGACAACATGGTCGCTCTGCACATCGACCACCAATATGTTGTATCGGCGGGCATAGGCGTAGGACATCACCGCGGTGACCGCGGGCACGTCAACCTTGAGCGGATCGATACGATGATAGGCTAGCCCCACCTGACTCGCCAACCACTCGGTCAAAAACTCCAGTGTCAATGGTCGGTGAGGGGGACGGGCACTCACAAAATTGCGATCTGCCACCAGCGTCAGAGGATGTTTTTCACGCCGCTCTCGCTCCGCGATCCGCTCTTTGAGCAGCTCGGCCCGCTCTGAGTCAAGCAGCCCTGACTCCGCCAGAAGATCCAGCACGAAGCCTAGTTCCAAGCGCTTAGCCACCCTCTTAATCTGCGTTTCGACCATATGCTCCCCAGTTATCAACGGGTCATGAATGTTGCATTCTCCTCGAAAGCGGGGTGGGGAGAAAATGACGCAGACAGCATTCGGGTGAAAAATCCCGTAAAGATCTAGCCCCGTTAGGGCCCACCACCCCACTCTCGCACCCACCCCCAACATTCGACCCTCCGCTCCCCCCATGAGACCGGTGAGAGGGAGCAAAGCGGAAGACAGAACCAACAGAGAACAATGGACTGACAACAGCACGATAGCTGTATTAAAATACAGCTCCCAACCGAACTATCGGCCCGTGCCATGTCCGACCTTTGGCTCGCTGTGCATCTGCCTCAGCTCCCTCTCGATAGCCTCATGCGTGGCCGCCATCACCATGGACCACTGGCCATCTATGACCATCAAGGTCCCCAGCAGTGGATCCATAGTGCCAACCCCGCGGCGCGGCATGTGGCTATTGAACCTGGTATGCGGGTCACGGCCGCCTTGGGTGTGTGCCATGAACTTGAGCTGCTTCCACGGGAGCCGGTGCGGGAGAGGGCTGCACTGGCGGGTATTGCGGACTGGTCGTTCCAATTCAGTGATCGAATCGCCCTCTCCCCTCCCCACACCGTACTGTTGGAGATCGGGGGCAGCCTGCGTCTCTTCGGTGGTCATAGCCGCCTCTGTGCAGCAGTTGCCAACGGTATGTCGGAACTTGGCTACCGCAGCCACCTCGCCACCGCCCCTACCCCACTCGGGGCAGAACTACTGGCCTGGGCAGGTAAGCCCGCCACCGCCTTTGACCGCATCCAGCTCACCCGCCTACTCCACCCTTTACCCCTCACGACACTCCCCTTGGCTCCCCTCGCCCTGGAGCGGCTGGCAGCCCTGGGGCTGGTCAATCTTGGCGATTGTCTGCGCTTGCCTCGCAATGGCCTGACCCGTCGTTTTGGCACCGAGCTGCTACTCATCCTGGATCGCGCCTTTGGACACATTGATGACCCACGCCCCCGCCATGTACCACCGGCACGCTTTGAACACACCCTCTGGCTGCCATCAGCAGCTACAGCAGCCACGGCGCTCCAGTTTGCTGCCCAACGGCTACTCCTGGAGCTTACTGGCTTTCTACGCGGCCGCGGCGCTGGGGTAACGGCTATCACCCTACACCTGCACCACGCCCGCGCCTCTCAAGAGACGCTACAACTCACCCTAGTGGCCCCTAGCCGCGATCAAGCCCACCTCTTGACGCTGCTCAAGGAGCGGCTTGAGCACCACACCTTGGCGGCGGCAGTGGAGGGGTTAACCCTGCTGGCGGAGCAGATAGCGCCACTATCACAGCAAGATCAAGCGCTATTCCAGACAGTGGAAACAGAGACTCCGGGTTGGCAACGCTGGCTAGAGCGGCTTACGGCCCACCTGGGTTGCCAAGCGGTCTACTCGCCAGCCCTAGTGGCCGATCACCGGCCGCTGCGGGCCTGGTGCCCGCTCCCCCCCAATCCCACCGCTACCACGCCACCGGCTGCCCTCCCGACAGGACATCGCCCGGTATGGCTACTGCGCCCCAATACCCCAAGCCCGCCTCTGGAGCAGGGGATAGGGCTCGCTAATGTGGCGTTGTTACAGCCACCGGAGCGGATAGAGAGTGGCTGGTGGGATGGCGACGAGCAGCGTGGCGAGTGGCGGGTAGTGGCCACTACCAATGGTATCCACGGCTGGATATATCAGCCGGACCAAGGCCCAGCGCAGGGGGTAGGGCTATTTGGATGAGAGCGAGAAAGGGGATGGGGGAACGGTTGGCCGTAGAGGTGGTTAGGGCCGTCCCTCGACAAAGCCCGGGGCAGTTGCCCCGGGCCCGGAACTCAGGTGAGCCCGTACTCCACAACCAGATCTTCGTCACGCACGATCATCTGGCAGGCGAGACGCCAGCGGGTGGGAATATCGTCCACCGCCATCTGCTCCGCCTCATCACCGCTCAACTTGCCCAGCTCCTTAAGGACGCTCTGCTCTTTGTCGGTGAGCGGCCCGCCCTTGGGACCATTCTTGGTGAGGTGGGTCACCTTGATAAGACAGGTACCGCAGTTGCCATCCTCGCAGTTGAACGCGATGGGGATCTTGTTCTGTTTGGCCAGCTTGAGGATGGTTTCGGTGTGACTACCGGCGACGGCATAGACCGTCTTGTCTTTGTATTCAGGGTTAGAAAAAGTGATGGTCGCCATTACACATGTCTCCTTATCACACGGGGCTCACAGTGACATCGCCCAATACCTGAGCCTGACAGGCAAGTCGATAGTGCCGGCCAGCGGCGTTCTCTTGGAGGATCTTGTGTTCAATTACGGAGGGCTCAGAGAGATTTTGCCAACCCTCTTCCACTTTCATCATGCAAGTACCGCAATCCCCTTCGCGGCATCCATAAATGATTCCAGAACCAACCTTTTCAGAAATCTCGATCACCCGCACGCCCACCGGGACGCTGACGGTGATACCGATATCTTTAAACGTGAGTTTTGCCTTGGCCACGCTGCTGTACTCCTCTCGCTTGTGGATGAGTTAGGGCGGGGCAGGCGGGGCGAGTGGTGACCACCATTCGCCCCACTCCACACACCGCCCGCCCGGCGGGAAGCAACGGCCATGCCGTTACACGCAGGAAGCCTAACCCCATGGAATGTAATGGAATATTTCCAGAGAAAAACGCCCAGACAACCCACTGATGACATCCACCCGACGCAATTGTCGGCAACCGGACAATCCAGTGGCCCCAGGGAGAGACACCACAAAAGAGGGGGCAAGGGGGGGGAGAAACAGAGAGGCACGCTGTAGGAATACTCCTACAGACAACGCTTTTCTCGCTATGCAACCATGCACTTGCTGAAACAAAAAAACGGGCCACGGAGGGCCGCCAAATCAATCAAATTTTTTTTGGAGAACTGTCGATGTTTGCATCTCTGTTCCGACCGCGTGCGCGCTGTCCCGCTGGCCGTGGCCTTTTGTCCACGCCCCCGCCCACAGGCCGTCCCAGGAGGGAGTGATACCGATGACTGGTGCACTCAACACCCCTCCTCGTGGCCCCCAGACGCCGCTGCCCAATGTAATGGCAGAGGCGCCGGTGATGCCGGATATCTTCGAGCGCACAGAGGCACTGTTTGCCCGCCTGATGAAGGCCGATACCCTGGAGGCCCTAAGCGAACACATGGCGGCCATCGCCACCGCGGTGGGCTTTCAATCCAGGCTCATCTACCAAACCACCACGGGGGAGCCCCTACTGCTCTCGCGGATGGCCGAATGGGAACAGCGCTACCGTGAGGCTAATTATTATCGCATCGATCCTGTTTTACGCCAGGCCCGTAACCGAGCCTTGCCGTTCCGCTGGGGACGGGCCCTCACTGGGGGCAGCGGAGAATCAGCGCGAATGATGCGTGATGCGGCAGCCCACGGCCTCGCCGAGGGGATCTGCATCCCTCTGCATGGACCGCCGGGTGGATTTGGGCTCTTTGTCGCAGGTGCCAAGCGCTCCAGCGGGGAGGTAGACCGAGAGCTGATCCGCTATGCAGGGCTGTTGCGAATGCTTGCCTGGACGACGCGCGAGCGGCTGCTGGAGCTGATGCCGGAACTCTGCACCAACCTTGCCGAAGTCAAGCTCACGCCACGGGAACGGGACTGCCTGCGCCTCCTGGCCGGTGGCTTGACCAATGCCCAGATAGCAGATGATCTGGAGATCAGCAGTCGCACGGTCCACTACCATCTGGAAAACGCACGTCGCAAGCTGGACGCCAGCGGCCGTGTGGACATGGTGGTACGGGCAGTACGCACCGGCCTAATTGAACTGTGACACACCCCGACACTGCCTAACGGCTGCTGATCGGGAACACACTGTCCAATCAACTACCCCTCCACTGGGAAAGAAGCGACGATAGGAAGGGAGCTCCGTTAAGAGGGTCCAAATGGCCAATCATCCACAACCAACGACCGCCGTAGCGGGTTCCCCGCTACGGCGTTTTTTTTGCCTTCCCGGTCTCAGATAGCCTTAACCTCTTAAAACATTCCGCAGACCCTCCCCCCCATGATCGGCCACTAGCTCCAAGGCGAGTAGAACTTGGAGAGCGCCCAATACGGTCCCCCCACCAGAGCAGCGTCTCCGTCCACTGGGTCCCCCCTCCGCCATCGCCCCACCCTACTGAAGCAGTTGGCAGCCCTAGGGGATGGGTTCAAAATAACAGCCGTGCATAGGTAGATGAACGCCGCTGGATGCACCCTTCGCCCACAGTAGCCCCACGGTGATACCGCGATTCGAGTAGCATTCCGTTCAACCACCGCCCGCGCGTTCGGTCACGCCACCAACCTGCGATGCACAGTAGCCTCTCCCCTTCGATTCCATTAGGAGTATCCCCATGAGCGAAAATGATCCGGAACGCCACGGCTTGGGCGACCAGCTGGCCGAGGCCTATAACCGTATGCTGGAGCGAGTGCGCAAAGGGGTAGATGAGGTCCGCGGCGAGGTTGAAGAAGATGCCCTCCCGGCCCTGGAGCGCGCCCTAGCACGTGCCAAGGAGACCGCGACGGAGCTAGGTGAGCTCTCCCGCGAGGAGGCCGATCGCATCGGTGATTACCTCAAGCGCGATCTCCAAGATGCCGCTGAGTTTGTCTCGCAGTCAGGCCAAGAGCTGCGCGACTGGCTCAATTTCGATCTGAAGCTGGTCAAACGCGGCCTGGCCGATCTCTTTGCCCAGGTGGTCGATCGCACCCGCATTGATCTAGCAGAACTCCAGCGGCGGGCCGAAACCATGGGAGAGTGGCGCACAGGAGAGGTAACCGCACTGGGGACCTTAGAGTGCAAAGGGTGTGGTGAACAGATCCACTTCACCGAACCAGGCCGTATCCCCCCCTGCCCCAAGTGCCATGGCACCCACTTCCGTCGCGTCTCGACCCATCCAGACGAGGAGTAACAGGCCACCACTAGGGCGGGGTAGCAGCGCACGAATCGGTAGAGTGGTGCTTGTTCCCCACCGGAACGAGGCCAGTCTCCCTTCGTGCACCTGCCCAGGCACACGCACAAGATGGCCCCATACGCCGTCTACTGGCGCCAAAATGCAGGGGTGAGGAGTACCAAGATTGTGAAGATCTCCAGCCGCCCCAGCATCATGGCAAAGGAGAGCAGCCAGAGTCCAAAGTCATTCACGGCGGTGAAATTAACCGCCACCTGCCCAAGCCCTGGCCCTAGATTATTCATACAAGCGGCCACCGCGGAGAAGGCGGTAACCTGATCTAGCCCAGTAAACATCAGCAGGATCATGATGACGGCAAATGAGGCGATATAGACCGCAAAAAAGGCCCACACCGACTCCGCCACCCGTGACGAAACGGTGCGCTCACCCAGCTTGAGCGGCCGCACCATGCGTGGGTGAACCAAGCGCTGGATCTCCAGCCACCCCTGCTTCCATAGCAGCAGCAAGCGCACCACCTTCATGCCACCGGTCGTAGAACCGGCGCACCCTCCGGTGAAACTGGAGAAAATCAGAATAACCGGCAGGGCCAACGGCCAGGCGCTGAAGTCAGCGACCCCAAACCCGGTTCCGGTTACCACTGAGACCACCTCAAAAACGGCGTAGCGCAGGCTGCTGACGACGTCGGAATAGGCGCCACTAACGGTTAACAGGACCCCCACCAGCAGCGTGAGCGCCGCCAAGAGCAGTAGATAGGCGCGTGTCTCTGGACTCCGCCAGTAGAGGGCCGGGTCAACACCGCGCATCGCAAGGTAGTGAATACCAAAATTGATCCCCCCGAGCGTCATGAAGACCACCGCCACCGCCTCAATGAAGGGGCTATTGAAGTAGGCCATGGAGGCATCATGGGTAGAGAAGCCGCCGGTGGAGACCGTGGAGAAGGCGTGGCCGATGGCATCGAACACACTCATACCGCCGAGCCAGAACCCCGCGGCACAGATCACCGTGAACAGGGCATAGATCTGCCACAGGGTACGGGCAGTGTGGGCGATGCGAGGGGTGAGCTTCTCGTCCTTCATCGGCCCCGGCGTCTCGGCTCGAAACAGCTGCATCCCCCCCACCCCCATCATCGGCAGCAGCGCCACCGCTGAAACAATCACTCCAATTCCCCCAAACCACTGCAATATCTGGCGGAAAAAGAGGATGGAGGGGGGCAATCGATCCAGCCCGACAATTACCGTTGCCCCGGTGGTGGTGAATCCAGAGACCGACTCAAACACGGCATCCGCGGCCCCCATCTCCAGACCGAACATGAACGGCAAGGCGGAGAGCAAACTCATCACCACCCAAAACATCGTCACCACCACGAAGCCATCGCGGGCCCGTAGGGGTAGGTGGAGCCGTCGCAGGGGCGCCCAGAGCAGCCAACCGGCCACCAGGCTCAATCCCATGGTGGAAGAGAAGTGAAACACCTTCCCATCTTGGTAGATGGCAGACACCACCAAGGTCGGCGCCAAACTGAGGCTGAAGAGCATCAACAGCACCCCCAGCGTGCGGATCACCAGCATCAACTGCATGGAAAGCGGGACCGTCGGTTGGTTCTGATGAAATGGGAGGCGGATTCTACCAGCCCACCTCCGGTAGGGCAGCCATTTGGAGGCGAGGCACTAGATCGGCCATCCGTCGATAGACCTTGGCCCCACCTCTTCCACCAGCGATTTATTGCCATGGCGAAGGGGGTCTCGTGAGGGCGATAAAAATTTGATAAACAGCGTCTCTCCCCCTTCACACCATGCTAGGCTGGCGCCCACTTACCTGCCCTTCGCCGCAATGGGACTCCTCTCCAGCCGTCACGGCCCCATCGCCTCCTACCTCTCTGCTGTCACCGCTGTACTCACCGCCCTGCTAGTTGCCTGGGGGCTGGCCGCGTTGACCCCCGCGCCGCCGGTTCGCCTGGTATTTGTCGCCGCGGTGCTACTCGTTGCCAGCCTGAACGGGCTAGGACCCGCCCTGGCGGCCAGTGCACTGAGCCTGCTCGCCTTTACCCTCTTTTTCATGCCCCCATTTGGGTCACTACCCATGGAGGGAGATGCCGATCTCCCAACGCTCACCCTGTTTGGCGCAGTGATCCTCCTCACTGCCCACATGGCATCGCGCCTACGGAGTGAGGCTGAGGTCGCCCGTAGTGCGGCCCACAAGACAGAGAACCTCTATGCCGTGAGCCGCCGCCTGGCCACTGCCGGTAGCCCCGATGCGGTACTGGCCGCCGTCGTCGATCACCTCGCGGCGACCTTGGATGGTAAGGCCCTGGCGCTCACCGCCGATCTCCATGGCACCCTCTCCGCGGCCGCAACCACTCGGCTAACAGCCGATGGTCAACTCCTCCAACTCGCCACGACCGCTTGGCTGGAGAGTGAACCCAAGGCACCGCCCCTATGGCACCTCCTGCCTCTGGATGCCGCCCGTGGCCGTATGGCCCTCATCGTCTTGAGGCTACCACGGCCGCTGGACCCAGAGCAGCGCCAACTGGTGGAGGCCATCCGGGATCAGGCCGCCCTGGCCCTAGAGCGGACACTGCTGGCCACAGATCTCGCCCAAGCACGCCTACTCACGGAGACGGAACAGCTACGCTCCGCCCTCCTCTCCTCCCTCTCCCACGACCTACGCACCCCCTTAGCGTCGATCATCGGCTCTACCGGTAGTCTGCTGGCCTATGGCGATAGCTTTGCTGCCACCGATCGCAGGGAGCTACTACAGACGGTATTGGATGAGGCGGAGCGCTTAAACCGCTACATCCAAAACCTCCTGGATATGACCCGCCTTGGCCATGGGGTGTTGAAGCTCCAGCGCGACTGGAGCGATCTCCACGACATCGTAGCCACGGCAGTGGAGCGCCTCCGCTCACCGCTGGCCTGCTTTCAGGTAGAGGTGGCCATTCACCCGGCGATCCCCCTGCTCTATGTGCAGGGGGTGCTGTTGGAGCAGGTGCTAGTCAACCTGCTAGATAACGCCGCCTGCCACTCAGCACCAGGGGAGACCATCACGATTCGCGCCGAACCTAGCACCAACGGGGTGGAGATCGCCGTGCTGGACCGTGGCCCCGGGATCCCTGAGGCCGATCGGGAGCGGGTGTTCGACATGTTTTATAGCGCCCATCGCGGCGATCGCCGTCCCCACGGTGGCACGGGCCTCGGCCTTGCCATCTGCCGGGGATTAGTGACCGCCCACGGTGGCCACATCGAGGCCCTAGCAGGCCCTGATGGCCGCGGCACGACCATGCGCATTACCTTGCCAATCCCGGCCCATGAACAACCTACCTCAGATAGTGGAGAGCAGCCGTGAACGAACCGGCGTGGACCATTCTCATCGTCGATGACGACCCCTCCATCCGCAAATTTTTGCGGATCAGTTTGGATGCCCAAGGCTATCGGGTGCGAGAGGCAAGCGGTGGTGTCGAGGCACTGCGCCAGGCCACCACCCATCGCCCCGATCTCGTGGTGCTCGATCTCGGCCTCCCCGATATCGATGGCCAGGAGGTCATCAGCCAATTACGCGACTGGTACCACGGTCCAGTCATCGTGCTCTCAGTTCGAGCCGATGAGCAGGAGAAGGTGCGCGCCTTAGATGGCGGGGCCAACGACTACGTCACCAAGCCGTTCGGGATAGCCGAACTGGTAGCGCGGATCCGGGCACTGCTACGCAACCGTACCGAGGGGCAGTGCGAACCGGTATTTCACGCTGGCGAACTCAAGGTGGATCTCGCTCGCCGCGAGGTGTGGGTGAGTGGCGAGCTGATAAAACTCTCCCGCAAGGAGTATGCAATCTTGAAACTGCTAATCCTCCACGCCGGCCAGGTGCTCACCCACCAACACCTGTTACGCGAAGTATGGGGGGCAGCCCACGTCGAGGAGACACACTATCTACGGGTGTTTATTGGCCATCTACGGGCCAAGCTCAAGGATGACCCCGCCCGTCCCCGTTACATCGTCACCGAACAGGGTGTCGGCTACCGGCTGCGTGCCGAAAGCTGAATGGCCTAAACGACTTGCGGAGGGGGACGGGGCATAGGCCCCAACCCCTGGGGCGATAGGACAGCACAAACAAAAAAGGCCCGACTCAAGAGAGTCAGGCCTTTTGGGGATTTGGTCGGGGCGAGAGGATTTGAACCTCCGACCACCTGCACCCCATGCAGGTGCGCTACCAGGCTGCGCTACGCCCCGAATATCTGCGGTCTACTGCTATCGTCTCTCCCCGTGGGGTGCGACGAAGGCGCGTATCTTACACGAGTTGAGCGCAGATACAAGCACTAAACCGGAAGATTTTGCCTACTGCTTGAGGATGGCCAGCACATCCTCAAGCTCTGCCCGGATCTGGCGGATAATCTGCCGGCTCTGGGTGGCATCCTCCTGCCCGGAGCTACTCTCAAGCCGTTGCCGCGCCCCACCAATAGTGAACCCTTGCTCGTAGAGCAGGGCCCGGATCTGGCGGATGAGCAGCACGTCATGGCGCTGGTAGTAGCGACGGTTACCCCGTCGCTTCACCGGCTGTAGCTGCGGGAACTCCTGCTCCCAGTACCGCAGTACGTGGGGCTTCACATTACAAAGCTCACTCACCTCACCGATGGTGAAGTAGCGTTTGCCTGGTATCGGCGGTAGTTCGTTATTCTGGCTGGGTTCCAGCATAGGCCTCTACTCTCGCCTTCAACTTCTGTCCGGGACGGAAGGTAACTACCCGCCGAGCCGTAATAGGGATCTCCTCCCCGGTCTTGGGGTTGCGGCCCGGCCGTTGGTTCTTGTCCCGCAAATCGAAGTTGCCGAAGCCCGAAAGTTTGACCTGATGTCCCCGCTCTAGAGCTGAGCGGATCTCTTCAAAGAACATCTCCACCAACTCCTTGGCTTCTCGTTTGTTCAAACCGAGCTCTTCGTAAAGACGCTCGGCCATTTCCGCCTTGGTCAGGGCCATATCTAGGTATCTATGATCTCGTGATGACTACTCTCTGAGTGTCCCCCCGAGTTCGGTGCGCAGGGCCGTGACTACCTGGGCCACAGCGGCATCGACCTCCGCGTCCGTAAGGGTGCGTGAATCGTCCTGTAAGGTCAAGCCCAAAGCGACAGATTTTTTACCGGAATCAAGACCTTTGCCTTGATAAACGTCAAAGAGCTTGAGGTCCCTTAGCTGCGCCGGTGCTGCCCGTCGGGCACAGGCGATGAGTTCCGCTACACTGAGCTGCTGGTCCACTACAATAGCAATATCCCGCCGGTTTGCGGGGAATTTTGACAGTTCCTGGAAACCTGGTACCCGCGCCGCAGTAAGCGCGGCCAAGGTCACCTCGAACACCAGCACCTGGCCAGGCAGATCCAGCTCTCTCATCAGTTGAGGGTGGAGCGCACCGATCCAACCCACTGCCTGGCCATTGCGCAGGATAGAGGCGCACTGACCAGGGTGGAGTGCGGGGTGGGGCGCGGCCACAAACTGCCACTCCGCCTGACTGCCACCCGCGGCGATTAGGGACTCCAGATCACCCTTCAAGTCGAAGAGATCACTCTTCCGCTCCCGCTCACCCCACTGCTCCGGCAGCAAGGGGCCCCACGCTAAGGCGGCCAGCATCGGCTCCTGCTCCACCGCCCCTTCCGTGCCAAGAAAGCGGAGTCCAGATTCGAAGATCCGCACCTGTGACTGTTGCCGATTGGCGTTGTAGATGAGCGTCTGCACCAACCCCGTCAAGAGAGTGGTCCGCATCACCGAAAGTTCGGTCGAGATGGGGTTGGCCACCGGCACTGGTACCCGTTGGGGGTCCAGTAGGCGCTGATATTTAGGGTCAACGAAGCTGTAGGTAATCGCCTCTTGGAAACCGTGGTCAACCAGGATCTGCCGCAGTAAACGCAGGGAGATCTTCCCCTCACTACGCGGCGCCAGCTCAAGAGGGACGCTGAGATAGGCGGCTGGCAGCTGATCGTAGCCATAGAGCCGCGCCACCTCCTCGATCAGATCCTCCTCAGTAGCGAGGTCGAAACGCCAGGGAGGTGCCTCTACCGACCATCCCCCCTCCACCGCTTGCACGGCCAAACCCAACCGCGCCAGCAGCACGCCAGCGGTCTCTGCGGGCACCTCTGCCCCCAGGACCTGGCAGAGTCGCGGATGGCGCAGCCGGATCGCCCCCCTCTGCGGGAGATCGGCGGCACTCACCACCTCCACTACCGGCCCCACCTCGCCCCCGGCGATCGCCACCAGCAGCGCGGTTGCCCGCTCCAACGCCTCACGTTGCAGTGCTGGTGAGACCCCTCGCTCGAATCGGTGCGATGAGTCGGTGTGCAGGCCATAGCGGCGTGCCCGCCCCGCCAACTGCTCTGGAGAGAAGAAGGCGCTCTCAAGGAAGATGTCGCGGGTCCCATCCCCCACAGCGGTGGACGCCCCCCCCATGATCCCGGCCAACGCCACCGGACCACTGGCGTCAGCGATGACCAGCGAGCCGGGCTCCAGCGTGATAGTGGTCTCGTTGAGCAGCGCCAGCTGCTCTCCCGCCTGGGCGAGGCGCACCTCAATCCCCCCCTGCAAGCGCTGGAGATCGAAGGCATGCATCGGCTGCCCCAACTCCAGCAGGAGGTAGTTGGTGACATCTACCAGCGCCCCCAGGGAGCGTAGCCCCGCCCGGCGCAACCGCTCCTGCATCCATAGCGGGGTCGGCGCAGCGGGGTTGAGATTGCGCACCACCCGCCCGACATAGCGCGGGCAGGCGGCGCTCGCCGCCACCGTGACAGGAAAGGTGTCGCTACAGGTTGCGGCGACGGCGGCGATGGCCGGTGGGGTCAGCGGGGCACCGGTGATGGCCGCCACCTCGCGGGCAATACCCGCGACACTCAGGCAGTCGCCCCGATTAGGGGTCAGACCCAGCTCGATGGCCACGTCATCAAGCAGCAGATAGTCCCGCAGCGACTGCCCCACCGGCGCATCCGCCGGCAGCTCCAACAGCCCTTGCGATGCCTCGGCTAACCCCAGCTCCTTGGCCGAGCAGAGCATCCCCGCTGAAGGGACACCCCGCAGCTTGGCCGCCTTAATCTTGATCCCACCCGGGAGTTCCGCCCCTATCAGGGCAGCCGCCACCCGCAGCCCGACGCGCACATTGGCCGCGCCGCAGACGATGCCAAGCGGCTCTCCCTGCCCCACCTCGACCTGGCAGACCCGGAGTTTATCGGCATCGGGGTGGGCCACGACCGCCAGCACCTCCCCCACCACCACCTGACTAAAGGTGCCAGCAACCGGTTCTACCGCATCGACCTCTAGGCCCGCCATAGTGAGCTGATGGGCCAGTACATCGGTGGAGATCTCGGGATTGACCCACTCCCGCAACCACTGTTCATTGAATCTCATTGCAGCAATCCTTCTTTTCGACCGGGCGGGGATTAACGGAACTGGCGCAGGAAACGGAGATCGTTCTCGAAGAACATGCGCAGGTCATTGACGCCATAGCGCAGCATCGCCAACCGCTCGACCCCCATGCCAAAGGCATAGCCGGTATAGCGTTCAGTATCGAAGCCGACATGGCGGAACACCGCCGGATTGACCTCGCCACAGCCGAGCACCTCTAACCAACCCGTCTGTTTGCAGACCCGACAGCCACTGCCACCGCACATCACACACTGGATATCCGCCTCAGCGGAGGGCTCAGTGAAGGGGAAGTAGGAGGGGCGAAAGCGCACCGCCAGATCCCGCTCAAAGAAGTGGCGCAGGAACTGATCCAAGATCCCCTTCAGGTGGGAAAAGCTCACCCCCTCGCCTACCACCAACCCCTCCACTTGATGGAACATCGGGGTGTGGGTCAGATCGGAGTCACAACGATAGACCCGCCCCGGGGCGATGATACGCAGGGGCGGCTGCCGCTGCTCCATCACCCGAATCTGCACCGGTGAGGTGTGGGTGCGCAGTACGGTGGTCTCGTTGATATAGAAGGTGTCGTGCATCGCCCGCGCCGGATGGGACGCCGGGATGTTGAGGGCCTCGAAGTTGTGATAGTCATCCTCGATCTCAGGCCCCTCGGCCACCTCGAAGCCGAGTTGGGTGAAGAGGTCTTCAATCCGCTCCAGGGTACGGGTGATAGGGTGGAGCCCCCCACGCTGCTGCCCACGCCCTGGCAAAGTGATATCGATCCGTTCAGCGGCCAGCTGCTCCGCCAGGGCCGCCTCTGCCAGTGCCAAACGGCGCGCCTCCAGCGCGGCCTGCACCGCCTCTTTGGCCCGATTGATCACCTGGCCGGCGGCCGGTCGCTCCTCTGGCGAGAGGCGCCCTAGCCCTTTCATCCGCTCGGTAAAGGGTCCCTTCTTGCCCAGATAGTGGACCCGGATCTGTTCGATGGCAGCGAGATCCGCCGCCTCACCGATGGCCGCCAAGGCCTCGCCCTGTAGGGAGTCGATTTCCGCTTGCACCACTCAATTCCTCTGGGAGTGAACCGCCGGTCGGTCGCCGAGAGCGCCATGGACGCTGCCCGGGCGACATAGGACCCATAGCCTGCCCCAGCACGCAGCTTGGGCTCCAACAAACCATGGGTACCGCCTTTTTGCACAACAAAAAAAGGGGGAAGGCGAGTAGCCTTCCCCCTTCTGGTTCCGACTGGGCGCCGATCGCTTGGGATCGGGTACCTGTCAGCTTGCGAGGTTGGCCTTCGCCTGCTCGACCAGGGCGCTAAAGCCCTGCTTGTCAAACACAGCGATGTCGGCCAATACCTTGCGATCCACCTCAATACCGGCCCGCTTGAGGCCGTTCATGAAGCGGCTATAGTTGATGCCACACTCCTTGGCCGCCGCGTTGATACGGGCGATCCAGAGGGCGCGGAACTGGCGCTTTTTCTGCCGACGGTCGCGGAAGGCATACTGCCCCGCCTTGATGACCGCCTGGTTGGCAACGCGGAACACATTCTTGCGGCGACCGTAGTAGCCCTTGGCCAGGGCCATGACCTTCTTGTGCCGGGCGCGCGCGATTACACCACGTTTAACTCGTGCCATCTTTCATTCCCCCCTTATAGATACGGCAACATGCGGGCGACCATGGGAGTATCCACATGGGCCACCTGGGTATTGCCGCGCAGCTGACGCTTACGCTTGGTCGGCTTCTTGGTGAGGATATGGCGCTTGAAAGACTGGGCGCGTTTGAAGCCACCGCCACCGGTCTTTTTGAAGCGCTTGGCAGCGCCTCGGTTGCTCTTCATCTTAGGCATCGTTTTTTACCCATTACGCCTGCGCATTGTCACGGTTTTTCCGCACGCATTTATCACTGGCAACCGGCTAAGGCGGACAGTAGCGTGCTCGGAAGAGGACCCCCGCAGGGATCACTTCTTCTTTTTGGGGACGATCATCATGACCATCTGCCGCCCTTCGAGCTTGGGGAACTGCTCAACGCCCCCCAGCTCCGCGAGGTCAGCTTCGACCCGCTTGAGCAACTTCAGGCCCAGCTCCTGATGGGCCATCTCGCGGCCCCGGAAGCGTAGTGTGATCTTGACCCTGTCCCCATCTTCCAGGAAACGCACCAGGTTGCGCAGTTTGACCTGGTAGTCCCCCTCCTCCGTCCCTGGGCGAAATTTGATCTCCTTGACCTGGACCTGCTTCTGTTTCTTCTTCGCGGCCTGTTTCTTCTTATTGGTCTCGAAGACGAACTTGCCATAGTCCATGATCCGGCAGACAGGCGGCTTAGCCTCGGGGGCTACTTCCACGAGATCCATGTCTGCCTCGAAAGCAATGCTCAGCGCCCGATCTAGGGTAACCACACCTACCTGTTCCCCTTCGGCGTCGATAAGGCGCACCTCCCGAGCAGTGATCTCCTCGTTGATGCGAGCAGCCTTATCTTCGCCCCTGGACTG
The DNA here is from genome assembly GCA_003251535.1 of Chromatiales bacterium. Taxonomy (GTDB): domain Bacteria; phylum Pseudomonadota; class Gammaproteobacteria; order Thiohalomonadales; family Thiohalomonadaceae; genus SZUA-493. The sequence continues at coordinate 12,047 of QKFD01000110.1, read as the reverse complement.
CTGCTGCTGCGGTCTTGCTTTGACGGTGATGCTCTAGTCCTCCAAATGAGTGCGGCCGTAGCACGCGATCTCAGTGGCAAGACGCTCGATAAATGCCTCCACGGGCATACTGCCGAGGTCTTCGCCGCTGCGCGTACGTACGGCCACAGTCTGGCTCTCGACTTCGCGATCCCCTACCACTAAAAGATAGGGAACACGCTGTAAAGTGTGCTCGCGGATTTTAAAGCCGATCTTTTCGTTTCTCAAGTCGGCGCGTGCACGAATACCGCGTTGACTCAAGGTTTTTGCTACTTCAGCGACAAAGGGCTCCTGCCGCTCGGTGATATTGAGCACCACCGCCTGCTGCGGCGCCAGCCAGGCCGGCAGTGCCCCAGCATAGTGTTCCAGAAGAATACCGATGAAACGCTCCAGCGAGCCAAAGAGGGCGCGGTGGAGCATCACCGGCCGAGAACGGCCGTTGTGGGCATCGACAAACTCGATGTCAAAGCGGTTGGGGAGGTTGAGGTCAACCTGCACCGTACCGCACTGCCAATCACGACCAATGGCATCCCGCAAGACAAACTCCAGCTTGGGCCCATAGAAGGCCCCCTCCCCTGGGTTGACCGTATAGCCGATCCCCATGTGGTCAAGGGCACCGGAGAGGGAGGACTCCAGCTTGTCCCACACCTCATCCGAGCCGATACGGTTATCCGGCCGGGTAGAGAGCTTGATGGCGACATCCTCGAAGCCAAAGTCCCGGTAGATATCCAGGATGAGCCGCACCGTATCGATGCACTCCTGCTCCATCTGCTCCTCTGTGCAGAAGATATGGGCATCGTCCTGGGTAAAGTGGCGCACCCGCATCAGGCCGTGGAGCGCCCCTGAAGGCTCATAGCGATGCACCTTGCCAAACTCCGCCATCCGAATGGGGAGATCGCGGTAGCTCTTGATGCCGAGCTTGAACAGTGAGACCGCCCCAGGGCAGTTCATCGGCTTGAGGGCGAAGACCCGCTCATCCTCGGTCTGGGTGGTAAACATGTTGGCCCGATAGTTCTGCCAATGGCCGGAGATCTCCCACAGGCTACGGTCCATCACATCCGGCGTGTTCACCTCCACATACCCGGCCTCCTCCTGCCGCTTACGCATGTACCCGATAAGCTGCTGGAACAGGGTCCACCCCCTGGGGTGCCAGAAGACCGAACCGGGGGCCTCCTCCTGGAAGTGGAACAGGTCGAGCTGCGCCCCCAGCTTGCGGTGATCGCGCTTCTCGGCCTCCTCCAACATCTTGAGATAGGCATCCAGCTGATCCTTCTTGGCCCAGGCGGTGCCATAAATACGCTGGAGCTGCTCGTTGCGGGCATCACCGCGCCAATAGGCACCCGCCACCTTCATCAGTTTGAACACCTTCAGGCGGCCGGTGGAGGGGACATGAGGACCACGGCAGAGGTCGATGAACTCCCCTTCACGGTAGAGGGAGATCTGCTCCCCTGCCGGGATTTCGCCGATGATCTCCGCCTTATAGCGCTCTCCCAGCCCCTCAAAGAAGCGCACGGCCTCGTCCCGATCCCACACCTCGCGCTGCACAGGGATATCTTGGCGCGCCAGCTCTCCCATGCGCTTCTCGATCGCCTCCAGATCCTCGGTGGTAAAGGGGCGAGAGTAGGCAAAATCGTAGAAAAAGCCGTTTTCAATCACCGGCCCGATGGTCACCTGCGCCTCCGGGAACAGCCCCTTGACCGCATAGGCAAGGAGATGGGCCGTGGAGTGGCGGATCACCTCCACCCCCTCGGGGTCCTTGTCAGTGATGATGGCGAGCTGGGCATCGCTGGCGATGGTCTCGCTGGTATCCACCAGTTGACCATCCACCTTACCGGCAATGGCGGCGCGGGCCAGACCGGCGCCGATGGAGGCGGCGACTTCGGCCACCGTCACCGGCTGGGCGAAGCTGCGCACCGAGCCGTCTGGAAGGGTGATATCGGGCATGACTCGCTCCAATGGGTTCAGTTGAATTCGATGCAAAAAAAAAGTGCGGTCAGAGCCGCACTTTTCAGGATTATGGGCACCCGAATAGCGGGCGCGCGCCGGCGACTCACGTCATCGAGGAGGAATCGCCGTGGTAGTTCGTAGACTCATGAGCAGGATCCGAGACCTAGCCGAGTGGCTAGTAACAGTTCCGCCAATCATAACCGTCTTGCTTAAAAGCTGTCAAAAGCGGCGGAGATCACCGCCGCTAACCCCCAGCCCAGAGGAAACCGGCCGCCAACAGGATGCAGCAGCTGGCGTGGGTCGCCAGGGTCAAAGGGATAGCGGGAATGAGTTCACCCCGTAACAAGGTTTGGGTCGCCCATAGGGCTGGGGCGATCGCCAGCAGGGCAAGGCGGGTTGCCCCTGGCAGGGGTGAGATGAGCAGCAGCAGAAAACCGAGGCCGAACAGGGTCGGTAACCCCCAGCGCGCCAGCTCGGGCCCAAGCCGCACCGGGAGGGTGCGCTTACCCGCCGCCTGATCGGCGGCAATATCGGGGATGGAGTTGATCCAGAGGATGGCCGCCACGAAACAGCCCACCACCGCCCCTGCCCAGAGGGCATCTACCTCAAACTCGCCGCGCTGGAGCCATACCGTCCCAACCACCGGCAGCACCCCAAAGCAGAGCGCTATCACCCCATCCCCCAGACCACGACAGGCGAGACAGGGCGGCGCCGAGTAGAAGATGGCCATCAAACCACCGGCCACCCCGATGAGCAACAGCGGCGGCCCGCCAATCCAGGCCAGCAGTAGCCCCAGGGCGGCCCCTGCCGCCATGAGGAATCCACCCAATCGAACGGTCTCTGCCTCACTCAATACCCCGTTTTGAATGAAGCGGCTGCCACCGGAGAAGGGGAAGATGCGGGCCCGATTGGCGCCATCCGTGCCATTGCGGGCGTCAAAATAGTCGTTCAATACATTGGCGCCGGAGTGGATGAGGGCGATGTTGAGCAGCGTCGCCACCCCCAACACCACATCCAAACGCCCGCTCTCGCCCCACGCCAGCGCCAACCCCACCAGTACCGGCAACAGGGAGGCGGTGAGAAAGGCGGGACGGGTGGCGGCAAAGATGGTCGCCATACGGTTGCTGAAGGTGAGGCGATGGAAGAGCTGGGTAGTGGGTTCGCTCATCGGACCGGCAACTCGGGCTGGGGAAGGGTTGCGGCACTATACCGCCCATTTCCTGCCAGCTCACCCACGGACCACACTGCGCCCCGTTGAGACTCAGTGGAGGCGCGGTGGCAAGCGCCACCAGAGCCAGCCACCAACCCCCAGCAGCAACCAGCCTAACCCCATGAGGAGGCGCCAAAAACGGCTACCGTACCGCAACGGGGTCAATTCCGTGACGAAGAGGGTTTCGCAGGCCCCATTGCCGGTATCGTCCCGCCGGATACTGGTACCCCGTTCAAAGGGCTGCCCGTCGTGATTGTGGCGGTATTTGACCAGATAGCCGTCGATCTGTAGCTGATCACCCACGCGAACCTGGCGCAAGGTATCGGCAATCTTTGCGTCATCGGTCAACAGGTGATTGTTGGAGATGCGGCTCTGGTCAAAGCGTTGGTAGACCGCTCTGGAGTCGGTTTGGAAGTAGCAGGTGAACTGGCCGCTGCTGAACTCTATCTCATCCAACAAGGTCCTATCGGCGTTCACTCCCCACACCACGCAGAGGTCTACCACGTTGAGATGATCGTTCCAGCGGGCGTGAACGTAGTCCATCCAGTGACTGCTATCGTGCCGCGTGACCACCAATCCCTGGATGCGGTAGCGATAGAGGGGTTCGATGGTGTAGAGCACCCCACCCACCTCTGTCTCGAAAGGGGGTAAATCTACGGCTTGCTGCTCCGGCTCCTCTGCCAACACCGGCAATAGCGCCGTCTGCGGCGGTAACCGATCACGCAGACTCCCACCGACAACGAACAGGGAGAGGGCCACCCCCAGCACAAGCCGCACCCCTAGCGGCCCGAGCGGAGGTGGCGGAGAGAGAGGTGGGGAACGGATCTCCAGCGCCGCCCTACCTGCTGTTGCCACAGCAGGCGACTCATCAGGCAGTGGCTCCACCAGACAGGGCACCCCCGCCGCCTCCAGCTGCGCCTGGATCCGCAGCGCAGCTACCCGGTCAAACTGCCCCTCCAGGGTGAATGGGGGATGAGCCAGCCGCTCTGCCAACACCGCCACGGGACAACCGATGCTGCGCGCCAGCGCCGCCAATACCCGCGCCCCCTTTGCCGGTGGTCCCAACAGCACCACCCGATATCCTCGCATTCCCCCTTTTCCCCTACTGTTTGTGGGTTATCATAAGTTCCGGTTTGAGGCAACGCTTGACGTGGACGATAACCATCGCCATTCTGCCCAACCAAGACGAGCAACTGTCATGATCGAGCCTGGCAGTCTGGCATTACTGCTGCCAGCAAGAGGAGTCAATCGCCCCCATGCCTAAGATCGAGTGGACCGATAACCTCAACACTGGCATCGCTGTCATCGACCGCCAGCACCGCCGCATTGTCGAGTACCTCAACCAGATCGACGATGCCATCACTGATGGCAGTGCGGACCGGGAGAGCATAGGCCAGATCCTCGACCAAATGGTCGACTACACCCTCTCCCACTTCGCCTTTGAGGAGAGCATGATGGAGGAGGCGGACTATCCCTTAGTGCGCGCCCACCGCAAGGTGCATCAGCTCTTTACCCGACGCATCGGTGAGTACCAGACCCGTTTCCGACTGGGTGATGAGGTCGCCGATGAGCTGCGTAGCCTGCTCCAGACCTGGCTGTTGAACCACATCAGCCATGACGATGCCGACTACGCCCCGGTGGTCAAGGCCGACCTGGAGAAGGGGGGCCACGCCAAAGAGAGCGGTTGGCTCGGACGCACCCTCTCTCGCTTCTTCGGCTAAGTCGCTAGACCTAGCCGGGCCCCTCTCTAGAAAGCACGCGCCATCCCGGCGCGTGCGGCTCTATTTGCTGCGCTCCAGCAGTACCTCTTTCAGCTCCACCAACTCCTGACGCAGCGCCCGCACCTCTGCATGGAGGTCCATCTCTATCTCATCCCGGGCCTGCTCCACCGCCGCGATGGTCTCCCGCGCCTCCGCCTCTGCCTGCCCCTGCATGGCGTTGACGATAATGGCGATGAAGAGATTGAGCATGGTGAAGGTGGCGATGAGGATAAAGGGGATGAAGAAGGTCCAGGCGTAGGGGTGGATCTCCATCACCGGCCGCACGATCCCCATGGACCAGCTCTCCAGGGTCATCACCTGGAAGAGGGTGTACATGGAGCGATCGAGGCCACCAAACCACTCCGGAAAGGTGGCGCCAAATAGATGGGTAGCAATGACAGCAAAGACGTAATAGAGCAGCAGCAGGACCAGCACGATGGAGGAGAGCCCAGGGATGGCGCCAAGCAGCGCCCCTACCACCCGTCGCATCGACTTAACCATGGCGAATAGCCGCAGCACCCGCAACACCCGCAAGGCCCGCAATACGGCAAATTCACCCGTAGCCGGTACCAAGGCGATGGCGACCACGGCAAAATCGAACAGGCTCCAGGGGTCCCGGAAGAAGCGCCCACGATGGGCGAAGATCCGCAGACCAATCTCCAGCACAAACAGCGCCAAGATCATCGCATCCAGCCGGTAGATGAGCGGACCGGCCTGCGCCATCACAGTGCTGGAGGTCTCCATCCCCAAGAGGGCCGCGTTGATGACAATGAGCAACATCACCACCGCCTGGACTCGACGCCCCTCCACCCACGCCGCTACCTGGGCCCGTGTGCCCACCAACGGTGAATCGGCACTCTCAGCCATCGCGCCACCCATTGACTAGTGCTTCTGCCCATAGGAGAGGGTGCGGTTCTCATCGCGCAACGCCATAAGCTCCGCCTCGCGCTGCATCAGCAGCGTCTCAACCTCGGGTGTCACCCACTGAAGAGAGAGCCCCTTCGAATGGCTGCCGGCATTGATCATGGAGCCGAGCACGCGCCCCATCAGCCGCTTTACCTGGCGGTAGCGCTCCACACTCATCCCAGCGGCCTCGGCCCCGGCCTGGAGTTGGGCATCACCAGCACCGCCAGCGGAGCGAAGCAAGTCATTCTCAGCGGCGAGCCCCTTCTGAAAGGCCTCAACATCGGCCGCAGTCAATTGATTTTCAGGATCATCGGTGGCCGATGCCCGACTGGAGATCGGCAGCTCACTGGGCCGTGGCGCAGCGGCAGCGGCAACCTCACTCACCGGTGCAGCCGCAGCCTGGGCGGGAGGCGGTGGCGGTACTGCCGTCTGGGTCTGCGGTGAATCGCCACAACCGACCAGCAAAAGGAGCGGCAAGAGCGCAGCAGTAACCGCGCTACGGCATGACAGGTGACTCATGGGGGCTACCTCTCCAGCGAATCTATCTTATTGGGGGGTGGGGTCTGTGGGCCGGCGATATTGACATCGAATCCCGCCTCCCCACAAGACGGCTACAGGTCGCTGCCACCCCAACTCCAGGTGTTCGGGGTAGAGGCTGGACCTCCCCCTAAGAGGGCCGCAACGGCACTTGGTTCCCTTGCATGGGATCAATGGCAGCGAGGCTCACCCTTGGCAGGGGCTCCCCAGCCACAGGCGCCGTGCCAACACCGGCCCACCCACGCTATCCCGACCCTCATTGATCGCAGATCCCTGCCTCAAAAGCACTCAAGTACCCAGTCCGCCTAGGGGGGGCCTGCCGTGCGGAGCGGGGCCGTGTTTTTGGTGCGCCAACCTTCCATAACCACTGAGATATAGTGAATTGAGACCCAATCTCAGTGTAATGTCCCCATTTATGCCTATGTGACTGTTTGGCGGTTGCGCCCACCACCATGGAGCCGGTACTTTCCAGCCCACCACACCGTCTTTCGGTCACCTATCCGAGCCCCCATGCCCCACGTCGCCACCGTTGCCCAGCTCCCCTCTTCTGCCGCCACCGGTGCTATCCCGCTCCTGGAGCTGCTGGTACGGGATGTGGTTACTGCCCACCCCACGACCCCCACCGGCGAAGTGCTACACCAGATGCAGAGCCGTCGCATCAGCTGCGTCGTGATCGTGGAGGCGGGGCAGCCGGTGGGGATATTCACGGAGCGGGATGCCGTGCGTCAGTTGGCGGCCGGGTATGACGACCCTATCCATCGCCCTATCGCCGAAGTGATGAGCCGCCCTGTGGTCACCGTGCTGGCGGACCTCGACTTCCACCAGGCGTTCCATGTACTCATCGAAGGCCACTTCCGCCACTTGGTGGTGGTGGACGAACAGGGTCAACTGGAGGGGATTGTCACCGAGGGGGACTTTCTCCAGTTCCTCAGCACCAACATGCTGTTGGAGAACCGCACCGTCGCCTCGGTGATGAGTCGAGAACTGCTGACCGCCACCACCCATGCCAGTGTGGCGGAGGCGCTACACGCCATGGCACAACGGGGCGTCGGGTGCGTCTTGGTCACCCAAGATACCTATCCGGTGGGGATCCTCACCGAACGGGACGCCGTGACCCTCGCCGATACCCATCCCCAGTTCTCTAGCTTGCCCCTGAGCGAGTGTATGTCCCGCCCCGTGCGCACTATTATCGCCGGCCGCTCGCTACAGGAGGCGGCCCGTCTGATGCGTCAGGCCGGGATCCGGCGTCTGGTGGTGGTAGACGAGGCGCAGCAGTTGCTGGGCATGGTCACCCGCCACGACGTGGTACAGGCGCTAGAGGGGCGATACATCGGCCTACTCCAAGAGACCATAGAGGCCCAGCGCAGCGCCCTGGAGGCCACGCGGGATCGCCTCCAGGCCGCCGAGCGCCAACTGCTCTATCGCAGCGTCATGGATCAGATGACCGATGCCATTCTCCTGGTAGAGGTGGCGGACGGTACCCTGCTAGAGGTCAATGAGTCGGCCTGTCTCGCCAGTGGCTACAACCGGGCTGAACTCATCGGCATGGGGGTGTGGCAGCTATCGGAGCTGATCAGCGACGCAGGGGCATGGGTCGATCTCTCCCGCAGCCTGGTGGAGCGTGGCAACGCCGTTTTTGAAACCGAGCACCGACGTAAGGATGGCAGCCTCCAGCCGGTGGAGGTGAGTGTGCGCCACATCCGCAGCAATGGCCGCGATCTGCTATTGGCGGTGGTGCGGGATATCACCGAACGACGCCGCGCCGAACAGGCGCTACGCGAGCGCGAACTACACCTGAATACCCTCATCGAGGCCCTCCCGGAGGCGATCTATTTCAAAGATGGCCGCGGCGCGTGGCAGGTGGTCAATGCCCGCGGCCTGGCCCTCTTTCACCTCACCGATCACCCCTGGCAAGGTCGCAGCGACCACGAGCTGGCGGAGCAGAATCCCCACCTGTCCGGCGCATTTGCCGCCTGTATCGCCAGCGATGAGGCCGCTTGGGCCGCAGCAAAGGCCACCCCCAGCGAGGAGCGGGTGACGGGAGAGGATGGGGCCATCCGGATCATGGATGTGGTCAAGGTCCCGCTGTTCTACCCCGACGGGAGCCGCAAGGCGCTGGTGGTGGTTGGGCGTGACGTCACCGATCAACGGGCGGCCGAAGAGCGTCTGCGCGCCTCAGAGACGAGCTATCGCGGCCTGTTCGATAGCGTTACCGAGGCGATCTACATCCAGGAGCCGAACGGCCGCTTCATTGATGTCAACAGCGCTGCCGAGGCGATGTATGGCTACCCCCGAGAGCACTTTCGAGGCCAGACCCCAGAATTTCTCGCTGCCCCGGAGATGAATGACCTAGAGGCGGTGGCCGCGGCCCTGGATCGCGCCTTCGCTGGCGAACCACAACAGATCAGCTTCTGGGGGCGCCGCCGCAATGGCGAGATCTTCCCCAAAGAGATGAGCCTGAGTGCCGCCCACTACTTTGGCCAACGGGTCATCATTGCCGTCTCCCGCGACGTCAGTGAGCGCCACCGCGCCGATGCCTATCTGCGCCAGGCGGCGGCGGTCTACGCCTGTACCTCAGAGGGGGTGGTGATCACCGACCGCGATACCCGCATCGTGGCGGTCAACGACGCCTTTACCACCATCACCGGCTACCAGCAGCACGAAGTCGTGGGCCGCACCCCTACCCTGCTCAACTCCGGCCGCCATGACGCCAGCTTTTTCCGCCGCCTCTGGCGCGATCTCCAGGAGCTGGGGAGCTGGCGCGGTGAGATCTGGAACCGGCGCAAGAATGGCGAGGTGTTCCCAGAGTGGCTCACCATCCGCGGCGTCCGCAACGACAGCGGCCAGCTCACCCACTATGTTGGGGTCTTCTCCGATCTCACCCTCATCAAACACTCCGAAGCGCAGCTCAATGAGCTGGCCCACTACGACCCGCTGACAGCGCTACCCAACCGTCTCCTGCTCAACTCCCGCCTCGGCCATGCGTTGGAGCAGGCGCGTCGCCAACAGCACCGCATGGCGGTACTGTTTCTGGACCTCGATCGCTTCAAAAACCTCAATGACAGCCTGGGCCACCCCGCCGGCGACGAGCTGCTGGTCAACCTCGCCCACCGTCTGCGGGAGGTGCTAGGGGCAGAGAACACCCTCTCCCGCCATGGGGGCGATGAGTTCGTGGTGTTGATCGAGTCGGTGGCCCGCCCCGACGAGGTGGCCACGGTGGCCGACACCCTACTGCGCACGCTGCGCGAGCCGTTTATCCTCAGCGGGGGCCACGAGGTGTTCGCCAGCGCCAGCATCGGCATCAGCCTCTACCCCGACGATGGGGACGACCCCAACCGCCTGGTCCGCAACGCCGATGCGGCGATGTACCAGGCCAAGAACCAAGGGGGCAACAGCTACCACTTCTACACCGGCGCCCTGACCCAAGCGGCGCGGGAGCGGTTATCACTGGAGACCCGCCTGCGACGCGCCATTGAGCGGGAGGAGCTGGAGCTGCTCTACCAGCCCCAAGTGGACCTCGCCAGTGGTCAGATCATCGGCACCGAGGCGCTGGTGCGCTGGCGGTCACCGGATGAGGGGTTGGTGTTACCGGGGCGTTTTGTCTCCATTGCCGAGGAGACCGGCCTCATCATCCCGCTGGGTGAGTGGGTGTTGCGGGAGGCGTGCCGAGCGGCACGCGCCTGGCAGCTGGCCGGTGCCCACCCCATCGTGACGGCGGTCAATCTCTCCAGCCGCCAGTTCCGCGATCCCCAACTCCGGCAGGTGCTGCGCGGCGCCCTCCAGGGCACGGCGCTCCCACCCGCACTCCTGGAGATCGAGATCACCGAGAGCACAATGATGGAGCAGTGCGACGAGGTGGCCAGCAACCTGGAGGCCATCAAGGGATTGGGAGTGCAGCTCGCCATCGACGATTTTGGCACCGGCTACTCCTCCCTCGCGGCACTCAAAACCCTCACGGTCGATAAACTCAAGATCGACCGTAGCTTCGTCCAGGAGATCCCTGACGACCTCAGTGACATGGAGATCGCCGCCACCATCATCGCCATGGGCCGCAACCTCGGCCTCAAGGTGTTGGCCGAAGGGGTGGAGACCCAGGCGCAGCTCGATTTCCTGCGGATGCAGGGGTGTCACGCCGGACAGGGCTTTCTCTGGTCACGGCCCATCAGCAGCGAGGCCATGCTGGAGCTACTCTTACGCGCCCCCCGGTGACCCTCTGACCCACCATTGACTCACTGCGAATTGTGCGGTGAGCACATTAGGGTAGCGTGATAAACTGGCGCCCATTCGTATAGACGCTAGAGAGAGGGCACCCACTTGTCCAGAAAACACCGTCTGCCTGAGGCGGAACGGATGCCGGTGACACTGCGCTGTCCACGCTGTAAGGCAAAAATTGTCACTCCGCTGGAGATCTTGGCCGAGTTGACCGAGATCGACTGCACCTGTGGCCACCGCTTCATCCTCGATCGCTCCATGGTGGCCGGGATCCGCCGGCACATCTACCTCACCATGGATAGAACCCACCGCTGATGGACCCCTGCCCCACCCGCCCTGGGTGGTCCACCTCTAACGAATTCCAGCCTGACCCGCACCGCTACGGAGATCTAAAAGATCGTTACAACGTAGCCATGCCATACGCCTCCTTTAGCAGCGAATTTCGGCACAGTTGCCATCCCCCCCCGCCTCCTGGCAGAGAACCACCCTGACTAAGGCGTGCGCACCCACGGCGCATCGGAGCAAAAGGCGGAGGCGCGGCATCCCATGGCGAGCCTCTCCCACCCCAGCAGTGGGAGGCGAGACAACCCCTTTTCTTGGCGCCCCAGCGCGGGTATGGTGCCGGCGTCATGCTTGGAGGAGAGGCGAGATGAACCGCTGGGCCGCAGCACTGTTGCTATCCCTACTGCTCACCGGCTGCTCAGAGGAGCAGAGTAATCGGCTATCGCGGTTAGGGGTGACCTGGTTAGAGGGGGACTATCGCGTCACCTTCGCCGAAGGTAACCACCTCAAGGTGTGGGAGGTGCGTGGCGGTAAGGTCACCTCTGAACCGGAGAAGGGCTACTACTACTTCTGGGCACAGGTGCAGGGCGAAAACGTCTATGTCCAGACCCCCATCGACCGCACCTATATCGAGGAGATCCCTTAGCCCCCCTCTCCGGCGATGGCCCAGGGCACCTCAGTGCCCACCACCCCGGTGCAGGGAGAAGACCAGCTCCACCGAGAGCGGCCACGCCTTGCTGCGGAGTGCAGGCGGAATAGGCCGATAGCGCCCCAGCTCCGCCACCGCCTCTTGCGCCGCGCCATCGAGATAGCGACTACCCGAGGAGGTGGTGACCTGCACATCTGTGATAGATCCATCCAAGGCCAGCACAAAACTCACCCGACAACTCCCCTCAATCCCTAGGCGGCGAGCCGGCCGAGGGTAGTGTTTATTGGCCTCAATCGCGCCCCGCAGGGCCGCCAGAAAGCGTTCCACCTCAGCGGGATCGGGGGTCGCCGGAGGGGCCGGGGCCGGCGTTGTCACTACGGCGGGTTGTGGCGGCGCGGCCGGCCGTGCGGCCACGGTGACTGGGGTCGCCACCGGCGGCTCCTTAGCCACCTGAGTGGCCCTCTCTCTGGGGCTCGGTTGTGGCTTGGACTTAGGTTTCGGTTTGGGTTTTGCCTGCGCTGGCGCC